>ATWC01000009.1 GCA_000421045.1 Lachnospiraceae bacterium NK4A179
AGGGGACATGTGGGGGATGTTGGGGAAGAGTTAAAAGCCCTCTTGAAATTCATGGTCGGAGAGGGCACAATAGATACAGATGACAGCAGATTAGCTGATTTGAATCGAATGCTTGAAACAGTCCGTCACAGGGAAAGAACGGAGGGGTTGTATATGAAATGGTACGAAGAAATTGAGATAGAACGTAGAAAAGCCGGTGAAGAGGGCCGTGCAGAGGGCCGTGCAGAGGGCCGTGCAGAGGGCCGCGAAGAAGGCCGCGCAGAAGAAAGGGCTTTTATGGCTTCGTTTTATTCATGGCTGATTGAAAATGGCCGTAGTGACGATGTGAAACGCGCAGCTAAAGATGAGGCTTTTATGTCAAAGCTGATAGATGAGTACCGGCTGACGGTATCTGAACAATAATACAGAGAATAAAGGAAAATCCTTGATCAAGTTCTTGAGGCTTTAGGATTTTTCCGGGATTATGTGTTATATACCGCTAACTTCCTCACACTGGTAGCTTGTCTGACGGTGGTACCGTTCGCCAAGCAGTTCTTACGAAAATGCCCAAGTTATGGTATATTTCCGGAACCGCTCACACGCCACATCCATCTGGCGTTCTTCACTTGGCCCGTCATCCGTGGCGGCCCATTTCTAGTATAACGATGCATTTTCGAGAATTGTTAAGGCTCACTAAAACACCGTTAGCCAAGGCTACACGGTGTGGGAAGTTGTAGTAAGAAATATATAGCAATTAAAAGGGACGGTTTTACCGTCTCTTTTAAGGTGCGTGGTAATCGGGTATAATTCTATAGTTAGGAAAAAGGTGAAAAAATGACGCTAACTTCTAGGAAAAAACGTGTTTTACTTATATTTGGGACTAGGCCTGAAGCTATAAAAATGTGTCCGGTTATAAGAGAGTTAAAAAAACGGAATTCTCTGGAAACTATAGTATGTGTAACCGGTCAGCATAGAAAAATGCTTGATCAAGTTCTTGAGGCTTTTGGAGTTATCCCGGATTATGATCTGTCTATCATGAAGGATCGACAGACGCTTTTTGATATTACCGGTGATATTCTGACAAACCTTAAATTGGTTCTTGAAAAATCAAATCCTGATATAGTGTTAGTTCATGGAGATACCTCGACTACATTTGCTTCGGCTCTTGCATGTTTTTATTTAAGGATTCCGGTGGGGCATGTAGAAGCAGGACTTCGTACATATAATTTAGACAGTCCATTTCCTGAAGAATTTAATAGGGAAGCTGTTAGTATCATCAGCAGGTATAATTTTGCACCGACAGGGAAGGAAAAGGGACGGTTATGCCGTCTCTTTTAAACTGATTGTCAAATCATTTGATTAAGGGGGCAGCAGTGACCGGGGAAGAAAACATTTATAAAAATGAAAATAGAGATACAGATGTCATAGAAAATGCAATGATCGTAATGACTGATTATCAGCTTTTGACAGTGATCGGTTATGCTTTGCAGGCTAAAAATGTAAAGTCGGACCTTTTCGTGCTTAGAGGAATATGCAGTGATCTTGTCTTAAAAAGATTGAATGATAAAAAAGTGTTTGAACATGTATATGTATTCCGGGATGAAAAAGAAATAGCAGAACCTACCAGGAAAAATGTGATAGCCGGTTCATTAAGAAGTATTGCTGATGGAAGTGGATTGTTTAAGTCAATATACGGATCAAGGAAGAGTATTAAGAGTTTAAAAGACTTGTATTTATGCCTTTGGGCCTATCAGAGGCTGAAAATGAATACAGATATTACGCCAAAGCCCAAATACCTTCTGAATTATAAAAATGTGTTTGTTGCTTATTCCGGTGTTTATATTCAATCCTGTATCATTAATGCATCGAAAAAATCGGAGTTGTGTTTTTTTGAAGATGGGACGGGCTCATATGTGAGACAGGATATTCTTAGCTTTGATGATGAAGTGATGAAACGTAATGAATATGCTGAAAAAAAACATCCGAAACTTACTCTTGTAGGAAACATCAAACCGCTTTTTGAATGGGATAATGTCAGATATTTTAATCCGGTAAAAGGTGGAGATGGTGTATCGTATTTTGAACAATTGAGCTATTATATGGATTGCGTGAGTGATAAAGTCCTTGAAAAAAACAAATTGATCTATTTTTCACAACCATGGAAAAAGGATAATGTTACCGTAAGTAAAGATTTTAATGAAATAGAAATGAAGGTTCGAAGTATTATAAATGAGCATAACGGAATGCTCAGACTTCACCCAAGAGATAAAGAAGAAAATACAAAAGGAAAGATCGATCCGGGAAAAAGTCAGTGGGAACTTAGATGTGGATGGGAGTTGACAGATGATCATATTCTTGTCGGGGCGTTCTCTACGGCACAATTCACACCAAAATGGTTATATGATAAAGAGCCTTTTGTGATCTTTACATTTGATATGATCTTTAAGGAGCAATCCGAGTATAAGAATAGAGTCGATGAAATGATCCGTGAATTTGCAAAATCATATCGTGATCCGGATAAAGTTGTTGCGGTTGATTGCCCTGAAGCATTAAATACTGTATTGGAAAGAATGATTAATCATGGATAAGCTTATATCTATAGCTGTTGCTGCATATAATGTCGAAAAATATATAGATATTCTCCTTAAATCGCTTACAGATACAAAATCTATAAACCATATGGATATTATGGTGATCGATGATGGTGGGAGCGACAATACCATGTCAATCGCGTCAAAGTATGCAGAAGACTATCCTGAATCAATAAGGCTTATTCATACTGAAAATGGTGGACATGGTAATGTGATCAACACCGGAATAAAAAATGCAGTAGGTGAGTATTTTAAAGTGATAGATGGAGATGACCATGTTGATCCGGATGGGCTGGATGAACTATTAAATCTGATCAGCAAGTATAAACCGGATATTTTTCTTAATCCTTATATTGTATTTGATGATGTAAGCGGAGAAAAAATCAGCGAGGAGGATTCATGTGCAAATGTTACTCATGATATGGTTCTATCTGTAAAGGATTATCATTCTGACCTGTTTCCGCAAATGCATTCGCTGACTGTGAAAACAAAGTTGCTTAGAGATAATGATGTTTCAATCACCAGACACATGTTTTATGTTGATGTTGAATATGCATTCAAGGCCTCGATTAATGCCGATACGGTTTATGCTGGAAACAGATCGGTATATTGTTATAGAGTTGGAAGGTCAGGGCAAAGTGTAAGTCCGGAACAGTTAAAGAAGAATTTTAAACATCATGAGCATTTAGCATATACTTTGTTAGAGGAAACCGGAAAGACAGATAAGGGGAGTATTAAACGTGAGTGGGCTGTGGAAATAGCCGCTCCATATATTTATAAGCAGTATATGATATGCGCATGGCAGAAAAGAATATCTGAAGGAAGAAGATTTAGTAAAATAGTCAGAACTGAGTATCCTGAGATATACGATCGTATTGTAAGAAAGAAACTGATCTTATTAGAAAAAACAGGTTTTCTGATAAGTTTTTTTTGGAAAATCATCGATCATGAACCTGTATAGAAATGGATTTTTTGAATATTGTTAGCGCAGAAAGATAATATGAAAGTATCAATAAGTGTGGTTATTACAACATATAAGCGCCCGGTTGAAACTTTGCGCAGGGCTGTTCTTTCTGTGTGTGCACAAAAAAGACAACCGGATGAATTGATAGTCGTTAATGATTTCCCTGAAGATGTGAGTCTTTCAGTGAGAATTGAAGAGATGCTAAAAGGGATACGTGCTTCTTTTGAGATCAGATATTATGCGATGCCTCATAACGGAGGAGCAGCTGCGGCAAGAAACGAAGGGTTAAGAATAGCGAAGGGACAATACATAGCATTTCTTGATGATGATGATGTCTGGAATGATAATAAGTTGGAACTTCAGGAAAAAGCTTTAAGAGATTACCCTGATGCTGTTTTGGTAACCGGATATATAAGTTCTGTGGAAAGTAAGGGTAAAAGAAATAGAAACAGAATTTATAATGCAGGTATGGAGTATTCAGGGGATGTTTTTGAGAAACTTCTTGGTAATAATTTCGTTGGTGGATGTTCGGTGCCCTTGTTTGACAGAAAGATAGCACTTAAATGTGGTGGTTTTGATAGCAAAACACAGCCATCCGAGGATCATGATATGTGGACGGCACTTTCGCAAAAGGGGAAAGTTGTTTTTTTGCGTGAGAAACTGATCACATATTATCTTCATGATCAAAGTCTCACAGGTGATTTCGACAAAAGAATGGATGGTTGGAAGGCTTATTACCGGAAGTGGAAAAGTGAGTTTGACAGACATAAAGAAGCAAAATGCACTTTTTTTAGTATTATAGCTATTGAAAGTGCAAGTAATGGTTATGGAAAAAAGGCGTGGTCATTTTATAAACGTATGATAAATTGCTGCGGACATAATAAGCAGACTGTGTTTATCATGTTTAAGATCATGCGCTTGCAGGTTCAGCGAAGGCTTGGCTTATGAAAAAAGTAAGCATAATAATACCGGTTTACAATATTAAAGACTATGTGGCAGACTGTATAGAAAGTGTGCTTGGGCAGGATTATAGAAATACCCAGATCATTGTAGTGGATGATGGCTCAAATGATGGAAGTGAAACAATCTGTGATGAGTATGCACTAAAGGATGATCGCATTGTTGTTATTCATAAAAAAAATGAAGGACTTAGCAGTGCAAGGAACGAAGGTATTAATGTAGCAGAAGGAGAATATATTTATTTCCTTGATGGCGATGATTCATTGACTTCAGATGCTATTAGCATACTGGTAGAAGAAATCGAAAAAGATGCTTATGATGCAGTCATGTTTGAGGCTGCAAAGACAGATGAAGATTCCCTTGGAACAGAACAGGGATATTTTGATAAGAGTAACGATTATACAGGTATACATGATGGAAAAAAACTTTTTGCGGAATTGAAAAAAAACAATGAGTATACAAGCTGTGCTGTACTGTTATTTATCCGCAGATCTGCCTTGTCGTTAAGATTTGAAAAAATAGTTCATGAGGATGAATTATTCACACCTGAATTCTTATACAGTATAAAAAGTATAAGTTATATTCCAAAACAATTGTATATAAGACGGATAAGACCTGATTCGATCACTACAAAGAAGAAGAGTGCCATCAATTTCAGAGGCATGAGCAGAGTTATATATGAACTGCAGGATGTAAAAAATATTGATGAGCCGCTTGTGAAGCATATATGTGATCTTTACAGAACTGTAGACAGGATGTACTCCCGGTTTACACCTGAAGAAAAGAGAGGGATAAAACCAGAAAAGAAAGAACTTGATGCATTCTTTCTTGAGCGATGCTTTCGTGGTGAAAAAGGTTTCAGAAAAATGTATCGTCATGCTGTTCTTTCAAAGATATATCACCATGGTTGCTATAAAAATGAAAAGTGAATAGGAATTAACCCGATTATGGGCTATATTTATCAGATATGAAGATTTTAATAGCAAACGATTACAATTCATACGGTGGAGCTGAGTATGTTGCTCACGAACAGGTAAAACTGCTCAAAGCGGCCGGAGCGGAAGTGGGTTTCCTCACATTTGATCCGTCACTGAAAGCGGGGAAGATCGATGCCGGTCGTTACAACATAAAAGTTTCAGAGAAGAAGCTTGTGAACGGTTTTAACAAGCTTTTCTTTTCGCCTTCCATATATTTTAAATTCCGACATATACTCAAAAGGTTCAATCCTGATGTGGTGATCATACATTGTTTTGCAAGATCTCCTATAGCGCAGTATCTTGCTGTGGAGGATTACAAAAGTCTTCAGATAGTTCATGATTATTTCTTTATATGTCCAAAGTTTAACTGCATGAAACCTGACGGAACGGTTTGTCATGGATGTAAGAGTGAGAATTGTGTTGTCAATGGCTGCCGTTACGGCTCATCAAGAACGAAGCTGATAATATATGCGCTTCATGCAAGAAGCATTGTTCCTGTGAGGAAGCGCTGTGTGGACAGGTTTGTCACACCCAGTGAAATGCTTCAGAAAAAGCTTATCGAATATGGATATGATGCTGAACTTTTGAGTAATCCGTTCAAATGCGCCTCGGCAAGAAAGAACATGGACAGGAATCTTGATTTCTTCTATGCAGGACGTATAAACGACGATAAGGGTATATTCAGACTGATCGAAGCCTTTGCAATTTTCAATAAGGGCCGCAACTGCAAGCTTGTGGTCGCCGGTGGTTTCAGCAGGGGAAACTTCGAAAAGCGTTTTAATTCACTTCTTAAAAAATATGACTGGATAGATTACAGGGGATCATTGAGACAGTCGGAGGTCCAGGACCTTATGAGACACAGCCGCTTTGTCTGTGTTCCCGCAATGGGAATGGAAAATTATCCCACTGTTGTGCTGGAGGCATTTGCTTCAGGAACTGTCCCCATAGGTTCGGACAGAGGCGGCGTTAAGGAGCTTCTTTCAGATGACCGTGGCATACGTTTTAATGTCCTTGATAAGACGGACATTGCCGATAAGCTCAGAATGGCTTATCTGATGCCGGAAGGTATATACGACAGGATGGTGGCAGCCGGGCATAAATATCTCAAAACGCATAACGATCCCGATGAGTATGCCGGCAAGCTGATGAAAATGTGCAGGGAACTGACAGATAAACACAGATAAATCCGGCAGATGGTGTCAGTCTGTTACTGTAAACGGATTTCTGCTATAATACTTTGGAAACTGATAATCAACAAGGAGAGGTAAATTCATGAAGAATGCACTTATTACCGGTATAAACGGACAGGACGGCTCATTTCTTGCAGAGCTCCTTCTTTCGAAGGGCTACAATGTATACGGAGTGCTCCGCCGCAAATCTGTCGTGGATTACGGAAATGTGACACATATAAAAGATAAGATCCACTTCATTTATGCTGACATGACTGATGTGGTTTCCCTGATCAATGCGATGAAGATATCACAGGCTGATGAGGTATATAACCTTGCTGCACAGTCTTTTGTGGCAACAAGCTGGGAACAGCCTATTGCTACCGCAGAAATTGATGCTGTAGGTGTTACAAATATGCTTGAGGCTATCAGGATAGTCAATCCTGAGTGCAGATTCTACCAGGCTTCTACTTCCGAGATGTTCGGAAAGGTACAGGCTATACCTCAGGATGAGAATACTCCTTTTTATCCCAGAAGCCCTTATGGCGTAGCAAAGCTCTATGGTTACTGGATAACAAGGAACTACCGTGAGAGCTTCAATCTTTTTACCTGCAACGGAATACTCTTCAATCATGAAGGCGAGCGCAGGGGTAAGGAATTCGTTACAAGAAAGATCACCGATACCGTTGCCCGCATCAAGCTTGGTTGCGCAGACTGTCTTGAACTGGGTAATCTTAATGCAAAGCGTGACTGGGGTCATTCTAAGGATTATGTAAGAGCTATGTGGCTCATGCTTCAGCAGCCGGAGCCGGATGATTATGTCGTGGCTACAGGCGAGACAAGAACAGTAAGAGACTTTGCCAAGATCGCATTTGAGAAGGTTGGAATGGATGTTGAATTCTCCGGCGAAGGTGTTGATGAGATAGGTACGGATAAGGCAACCGGCAAGGTTGTTGTAAAGGTAAATCCTGATTTCTTCAGACCGGCAGAGGTTGAGCTGCTTATTGGAAATCCCAAGAAGGCAGAAGAGAAGCTTGGCTGGAAGCGAGAGATCAGCTTTGACCAGATGGTTGAGCGTATGATCGCTACAGATCTTGCTCTTGTAAATCAGGAAATTGTTATGGCAAGGAAATAAATGATCATATATCAAAAAGCCCGCCAATGGCGGGCTTTTTTTACTGCAGTGCTGCTTTCTTTTCGTTTAATTTTTTCGTGCTCCACCTTGCAACTTTCATATTTTTACCGTCGTTGCGACCGTGGAGACGCAGATGGAAGAGCTGTTCTACGAATTGAAGACTTACTTTGAGAGAGATCTTTGATTCGCCGGACTCTCTGTCATGGAACGCATATGGAGTCTCAAGTATCTTTTTGACATTGCACTGTGAGACAACCTCAACCATGATCTTCCAGCCTATGGGGTTGAGATCCGCTCCCTGCAGCAGTTCACGTTTTACCATGAATAGGCCGCTTGTAGGATCGGATATCCCTCTTAAGCAGGGGAGGATGATCTTAGCCAGGTATCTTGCTGATCCTGATATGATCTTTCTGACTATATCGAGGCCACCGTCAGAACCGCCGGGAATAAGACGGCTGGGAATTGCCATATCGGCATGTGCCAGCATTGCGGCGTACATGTCGAGAAGCACTTCAGGCGGGTGCTGCAGATCTGCGTCCATACATGCGACAAAATCACCTTCTGCAAGAGAAAAGCCTTTGACAACTGCGGTTGCAAGGCCTTTTTCGTTTTCTCTGTGAAAGAGCCTTACATGTTTGTCTGTCTTGGCGGCTTCTTCGATGACCTGAGGGGTTTCATCGTTTGAATCATCGACAAAGATCACCTCATAGTCTATTTCTTTTAGTGTATCGCCTATACGTTTAAGCAGCGGGGCAATGTTTCCTTTTTCGTTAAAGGTGGGTACTACTATTGATATCATTTATGCATTTCCCTCCTGTTTTCAATCTGGCTACTATTGTACCACAAACTTGTATAGTAAACGTAATTACTTATTGCGCTTACTATATATATGTTATAATCCTATTTATGAATATAACACCTGATGCCGCGGCTTCGGTCATTGTGTGGTTTATTGTTTTTCCGTTTCTCGCCGGCATCATTCCTTCAATGATAATACGCAGGGAAAAAAGATCCGGGCAGGAAGTCTGTCTGTGCGGATTTTTTTTGATGTTTGCGGTTTTTGAGGTCTGGGCACTTATTGCAATGGCAGGCGGGAAGAGTCTTTCTTTTTTGTGTACCGGGATGATGATATCAATGTCACTCATTTCAATTGCCGGTGCGGTGATGCTGGCCTTCGGGCTGGGTACACGATCGGCTGGCGTTTTTTTCAACATACCGTCACTTAAAGAGACGGGGCTTACAGACAATCTGATGCGTCTGTCATTTGTTATCCTTTTGGGACTTCAGCTATATATGACTGTTGTGAGTGCTGCACCCGGAAAAGAGGATGCAGCCACAGTAGAAAAGGCTCTTACCGTGTTATATACCGGACGTTGCAGCGGTTATGATGCTTCGACCGGTCTCTATACCGGCATGGCGACGGAGGATGTGCTTTTTACCTATCCGCTCTTTGCAGCCATGCTTTCTTCTGTCTCCGCACTTCCTTATGAGACAGTCATGTATGTGATAATGCCGATATTTATCCTGATATTGATGTATATGATACTAGATAAGACCGGAGATATATTATTTGCTGATGAACGACCGAAGAAACCTGTTTTTATGGTCATAATGGCGCTGATCTTTTTGTTCGGGGGCTATTCGGAGTATACAAGGGAATTCCATCTGCTGACAGCACCCTGGCGCGCTACTTCCATAGCGGCAGGTCTGATGCTGCCCTGTGTTCTGTTGATCATGCTTGAACTGTCACAGGCGATCGAGACGGAAGGTACCGATGATGAAGACAATGGGAGCAGAGCCAAAATATCCGGGCTCTATATTATGCTTTTTATATTGAATATGGCTGCGCTAGTATTCGGGAGCGGTTCGGCCTTCACAACGGCTGCGGCCGAAGGGCTGCTGATTTTTGTGGTAGCAGTCAGATACAGAAAACCTTCAGGGTTATTCCTGTGGATACCTGCTGCACTTCCGGCCGTGCTTGAAGGTATATATATGATCGCGGGAGGTGCGCTGTGGCAGAGATGATAAACAGCATGTTTACAACATATGCGCGTTATACCTGTAGCGGCGCTATGATGATGATCTTCTTTGCGGCTCTTATATATATTTCCGCAAGGGAAGAGAGGAAAAGCGTAAGGACAATATTGGTGGGTGGAAGTATAGTCATGCTGCTGTTCATTTTCTGCCCGACTCTTTACCTGTTTTTAATTAATGTAGGTGCAGATCAGGCGTACAGACGTCTGTGGTGGATGCTTCCGATAGGAGTGGGGCTTGGTTACTCTGCAACCAGGCTTGTATGGAAACACAGGATAAACGGTCTTATGATGACAGCAGCTGTGCTGCTTTTCTGCGGACGCATGGTATATGGCACTCCTGATGTGGAGAACAGGATACCGGGTGAGGCGGCAGCAGCGGCATCATTTATTAGAAATGCCGGAGGCGAAGGCGAGATAAAGGCTGCATTCACCGATGAACTGCTCCCGTATGTGCGAATGAATGATGTAGAGATAATCCTGCCGTATGCATATAGCGAGCGGGAAGGCAATTCGTTCAGGGATCTGATGAATTCGGAAAGGACCAATTTCAAGATGCTGGCATCGTATTGCAGGATATATGATGTAAGGTTTCTGGTGATCCCGACGGGACGTCCCGGCAATGATGAATACGAAAGATACGGCTTTTCTCCGATAGGAAGCAGTGGAATGTATGCTGTTTTCGAATATACCGGGAAATGAGGGCTGTTTTAGGCATAGGTTTACAAAATTTACCTGTAAAATTATAATTAATAAGATTATGCTTTGGCATATTTAAGTTTACATAAAGTTTTGACTTGCGATTTTGAGGAAAAGAATGAAAGACGATACATTAAATTTTATAGATCTGGATAAGACCGCATCACTGGATAAGACCATTGTTGCTGATGCTAAACCGTCAGCTGAAGAGGCAGCCCGTGAAGATGAGCTTATGTTTAAGGGTGAGATATCGGAAGAGACAGCCATACTTACCGAGCTTGCTGCTGAACTTGAAGATATGACAGACACAGTAAAGCTTGATGAAGAATTGGACAACAGCCCTGCCCAAAGAGAGCCGGCAGGTACTCAGGCTGGCTTGTCTGATGCGGACGATCCTGAAGAGTATGAAGAGGGGCTGTATGACGGTCCTGATGAGTACTCGGAAGCGGATCCCGAAGAATATGATGAAGAGACTTATGAAGAGTCTGGTGAGGCATCTGAAGATGAAACAGATTCTGAAGAGTATGAAGAAGATTCAGAGTCTGATGAGTATGAAGAAGATGAAACAGATGAAGAAGAGTACGAAGAAGACGAGTATGATGATGATGATGCTTCGGACGATGATCAGTATGAAGATGACGAGTACGATGAGGATGAAGGCGAAAACCTTGAAACTGCAGAACTCGTAGGCCTGGATGATACCGTAGAGCTTCAGAAAGCCATAAGAGCTGAAAAAGCCAGAGAGAGGGCCGAGAAGAAAGCTGAGAAAAAAGCGCAGAAAGCAGCAGAAAGGAAAGAGGCCGCTGCCGAGAACAAAGCAGCTGCCAAAGCTGCCAAAGCTGCCAAAGCTGCCAAAAAGGCTGAAGCAGCCAAAAAGGCTGAAGCTGTCGGAAAGAAAGCGAACGCTGCAAAAAAAGCCGAAAACAAAAAGGCTGAAAATAAAAAAGCCGAAAACAAAAAAGCTGAAAATAAAAAAGTCGGAAACAAGAAGGCTGATAACAAAAAAGTCACCCTTTCAAAGAAGTCTAAAACAGAAGATAAAAAGACAGGAAAGCTTAAGAAGGGGGAAGCTCCGGATACACAGTCAAAAGACGGAAAGAAGAGCATAGCGGCATTCATAAAGTCATCCATCGGGAAATTTGTTGTTGCTGCAGCTGCTTTTATTCTTGCATGCATAGTGCTTGCAGCCATATATTTCGGTACCAATTCCGGTGATAAGAATGACGGTATGGCTGCTGTGGGCGCAAAGCTTGAAAACAGCGGCGTTGCCGGTGAGGCAGGTCTTCTTGCCATGGCCGATGCCAGAAAAGCTGCGAAGATATCTGCAGAGGAAGAGGCCGCTGCGGCAGCTAAGGAAGAAGAGGAGAAGCAGGAAGAGGAAGAAGCTTCTAAACTTAAGAAAGTGACAGTGACATTCACTTCTGTTGAGAAGGATATAAAGATAAAGTTCATTGATACCGAGACAGAACGTCTTATCAATGATACTTCTTTTACAGTTCATCTTAAGGATAAAAAGGGTAAAGAGACAACTTTCACGGATGATGATAAGGATGGCATCATATATAAGCATGGTATCGAAAGCGGGGAGTACTCCGTAAGTATCGATGCTGTGGAGGGGATGGAATTCCTTAATTATGACAAGACCGTGAAGGTAAAGGACAAGATCGTATATAAGCAGGTCGATGTCACACAGGAGATAAAGACCGAGAGGGAAGTGGATGTTTCAAAGGAAGATACCGGAAACGTTCAGAATGATATTGTGGTTGAGGAACCGACTGTAAAGGATACGGTTGAGTTTGTTGAGTCTTCAAGGAATGTGAAGGACGGAGCGACAGAGTATAAGCCGGTTCATAAGGATGATATTAAGGATCCCACTCAGGCAAAGGCAAGGATCATTTTCTCGGATATGCCGGTTTGTGCAGCAGCTCCGGGACAAGAGCCGGTAAGGACTATATATCGCACCGAAGTTAATGATGATGATAAGCCTGTGACAAATGAAGAAGATAAGCCTACGGCAACTTCGGAGACCACAAAGGAACCGACAAAGGCGCCTTTCATGGATACAAAGGAGCCCACAAAGGACCCCACGAAGGAGCCCACAAAGGAACCTACTAAGGAGCCTACCAAAACTGCTACAGAGTCATCCAAGGAACCTACAAAAGAACCTACAAAATCCTCTGAAGCAACACCTACTCCCACACCGAAGGTTTCGCCTACGGTAACCGTTACGCCTACTCCTGAGTCAGAAGCTAATGATGACGATGCACCCGTAGATAATGACGGAAACAAGAAGCCGACAGCAACACCTACGGAGGGATCACCTACTCCCACATCCGATACAGATGCAAAAGAAAAAGCTGCAAGGGAAGATGAAAAAACTCTTCTTAAGGATATCAACGGTAACCAGGTTTATGTAAAGGATGCTGATTCAGGAGAATACCGCAAGGCCGTTTATGCGGATTATTACCGCTTTGATGAATTCTATATAAAGAGTGAATCAGCTTACGAATATAAAGGCTGGCAGACAATAGACGGCAATGTTTATTACTATACAAAAGACGGTGAGAAGGTAACCGGAGATCAGGTTATACAGGGCGTTTCCTATCACTTTACGGAAGATGGCATACTTGCTGTCGATAAAAACGGTGTTAAAGGAATTGATGTATCAAAGTGGAACGGTTCGATCGACTGGAATGCCGTTAAAGAATCAGGTATTACTTTTGTTATCATACGCTGCGGATACAGAGGTTCATCATCCGGCGTGCTTGTAACCGATCCGATGTTCAAGTCGAATGTTTCGGGCGCAAGGGCAGCCGGCCTCAAGGTTGGTGTATATTTCTTCACACAGGCGATCAATGAGGTTGAGGCGGTGGAAGAAGCTTCCATGACCCTTTCGCTTATCCAGGGTGCGGGCGTAGGGTACCCCGTATTCATCGATACGGAGCGTACAAGCGGCAGAAACGGAAGAGCAGACGGGCTTTCAAAGGCACAAAGGACTGCGGTATGCAAAGCTTTCTGTGAGACGATAAAGAGCGGCGGTTTCACACCAGGTATATATGCTTCAAAAGCATGGTATAATGATGATCTGAACTTTTCGGAACTTTCATCATACCGTATATGGCTTGCCCAGTATGCATCAACACCGTCATTTTCGGGGCACTATGATATGTGGCAGTATTCTGCAAAGGGAAGTGTTGCCGGCATAAAGGGCACGGTTGATATGAATATGAGTTATTTGGGATATTAAGAAGGAGGAAATAAATGAGAACATATCTTGTAACCGGAGGAGCAGGCTTCATAGGCTCCAATTACATTCACTACATGTTTAAGAAGTATGGTAACGATATACGCATCATAAATGTGGATGTGCTTACATATGCAGGCAATCCCGAGAACCTGAAGGATCTCGAGAACAATGAAAATTATATTTTTGTAAAGGCCGATATCACTGACAAGCAGGCTATCACAGAAGTGTTTGAAAAGTATGATATAGACCGCGTGGTACATTTTGCTGCGGAAAGTCATGTTGACAGAAGCATAAAGGATCCCGAAACCTTTATAAAGACAAATGTATACGGTACAGGTGTTATGCTCTCATGTGCAAAGGCTGCCTGGGAGGTTAAGGAAGGTCCGGATCCGCTTGGTAATTACAAGCCTGACAAGAAATTCCTTCATGTGTCTACGGATGAAGTTTATGGTTCGCTTCCCGAGGGTGATGGATATTTCTATGAGACAACACCTTACAGCCCTCATTCACCGTATTCCGCAAGTAAGGCAGGATCAGATATGCTGGTAAAAGCGTATATGGATACATATCACTTCCCTGCTAATATCACAAACTGCTCCAATAACTACGGACCTTACCAGTTCCCGGAAAAGCTTATACCGCTTATCATAAACAATGCGCTTCACGGAAAGAAACTTCCCGTTTATGGTGACGGAAAGAACGTCAGGGACTGGCTCTATGTTGAAGATCATGCAAAGGCTATCGACATGGTGCAGGAGAAGGGAAAACTTTTCGAAACTTATAATGTGGGCGGTCACAACGAAAAGCAGAATATTGAGATAATCAAGATCATCCTTGAGACACTTAGGGAGATGCTGCCTGATTCTGATGAGAGAAAGGCACATATAAACGAGGATCTTATCACTTACGTGGAAGACAGAAAGGGACATGACAGACGTTATGCCATAGCTCCCGACAAGATCAAGGCAGAGATCGGCTGGGAGCCTGAGACCTGCTTCAAAGTCGGGATAAAGAAGACTATCCAGTGGTATTTTGAGCATGAAGACTGGATGGCCAATGTAACAAGCGGCGATTATATGAAGTACTATGAGAAGATGTATGGAGGAAAGGAATGAAAGGTATAATCCTTGCAGGTGGTTCGGGTACCAGACTTTACCCGCTCACCAAAGCTGTTTCCAAACAGATAATGCCGGTATATGACAAGCCGATGATCTATTATCCGCTTTCCATACTGATGCTTGCCGGGATCAGGGAAGTTCTCATAATCTCCACACCGCGCGACCTGCCGGTGTTCAGAGAACTCTTATCCGACGGCGCACAGCTCGGTATGCATTTTGAATATGCAGTACAGGAACAGCCGCGTGGACTTGCCGATGCATTTATCATCGGCGCCGATTTCATTGGAAGCGATAGCGTGTGCCTTATTCTCGGAGACAATATCTTCTACGGACAGAGTTTTTCAAAGCTCTTAAGAGATGTGGCTTCAAGAGAGAAGGGCGCTACGATCTTCGGATATTATGTAAGAGATCCCAGAGAATACGGAGTTGTTGAATTCGATGAGAATAAAATGGCGATCTCGATCGAAGAGAAGCCTGAGCATCCGAAGAGTAATTATGCGGTTCCCGGACTATATTTCTATGACAATGATGTTGTTGAGATTGCAAAGAACGTTAAGCCCTCTGCAAGAGGAGAGATAGAGATAACAAGCATCAATAACGAGTATTTAAAACGTGGCTCACTGCATGTGGAGACACTTGGAAGAGGATTTGCATGGCTTGATACGGGTAATCATGATGCACTTCTTGATGCGGCTGATTTCGTTGCTGCATTCCAGAAGAGACAGGGATTGTATATCTCATGTATTGAAGAGATCGCATATAAGAGAGGCTTTATCACAAGAGAGCAGCTGCTCGATCTTGCGAAGCCTCTTATGAAAACACAGTACGGAAAGTATCTCACAGAGGTAGCTGATGGACTCTAAGGTAAAGCGCACTGCGATAGCAGCGGCGGTTACGCTGATAGCTGTCGTGCTTATCATAGTGCTTTACTTAAACGGAACATTTGAGAGGGATAAGCAGGGAGCACCCGGTACTCAGCAGGCAGGAGCTGCATCTGAAGGTATATCCGGAAATGATCTGAAGGGGTTTTTAAATGATGAGACCTTCTGGGATCCCGAACCTTCGGTTTTATCTGTGTCTGCATCATCTGCACTTCCCAGACTTTTTCTCCAGGGCAGCAGTGTGATGAGGGATATAAGGCTTTCTGTTCTGGATGATAGCGGAAATGCGGTTACCGGACAGTCCTTCTATGTTAATGTTGACGGGCTCGGTGAATTCAAGGATCTTGATCAGGACGGAATGATATACATTCCGGAACTCAAGGAAGGCGAGTATTTTGTAACGCTTGAAGATGTGGATGGGTATGAGGTTCCCGAGGACCCTCTCCGGATAAGCGTTAAGAGCAGCCTTGAATATAAGGTGATCGACGATATTGCTTTATATATCAGATCAGAAGATGAGATAAATGCGGAGATCGAAGATACTGCAGTGAAAGATGCTGAATCCGAAGCCGATGATACAGAGGTGCAGCGAAAGTGGGAAGGTACCGACGCAGTACTTGGTATAGATGTGTCGAAATGGCAGAAAGATATCGACTGGCAGGCAGTTGCCGGTGATGGAATTGATTTTGTTATAATAAGATGCGGCTACAGGGGATCTTCGGGTGGTGCGCTTGTTGAAGATCCTTACTTTAGAAAGAATCTTGAGGGTGCTAAGGCCGCAGGATTAAAGACAGGAGTTTATTTCTTTACTCAGGCCGTGAATGAAGTGGAGGCCGTAGAGGAAGCTTCGATGGTGGTTGAGCTTCTGAATGGAGCATCACTTGATATGCCGGTGTTTATTGATACCGAAGGCTCGGGCGGACGTGCAGATCTTATTAACAGGGATATGCGTACAGCTGTCTGCAAGGCTTTCTGTGAGACCATAAACAACGCGGGATACAGAAGCGGCATATATGCAAGCCGCAGCTGGTATTATAATAAGCTGAAAGACGGAGAACTCTCCCAGTACACGCACTGGGTTGCGGAGTACAGGAAGAACCCGCTGTATAAAGATGATTTTGCTCTCTGGCAGTACACATCAAAGGGGGCTGTAAACGGGATCAATACAAAGGTGGATATGGATCTTGTATGGTCCGGGAATTAAGGAGACACAGATGGGAAAGATTAATGTTGAAACATGTGAGATTGAAGGGCTTAAGGTGATCACCCCTACAGTATTCGGGGACAAGCGCGGCTATTTCATGGAAACTTACAATCAGAATGATTTTAAGGCTGCGGGAATAGATATGGATTTTGTACAGGATAATCAGTCATCCTCATCCAAGGGCGTACTGAGAGGTCTTCATTTCCAGAAGAAACATGCGCAGGACAAGCTTGTACGCGTGATAGAGGGTGAAGTTTTTGATGTGGCTGTTGACTTAAGAGACGGTTCGCCTACCTTCGGAAAATGGTATGGTGTGCTCCTTTCAGCAGAGAATAAAAAACAGTTTTTCATTCCTAAGAATTTCGCACATGGTTTTCTGGTTGTTTCAGACCATGCTGAATTTTGTTATAAGTGCACGGATTTCTATCATCCTGAGGATGAAGGCGGGATCCAGTGGGATGATCCCGATATCGGAGTAGAGTGGCCGATCACAGAGGATATGGAACTCAACCTTTCCGAGAAAGATGCGAAGAGAGATTCGTTAAAAGACTTTATCAGGAACAAAAAGGAAGGTGTATGAGTAGTCAGTCTTCCGATAAAAAAAGATTTTCAGAGAATTCATTTTCGAATGACTTAAGGCTGGTTTTTAGACTGTCACTAAATGATTTTAAGAAACGTTACGCAGGTTCGTATCTGGGCTTCATATGGGCCCTGGTACAGCCGGTCGTAACCGTTTTTATGTACTGGTTTGTTTTTGATCGTTTCTTTAACCAGAAGGGACAGCTTGTCGCACCCGGTCTGGATATCCCTTATGTGCTTTATCTGACAAGCGGTCTGGTGCCGTGGTTCTTCTTTTCGGAATGCATGTCTCAGGGAACAAATGCGCTTCATGAATATACTTTTCTTGTGAAGCAGGTTGTTTTTAAGGTGAGCATACTTCCGCTTATCAAGTGTGTGGCTGCTGTTTTCACACATGCATTTTTTGTTGTGGTAATGATAGTTGTGGCGGCTCTTTACGGTATTTATCCTTCTGTATCGATGCTGCAGTTTATATACTACAGTTTTTGCCTGTTTGTTCTTGCGGCAGGACTGGTTTATCTGACCAGCGCGCTTGATGTGTTCTTCAGAGATCTTTCACAGATCATAAATGTGCTGCTGCAGCTTGGAATGTGGGCCACACCGATACTCTGGAATGTAAATATAATAAATGACTCGCCGGTTCTGGTGAGGATCATTAAATTGAATCCGCTGTTTTATATCACTGACGGTTACAGGAAAGCTCTCGCAGGCGGCGGATGGTTTGTTTCGGATGTGAAAGGAACTCTGTATTTCTGGGGAGTGACCGTTTTGGTATTCCTGTTTGGAACGTTTGTATTTAAAAGACTCAGACCCCGATTTGCGGATGTGCTTTGATAATGGCAGAAAACAAAGATAAAAAAACACCGATTGAAACGGTAATAAAAGTTGATGATGTGAGCAAAGTATACCGCCTTTATGCAAGAAGACGGGATATGTTTGCCGATGCCTTTCTTCCCGGAAAGAAAAGATATACGGAGAAGCGTGCAGCTTCGCATGTAAGCTTTTCAGTTAAAAAGGGAGAATGTGTAGGTATAATAGGAACCAATGGCTCCGGAAAGTCCACGATGCTTAAGATGATCACCGGAGTGCTCACACCTACTGAAGGAAAGATCGAAGTAAACGGAAGGATATCGGCACTTCTTGAGCTCGGCGCAGGCTTCAATCCGGAATATGATGGCATAGAAAATATTTATCTTAATGGAATGATGCTAGGCTTTACAAGGGAAGAGATAGACAGGAAACTGCAGGGCATCATTGATTTTGCTGATATAGGAGAGTATATAAACCAGCCGGTGAAGACTTATTCATCCGGTATGTTTGTGCGTCTTGCATTTGCGCTCTCGATCAATATAGAGCCGGAAATCCTGATAGTTGATGAAGCACTTTCTGTAGGTGATGTTTTCTTCCAGGCCAAGTGCTACAGAAAGTTCGAAGAATTCAAAGAGCAGGGACGTACGATACTTTTTGTTTCGCATGATATGTCCAGTATTTCGAAATATTGCGACAGGGTAGTGATCCTTGATAAGGGCAAGAAGATCAAGGAAGGCCCGCCTAAGGAAATGATAGATATCTACAAGCAGATACTTGTGGATCAATATGAGGAAGATGATAAGAAAAAGCAGGTGGCAGTATCCGGGACAGCGGGTGTTGATTCCAAAGAGCTTCTTGAATACGGTTCCGGTAAAGCTGTTATTGAGGAAGTGTATGTAACGGATGACAAGGGCAGAAAGAACAGTGCCATCATAAAGGGAAGCGAATATGAGATATTCATGAAGGTTCGCTTTAAAGAAGACTGCCCGGCACCGGTTTTTGCATTCTCGATAAAGAATGTAAAGGGAACCGAGATAACCGGTACTAATACGATGTATGAAAAAGCCTTCCTGAAGGAAGCAAAGTCGGGAGATGAGTATCTTATCAGCTTCAGGCAGAAGATGAACCTGCAGGGCGGAGAATATCTGTTAAGCTTCGGTCTTACAGGGTTTGAGGGAAATGATTTTACCGTTTATCACAGGCTTTATGATGCGGCAAAGATCAGCGTTATATCGGATAAGGATACAGTAGGATTTTTTGATCCGGAATCTGAAACCAAGGTGGAAAAACTCTGATCCATGAATGAAGAATTTGTAGGAAAAGTAAAACTTGATCTTTCATTTTACCCGGGCAGTGATCTGTATTGCGACGGAGATTCGGAAGACAGGCTTCTTGAAGCGGTGAGCGCTCTTTCGGGAGATGCTCTTGTTTCGTATATGGAAGAGAATCCCGAGTGGGAGATTTTTTATCATCTGTCCCATCTGCGTGAGAACATCGTTGAATGGCTTCCTTCGGATAAGGCTGCAAAGGTGCTTGAGGTGGGCAGCGGATGTGGTGCTATCAGCGGCGCTCTGGTAAGAAAATACGGGAGTGTAACTTGTGTTGAACTATCAAAAAAACGCAGCCTGATAAATGCGAACCGTCATAAGGATGCCGATAACATGGAGATAAAGGTCGGCAATTTTGAGGATATAGAACCTTCGCTTCCATGTGATTATGATGTGGTATTTCTTATAGGGGTGCTTGAATATAGCGGCCTTTACATACATAACGATCATCCGTATTCGGAAATGTTAAAGGTGATAAAGAAGCATTTAAAGCCGGAAGGACATATAGTCATTGCAATAGAAAACCGCCTTGGCCTCAAATATTTTGCGGGCTGTGCTGAGGACCATAACGGCCGTTTCTTTGATGGTATAGAAGGCTATAGGAAGGGCGGGGCAGCCAGAACATTTTCAAAACCTGTGCTTGAAAAGATTTTGGATGAAGCCGGGATAAATGAGCGCAGATTCTTTTATCCTTATCCTGATTACAAATTTATGAAGACTCTTTTTTCGGAAGCACGTCTTCCTAAGGCCGGAGAGTTAAGGACAAATGTACCAAATCCCGACAGGGACAGACTTACACTCTTCAATGAGGAACGAGCCGCCATGTCTCTTAATGATGACGGTCTTTATCCTCTGTTTGCAGATTCATTCCTTATAGTCACAGGGACAGATGATACACTGCCTGATTATGTACGTTTCTCTGCTGACAGGAGAGAGGATGCACGTATTTCAACCGAGATCTGCAGAAAAGACGAAAAAACTATTGTGCGCAAAAGAGCACTTTCAGAGAAGTCTGATGCGCATATAAACAGGATGATGGAAGTGCAGGATGAACTTGCAGAGAGCCTTGCACCGGGCTTTGAACTGCTGAAGGGCAGCAAAACCGAAGCCTCTGGCAGAGCTGCTGTAGCTTTTGAGTATCTTGATACAGAGACTCTTGAAGATAAGCTTGATGAAAAGATAGATGCTGATGACAGAACCGGGTTTCTTTCGCTTGTATCAGAAGCATTTGATCGTTTTGGCAGAATAAAGTCTTCACCGGCAGATGCAGATCCGGCGTTTTCCAATATATTTATAAAAGACGAAAAATGGATCATAACGGATCATGAATGGATCAGTGAAAAGGCTTCAGGAAGAGACTTGTTTGTAAGGGCTCTGTACTGTTATCTTCTTGAAGATGAAGGCAGGCGTGGTGAATTCTGCAAAGCTGCATTTGAGAAAATTGGTATCACTTATGAGGATACTGCCCATATAAGAAAGTCTGAAGCTGCTTTCCAAAAGGATGTGACGGGTGGCCATCTCTCTTTTGGTGAGATATGTGAACGCATAGGACGTAAGTCCTTTGGTACTGAAAGATTAAACGAAGGAAGTTCTGCAAAAGAACTTGTGCAGATATATACAGACAAAGGCAGGGGCTTCAATGAAGAGGATTCATTTACCTTACTGCCTACAGAAAAAGACGGAAAGTATCTTATAGAGATCAAGGATATTCGCGGCGCTTTTCGTTTTGATCCGGGTTTTTTACCTTGTATGATAAAGATTTGCAGTTTAAAGTGCGGGAAAAAAGAATATAGCGATCCCGTACAGATATCAAAATTATTTAAGAATAAAAATAATGCTGTGGCATGCCTTTCGGGAGTTTTCATCTTTGATACGGAAGATCCGAATATCACGATGGAGAGCGAAGGTGATGTGAGCATTTCATTTGAACGGACTTTTATAACTGCGGAAACTGCGGGGGCTCTTGCATCCGGAAGCAGACGCAGATTATTCTGACCGGACGGTGATGACATGAGGATCGAAAAGACAGGATATGACTGGGAAGCCTGGTTTAAGGCTGCTTTTGAAAAACAGAAGATAGAAAATATGAACCTTACCGGCCGTCTTCTTGATGCTGAGGAGAGAAGAAATGAGGCTAAGGCAAAGTTTGAACGGATAGTATCAAGCGGCCCTTATAAGCTTTACAGAAAGTTTAAGAAGGATGATGAAAGGTCTGTATCTGATAAGCAGGACGGAAAAGCTGCCGACAAAGCATATACCGATGAACTTGCACGTCAGAAGGATCCTTATTCTGCGTGGATAGCTTTTAATGAACATAAAAATAAGAAGGATGCATCTGATACTGAGAAGGTAAAATCATCGTTTTTATTAAAGAGTTATTCTGAACTGGCAGAAATTATCCGCTTAGGAAGCCCGGTTGAGAACGATATACTCGCAGCAGAAGAACCTTCTTTGCTTGATGAAAGAGCTTATGTTTTAGCGGCTTCGTTTTTTGCTTCGGATAAAAAAGAAGGCATATGGTATGCCGACGAAGATGAAGTGG
This sequence comes from Lachnospiraceae bacterium NK4A179, assembly GCA_000421045.1. GTDB lineage: Bacteria > Bacillota > Clostridia > Lachnospirales > Lachnospiraceae > NK4A136. Next base: position 22,217 of record ATWC01000009.1, read on the forward strand.
ATGAAGACGGGAAGCGTATGAATCCCTGGTTTAAACCGGAATGGAGTCCGGAATCTTTATATGGTTTCTTTTTCCCGGGCAGTTTTTTTGCGATAAGAAAAAAATGTCTTAATGCTGCGATAGAGCTACTAAAGGCTAACGGACTGGTTGCTGTAAATGATAACGCTGATGCAAGAGGTTTGGTTTATCTTGTGATGCTGGCAGCTGCTGAAGAGACAGCAGGCACTCATACAGCTGAAGTGCTTTGCCATACAAAGGCAACTAAAAAAGTGGCAGACACGGTCACGGAGGGAAAAGAGCTCCTTGAGACAACTGTTTCTCCCGACTATTCGGAAAGAGGATCTTTCTGGGGATATGAAAACAAATATGCGCATATAAAGAAAACCTTTGCTGAGAAGATCCACGGCGTAAAAGCGGAAATATTCGATACGCTAAGGGATGATGTATATACTGTCTGTGAGATACCGGAAGGCGACCATCTGGTTTCGGTCATTATCCCTTCTAAAGATCATCCGCAGCTGCTTTCTGAGCTTCTTGAAAGTTTTGTGACAAAGACTGCATTTAAGGATGTGGAATTTATTATAGTTGATAATGGCAGCAGTGATGAGAACAAACGCGATATAGAACGGATCATCGCAAGGATGTCGGAAAAGTACCGCGTACATGCCGATTATCTTTACAGAAAAGAAGAATTCAATTTTTCACGTATGTGCAGCAGAGGCGTATCGAAGGCTAAAGGTGATCTGCTTCTGTTCTTAAATGATGATACGGAAGTGATAGAAGAAGACTGGCTTACGATAATGGTGTGCGAAGCACTGCGTGAAGGCGTGGGTGCAGTGGGGGCTTCGCTACGGTACCCGGATGATCTGCGTTTCCAGCATGCAGGGATAACCAATCTTAAAGTGGGACCGGCTCATAAGCTTATCACATTTCCGGATGACAGGATGTATTATTTCGGGGCCGGGGCTGTGCCGCAGAATGTATGTGCCGTGACCGGTGCATGCCTTCTTGTGAAAAAATCCGCTTATGAAAAGTCAGGAGGTTTTGATGAGTCATTCCCTGTAGAATACAACGATGTGGACCTTTGCTTCTCGCTTCTTGATGCGGGTTTCAGGAATGTCATAAGGAATGATGCCGTACTCATTCATAAAGAATCGATAAGCAGGGGCAGATCGGATAATGACGGAGAAAAATCGGGACTTCTTATAAAAGAGCAGGACAGGCTATATCATAAGCATCCTGCATTTGCTGACGGCCGTGATCCGTATTACAGTCCGATGCTCACACAGGATAGTCCGGAGTATTATGCTGACATGGTCTTTGATTATGCGGTGCCGGGAAAGCTTTCGGAAAAAATAGATGTTGATGCTGCAAAGGGAAGCGTATGCAGCGACAGCGAACTGGTGATGAATGTCGAAAGAGCGGGACTGCAGCTTAAGAGACGGGATGCCAGAGAAGATATAATAAGGGTTGAAGGCTGGTCATATCTTAAAGGTGCTGATAACAGTATCTTTACGGGGGCAGCCAGAAGAATGTATTTTAAGAAAACAGATCCGGATACAACAACGGTTTATTATTCCATATCAGACCGTTATCGTTATGATGTGGAAAAGGTAATGGACAGGGAAAAGAATGTCGCACTTGCAGGTTTTGTCTGCAGAGTAAGGAAATCAGATCTTGAAGACGGAGAATACCTTATAGGAATGGAATATATCTGCGGAGATAAGATATACAGGAGCAGCAATGAAGAACGATTACAGATCGGCATACAGACGGGAAGCGGAAAAGACAGCAAAGCTTAAGAGCCGTCTTGCCGGCATGGAAAATGAGGCGGAAGAACTCGAGTCACGAACAGCTCACATAAAGGGGAGCAAGGCCTTCAGGCTCAGCAAACCTTTACGTGTGACATATCATCATCTGAAAAAAGATTTAGGGAGAGTTGCCCGTTATGGCTCTGTAAGGGGCATAGCAGCAAAGCTGTCCAATAAAAAACTTGAGCGAAGCGCCAGACTTAAGCACGGGACCAGAAGCTTTCCCGATGCAGAGAGAAGAAAGCTTGAAGAGGAGACGGTATTTGGAAGACAGGTACTGTTTTCTATTCTTGTGCCTTTATACAACACTCCGGAAAAGTTCCTGCGAGAAATGATCGAGTCTGTAACTGCACAGACATACCGCGGATGGGAACTCATACTTGCTGATGGATCGGATGCGGAGCATGCTTATGTTGAACAGGTATGTAAAAGCTATGCAGAGAAAGATGTACGCATACGCTACTCAAGACTTGAGAAAAATGAAGGCATATCCGGAAATACAAATGAGTGTCTCAAACTTGCAACAGGTAACTACATAGGCCTTCTGGATCATGATGATGTGCTTCATCCTTCTGTCCTTTATGAGTACATGGTAAGGATATGTGAAGAGAATGCAGATTATATCTACTGTGATGAAACAACCTTCAAAGGCAGTAAGACTATAGATCATATGATCACATTGCATTTTAAGCCGGACTTCGCACCTGACAATCTGAGGGCAAACAATTATATCTGTCATTTCACAGTGTTCAAAAGGACGCTGCTTGAAGGCACTGAGCTTTTCAGATCACAGTTTGACGGCAGCCAGGATCATGACATGATATTGAGACTCACCTCAATGGCCAAGCATGTTTCTCATGTGCCCAGGATCCTTTACTATTGGAGAAGTCATCCCGGTTCCGTTGCAGCAGACATAAAGGCAAAGACATATGCGATCGATGCTGCCAAGGGTGCAGTTTCCGAGCATCTTAAAGGCATGGGATTTAAGAATTTCACGATAACAAGCACCAAGGCTTTTGAAACGATATTCCGTATTCGTTATGAGATAGTAAGCGATCCGAAAGTCTCGATAGTGATACCGAATAAGGATCACGTGGAAGATCTGAAAAGACTTATAACTTCTATCAAACAGAAGACCACATATGAGAATTATGAGATCGTCATTGTAGAGAACAATTCAACCTCACAGGAAATATGGGATTATTACAAAGAGATCACTGAAAATTCGAAGGATGAAAAAGGCGGAACAAAAGGGCCTAAGATAAGAGTCGTTGTCTATAAGGATGAATTCAATTTCTCGAAGATATGCAATTTCGGCGCTTCTTTTGCAACCGGGGATTATCTCCTGCTTTTGAACAATGACATGGAAGTGATTACTCCCGACTGGATAGAAGAGCTTCTCATGTATGCGCAGCGTCCTGATGTTGGTGCAGTAGGAGCAAAGCTGTATTATCCAGACAGGACCATACAGCATGCAGGTGTTGTGATAGGACTTGGCGCTCACAGGACTGCCGGTCATGTTCACTACAGATGCGCCGATACCAACTTTGGTTATATGGGAAGGCTGATGTATGCACAGAATTTTTCGGCAGTGACAGGCGCATGTCTTATGGTATCGACTGCCAAATTCAATGAACTGGGCGGTCTGGATGAGGATTTTGCCGTAGCACTTAATGATGTGGATTTCTGTCTCAGACTGTTAGGGAAGGGATATGTGAATGTATGGACGCCCTTCTGTGAGCTTTATCATTTTGAATCCGCATCAAGAGGGTCAGATGTTGAGCATCCGGATCCTGCAAAGGCTGCCAGGTATGACAAAGAGGCAGAACACTTCAGGGATAAGTGGCGGGCTTTTATCGATAAGGGAGACCCGTACTATAACGTGAATTTCTCCCTCGATCGAAGTGATTTTGCCCTTAAGATGTGATAAAATAAGGGCTGGTCATTATGACACCCGGAAGGAGGATATTTATGGGATATCGTGAGAAATTTGATGAATGGCTTTCATCTGATTATTTTGATCAGAAGACCAAGGAAGAACTCCTTGCTATAAGGAATGATGAGAAAGAGGTTGAGGACAGATTCTACAAGGATCTTGAATTCGGAACCGGCGGGCTCAGAGGCGTTATAGGTGCAGGTACAAACAGAATGAATATATATACCGTGCGTAAAGCCAGCCAGGGTCTTGCAAATTATATAATTAAAAATGCAGGTGAGGAAGGAAAGAAGAAGGGCGTTGCCGTTTCCTATGATAACAGAAGGATGAGCCCTGAGTTTGCTGATGAGACAGCTCTCTGCCTCAATGCAAACGGTATCAAAGCATATGTCTTTGATGCACTCCGTCCTACACCCGAACTGTCATATGCACTCCGCACGCTTGGCTGTATCGCAGGTGTTATGGTGACTGCTTCGCACAATCCGCCAGAGTATAACGGTTATAAGGTATATTGGGAAGACGGCGCGCAGGTTACCCCGCCTCATGATAATGGCATCATCGCCGAAGTAAATGCCATTACGGATTATTCTTCCGTAAAGACAATGGACAAGGAAGAGGCAAAGAAGGCCGGCCTTTACAATGTGATCGGAAAAGAAATTGATGACAGCTATATGGAAGAGCTGAAGAAGCAGATCATCCATCCCGATGTGATCCGGGCTGTTTCAGGTGATATAAAGATCGTTTACACACCGTTCCATGGAACCGGAAACGTGCCTGTAAGAAGAGTTCTTGATGAACTTGGATTTAAAAATGTCTATATCGTAAAGGAACAGGAAGATCCTGATCCGGAGTTCAAGACACTTGTTTATCCCAATCCCGAGGATCCAAGAGCATTTGAACTGGCACTCCGTCTTGCAGAAGAAAAGGATGCCGATATCGTAATGGCAACAGATCCTGATGCAGACAGACTCGGTATCTATGCCAAGGACAGCAGGACCGGAGAATACATTCCTTTCACGGGAAATATGTCCGGCATGCTGATCGCGGAATATATTCTCAGAGAACGCACGGCTACAGGCACAATGCCTGAGAACCCTGCACTTGTAACAACCATAGTAACAACAAATCTTGCACATGCCATTACAAAGGCATACGGCGTTAAAGAGATAGATGTGCTTACCGGATTCAAGTATATCGGAGAGCAGATCAAATTCTTTGAACAGAACAAGAGTTACAATTATGTATTTGGTCTTGAGGAGTCATACGGCTGCCTGGCAGGAACACATGCAAGAGACAAGGATGCAGTTGTTGCCGTAATGATGCTTTCGGAAGTAGCAGCATTCTGTAAGAGACAGGGGATCACTCTTTGGGATATGATGCTCGAGATATATGAGAAGTACGGCTACTATAAGGAGACACAGTACGCCATCACCAAGAAGGGCAAGGAAGGTCTTGAAGAGATCGCTCAGATGATGGAGAAGTTCAGAAGCAACCCGCCTAAGGAATTCGGTGATCTTAAGGTTGTTAAGCTTCTTGATTACAAGACAGGAAAGACAAAGAGCTTTGTTGACGGAAGCGAAGGAACTACAGGTCTTCCTTTATCTAATGTTCTTTATTTCGAACTTGAGAATGATTCATGGTGCTGTGCACGTCCTTCGGGAACAGAGCCTAAGATCAAGTTTTATATGGGTGTTAAGGGCACATCACTTGAGGATGCTGAAAACAGGCTGAATGCTCTTACCGAAGCTGTTAAGTCTCATATCTGAGAAACAGTACAGACTTTAAGTTTACGGGAGATCCTTAAAACGGGTCTCCCGCTTTGAGTATTATGGGTTTAAAGACAGATTTAAAAAAAACAAGCGCATATCTTAAAAAAAACGGGCTGCCTGATACTGTTAATGCAGTGAGGGAGAGGCTTTATCTTAGACGTCAGAAATACAGTTATGATGAGCCTTCTGAGGATATACTTGAGAAGCAGAGAAACACGGAGTTTAAGAATCCTTTAAAGATCTCAGTTGTTGTTCCGGCCTATGAGACAGATGAATTGTTTCTTGAGGATATGATCCTTTCGGTAATGGAACAGACTTATCCTGCCTATGAATTGATCATCGCAGATGCTTCGGTCTCCGATAAGGTGGAGAAAAAGACTAAAGAACTGTGTGCCGAATATGACAATATAGTCTATCTTAAACTTGAGAAGAATGCCGGTATATCAGAAAATACAAATGCTGCGCTTGAGGCTGCAGGCGGTGATTACACAGGGCTTCTTGATCATGATGATATGCTTACGAAGGATGCTCTGTTTTCGGTTATGGAGGCTATAGACAAGCTTTCAGTAAACCCGCTAATGGTATATACGGACGAGGATAAATGCGACGGTACTTCATACAGATATTTTGAACCGAATATAAAAAAAGATATCGATCCGGATATGCTTTTTACGAATAATTATATCTGTCATTTTTCAGTTTACAGGACTGATGTTATAAAGTCACTTGGACTGAGAGGCGAATACGACGGTGCACAGGATTATGATCTGGCACTCAGGACTTTGTTTATGGCGCTTGAGTCCGAGGGCAAACTTGAAGAACTTATGATACATGTTCCCAAGGTGTGCTATCACTGGAGATGTCATACCGGTTCTACTGCAGAGGATCCTTCATCAAAGGAGTATGCCTATGAGGCAGGACGAAGAGTCGCAGCGCAGTCTCTCAACAGATATCTTAAGATGTTAAATCCTTCAGCGGATGAAATCGAGGTGTATCACTCAAAGCATCTTGGTTTCTACAAGGCTGATTATGGCGACAGGCTGTTTGAACTTAGACCGGATGTTAAGGCTGTGTGCGGCCCTGTATTTAAAGGTGGGAAACTTGTCCTCGGAGGAAGGGATAAGGATGGCAATGTCCTGTACAAGGGCCTTAGGGAAGGCTTTGCAGGTCCGTGCAATGTGGCATCTTTGCTGCAGCGTGTGTATGCCGGTGATGAAAAGAATATGAAGCATAATCCGTCGGGCAGAGGAGATGTGATACTTTATGATCCCGACATGACAGTGGAACTGTAGGGGGTATTATGAAGATAAAAGTCAGTGTGGTCATCCCTAATTATAACGGTGAGAAATATCTGTCAAACTGCCTTAAGTCGCTCAAGAGGCAGTCATTTAAAGACTTTGAGATCATAGTTGTTGATGACGGATCAAAAGACGGCTCTGCTAAAAGAGCAAGATACAGGATCAGAAAAGAAGGCGGATATCCGCCTGTTCATTTTCTTATGCTGCGCAGAAATGCCGGGTTTGCCGCTGCGGTAAATGCCGGGATAAAAAAGAGCGCTGCTCCGTTAGTGTTGCTTTTAAACAATGACACGATAGCGGAAAAACATTTCGTTGAGAAAATGTATATGGCGATGCGACGCAACCCGGGTGTTTTTTCAGCATCTGCTAAGATGCTGAACATGCACAACAGGAGATTAGCGGATGATTGCGGTGATATGTACTGCGCTCTTGGATATGCGTTTTCACCGGCTAAGGATAAACCTGCGGAAGCTTTCCGTCGAAGCACGTATGTATTTGCCGCCTGTGCCGGGGCAGCGATCTACAGAAAGGATGATCTGGAACTGCTCGGAGGATTTGATGAACTCCATTTTGCTTATCTTGAAGATATAGATCTCGGATATCGTGCAAGACTAGCAGGTTTTAAAAATATATATGCGCCCGGGGCGAAGGTGCTGCATGCCGGATCCGGCTTTTCGGGCTCAAGATATAATGAATTTAAGGTTGCGCTTTCTTCAAGAAATAATGTTTATCTTATATACAAGAATATGCCCGTGTGGCAGCTTATAGTGAATGCTCCTTTTCTGATAGCCGGCTTTGCCGTTAAGGCGGTATTTTTCGCTGCAAAAGGACTTGGTGGCACATATACTAAAGGCCTTGCGGAGGGCATAAGGATGAGTAAGGGGCCGGGACGAAACAGGAGAGTTGACTTCTCAAGGGTACCCGGACATATACAGCTTAGGACTGAGGCAGAACTGTTAAGAAATATGCTCAGGTTGCTGTAATTTTACATATAAGGTAAAATACTTTCGTAGTTTACATAAATTTTTAATCAGTTATGATCAAAGATAATCAGAGAACATTTAATCAGCTTCATATCATTATTGACGGGCTGCTGATAGCGCTTTCGTATATTGCAGGCTGGTACTGCAAATTCGTATTCTTCCCGGATGAAATGGGGATTATGGGTGCGCTTGACAGACAGACTTATTTTTCATTTCTGTATTATATTGTTCCCGGGTATCTGGTCGTATTCTATTTTTCAGGACTCTACAATCCCAAGAGGTATTCAAGTGCCAGAAGAGAGATGTTTAATGTTGCAAAGGCTAATTTCCTCGGTCTTGCAGCTATATTTGCATTCCTCTACATATTCAAGATCAAGGATGTATCCCGTGCTGTTATCAGTTACTTCTTCATTTTTTCGGTATGCAGTGAGATGGCTGAGAGGCTTTTTATCCGTATCATACTGAGACGATTAAGAAGGAGCGGCTACAACACAAAGTATGTTCTTTTGGTCGGATATTCAAGAGCTACGGAAAAGTACATAGACAGGATCATGGAGAATCCTCAGTGGGGATATGTGGTACGCGGAATACTTGATGACAGGATCCCTGTGGGAACAAGATACAAGGGTGTAAAGGTTATAGGTGAGCTTGCAAATCTTGAAGTGGTGCTTCCGGAAAACAAACTCGACGAGATTGGTGTAACGCTTGACCTTAAGGATTATGACAGACTGGAAAAGATAGTTAATGTATGTGAGAAATCCGGCGTTCATACAAAGTTTATTCCCGATTACAACAGCGTGATCCCTTCAAGCCCTTATATAGAGGATCTCAATGGATTGACTGTAGTAAATATCAGACATGTACCTCTTTCAAATACAGTCAATATGTTCATCAAGCGAACAATGGATCTGATATGTGCACTGATCATACTGATCATTTTTTCTCCGGTAATGATCATTTCTGCTATAGCGATACGTGTAAGTGACGGAGGATCTGCGATCTTCAAACAGGAAAGAGTCGGACGGCATAACAGGCCGTTTATGATGTACAAATTCCGCACTATGAAAGAACAGAGTGAAAAGGATGAACTGAAAGGATGGACAACAAAGGGCGATCCCAGAGTGACAGCCATCGGAAGATTTTTGAGACATACAAGTCTTGACGAACTTCCGCAGCTAATAAATGTACTTAAGGGTGATATGTCAGTTGTGGGACCGAGACCCGAACGTCCTCAGTTTGTTGAAAAATTCAAAGAAGAGATACCTCGCTATATGATCAAGCATCAGGTTAGACCTGGTCTTACGGGATGGGCGCAGATCAATGGTTACAGAGGTGACACCTCCATACGTAAGCGCATAGAGTATGATATCTATTACATTGAGAACTGGAGTGTGGGCTTTGATATAAAGATCATGTTCTTAACTATTTTCAAGGGCTTTATTAATAAAAACGCTTATTAAAATGTTTACTGCAGATGTTGTGATCCCGGTTTACAGACCGGATGAAAAACTTATCAAGATAATAGACAGGCTTCACCGTCAGAAGATGAAGCCGGGGAAGATAATCCTCATTAATACCGGGAGAAAGTATTATGAGGATTTTTTTGGTGAAGAGGATCCTGCAAAACTCTATAGTGATGTCAGTGTCACACATATAACTGAGGATGAATTTGATCACGGTGCCGCAAGGGACATGGGGATCAAAATGTCACAGGCTGACGCTGTGATATGCATGACGGATGATGCTCTTCCTGTTGATGCCAATCTTATAGGTGAACTTGTAAGGCCTCTTGCAGACGGTATTGCGCAGTCTTCGTATGCCAGACAGCTTCCGGGAAAAGCTTCATCGGTTTATGAAGCGGCTTCAAGGTGCTTTAATTATCCGGCTGCACCGTGCGTAAAAAGCAGAGAAGACCTTGCGACGATGGGGATCAAGACTTTCTTCTGCTCTGATGTCTGCGCGGCACATTTAAGAAAAACATATGATGAACTGGGGGGCTTCGACAGAAATATCATTTTTAATGAGGATATGATATATGCGCGCAAACTGATTGATGCCGGATATCATATTGCCTATGTTCCTTCAGCAAGAGTTCTTCATTCACATGATTACAATGCAGTTCAATATTTTAAACGCAGTTTTGATCTGGGTGTTTCTCATGCACAGTACCCTGATGTTTTCGGGGATGTATCTTCTGAATCTGAAGGGCTGAAATTGATAAAAAAGACTGTATTATTTTATATAAAAAAAGGTGAGGGAATACGTATTCCTCAAATGCTTTTTTATAATGCCTGCAAGTATGCAGGCTACAGAGCCGGAAAGGCCTATAAGCATCTGCCTGCTTCCGTCCTGCCTGTGCTTTCGCTGAATTCGCGTTATTTTTCACATATTCAGCACTAAATGAACACATTTTTTTCACATTCTTCGCATAGAATACGTGGCATAGAGATTAAAGAAAGGAAGTGTCAGTCATGTACGAAGATAACAACGGAAATAATAACGTAAACGGTCCTTCTTACGGGACATATAACAGCAGCTATAGCAATCAGTTCGGCCTGTCTGACAACAGTAATGCGGTAAACGCATCTCCTGCTTCAGACGGAATGGCTTCTGTGGCTTCCGGGGCAGCAGAAACAGCAGCGGCAGCACCTGCTGCAACTAATACAACTGCCGACAGTAGTGTATCTACAGGTTCCGCTTTGGGAAATCCTTCATCCCCGTTTGCATATACATACGGTTCACAGGCAGCAACTGCAGGAAACACATATAGCTCACAGAATACAACTGCAGGAAGCGCATATGCTTCACAGAGCGCAGTAGCAGGAAGTTCTTACGGTTCTCCGGCTGCTGCAACAGGAAGTTCATTTAGTTCGTATAGTTCACAGAGGACGTTTTCAGGAAGCTCATATGGTGCACAGAGCGCAGTATCAGGTGGTTCCTATGGTGCTCAGGGTACGTCATCAGGAAACTCATACGGTTCACATGTAGTCGGATCAGGAAACTCATACGGTTCACATGTAGGCGGATCAGGAAATGCATATGGTTCTCAGAGCACATCTACGGGACCGGTATATTCATATAGTACACAAAACAGCCCATATAGCAGTAATTCGTATGCATCCCCTCAGTATACGCAGCCAAACATGGGCTCGAATGGCCAGTCACAGCCGGGGACTAAACCTAAGAAAAAGAAATCCCCTGTAGGCGTTATCCTTCTTGCTTCTGCGCTTATCGTTCTTTGCTTTTTGATCATTGGAGGAGTTTCAATAGCAAGGTTTATCGGTTCTCATTCGGATTTCAGCGCAAAGATTGAAACCAATAAGTTTGACAGCGATGATCCTATTTTTGATGATAAGGATGCAGAGGCTGTTCCTGAGGATTTCGATATTTCCGATAATGATGATAAGGATGATGATACAGACAGTAAGGATAAGGCTGACGTTTCTTCGGGAGCTGACGAGGCTGATATGGCAGATATCCATTCAGGCCTTACCACGAAGACAGTTGTATCCGACGTGAGCAGTATGGTTGAAGATGTTATGCCCTCGATGGTCGCCATAACAAACCATATGACGGTTGATTATTATTACTACCAGGAACAGGGCGATGCCAGTGGATCAGGTATTATAATCGGCAAGAATGATCATGAGCTTCTAATAGCTACAAATTATCATGTTGTTGCTGACAATGACGGACTTGAAGTTAATTTTATAGATGATGCAAAGGTTACTGCAAATGTTAAAGGCGCAGATGAGCAGATGGATCTGGCAGTTGTGGCTGTTAATATTTCAGATATTCCGGATGATACTATGGACAGGATAGAGATTGCCACGATGGGCGATTCCGACAACTTAAAGATCGGTGAACCTGCTATCGCTATAGGTAACTCACTTGGATACGGTCTTTCAGTTACAACAGGTGTTATAAGTGCAGTAAACAGAGAGGTATATTCGGAGGGTGAGCAAGGTGCAGGGTCTGCTGTAAAGGGCTTTATTCAGACAGATGCTGCTATCAATCCCGGAAATTCCGGTGGTGCGCTGCTAAATATTAACGGTGAGGTTATCGGGATCAACTCGAATAAGATAGGAGGAAGCAATGTTGAAGGAATGGGCTATGCTATCCCCATTTCGGCTGCAGAGCCTATTCTCGGTGATCTGATGAGTAAAGTAACTAAAGTTTCTGTTCCGGAGGATGAAAGGGGATATCTGGGAATATCCGGTGCAACGGTTACCCCTTCCGAGATAGAGTATTACGGACTTCCCGAAGGCGTTTATATAGCAACGGTAAACGGCGGATCGCCTGCTGCTGATGTGGGGCTTCAAAAGGGTGATTTTGTTGTAGCTGTAAATGGAGAAAAAGTTGATTCTATGGGAGATCTTCAAAAGGAGCTCAGTTATTACAGGGCCGGAGACGAGATCGAGATCAGTGTTAAGAGACCTGATGGTGATGATTATACAGAACAGACGTATAAGGTAAAACTTGGCGATAAGGGTGTTCTGGACGGCTGAAATCATATATAGTCAGAGAATAAATATCTGCAGGGACGGCTTCGCATGGCGTGGCCGCCCCTGTGGTCGTATAAGGGGAATTATAATGATACAGGATATCGGAGAGGGAAGGCTTGATATTTCATATGGTCTGCAGAAGCCTTCTGACGGAGACAGACTATTTATTTATGGATATAAGGACAAGACGGTATATGTAAAGATGCTTAGGGATGACATTCCGGATATACCGTTTTTTCCGTTAAAGGATGATTTGTTAAGAAACAAAGAGTTCAAATTCCTCTTCAGGATCGCTGGGACGGCCTATTTTACGATAATTGAAGATGGCACGGAATTGATCCCTTATGAGCACAATACGTATAGCTTTCAGAAGCTTTCGGTTTTCAGAAAATCTGCACAGACAGATCTGAGGTTTGCGGCTTCTACAGGCTGGCAGTTATATAAATGGTATATGGATAACCGTTTTTGCGGACGCTGTGGGGGGAAGATGAAATATGGTGAGAAGGAGCGCTCTGTAATTTGTAAAGACTGCGGTCTTACCGTCTATCCCAAGATCATGCCTGCCGTGATAATAGGCGTTACAAACGGTGATGATATACTTATGACAAGGTATCGGGGCAGGGAATATAAGGGCCATGCTCTTATTGCAGGATTCTGTGAAATAGGAGAGACTGCTGAAGATACCGTAAGACGCGAAGTGATGGAAGAAGCCGGAATCAGGGTAAAGAATATCAGGTATTATAAAAGCCAGCCCTGGGGTTTTGATCAGGATCTGCTGCTTGGCTTCTACTGCGAAGCTGATGGTGATTGCAGCATAAAAATGGATGACGGAGAGTTATCGGAGGCTGTCTGGGTAAACAGAAAAGATATAACTGAAAAGAATGAGAATATGAGTCTTACAAATGAGATGATCGTTCGCTTCAAAGAAGGCTGAAGTGTACGATCATTTTATTTGTGGTATTTTTTGCAATTTTCCTAAAATCAAGAAAGAGAAGAGCGGAATTCCTTGAAAGTTTTTCTGGATACAAATTTGTCCAAATCTGATCTTTTGTTTTACATAATCCCTTAACCCGGATTATTGTGGGTTACATAATGACTTAACTCAAATTACGAAGTTTACATAAATACTTAACCCTAATTATTGATTCTTGACCGAATAATTAAAACGTGACTAAACAAAATGTGGATTATGTCACTCTAAAACAACAATTCAGGATTAAATATAATAAAATATTAAATGAAGTATTAATTATTTGGAATCGGCCGGTAAAAATGAAGCAAAGTTGTTAAATGAAGGAGAATACTTCATGAAATTATCTGTTATGACAACCAAAAATGAATTAATGACATAAAACATTCAAAAACAGTCAAGTTATGTCAATATTAGAATGAAGGTCTGTCATAATCTGATAAATCAAATCATAAATAGATAAACACCGGTGATGCGCTAACAAATCTTGAGATATCAAAACTGTCAGATTTTATATTTGAAATTTGTTGAAATTATCAGCGTTAATCTCTATAATTTACTAATACATGTAAGCGGATTTCAGGCTTACATAAAGAAGAAAGTGAGGCAAAATGTCAGATATAAACAATAATGATGAAGAAAAGTACTGTTCCATGTGCGGCAGATCCGAAAAGGATGCCGGACATATGGTTCACATGCCGTTCGGGATGTATCTCTGCCCGGATTGTATGGATAAGGTTTCGTCAACCATGGAAGAGCGTATGAAGGATATGCCCGGAATGGACTCCTCAGGCGGGGCATTGGATCTTTCAAAAATGATGCAGCAAATGGGGATGGCAGTTCCTGCGGGAGATGATCTGTATGCCACAAGTGCTGCCAATGATCTTCAAACAGATCCTTCGGGGAACCCGGATGGGGAAGAAGGAACAAATGATAAGGAAAAGAAAGAGGAGAAAAAGAAGGGGCCGAGGATCAGTTTTATGAATCTTGGGGACCTTCCCTTCGGAAATCCTTTTGGCGGCGGTGCAAAGGTAAAACGTGCCAAGCCGGGAGAGGCTAAGCCTCTTATAGCACTGAAAGATATTCCTGCACCTCATAAGATCAAGGCTATGCTGGATGAATATGTGGTCGGACAGGAAAAAGCAAAGCGTGTCATGAGTGTGGCTGTATACAATCATTACAAGAGAGTTGCCACAAATATGGCCGGCGAGGATATTGAGATAGAGAAATCAAATATGCTCATGCTTGGCCCTACAGGTTCCGGTAAGACATATCTTGTAAGAACGCTTGCAAGGATACTTGATGTGCCTTTAGCGGTTACGGATGCCACATCTCTTACCGAAGCAGGCTATATCGGAGATGATATTGAGAGCGTAGTAAGCAAGCTTCTTACTGCGGCCGATAACGATGCTGACAGAGCGGAACAGGGCATCATCTATATCGATGAGATAGACAAGATCGCCAGAAAGAGCGATGTGCATTCAAGAGATGTAAACGGCGAATCTGTACAGCAGGGAATGTTAAAGCTCCTTGAAGGTGCTGAGATAGAAGTTCCTGTAGGCGCTTCATCCAAAAATGCTATGGTCCCCACAACCAGGATAAACACAAGAAACATATTATTTATATGTGGCGGTGCTTTCCCGGGTCTCGAGGAGATCATAAATGAACGTCTCAAGAAGAATTCGGCTATGGGCTTTACAGGTGAGATAAGGGAAAAGGAAAAGAAGGACAGAAAGATATTCGATAAGGCAGAAACCGAAGATATCAGAAAATTCGGCATGATACCCGAATTCGTTGGTCGTCTTCCCATGATGTTTGCGCTCGAAGGACTTGATGAGGATATGCTGGTCCGCATCCTTAAAGAGCCTAAAAATGCAATAGTTAAGCAGTATGAGAAACTGCTTGAGCTTGACGGAGTGAAACTTGAATTCACTGATGGTGCACTGCGGGCTATAGCTGCAAAAGCCATGACCAAAGAAACAGGAGCCAGAGCACTCAGAGCAGTACTTGATGAATATATGACCGATATCATGTTTGAGATCCCTAAGGATGATAATATCGGTAAGGTAACGATCACAGAAGAATATATAGAGAAAAAAGGCGGCCCTCTTATCGAGAACCGCACTGAAGAAATACCGAAATTAACAGGAGCCTGATCTTCTGTTTAGGCTGTGATCACCGTTCCGAATCTGCCTTTTGCCGCATCCTTGGCATGGGAAAGGGAGGTGATCACAACGGTTCCTTCCGGAACCTCCTTAAGGTATTCTACGGCTGCCCTGATCTTAGGCAGCATATCTGTTTTTCCGAATTCACCGGCCTCCATGAGCTTTTCAGCCTCGGAGGCTGTTATTTTTTCGATCGCTTTCTGATCATCTTTTCCAAAAGATGTGTAAGCATGATCTACTGATGTGAGGATTATGAGCATTTCTGCTTTCAGATCCGCAGCAAGACGTCCGGCTATGGCATCCTTTTCGATAACGGCAGAAGCACCTTTGAATACGTGGTTCTGTTCTATTACGGGGATACCGCCGCCGCCGCAGGCAATGACGTTCATGCCCTGCTCCGATAAAGCGCGGATAGCATCGAGCTCGACTATCCTTATAGGCTCGGGAGCTGCGATGATACGTCTGAATCCTTTGCCGGGTTCTTCTTTAACATAATTGCCTTTTTTGATCTCGATCTGTGCATCTTCAGCTGACATGTAACGGCCGATGAGCTTCTCGGGTTCGTAAAATGCTTCATCGTAAGGATCGACAGTCACCTGTGTGAGAAGTGTCACAACGGGAGTGGAATCACCTCTGCCAAGCAGTTCCGAATGAAGAGAATTCTGAAGGTCATAGCCGATATATCCTTCGCTCATAGCGGAGCATACACACATGGGAGCGGGAGTGTAATCGATATAGACACGTCTTAACTCTGTCATTGCTTTGTGGATCATGCTTACCTGAGGGCCGTTTGAATGAGTGATCGTAAGCTGCCTGCCATCATCTGCTATATCAGCAAGTGCCTTGGCAGTGATCTTTACTGCATCCATCTGTTCAAGAGTGGTGAGACCTAAAGCTTCATGTCCGAGTGAAACAACAGTTTTTTTCTTATTCATTATCTTCATCTCCGTATAAGGATTTTATTCTGATCAACACAGCAAGTATATCAGATTTAGGGGGAGAAAAAAATAATTTTCTATGGACAACAGATCGCCCGAGTGATATATTTTAGCGCACACACATCTGTAGTCGGAAATGCCGTTCGGCAGCCTCCGGAAAAGACGGAAAACTACCGTCTGTAAGGAGGAAGATTCATGAAAAATATTAGAAGAACACTATTATGCGGCTTTACAGTGCTGCTCATTTTTGCGTCGATTATTACAAACACGGTCAGTGTTGTGGCAAAAGAGAAAGATGTATCGGGCAACAATGCAGATCAAAGCCCGGAAGGGACAGATCCGGTGCAGTCACCGGATGTTTATGACATAACGATAAGGCATGAACATGAACGTAACAGATGTTACAGGATGTTATGGATACCCTGTGGAGGCCAGTGGACAAATTTTACAAACGAAGAAGGAAAGCATGTCTACAGCTGTACCAATCAGTTTTCAAAAAGAATAGTGAATGGTCATCCGTTAACTGATGCCCATTTTAATAAGCCATATTTTTATGGAGAGATGGATCTGAAGACAGAGTTTCATGACGGTTCGTATGTAGAGGATCTGATCTGTAATGTAGATGTTCTGGGAACTATAAGGATAGAGCGGCACATGGATGACGGTCATCTAAGGCTCTTAGCAAGTGTTACGGATGACAGCAGATACATTGAAAAATATAAGCTTGAATGGGCGGAGAACGACAGTCAGCTCTTTATGAACTGGAGCACAAACCTGTTTACGGATATAAGAGGAACGCATGAACTTCATGCTTCATGGTACGATCCGGTCACCAGAGAATGGTTTTATGACACCTTTGAATATACTGACTTTTCTCTTCCGCTAACGGTCTCGCTTCGTTCAGAAGGAAGTGAGTTATCAACGCTTTCGGTTCCATATGGTGAGTTGCCGGAGCATGTCGAAGTGCCTGTAAGGAAAGGCTATGACTTCTGTGGATACGAAAAGGACGGTGTGTATTGGATAGACAAAGACGGAAAGCCTACGGCTGCATTTGATGCCAAAATGCCGGAATCGGCGATATCGCTTGATGCTGTATGGAGTGCCAGAAAATATAACGTCTGCTACGGCCCTGATGGCAATAAAGACGGGGTTCCCGACAGAACTTTTGATACAGAATTTGATAAGGCGTACAGTAGCGTGAATGTATCAGGTGAGATCAAAACCGGTTATATTTTTGACGGTTACAAAAGCGATGAGGAGAATGTCTTTGATAAGGACGGAGCACCGACCGGAAACGGCATATGGAGATGGGATCCTAAAAAAGATTCACGTGGAAGAGTGATACTTTCAGAGGCCTTTAGTCCCAAGGTTTATGAGATAAAGTGTGGCGGGAAGTCTTATAAGGTTACCTATGATGCGCCTTATGAAGCGGTGGCGCCTGCGGCTAAGAAGACCGGTCATGTATTTAAAGGATATACCGTAAGCGGAGATCTTGCTTATGATCAAAACGGAAAAGCTGTGTCCAAGACCTGGAAATGGGATATTGAAAACGGCTTGGCTCTTGGTGAAGAGTACGAACCGAAGACTTTTAAGATAAAGTGCGGTGACAAAACATACAGTGTGACCTATGGTGAGAAATACGGAAACGTAAGTGCATGCGAGGTTGATAAGGATTCCATATTCATGGGTTATAAATATGGCGACGAGTCAGTCTTTGATGAAAATGGAAAACCAGTGGAAACATTCTGGAAATGGGACGGTGATGAAGGCGACGTAATAGAACTTAAGGCAGAGATAAAGAAGAAGCCTGAACCTACGGCAACACCGACACCTGAACCCACCACTGAAACGGCAACCGGAACTTCAGATGAGAGTGTTTCAAAAAATCTTTCAAAGGGTAAAACAAACGGTACGGGAAACGGTTCCGGTATGTCAGATGGGCAAAAATCAGATTCGGTATCATCGGGCTCGGTGTCTTCGGATTCTGTATCTTCAGACAGCGTATCTTCCGATGCGGTTTCTGAAGATAAGGCAATGAAGAAGAAAAACAAAGCAGTGGCATCAGGCGGCTCCGGAAATGACGGCTCTGATGCTCCCTCTGATACAGTATTGAAAAAAGCAAGAACACAGTTATCGAATAATGGCGAAAAGACAATAACTGATGCAAAAGATGAAGCCGCTGTATCTGAGGTTGTTAAGGAGGATGAAGGGAACGAGTCCGTGCCTCAGTCTTCTGCAAAAACAGTACAGGCAGCTTCGCGGAATAAAGAATGGAAAAATACCGGGGAAAAGCATTTTATAATGCCGCCAGAAGTGGTAAAAACTGCTGCTGCGGTAGGTGGCGTATCGGCAGCTGCAGCCGGCGGAGTATATGTGCTGCAGGCCGGGTTTATATATCTTTTTGCCATGGCGGATATCATAAATGTGAGTCCTGCCGGAAAAAGGAAGGAAATAGGAAAGGTGACGGTCGGAAGCAAAAGGGGAAAACTGTCCGTGGAAGTGGGCAGAAGTTTAATAAACAAGTGCGATGCGGGACATATCGAGATATTGTTCTCAAAACCTTTTGTATGGGCATACAGAAACAGACCATTAAAAGTGACTGTCGGAGGAAAGGCTTTTATGACGGCTCTTAGCGATAAGGTGGAAGCAAGGATATGATGTTCTGAAAGCTCTGTTTTTAGGCCTGCACCGCCCTTTGAATCCTTGCAAGGGCGGTGCAAAGATAGTAAAATAAAGGCTATGATCAATATATTCAGAGCCACGGATACTGTCGGTGAAAAACGCGGCAGATATGCCAAAATGATTAGCCCGTCAGCCTATATCACTGAAAGGATGATGGCTGTAAGCGAGGGCACTCCTGATGACTGGTCCGACGAGATCAGCTATATGGAGATGCTTTATTACCGTGTGCTTGAGGATCCGGGGATAGATGAAGCAGACAGAGGGCTTGATGACATGCTTGATAAGCTCGATGAAGATCTGCAGTATTCGATGGATATATTCGGTGAAAGGGCTGATAATGTCCTTACATTTCTTGAATCCGATACCATGCGTCATGCACTCAACCGCAGTTCCAATGAGGCAGAATGCAGGATACTCGGACACATCAGATATATCAGAAATGAACGTTTCGGAAAAAAACAGGAAAGCAATAAAGGAAAGGGCAGGACTCCCGCTCAGATAAAAGAATATCTTGATGCATATATCATCGGTCAGGATGATGCAAAGATCGCTCTTTCAAATGCTGTATATGGTCATATGAAAAGGATCCGTCACCCGGATGTGAATTTTGCACCGGATGTGGTCCTTATGATCGGTCCTTCCGGCTGCGGTAAGACTGAGCTTATGCGGAGGATAGCAAATATCAGCGATGAGCCTATGATATGTACGGATGTGTCGAATCTTGGCGCCGGTCAATATAGGGGGCGCCATAAGGAAGACATACTTATGGATCTCTATATGGCAGCAGGCAAGGATCTTCGCAAAGCTGAAAGAGGGATCATCTTTATGGATGAATTCGATAAGCTTCTGCTTCCCGCGGTCTCTGAAAGAGGCGTAAACGTACATGATGATGTGCAGTCGCAGCTCCTTACAATGCTTGAGGGAAGCGATGTGGAACTCAAGACGGATGGACAGTCACTCGTGATAAATACATCAAGGATACTTTTTGTACTTGCCGGAGCATTCCAGGGAATAGATGAATTTATCAGGAAAGACAGGATGAAGCGTGAGAATTCGTCTGCCGGAATGGGATTTCTTTCAACACTGAAACAGGACGTAAACACGGAATTTATCCGTGAAAACATAAATCATGACGTGCTCATGGAGTACGGAATGAAGACGGAACTTGCGGGAAGGATAAGCAGCATAGCGGTGCTTGAGAAACTCGGAAGGGAAGAGCTGTTAAGGATACTGACAGAAGCTGATGACGGAATGCCGCAGTGCTATGCAAAGGAAGTGGAGCTTGGAAGCCGCGCAAAACTTATTTTCAGAGAAGACGCGCTGGAGGCCATAGCGGATGAGGCTCTTGAATCCGGAGTGGGTGCAAGAGCACTTAGAAGCATTCTTTCAAGAGTGATGCTGCCTGTGCTTTACAAGGCGCCCGCCATGAAGGGACTCACGCGGGTTGTGATATCCCGTGAATGTGTTACTGACGGTGTAGATGCTGAATATGTTTTAGGAGAGAATGATACTCCTTTAAGCGAGCTGATAAGAGAAAGCAGAGAAGATGAACGATAAGGAACTGTTTGAATGTCAGGCGCCGGACGGAGTGTATGATCACTTCACGGCGGAACTGAAAAGGTATATGGACGAAGGCGGCAGGATAGGAAATATAAGCGTTGCCGCTCTTGTTCTTACGCTTATCGTTTATTATCTTCTGAAAAGAAGACCGGTTGCAGACAGGCAGACTGAGAGTATCTTGAAGCTTTTGGGCGCAGCTTATAAGGATAAGGGATACAGAGCTGCATTCTGGACGATAATGAGGGAATCATCTGAAGCGATGCCGGAGGATGAGTTCTTTGCTGCAGCTCCCGGGCTTGAGCGCAGAGTAACTAACGATGATATAGATGAGCTATTTGCTTTTGTGGAATATGAGATAATCAGATACAGAGAAGTCGGTGAAAGAGAGCGACTTTTGGGTCTGCTTGATGTGTGCCGTGTAAGATACAGGTCTGCTGATATCTTTTCTCATCTGGGACGCTTGAAAAAAGAAAAGAAGGATGTAGTACCAAGGCATGTGGCTGCGGCCGTTAACTTTTTGAAGCAGTATAATCCCGAAAGTATAAAGGCATATCTGGACCGTTATGTTGTGGGACAGGATGACAGTAAGCGCATTCTTTCTGCTGCGGTCTACAATCATTACCTGAGGCTTGCAAACCCGGACGAGCATCTTCTCAAATCAAATGTATTACTGATCGGCCCTACGGGCTGTGGAAAGACAGAACTTATAAGAAGACTCACATCGCTTGTAAATGTGCCGGTTACCGTGACAGACTTCAGCGGACTGGTCGCTACACCGTGGAAAGGTCGAAACAAAGAAGAGGCACTCACTTCTCTTTATCTGAAGGCCGGGAAGGATGTAGAGCTTGCCGAATGCGGGATAGTTTTCTGCGATGAGTTTGACAAGATCATTCCGTCGAGAAGATATTCAAGAGGCGGCGATATAAATGATGAGCTGCAGGGTCAGCTGCTTGGCATGTTTGAGGGAACTGTGCTTGATGTGCCGGTAAAAGAAGGCGGCGGATCAGAAATGATACAGATGAATACCGAAAATATACTTTTTGTCTGCGCCGGGGCTTTTGAAGGGCTTGATAAACTTGTCAAAAAGGATATCGACAAAGCCGGGATAGGATTTGGAAGCGAAGTTAAGGATAGCGATGAATTTGAACTGAATTCCGAAGTCCTTAAGACAAAGCATCTGGTTGATTATGGTATGAAACCCGAACTTGCAGGCAGACTCAATGCTGTAAGCGTACTCAAGAAGCTTGACAGGGATGCACTTCACAGGGTTCTCACGGAGGCTGAGGACAGTATCCTTGTAAGATATATGAATGAATTCAGGGAAGACGATGAAGTGGAACTTGAATTTACTGAAGATGCACTGGATGTGATCATAGACAGGGTGATGGATATGAACATTGGTGCAAGAGGTCTCAATTCTGTTATACACGAGATGCTGAAGACCCCGATGTTTGAGACCCCTTCAAAGGAAGGCGTGAAAGGCGTGCGCATCACAGGGGATGCAGCACGCGGTATAAGCGGACCTGAATACATATTTTGAGGGTAGTGAGAATGAAGGGTAAATTCGGAAAACTGCAGTTAACCATATTACTCACAACAGTGCTGCCTATGCTCGTGATGGGCATAGTCATTACGATTTTTGCGGTGAACAATTACAGAGATATATTTGAGGCTGAGGTAAACCGTTCGTTGTCATCTGCGGCCGGTTCGGCTGCAACCATGTTCGACGCCCTCTATCCCGGTGATTATAAGCTTGTCGAGAGTGGAAAATATGTATCGCTCTTTAAAGGTGATAAGGAACTTACAGACGATCATGCCATTGTGGACAGCTTAAAAGAAAGTACGGGAATGGATGTGACGCTTTTCTATATGGATGCGAGGATACTCACGACCATTCTTGATAAAGATGGCAACAGGACTGTCGGAAGCGGAGTTAACGGTGCTATCTTCAAAGAGATGCAGAATAAGATGAGCGCTATTTACTATACGGTGGATATAAACGGCGAAACAAACTATGTCTGCTATATACCTCTGAAGAATTCAGATGGAACGCTCGTTGGAATGATAGGAACAGGCTGCAGCGCCGAAAATGTTATAAGTAATGTGAACCGCGCGGCATGGCCCATCATAATAGTGACGGTCATTGCGACTCTGTTAGCATCTCTTATAAGTATCAGATATACAACCTATGTAGCATTATCCATAGGAGATATAAAGAAGTTCCTTCAGACAGTAATTAACGGAAGTCTGGATGCTGTTATGCGTGATAGAGCGCTTGACAGAAATGATGAGCTGGGCGATACGGCTGATGCTGCGGTAAAAATGAGGGATGCGCTGAGAGTGATGGCTGAAAAAGATCCCCTTACCATGCTCTATAACAGACGTTACGGAATGAGCCGTATGAAACAGGTACAGAATTCGGCCGGAAAGACAGGCGAGAAGTTTGCGATAGCTATAGGTGATATAGATTTCTTCAAGAAGGTTAATGATACCTATGGCCATGATGCCGGGGATGAAGTGCTTAGATTTGTGGCGCTTGAACTGAGGCGCCTGATGCTTGGATGCGGCTTCGCTGTAAGGTGGGGCGGTGAGGAATTCCTTCTTGTGTTTGATAAATTGGATGAGGATGCTGCAGCTGATAAGATACTGTCACTGCTTGACCTGGTAAGAGGCAGAGTGATAAGCTATGGCTCTCAGGATATAAGCATAACGATGACGTTCGGCCTTCGTGAGGGCAGCAATGACATGGATATCAATGATATGGTCAAAGAGGCTGACGGAGCCCTTTATTACGGTAAACAGCACGGCAGAAATCAGCTGGTACGCTGTGAGGACCTGGATGCTTCCGAACTTATCACAGAGGATGAGGCAGTACTTGCAGCCCAGACTCCCGATATTTCAGAAGAGGATGACCTCGAGAAGCTTGCAGCCTCACTTATCAGGGCGGCAGAGAAGGGGAGCGAAGCTCCCAAGACCGTTGTTACCGATACTGCTTCCTCTGATTCGGCAGCAGAGACCCTTATGCAGAAACTGGTGCTCAGTGCTGCCAGACATGCAGAAGAAGAGGGTGAAGACTGATATAATACATGGAGCAGTTATCTAAGCGGGTGTGGCGGAATTGGCAGACGTGCCAGATTTAGGTTCTGGTGGGCAACCGTGCAGGTTCAAATCCTGTCACCCGCATTGACAAAACTCCGGGATTCCTTAATTATCAAAGGATTCCTGGAGTTTTTATTTCTACGTAGACTGCAGTGCGGCGGTGCATATGTGTTCATTCCGGACCCCTGAGCTGCGGAGATACCGATCATGAGCAGATGCTTAGCGAACAGCGCTATGCGGTGTGAGCGCTCGCCTGCGAAGGGTTTAGGAAGGAACCACATATCACCGCCAAAGCACTGCTAAAACACCTCTGAAGCACTGTATCAAACCCTGAACTACACGCGTTCTGTCATACATAAAAATCCCCTCCTGTGATGCCACAGGAGGGGATTTAAGTTTACCTATCTGCAGTTCTTAAGTTCTTAGTTCTCTTCAGACTTAGCACTGAAGCTCTCTGCAAATTTGTTGTAAGCATTCTTGATCATTTCTGCTATTGAGATGTCTGCAGCTACGATCTTGAACTTAACTGTCTTGGTTCCGCCGTATTCTCCGATACCACGGATGACTGCCTTGCCTGAACCCTTGTTTACGTTCTTTGAGCAGGATTCAACAATGTAGTCTGTGCCGGGTTTGAGGACTGCACCGTTAGAAGCTTTTACTGTGAAGTCACTTGCTTCAGGTGTGATAGCCTCGCCGGTGTAGGTTTTCTTGTTGGCAGCGATGAACTTTGCGGACTTGATCTTGTGAGCCTTGTCAGTGATGCTGAAGCTGCCTGTAGCAATTCCGGCATACATGCCCTTAAGAGTCACTGTAACCTTTACTTGGGTTCCTACATTTACGGTAGCCTTCTTGAATGCCTCGGATCCTTCGTATTTGGTTGAACCGATGGTGTAGAGGATATTTGATTCATCGTAATCAACGCCTGCTTTAAGAAGCTTGCCGTTGCTGCCATCATAAAGTGTTACCTTGCCTACAGGTGTCTTGCCGACTGCAAAGATCGAATCTGTTGTTGATACGATAACTGTCTTAGAGCCTGCGTTGCTGCGTCTTCTGATGATGCTGAAAGGAATACGCTGCTCGCCCTTGTAGTCGCCGATACCTGTGATGATGATCTGAGGAAGGTTTGCACCGGTTATTGAGGTGTCAGTAGGTACTGTCACTTCATTGTTAGTATAGCTTACTCTGTAATCAACGCCCTCTGTGAGCTGTACGCCCTTGAAGGAAACGCTTACTGCAGGTGTAGCGCCGCCCTTTGAATAAGGAGCCTTAAAGTACTTTCCGTTTGCATCATAGCTTCCGCTTTCTGTGATATTTACGGAAGCTTCCTTCAGGTCATAAACGCTGCTGCGAACGATCTTGAAGGTTGCCTTCTTTGAACCGCAGTAGGTTGTGTTTCCTTCAGCGGGAAGGATGTATACGGTTGCTTTGCCGACCTTTGTTGCATTTACAAATACTGCACGTACTCCACCGCTTGTGAAGCCGTTTGCTTTGTTGAGTACTACGTTTGCTGCGCCTGTTACACTTACGTTAATGGTTTCATTTAAGCTTGCATCTGTGCCTGTGTAGTTTGCGGGACCAACTTTAACCTTTGTTTTTGAAAGGCTTACGCCGCTTCCGACAGTTACAAGGCAGGTAGTTGTGCCTGTGCAGCTTCCCCTACCTTCAAGAGTTACAAGGAAGGTTCCGTTAGTTGCAAATGTTGCTTTCTTACGCTTTGCGTCGATAATGGCATTTCCTGATGCTTCTTTGATAATGAAGTCTTTTCCTGCTTTAAGCTTTGCACCGTTCATCATAACTACAGGTGTGAATTTAGCTTTGCCGGTTGCAAATGCTGCATCGGGTACTTCTGCATTTGCGATGTTAAGCGGAGCGATGGTGAAGGGTACGATCTTTGTTCCCTTGTACTGGCCCTTGCCCTTAATGAGGATGTAAGGAGCCTTTAACATCTTCGCAGTTTCAGGAGTTACGTCTGTTGCATCAAATACTTTCTTGTTGTTCTTGTAGCTGAGTGTGTAATCTTTCTTATATCTTAACTTCTTGCCGTTGTAGTATACATCGGGAACGGGCTTAACTGTCTTGCCTGTGTATGATGCCTTGTATACCTTGTTTCCTGAACCGTCATGGAAATCAGCCCAAAGACCTGCATGAACAGGTTTGAAGAGAGCTGTGATGGTGAGGGAACCGCCTTCAACGATGGCAGGTATCTCAAACTCAACGGTATTATCGTTTCTGCTGCTGTCATATTTTATTACGACAGATTGTCCGTTTTCAGATTCGATCTTTACGCCTGCGAATACATATCCTTCATTGGGAGTAGCAGTAGCAGTAACCTTGTCACCTACATGCAGATTATCTGCATTGCTTAAATTAAGACCACCGTTTTTGGACTTGGCAGGGCTTAATGCAAGCGGTGTAAGGTTTAATGATACGCTTACGATAACATCATCTGCAGGCATTCTGAAGGTTGTCTTTTCTTCAACTGTAGGATCAGATACGCGTACTTCGTTTCCAGCAGAATCCCTTACATCCCAGTGGTCAAATTCATAACCGGGAAGGTGTGTGCAGGTTACTGTTACGTTGCCGCCTTCCACTTCTTCAGTCTTATCGGCAGTGATAGTAGCACCGGAAACTGTTG
The DNA here is from genome assembly GCA_000421045.1 of Lachnospiraceae bacterium NK4A179. Classification (GTDB taxonomy): domain Bacteria; phylum Bacillota; class Clostridia; order Lachnospirales; family Lachnospiraceae; genus NK4A136. Next base: position 48,568 of record ATWC01000009.1, read on the forward strand.
CTACAGCGATCCCATATGAAAGACCGCCTACTTCTACATTAAAGCTCATCCTGAGACCATCTGCTGTCAAAACATCTATCTTGGCCGTGCCTCTGCTCAGAGCTTTGATGGTAACGTTGCTGTGATCGTCTCCGTCGGACTCGGAATCATTGTAGGTAAATTCAGCAACGCCGGGGTTTGAGCAGCTCCACCTTGTATATTTATAATAGGTAGCATTTGCAGGTGTAAGAGCTGCAGTGAATACGATCGATGTATCAGGTTTCATCTTTACCGTGTCATTGTCACTTATTGTAACAGTTTCACCGGTTTTGGGATTCTTATATGTTACTTTGACATCGGTTGCAATTATTGCATTTGATTCTTCCTGTCCATTCCAGTTGTAATCCCAGTGTGCATCCATGAGAGCATCATTGTCGCCTTTAAACTTGTCGGTACCCTCGAGAGCCTTTCTTTCAGTATAAGTGCCCTGGAAATAAACGAATAAAAGGTTTTTACAATTCCTGAATGCGCCTTTTTCGATGGTCTTTACCTTTCCGAGGTGGATCTTTGTAAGACCTTCACAGCCGTTGAACACACCTTCGTGGACTGTTTCAAGACTCTCAGGGAAGTAAATATCATTTAAGGATACACAGCCTGAGAATGCGTTGCTTCCTACACCTTTGAAGTTGCTCTGGGTAAGAGGGAAACTTACTTTGTTTAATGCCGTACATCCGCTAAAAGCATAGTCTCCGATTGTATGGATACTCTCGGGAATATTTACTGCCTCAAGTGCTGTGCAGTCCTTGAAAGCTGATTGGCTAATAGTTACAATGTTGCTTCCGGTATCACCGAAGTCAATTGCTTTAAGTCCCTTACATTCAGCAAATACCTCTTCATTTATCTTTGTAAGATTAGTGTTGATGGCAACCCGTGTGATGCCATCGCATTTCTTAAAGGCGCCTTTTCCTATGGTTTCTATCTGAGACGGTATTGTGATAGTACCGGTCAGTGAATCACAGTTTTCGAAGGCACTTGCTCCAATATTCTTTATGGTGTCAGTGAAAGTGTGAAATGTTTCGAGCTTCTCGCAGTTTTTGAACATTTGTTCAGGGATTGTACCTATATTACTGTTTATCTTAAATGTTTTAAGAGATGTACAACCCTCGCATATTGATGGATTACTTGTGTAATCGACTTTTAATTCTGTTGCCTTTGGAGTACCATCAGATTCATATCCGTTGACAGGGCTGATCTTTCCGTTTCCGTTTTCATCATAGTCAACTTTAACAAATACTACTCCTTTTACACCCGAAAAAAAGGTTTTTTCATTGAACTCTATATTTGTAAGAGATGTGCAATCTTTGAATGCCTGACCGTTGATCAGCAGTATTTCATTGCCGTCAGGTTTGGGAAGTGAAAAGCTTGTGATGGACTTGCATCCCATAAAAGCACTCTTGTCTATAAATTGCACATTTGACGGTATCAGGAACTCTGTGTCAGAAGCACCGGCGGATTTAAGCTTCTCACATCCTGCAAATGCCTCCTTGGGCATTAACCAGATATCCCAATTCGTATCATATGTTACCTTTGTAAGAGAGTGGCAGTTAGCACATACACCATCTCCGAGAAGCGATACATTAGAAGGGAAGTAAATGCTTGTTAAGCCTGAATTTTTGAATGCGGCACCGCAAACATTCGCTACCCCTGTTCCTATGGAGATTCCTTTGAGCGCGGTACAGTCTTCAAAGGCAGAGGTTCCGATAATGTTAACACTATTGGGAATCTTAAGGGTATTCTGTCCTTCTGAAGTCGCCAGATGGTTACAACCCTTGAATACTTCATTACCTATGCATTTGAAATTGCCGTCATTGGGGAATTTAAAATCGTTAAGTCCTTTACAACCCCTAAACGCGCCATCCTGTATGGTATTCAGCTGGGTGGCGCTTGTCAGATCGATCTTTGAAAATGCGATGCAGTTTTCAAAGGCAGATTTTCCAATTACTTTTGTCTTGTTGCTGATATCGAGAGTTTTTCCGTCTTCATCAGCTCCGATCAGATCTTTGCAGCCCTTGAAGCAGCTTTCGCCATAGATTTGAACACCTGCGCATCCTCTGAGGGTCGTAAGGGCTACGCAGTCCTCAAAGGCAGATTTTCCGATATATGTGACTGAATCAGGAATAGTAATAGTTCCGATCTTAGTATTCTTGAACGCATTATCACTGACAGTCTTAAGTTTTCCGTTTGTGGGAAGTGTGACATTCGTGAGACTGCTGCAGTTCTGGAAAACTTCTTCATTGATCGTATCTTCATTTTTAAGTTTACTGATATCGATCGTTGTTAAGTTTTCACAACCTCTAAATGCCTTCTTACCTACAAAGTGGATGTTGTTATGGAGAGTGACTATATTCAGGTCTTTACAGTCCTGAAAAGCACTTTCGCCGATTATTGTATACTGATCAGGAATCTGAAAATCAGTAAAAATTTGTCCCTCTTTAAAAGCTTCCTTACCTATTATGTGGCAGGTGAGTTCTCCGTCAAATGTTGTAGCGTTATCAACATAGACGTTGGAAACATCTTTAGAAAATGTTGCAAATTCATTATATACATCTGTGCCTGTTGTGACCTTTACAGGAAGGTTTTTTCCTTTGCTTCTACCTTTAAGAACAAGGAAAAAGTAGGTCTTTTTATTATTTTGATCAGTATCGTCTGTGATCTTGCGGACTTCAAACGTAAAAGTTCCGCCGCTGCTTTTAATGGAATCGAGTGGCTGTTTGTCGTCCTTTTCGCCAGTAGTCTTTGCTAAATAGGCTATCTCGCCATAATTCTTTTTGTCGAGAAGAGCTAATGCGTCTGCGATGGGCAGATCCTCAAGCTTGCCAACATTGGAGTCAGCATAATCCTCAACTGTTTCAGCCACAACTTCCTCGGCCTCATCCTCAGAAACAGCGTCGTTTTCGGACACAGCTTCATCACTTGATACAGCATCATCTTTTGATACAGTATCATCTTTTGATACAGTATCGTTTTTTGTCTTTTCAGTAGGCTCAGCTGTTTCAGTGGGAGATACAGCTTCGTCTTTGGTTTCGGCTTCTTCGTCAGCTTTTGCTGTCTCTGTAGCCTTTGCTTCCTCAGTGGGAGCAGTTTTTTCTGTAGCTGCTTCGGTTACTTCTGCTTTTTCAGTAGCAGCTTCTGTAGCAGCAGCTTCAGTAGCTTCTGCTTCTTCTTTCTTCACTTCTACGGTGGCGGTAGCCTCAGTTGCGGACTCTGTCGCAGCCGTTTCAGTGAGCTTTGTCTCTTCCTTTGTGTCTTCCGCAGCATAGGCAGTAAGAGCGCCGGCAGGCAGTATGGCCTGTGCGTTCATAGCCACTGTGAGCAGAAGAGTAAGAGCTCTTGTTAACAGTTTCTTTTTTTTCACTTTTCATCCTCCTCATTTTTTTGGCAGGTTTGCTTTTTCGCCGTCGAAGTTATGTAAATCGCGGCTTTTGGTGTAAAAAACTCCAGATGACATTATATAAGAAAAGACCCGTTCATACAAGGTAATTGAAATAAAAGTTTGTTGCGGGTAGAATTAAGCCTGACGAAAGGGGATAAAGGAGGGATTTTTCTATGAAAAAACGAGCTGTTGCGGTGCTTACAGCATCATTTATCGCAGTATCGTCACTTACAGGGTGCGGAGCCACCACGGAATCCGTAGTAAACGGCATGTTCAATGAAAAGGCGCTTTCATCCTCAAATGAGTCATCATATGATGTGGGAGTAGAGGTGAATTATCAGGGGGCCGGTCTTAAATTTGGCGTAAACGGTGATTTTGATTACCAATATGAGATGAAATCGGAAGAGGATATGACCGGACATGCGGTATTAACCGCTAATCTGGATATTCCGGAGCTTCTTTCGGGATTTCTGCCACAGACAGATTTCATGGGAGAGCTGTATACGGAAAAGGAGGGGGAGGAAATAACCCAATATATCTCCGATCAGAAGTCAAAAAAATGGAAAATGAACAAGGCCGATAGTATACCTGTCGATACTGAAAGCGTTAAGAGGATCATAGAAGCATATAAAAATATTCTCCTTGAAAAAGCCGAGCTGCAGGATAAAACGGTGGAAGTGGACGGAGAGACCTGCTACGAGCTGGCTGTGGAAATGTCAGGGGATGATCTTTCCGAGATTTTGGGCATAATCTATGATATTGCTAAAGAGCCTCTTGAGGACCGGATGGCAAATTCCTCATCATCGGGCATAAAGTACATTCAAAGAAATAAGCCACTGCCGGATAAGGATGAATTTTTGGAGATCGCTTCATATGCGGTGATCAGGATGAACCTTTATGTTTCCAAGAAGACCGGCTGCCTTGTGCGTTCCGAGGTCGACTGCAGTGATACAGATCTGGGGGCTATGATCTTTACTGTGCTGGAGCAGAGAGGGACCGACATTTCATATCTGGGAAACTTTGATGCAGATGATATAAAAATAACTAATTTTACTTTGAGCACGGTACACATGAATCCCGGAAGCACGACAGTGAATATCCCGGATGAAGTAAAGGAAAATGCAGAATAAATGTATTAAAAAGGCCATCCGCAAGGATGGCCTTTAATATCGCAGTTTTTTAAACTGATGCATTATAGGATGAAGCGTTTCCTGCTCCGTAGGTCGCTGAATTTGTATATGAGTTTGCCGAAGTGTCACCTGTGAGTGCCAGTGAGTAGATCTGCTCTGCTTTGTATTCGACTTTCTCTGCCCAGGAAGCGTTTCTTGTGAAGGTATCCCTCAGAGTATCTTCGTCAGCCTTCATAAATGCTTCTTTATCGAAGGAAAGCTTTCCATCGGCACCGATGGTTATGCCTGCATTATTTAAAAGAGCAGCATTCTGATCTGTCAGGTTCATCATCCATTCGGTCTTCTGCGCGACATTGCCGTAAAGAGAACCGTCACCGTATGAGACAAGGCTGTTGTATTTCTTGATAAAATCAGCGGCTTTTTCGGCAGCTTTTTCCCTGTCTTCCTCTTTGAATGAAAGCTTCTTGATCTCGTTGAAAGCTCCTACCACATCGCCTGCAGCATCTGCGGTTGCTTCGATCTTCTTTTCAGCCTTCTTCAGTTCTTCCTCAGGTATCTGTGTCTCGGACCGGTTCTTGTAGTACTTCTTCATCACCTTGTAATAACTGCCGTTTTTCAGGGCATTATAGGTGGAAAGGTCAACGCCGTTTGCGTCGCCTGAGCCGAGCGCAGAAAAAAGAGAGTTCATGCTGTTTTCTTTTTCGTCTTTTTTTGAATTCCCAACAGAAGAAAAGAGCGTCTGTATGTTTGAATTTCCTGATATGTTTATTGGCATCTTCATCACTCCTTTGAACTATGAGGCATCCATGCCTAACACCGATACAACTGTATTTTAACATACTTTCATTCTACTGTTAATATGGTATAATCGATTTTGTATGGAAAAATGCGTAGATGAGATATTAAACGGTACATATGACTTCGGGAGGGAGCGTGCCCCCCTCTCTTTTTCGTGCGCAAAAGTTAACTGTGAGACCGGAAGAGGTTCCACGATATACGGTTCGTTTTATATAATGGGTGATTCCGAATGCAGGGGATTTGTCCGTGTTTCGGATCCGCATTTAAAGACCGAGACAGATACGTTCTCGGGCGCTGCGTCTGAGATCTCATATACCGTTTCGACAGTCGGGCTTAAACCTGACAGTGTGGTTACCGGAAAGATAGATATCATTTCAAACCGCGGTGAATATGAGATGCCATTTGAGATCAGGGTATCCGATGAGCTTCCCGATTCTTCCATGGGAGAGATAAAGAATCTGTTCCACTTTGCCAATCTTGCGATGGGTGCATGGGATGAAGCGGTAGAGCTGTTTTATTCTCCCAGGTTCAAGAATATACTTACAGGCCCCGATGCCGAATATCTGGCAGCCTACAGGGGCTTTTCGGCATATCCGGGAAATGCCTGCAATGTGGAACGTTTTCTGGAGACCACGAAGAAGAAAACCGCACCCGTATACACAGCTGAGATCGACAAGGTATGGATCGATGATCCGGAGCAAAAGAGCTTTGACATTATCCTGTACAAGGATGGCTGGGGCTATACGGATCTGGAGATCAGCTGCGAGGGCAGCTACTTAAGCACCGATAAGGAGCATATCTCACGCGAGGATTTTAAGGACGGCGAGACAAAACTGCTTTTTTATATCGATACGGCAGAGCTTCATATTGGGAAGAATCCCGGCGCAGTATTGATAAGAGGCGGGGAAGCGGATATACGCATACCTGTTACTGTGAGCGGAGGTCTGATAAAACCCGATCTTTCCGAGCAGCATCTTATGCTCACCATTTCAAAGAAATTTATCGATTACAGGACAGGCAGGATCGCCAAGGCTGATTTTTGCAGAGATGCCGCACAGATAACGGCACCGTTCCTTTCGGCTGATCCCGAACGTGTGGATCTGAGACTTCTCAGGGCCCATATACTTCTCCTTGAGAGAAGGAAGGAAGATGCCGGACGCATGATAGAGCTGGTAGGGGCGCTCATCAATGAGGAAACGCCTTCTGCCATAAAGGCGTATTACATATATCTGAAGGCGCTTTATGCTGCCGATCCGATCCTTAGCGAAACGCTTTCCGATGATATAGACGAGATGCTCCAGAGGGAGCCGGAGAACTGGCGTATAGCATGGATCGCGCTTTTCCTTAGGGATGAGTATAAAGCCGGATCCTACAGACGCCTTGAACTTATCCGTTCGCTTTATGACAGTGGCTGCAGAAGTCCTTTTATCCTGCTCGAGGCAGTGCATATCTTTCTTAATGACCCGAAGGCAATGGAGAATGTCGGGGCTTTTGAAATGTGCGTAATGCGCTTTGCGCTGAAGTACGGGCTTACCGGAAGCGGGCTCAGACGCCGGTTTGCATTTCTTTCGGAGGATATACACAGTTTCTCCGAGGATCTTCTGGGTCTTCTTATATCCTGTATGGAAGTATCCGATGACAGGGATGTGCTTGAGGCACTCTGTACGCATCTGATGCGCGGCAACTGCATGGATGGAAAGTATTTCAGATGGTACAGCGAGGCTGTTGAAAAAGAAATAAGACTTACAAGACTGTATGAATATTACATGATGTCGATCGACAGAAGTTATGAAGGCACGCTGCCCAAGATCGTGCTCATGTATTTTGCTTACAGATCGAATCTTGATTCCGTAAGGACGGCCTTTCTTTACGCAAATGTTTTAAAGCACAGGCGCGAGTATTCCGAATATGCTGATTTTTATTCACAGTATGAAGCTTCTATGCCGGTATTTGCAAAGGAACAGCTCCTTCAGAGAAATCTTGACGAGAACCTTGCTTACCTTTACGGAAAACTGCTCGATCCTTTTACTATGGGGGATGATTATGCAAATGCATATACCGAGCTGATGTTTACAAAACGCTTCACTGTTGATGATCCTCAGACTGTGAATATAGTGCTCATCTACGATCATCTCCGTGATGAATTCATATACCCGGTATATTTGGGCGAAGCGCTTATCCCGGTATACGGTGATAACGTTTCCGTATTTCTTGAGGATGTGAACGGATGCAGACGTGAAGCGGGTGATGAGACTGATGTGAAGCAGATAATCACCAAACGCTTTGAAAGACAGGATTATGCGGCCGTAGAGTCGCCTGAACCCGGTGCAGCTCTTTTCATCTCGGAATCAGAGATGAACGTGAGAGTAGACAGGGAGAACGAAAGAGCTATCTCATGGCTTACGCTCAGGGATGACATTACTGATGAGTATGCGCTTCGCCTTATGGTGACACTTGCCGAGTATTATTTTGATAATGATATCATTGCTCCTCTTGATGACCTGCTTGCAAGATTCGATCCGGTACGTACCGGTGACGAAAGAGAGCGGATAATTCGCATAATGGTTGCAAGGGGACTTTATGACGAAGCTTTTGAGTGGATCAAAAGATGCGGGCCTGAGGGCATAGATTACAAGATACTCTTAAGGCTTGCAGACCGCCTGCTTGCAAGAAATGACTATGCTTACGATGAGGACCTGATGAACATGTGCAGGACTGTGCTTGATATGGGCAAGTATGATGAACAGTCCCTCACATATATGCTCATGTTTGATACGGGTTCGTTAAAGGATAAGAAAGTGCTCTGGAGAGCAGCTGATTCATTCGGACTTGATGTGGGCAACCTCATGAGCGGAATGCTTAAGCAGATGCTTTTTACAGGTACTGACCTGAAGGAAAAAACAGATGTATTTGCAGAGTCGGCTGAAAGCGGAGCTGACTTAAGGCTTATCGCTGCAGGACTTTCAAGCTTTTCGTATGATGTGCTCATAAGAGGAAGAGAGGCCGATCCCAAGGTCTTTGCGCACGTCCTTAATCTTCTTGATGAGCCTGAACTGATCACGGACTATACGAAGCTGGCATTTATAAGATATGTTTCGGAACTTAAGGAAAAGGGTGATGTATCTGTCGATTCAGCTTCATCCGATGCTGCGCTGCGTTTCATAGATGAATTGTGGGAGGAGGGAATATTTATGCCCGACTTCATGGCATTCTCGGAAGAGAAGCCGGAGCTTAAGATCTATGAGGGACGCAGTTTCGTAGAGTATACCGGAAAACAGGGAAGCCATGTGATACTTCACTATGTGCGTGAGGGAGACGGGAACGGTCCCGACGATTACAGAAAGGAAGAGATGCTGCATGTGTTCGGAGGCATCTATCTTAAGTCTTTCATACTCTTCTATGGCGAGAAGATAGGATATTACATTACCGAAGAAAACGGCAGACAGGAAAAGCTTACAAAGGCGAGCGTCCTTGAAGCTGCAGAACCTACGGGGACCGAAGAAAAGTGCAGGTACGGAATGATAGGTGACATGGCGCTTGCTCTTGAAATGGATGATGAAAAATCTTTTGCCGCAAAGGCTGAAGAATATGAACGAAAGAAGGCGCTTAACGCTAAGCTGTTCATACCTGGCGCCTATGGCAGGAAGTGAAGGATATGCTTAAGGGAGCGATAGAAAAACTGTCCGGCGAAAGGACTTCGATAGGAATAGATATAACCGATCCGTATGTACAGATCAGTTATGCCGATGAAAAGGGAGAACTCCAGACTTTCGAAGAGGAGGGAAGTCTCCTTATCCCTGCAGTGCTTTCCAAGGAGAAAGGCAAGGACATCTGGAGCTGCGGTGCCGAGGCTGTTTCTGCACAAAACTGCATCCAAGTGAAGAATATCCTTTCCAAGGCTCATGATGGAAATCTTGTGGAGATCGACGGTATGGATTACGATCCCGTTGATCTGCTTGCGCTGCTTATAAAGAAATGTCTTTCAAAACTTGCGAGGGTGTGCCCTCTTGAGCGGATAGGGACCGTTGCTTTGACAGTAGAAACTCCGGATAACAGGACTGTTGCGGTTCTCGATCAGGCAATAAGCATAGTCAGGATAAAGCGTGAGCAGGTAGTGATATTAAGTCATGCCGAAAGCGCATATTTCTTTGTGCTCAATGAACCAAAAGGGCTTCGTTCGGCTGACGTGCTTATATGCAGCCTTGATGAAGCGGGTTTAAAGAGCATATACCTTAAGCAGAACAGGAATACCACTCCTGTCGCTGTGCTTTCAGATGAACGCATGCATTCTTCGTTTAAGAAAGAGGATAAGTACCTTTCCGAGATCATGAAGGGACTTATAGGAGATAATGATGTGTCGGCGGTATATCTTCTGGGAACGGAATTTTCCGGCGAGTGGTATCCTGAATCGCTTAATCTTATCTGCAGGGGAAGGAGAGCCTTCCTCGGCACAAATCTGTTTTCAAAAGGAGCGGTCATTGCCGCACTTGAGCGTGCCGGCAGGAGAGAGCCTGACAAGACTCATGTGTTCTTAGGACCTGATAAGTTAAGGTCAAACCTGGGACTTAATGTTGTACGAGAGGGGGAGGATGCTTATATGGCACTTCTCGATGCAGGCAGGAGCTGGTTTGAGGCTGCGCATGAGTGTGATCTGATACTTGATGATCCGGAGCCTCTCGAGATAGCGATAACTCCGATCAATGGCATGAGCGCAAGGACGGTAAGGGTAAAGATGGACGGTTTCCCGAAAAGACCACCCCGTGCTTCACGCATACATCTTGAGATCAGGATGATCTCCGATACAAAGGCAAAGATAAAGATCACCGATCTGGGCTTTGGGGATCTGTTCCCCTCATCAGGCTTGTCCTGGGAAAGTGAATTTTTGGTGTCATAGGATCATGGGAAAGATATATCAATGCATAGGCAGGTTTGCGGGTACACCGTATACCGTCAAAAATACACATATTAATCTGTATTGCATAGAGGAACTTTGTTATTACATCGTTCACAACGCCGAACTCATGGATCAGACACTTGCTTCGGAAGAACTGATAAGCTGGGTTAATGAGGAGTGCGGCTTAAAGGATCTTGCGGTAAAGATAAAGGAGCGTCTGCATCACAGCATCAGGCCGGAGGCCGTTGCCGAGACAGTTCTTAATTATTGTCATTATTGCAGTGCAGATGAGCTTGAACGTACGCTTAAAGTGATAAAGGGTGTATGTTCGGAAAGCGGTCCTGAAAGGACGAAGTCACTTGCGGAATATTTTCTTGCCGGAAAAAGGTATGCACATGCATTCTCCGGCTTTGAGAGGCTTTATAAGTATGCCGGTATAAACGGCGATGAAAAACTCAAAGGAGAGTGCGCATATTCGTTGGGTGTGATCTATGCGGAACTGTTCTTTTATGAGGATGCGGCTGAACGCTTCAAAGAGGCGTTTGAGATATCCGGTGACAGGCAGGCTTGCTTTTCATATCTGGCAGCGCTTCGCATGAGCATGGATGAGATGGAATACCTTAAATATGTGGCTTCCCTTCCTTCAGAGTATACGGAAGCTGCAGCGGTGGAAGAGGCATTCAGGGATGCAAAGCCCGAAAAAATTCCCGAGGCTTCAGGTTATGAAGGGTATGCCGCAGCTGTAAAGGAAGAATACAGAGAAATGATGGCCGGTTGATAAATGGGATTTTTTAAGAACCTGTTCAAAAAAATAGGCAAAAAGGATAAAGAGGAAGCTCTTTCCGGAGAATGGGAAGAGCAGGACTCTTCTGTGCCCGCTAATCTGGATGATGCGGATGTACGTACGGTCTGCGTACTTGAAGCTCTGGGCAGGATGGCTGAGGCTTCCGACAGGGTTGAGGAAGGAAAGGATGAGTATGATGCCGTGACTTCTCTGCTTGTAGATATGGAGAAGATAGACGATCTTCCCAAACAGCTTCGTCTTGAAATAACCGACCTGGCAGATAATATAGAAAAGCTCGAAAGGAAGCGCAGAGAGCTTTTGCTCGATTCCGGTAAGATGAGTGAGAAGCGCATTCAGGAGATAGAACGTCTTGAGGATTCAATGCCTGAAGGCATAAAGAAGATAAGAGAAGCGGAGCATTACAGAAAACTTGTTATAAGGGATCTGAAGCGTCTTGATGCGGAGCGTGATTCATACAGATACAGGATAAAGGAAGCACGCATTACAATTGAGAATGCCAGAGGTGTGGCTGTTATATGTGCCGGCGCCATGATAGCCTGTATATTGCTTTTGATGGTCCTTAAGTTTGCATATGAGATGGATGTCACATGGGGATATCTTATCATCTGTGGCGTGGGTGCGGTAACTCTCACGGGACTGTTTGTAAAATACAGCGATGCGAACAGAAGCCTTTCGCAGCTTGAAAAAATAAAGCATAAGATGATCACCGTGCACAATACAGTAAGGATCAGATACGTCAACAATACAAAGCTTCTTTCGTATATGTATATGAAGTACGGGGCTGAATCAGCCGATGAGCTTGAGGAAGACTGGAATACCTACACTTCCGAAATGGGAGCGAGGATCAAGGATAGGGAATTAAAGGCTGAGCTTGAATATAATTATGACTCTCTGACGCAGAAGCTTGAAGAAAGCGGCGTAAAGGATCCTCAGATATGGACGAGGCAGACCGAAGCGTTGCTTGATCCCAGAGAGATGGTAGAAGTAAGACATGCGCTTATAGCAAGAAGGCAGAAACTCAGAGAACAGCTTGAATATAACAAGGGTATCGCGGAAGAGGAAGGAAAGCGTATCAAGGATATGGCGAGAGCTTATCCGCAGTATTCCGACGAGATAGCAAATATAGTGAAACGATATGAGCACTGACACTGAAGATATCAGACAGAACAAAAACAGCCATGCCGAGCTTGTCATAGATGACGGACGCATAGAGAAAATGGCGGAGTTCACATCTCCGAATGTGCTCTATGAGGAGCTTATCGCAAGAGTGAAGAAGTACCATCCGTCAGATGATATAAGCCTTATCGAAAAGGCTTATAATACTGCGTCTTCATTTCATGAAGGTCAGGAACGCAAATCCGGAGAGCCGTATATTATCCATCCGCTGTGTGTTGCGATCATACTTGCAGACATGGAAATGGATAAGGAGACGATCGCGGCCGGCATCCTGCATGATGTTGTCGAAGATACGGTGATGACGAATGATGAGCTGAAGGAACAGTTTGGCTCTGAAGTTGCATTTCTTGTAGACGGTGTCACGAAGCTCACGCGTATACAGTATTCTTCCGAGAAGCTTGATCTGCAGGCCGAGAATCTCCGCAAGATGTTCCTTGCGATGGCCAAGGATATACGTGTGATCATGATAAAACTTGCAGACCGCCTGCATAATATGCGTACGCTGTCATATCACAAGCCTTCCAAGCAGAAGGAGATAGCAAGGGAAACGATCGATATCTATGCGCCAATAGCGCAGCGTCTCGGTATTTCAAAGATAAAGGTTGAGCTTGAGGATCTGTGTCTTAAGTATCTTGAACCGGAAGTCTACAAGGGACTTTCGGAGATGATCAACGAAAGAAAATCCGAAAGAGAGAAAGTTGTTCAGGCTATTGTTGATGAAGTCTCCGAGGCTATGCAGAAAGCCGGTATCAAGGCGATGATAGACGGCCGTGCAAAGCATTTCTTCAGTATCTACAAGAAGATGAAGAATCAGAACAAGACGCTCGATCAGATCTATGATCTGTTTGCGGTGCGTATAATCGTTGCAAGTGTCAAGGATTGTTATGCTGCACTGGGCGTCATCCATGAGATGTATAAGCCCATACCGGGACGTTTCAAGGATTATATCGCGGTTCCGAAAGATAATATGTATCAGTCGCTGCATACTACTCTTGCCGGAGCAAACGGCATTCCGTTTGAGATACAGATACGTACTTTCGAGATGCACCGTACTGCGGAATACGGTATCGCCGCTCACTGGAAATACAAGGAAGCTTCGGATGGTCACAAGGTAGAGCTTCAGGAAGAGGAGAAGCTTACCTGGCTCAGACAGATACTTGAGTGGCAGAAAGATATGTCCGACAACAAGGAATTCATGCAGCTCTTAAAGAGCGATCTGGATCTGTTTTCGGACAGCGTGTACTGCTTCACTCCTACAGGTGATGTGAAGAATCTTCCCGCAGGTGCCGTGCCCATAGATTTTGCTTACAGCATCCATACTGATGTAGGTAATCACATGATAGGCGCCAGGGTAAACGGAAAGCTTGTCACGATCAATTATGAACTTAAGAACGGTGATGTGATAGAGATACTCACATCACAGAATTCGCGCGGGCCTTCAAGAGACTGGCTTGGAATGGTAAAGTCTCCGCAGGCAAAGACGAAGATAATGCAGTGGTTCCGCGGCGAGTTCAAGGCTGAGAATATAGAACACGGCAGGGAATTGTTCAATGCATACTGCAAGGGCAGGAGCATAGTTCCTTCGGATATAGTTAAGCCGGAGTTCCTTGAAGCGCTTCTTAACAAATATGGTTTCAAAAACTGGGACAATGTACTTGCTGCCATCGGCCATGGTGCGCTTAAGGAAGGCCAGGTAGTCAATAAGCTTCTTGAGGTGCGCGATGCATATGAGAAGCTTCATATGAGCGACGAAGATGTGCTTGAGAGCCTTGCTGAAAAAGCAGACGGACAGGGGCATAAAACAGGCAGCAGCAGCGGAAACGGAATAATAGTCAAGGGGATCAGCGGTGTATCTGTCAGGTTCCCCAAGTGCTGTACACCTCTTCCCGGTGATGAGATCATCGGATATGTTACAAGAGGCAGAGGCGTGACCATCCACAGAAAGGACTGCGTCAATATAAAGACCATTCCCGAAGATGAAAGGGACAGGTTAGTTGAGGCAGAGTGGGAGCAGGGCGCACTCATGGAAAACAGCAAGGGCTATATTGCAGAGCTTGTTGTATATGCCACAAACAGATCCGGTCTTCTTGCGGACATATCAAAGAGTATGTCTGATTCCGGTATAGATATACAGGCACTCAAATCCAAGATAAACCGTCAAGGAACCGCGACCATGTATATTACTTTTGCGGTTGCCGGACGCGATGAAGTAAATATCATCATAGGAAAACTCAAGAATATAGACAGTGTGCTTGATGTGAAGAGAAACACAGAAGGTGAATAAACATGGGCAAAATGATCGTAAAAAACATGATACTCGGTGAAGTGGGGACCAACTGCTACATTGTCTATGATGAAGACTCAAAGGATGCGGCAGTGATCGACCCTGCAGACAGGGGCGACCTTATCGCATCATACATAGAAGAAAATTCGCTTAAGCTTTCGGCAATCTATCTTACTCACGGACATTTCGATCATATGTCGGGAGCCGATGAACTGCGCTCTCTTACAGGTGTTAAGCTGTACTGCCCGGAAGGCGACCTGGCAGTTATAGAGGATCCCGAACTGAATGTTTCAATGCTGTTTACGGGAAGAGCTGTAAGCTGCAAGGCAGATGAGTCATTAACGGAAGGCTCTGTGATAAAGATAGGTGCCCATGAAGGAAAGGTTCTTTCCACTCCGGGGCATACACCGGGCGGTGTATGTTTTTATTTCGAGGAGGATGGGATACTTTTTTCGGGAGATACCGTGTTTGAAGGTTCTGTCGGAAGGACAGATCTGCCGGGATGCAGCAGTAGCAGTCTTATGAAGAGTATCAAGACAAAGATACTGCCTCTTCCGGATGATGTGGAAATATATCCCGGACATGGCGGAATGACGACAATAGCGGATGAGAAAAGATATAATCCCTACTTCGGACTATGATAAGTGTTAAAACAGAAAAAGAAGAATTTGAATATGACATACATGCATATGTAACATCTTTCTTTCCCAGTGAGGAGATAAAGCTCCTTATAGGAGAGGATAAGGCCGATCCTGTTTCTGACGGCATGATACTTTACGTATCAAAAGAAGACCGTCATGCATCTTTAAAGATCATCTCAGGAAATATAATAGATAAAAATGCTTCATATGAGCTTCAGTCAGAGAAAACTTTGGATGAATGGCTTTTCAAACAGGAACTTAGGCTTTTTATCTATGACAGTTTAAGTGACCTCACAGGAAATACTCTTCCTTGGGGAGCGATGATCGGTGTGCGTCCGATAAAGCTTATCATCGATATGCTTAAAGAGTATCCGGATGAAGAGGAACTTAGATCAGAACTTTACAAAAGTTATCGCCTGGAGGGGAGAAAGGCAGAAACAGGAATAAGGACCGCTAGGCTTGAGGCCGGCCTTCTTGAACCGTTCTCGGATGGCAGCGGCTACAGTCTTTATATCGGCATACCTTTCTGCCCGTCAACTTGTCTTTATTGTTCATTCACATCCTACCCTTATGCGCGTTTCAAAAACAGGATACAGGATTATCTGAATGCCCTTCATGAGGAACTGAAGGCCGTGCCTGAGTATACAAAAGGCTTAAGGCTGGATACGGTATATATTGGCGGCGGAACACCTTCATCTCTTTCTGCAGACGAACTTGAGGTGCTGTTTTCGTATATGTCTGAAACTCTTCCTATGGACAGTGTTAAGGAATTTACGGTGGAGGCGGGGCGCCCCGATTCGATCACGGAAGATAAACTTAAGGTCATGAAGAGATTTAATGTCGGACGCATCTCTGTAAATCCTCAGACATTTAAAGACGAGACTCTTAAACTTATAGGCAGGCATCACAGCTCCGAGGATGTAAAGAGTGCCTTTAAAATGGCCAGAGATGCGGGTTTTGATAACATAAACATGGATATGATACTGGGACTTCCCGGTGAAACACTTGATGATGTGAAGAGAAGTTTTGAGGAAGCCGTGAAGCTTTCACCGGACAGCCTTACAGCACATTCTCTTGCAATAAAGCGTGCTTCGCGCATGAAGAAGTGGATAGAGGAGCATGGTGCGGTGAGCGGGCTTGCAGCAGATAAAGCCATGGAGGCTGCCTATGCGGCTGCAACGCAGCTTGATATGAAGCCGTATTATACCTACAGGCAGAAGAATATGGCCGGAAACCTTGAAAATACAGGCTTTGCAAAGGATGGAAAATACGGCCTGTATAATGTTGTCATCATGGAGGAAGTGCAGTCGATAGTTGCGCTTGGCGCTGGAACTGTATCAAAGCGGGTCCTTCCGGGTAAGATAACAAGGTGTGATACGCATAAGGATGTTGATCTTTATATTGACGGCATAAATGAGATGATCGAAAGAAAGAGGAAGCTTTTCGATGGGGATAGTGACTGCGATCGCTGATATCACGGCACTTGATGATGAGAAGATTCTGGGTGCCTTAATAGGTGATCTGGAGAAAGAGACGGCTGATAGTCTGTCTGATATAAAGAACAGTTCGGTCAGGGCCGAAAAGGCAGCCGCATATATGCTTGCAGGTTTCCTTTATTCTGAGTATTCCGCAAAAAATATCTCACTTCGGGATGGTCTGACATGTATTGATTCTGATATAATAAAATGTCAGGGGAAAGATTACCCCGGTATCAGGCATGAAGCTTCGGGAAGGCCTTATCTTGAGGGAATAGATGACCTGTTCATAAGCATTTCGCATACAAAAGATATGGTCATGTGCTCGCTTTCGGACGTGCCTTCAGGCGTGGATATACAGAAACATGTGAATATGAAGGCTGATATAGCAGGACGTTTTTTTCCTGAAGATGAAGCGGCATATCTTAAAAGTGCAGATGCATCTGAAAATGATTTTTTTGATCTTTGGTGCATGCATGAGGCATATGTGAAATATACCGGACGGGGATTCTCCGAAGGTTTTAAGGATATAAGTTTCATAAAAGTATTGGAGCTTACGATTGGTGAAGCTTCAGCATATGAGGGTTACTTTGCAGGCAGGGTAAAGGTGCCTGCAGGGTATTCGGGTGGAGTGATATGGAGACGGTAAAAAAAGGAAGCAAGGATGTTCTTTATATGATCATACCGGCATATAACGAGTCGGCCAACATTGCACAGTTAGTCGATGACTGGTATCCGGTGATAGAGGCACATGACGGCGGGGGCAAGAGCCGTATGGTCATCATAGATGACGGAAGCAAGGATGATACATTTGCGATACTTGAGAAGCTTGCCGAGAGCAGACCTCTGTTAAAACCGATCACCAAGCCCAATTCCGGACACGGTGCGACCATACTGCACGGATATAAATATGCAATAAGTGAAGGTGCGGATTATATTTTCCAGACCGATTCGGACGGACAGACCAAGGCATCTGAATTTGAGGATTTCTGGAAGAGGCGCCGCAGGTATGACATGGTAATCGGCTGGAGACGTTCGAGAGAGGACGGTGCATCAAGGGTATTTGTGACCAATGTGCTGAGACTTGTCGTAAGGTTAGTCTTTGGTGTGAAGGTGCGGGATGCAAACACGCCTTACCGTCTGATGAAGCGTGAAACACTTGAGAAATATATAAACATCATTCCCGATGATTATTTCCTTACCAATGTGGTGATCTCTGTCATATTTAAGAAGAAGAACCTGGCAGTAAGATACCTGCCCATCACCTTCAGACCCAGACAGGGCGGAGTCAATTCCATAAATATCAGGAAGATCACGGGTATAGGCCTGCAGGCACTTAAGGATTTCAGAACCATTAACAGGAGACTGTGAAATGAATATCGATAATATGATGACTCGCGTGAAAGTGAATAATGAGATAGATCTCTGTGAACTTACGGGCGGCAGAAAAAAGAATATAGGCGCTACACGGCACAAAATAGAGGCCGCGCTTCAGTACGCCCGTATATCTTATTTCCTTCGCTGGCAGGAGCCGTCATTTTTTGCAAAAGTGTTTACGGGAGCGGGGACCAGGCTTATATTCTGTATCAATTCCGCACAGTATGAGGATGCGATGAAGGTTCTTGCCGATCTGAATCTTGCCGAAGGGGAGGTGAAGCTCCTTGGCGGCAAATCAAAGAACAAGTATGTCTATGCCGAGCAGTAAAAAGCGTGACTTAAGATATGAATTTGTGCGCTCTGTGGCACTGATACTTATGATAGGAGTGCACGTCAATCAACACCAGTATGAAAAAGCCGGACTTGCAGGCACAGGTTTTACGTTCATGTACACTGTACTGAACTCCCTGTTTCTTCTCTGCAACGGCATTTATTTTATGCTGAGCGGACGCTTTGCACTTAGCGGTAAATTTGATACTAAGGAAGATATTAAAAAGTATTATAAAAACAAAGCTCTGAAACTTATTTTTCCCATACTGGTATTTATGTTTTTTGAATGCCTCAGAGAATGTGATTTTGTTTTTGATCTGCATCTCTTCAGGGAATATTTCTGGAGAGTATGGGGCGGTAATAATTCCACGATCTACTGGTTTCTTTATGTGCTTGTCGGAAATATTCTTGTTGCCCCCTTTATCGGTAAAGCTTTTAAGGAGCTTGGAGACAGGGCGGCATTCCTGCTCACAGGTTTAGGACTCTTATTCAATGCATTTGTGACTATAGGTGAGAACTGCGGGCATCCGTTTAACTGGGGCTTTCCGCTTGCGGGATGGAGTGCGTATTTTTGCCTGGGATACTGCGTGGAAAAGCTTGCTGATTCAAAAAAGAAAGTTCTCATTGCAGGTATAGTTTCGGTCCTTTCTTTGGTAGCGATAATAAGCTGCTCTAGGAATGCTGTGTTTGTAAGCGGACTTACCGGCCACTCACCTTTGTATGGATTAACTATAGCAGGTCTGTTTGTTGTGCTTTGCAATGTATATCGGTCCGGTAAACTGAAAGCGGCCGATATGGCTGTAAAGTTTATCGGGAAATATTCATTTGCCGCATATATGGTGCATCTGCCTGTGATGGATAAACTGGGGCATTTTCTGCATCTTTCCTCATACAACATAGGGCAGATATTCCTTCTGATCGCAGTTACTTTGCCGGCGGCATTGCTGCTTGGAGCCTTGCTTCAGGAAATATGTGTAAGCCCTGTTATAAGAATTGTTGAAAAAAAGATGTTGACATAGTTTGTTTCGTTTGGTATCATCATTTCTCGGTGGCGCGAGTCATCAGTTGCTGCTGTGGCTCAGTCGGTAGAGCGTCGCATTGGTAATGCGGAGGTCGGCGGTTCGATTCCGCTCGGCAGCTTGAGCGATATGATCGGTCAAGCGCGTGAGGATCAGGATCAAACGGGATCTGGCTTGACCGGCATAACAATCAAATATCGGGGTGTGGCTCAGTTTGGCTAGAGCGCCGTGTTAGGGACGCGGAGGCCGCAAGTTCGAATCTTGTCACTCCGACTTGCCGGAAACCTGAATGGGTTTCCGGTTTTTTTCGCTATATACTCTTAGATTCCTGTGCCTTGCGTAAATCCCCCTTATGAAATATAATCTACCTTGTATGTGCGCAAAAGCACATTTATTATGGAACAAGGATTGGGGTTTACGATGGTAAAGAGTATGACAGGTTTCGGGAGGACCGAGACTGAAGAGAACGGACGCAGGATGGCTGTGGAGATCAAAGCGGTCAATCACAGATATCTTGATGAGAATATAAAGATGCCGAGGAACCTGGCTCAGTTTGAGGCGGCGCTCCGTAATGTACTTAAGGAATATATCGAAAGAGGGAAGATTGATGTATATGTTTCCTTCGAGGATCTTTCCGAAAAGGCCTGCAGTGTAAGATACAATAAGCATCTTGCAGAAGAATATCTTGGCTATCTTAAACAGATGGCAGAGGATTTCGGCCTTGAGAATGATATAAGGGTTTCATCACTGTCGAGATATCCGGATGTTCTCACCACGGCAGATGAGGCCGAGGATGAAGATGAACTCTGGCAGCTGCTTGAAAAGACAGCAAGATCATCGGCTGAGAAATTTGTAAAGAGCCGTGAGGCAGAAGGTGCGAATCTTAAAAAGGATCTGCTTTTTAAACTGGATGAAATGTCAGATAAGGTTGAGCAGATCGAGAAGCACTCACCTGAAGTGATAAACGGTTATCAGACAAGACTGAAGAACAAGATAGATGAATTGCTTGCCGGCTCTGATGCCAAGGCTGATGAGGGCAGGATAATAACCGAGGTTGGTATTTATGCCGACAAGATATGTGTGGACGAGGAGACGGTAAGGCTCAGAAGCCATATAAAGGCGGTAAGGGAAGAACTTGAAAAAGACGGTCCTGTCGGCAGGAAGCTTGATTTCCTTGCACAGGAGCTTAACAGGGAAGCAAATACGACGCTTTCCAAAGCCGGAGACCTTGAGATATCCAATCTCGCCATAGGTCTTAAGACTGATATAGAAAAGATCAGGGAACAGGTTCAGAATATAGAGTGATCATTTGGAGATAACTATGGGAGACAGAGGCGTACTTACTGTAATATCCGGGTTTGCCGGGACAGGAAAAGGCACGATAGTCAAAGGGCTTATGGAAAAGTATGATAATTATGCTCTTTCCGTATCGATGACGACCAGATCCCCGAGGCCGGGGGAAGAAAACGGCAAGTCCTATTTCTTCGTAAGCCGTGAGGAATTTGAAAAGACCATAGAAGAAGACGGCCTTATAGAATATGCCGAATATGTAGGCAACTATTACGGAACACCCAAGGCATATGTTGAGGAAAAGATGAAGGCCGGCTTCAATGTTATTCTTGAGATAGAGATACAGGGTGCAAGGAATATAAAAAAAATCTATCCGGATGCGGTATTGATATTCATCATGCCTCCGGGAGCGGATGAGCTTGAGGACAGGCTCAGAGGCCGCGGGACAGAGACAGATGATGTGATCAGGAAGCGAATGGACAGAGCGGCACTTGAATCCGACGGCATTGAGGATTATGATTATATAGCTGTGAACGATGAGATAGATAAGTGCGTGTCCGATGTTCACACCATCATTGAGGCAGCCAAGATGAGACCTCAGATGAATGAGGAGTTTATTAACAAAGTCAGGGAAGGCCTTAAGAAAAAGGCTTCAAGATAAAGGAGGAAAAAACTATGATGCTTCATCCGTCATATACGGACCTTATGAATGTGGTAAACGCTGATGTGGAGGATGGCGAGGCTCCCGTAGTAGCAAGCCGTTATTCTATCGTTATGGCTACCGCAAAGAGAGCAAGACAGATAATCGGCGGTGCACCTGCTCTTGTTGAAACAAAGAGCGGCAGATTCTCAAAGAAGCCTCTTTCAATTGCAGTTGAGGAACTTGAAAAGGGAAGGATCCGCATCGAAGCAGATGATTCAGATGATCTGCCTTTAGTCTGATGTCTGATAACAGAATGATATCGGAAACAAATATATCAAAGGGGGGCTTGTCTTCAGGTAAGGAAGACAGGCCTGCTTTTTTGCTTGTCTCTCTCGGATGTGATAAGAATCTTTCCGACAGTGAGATGATGATGGGATTGCTTTCTCAGGCAGATTACCGCCTTACCGATGATGAGAATGATGCTGATGTTATCGTGGTCAATACCTGCTGTTTCATCATGGATGCCAAGGAAGAAAGCATAAATACTCTTATAAGATACGGGGAATTAAAAAAGGATGAGAACAGCCGGCTTAAGTGCCTTATAGCGGCAGGCTGCCTTGCCGAGCGCTATGCCGATGAGATAAAGTCTGATCTCCCCGAGGTGGATGCTGTGCTTGGTACCGCTTCTTTTGATGATATAGTTCTCTGTGTCGATAAGCTTCTTTCGGGAGAGAGTGGATTCATCCGTGATAAGAAGCCCCTTTCCGGCCTTATCGCCGGACTTCCAAGGATACATACCGGAGATCCGTGCACGGGCTATCTGAAGATAGCAGAAGGCTGTGATAAAAATTGCACTTATTGCATAATACCCAAGATACGCGGTCATTATCGTTCCATTCCCATGGAAACACTGCTTGCAGAAGCAGAGGTGCTTTCAGATGGCGGTGTTAAGGAACTGATACTGGTCGCACAGGAAACTACTATCTATGGCACCGATATATATGGTCACAAGGCACTTCCTGAGCTCTTAAGAAAGCTTTCCGAGCTTCCTTTTGAATGGATCAGGATACTTTATTGCTATCCGGAAGAGATAGATGATGAGCTGATAGAAGAGATGGCATCCAATCCAAAGATATGTCATTATCTTGACCTGCCCATTCAGCACAGTGAGGATGGGATATTAAAGCGGATGAACAGACGTGCAACGCGAGCGGGGCTTTCCGAAACTGTTGCTAAATTAAGAAAAGCCATACCCGATATCTGTCTTCGGACCACTTTGATAACAGGTTTTCCGGGGGAGACTGAAGATGATTTCGAGGGGCTTAAGTCCTTTGTGAAAGAGATGCGTTTTGACCGTCTTGGTGTATTTCCATATTCTGCGGAGGAAGGAACTGCTGCCGAGACTTTTGAAGATCAGGTGGATGAGGCTGTCAAAAAAAACCGTGCCGATGAGATCATGGAGATCCAGCAGGATATCGCTTTTGAAAAGGCTGCTTCAAGAAAAGGACTTGTGCTTGATTGCATGGTGATAGGCCGTCTTCCCGAGGAAGGTGTGACAGTTATGCGCAGCTATATGGATGCGCCGGATATTGATGGCTTTGTATTTGCGGAATCGGATAATGAATTCGTTTCCGGTACTATGCTTACGGTACGGATCACAGGTTCCGAAGGCTATGATCTGTACGGAGAGATAGTCTGATGGATGTTACTGTTCACCGGTAAATCGCGCACTTGAGTTGGGTTTTGCCAATGAAAATCAAAAAGTATGATAAAATATACATTTGGTTTTAAAAAAAATAATAAAGAGAGTTGAGTTATGAACTTACCCAATAAACTGACAACGTTCCGCGTAGTGCTTATACCGTTCTTTATATTTTTTCTGATGACGGAACTGATCCCTTACAGCAAATGGATCGCACTTGCAATCTTTTGCATCGCATCACTTACGGATTTCTTCGATGGCTATCTTGCAAGAAAATGGAACATGGTTACCAACTTTGGCAAATTCATGGATCCGCTGGCTGATAAGCTTCTTGTCTGCAGCGCGATCATCGCATTCACCGCAATGGACAGGATGCCGGCGTGGATAGTTATCATCATAGTTGCAAGGGAATTTATCATCAGCGGTTTCAGACTCATAGCAGCGGAAAAGGGAGTCGTTATCGCGGCAAGTTACTGGGGAAAGTTCAAGACTGCTTCCCAGATGTTTATGATAATACTGTTCATAATCAATATCGATGCGCTCTATATTCCGGGACAGGTGCTCATGTACATTGCGCTGGCACTTACGGTCATCTCGCTTATTGATTATATAATCAAGAACAAAGATGTTATGAAGGATGAACCCGGGGAGGCATGATGCTATGAAGGCTGAAACCATTTGTGTAGGGACTGAAATACTGCTTGGCAATATAGTAAATACAAATGCGGCTTATCTTGCATCACAGTATGCCAGATACGGTATAGAGTCGTATTGTCAGACGGTTGTTGGCGACAATGCCGAGAGGATAAAGGCAGCATTTGAGGCTGCGCTTAACCGCTCGGATATAATTGTTTTTTCAGGAGGCTTAGGCCCCACGCAGGATGATATAACAAAGGAGTGTGTTGCTTCTTATCTGGGGCTTTCAATGCATGTTGATGAGCCTTCCATGAAAAAGATAGAAGAGCATTTCAAAAAGCGCGGCAGGGAAATGGCTGAGAATAACAGACGCCAGGCTATGATCCCGGATGGAGCCACGATACTGAAGAATGATAACGGCCTTGCACCGGGAGTACTTATAGAGACAGAAAAGTCCGGAGCAAAGAAGGTCATAATACTTCTTCCCGGCCCTCCCGAAGAGCTTAAGAGCGTCTGGGAAGCTGATGCAGTCTCATACTTAAGGAATCTTTCGGGGAAAGTCATCGAATCTGTTATGGTAAAGGTGTGCGGAAGGGCAGAGTCAGAGATAGCAGCGATCCTCGATGATATGATCGATTCAAAGGGGCCTGTAACGGTTGCTCCGTATGCCGGGACGGCAGAAGTGGATATAAGGCTTACTGCGGCGGCAGAGAATGAGAAAGAGGCAAAGAAGTTAATAAAGCCTGTTGTAAAGGAGATAAAGGCACGGTTAGGAGACAGCGTATATACTACGCATGCCGGCAAAAGCCTTGAGGAGGCGGTAGTCGAACTGCTGCTTGCCAACAAACTTACGGTGACCACGGTAGAATCATGCACGGGAGGCCTTCTTGCAGGAAGGATAATAAATGTACCCGGAGTTTCGGAAATCTACAAGGCAGGCTATATCACATATTCAAACAAGGCAAAGAGAAAGATCGCAGGCGTAAGCAGAAAGACTCTGGATAAATACGGCGCCGTCAGCGAACAGACAGTCAAGGAGATGGCCAAAGGTGCCACCAATCTTTATAAGGCAGATGTTGCTGTTGCAGTTTCCGGAAATGCAGGGCCTGATGCCTCGGAAGGAAAGCCTGTAGGTCTTGTGTATATTGCGGTCAATGTAGCGGGAAAGGTTAGCGTAAAGGAATTTAATTTTTCAGGTGACCGCGCCAAGATCAGAAACTTAAGCGTTGCGAATGCCCTTGTTATGATGAGGCAGTGCATACTTGAGTATTACGGACGTATGACGTTCGGAAGCAGCGATAAATGACCATGCATAGGAGGGAAAAATGAAAAAAGAGGATCTTTCAGCAATTCTTAAGGCTAATGCTTATCCCGGCAGAGGGATAGTGGCAGGAAGGAGCGCAGATGGAAAGTATGCGGTAAGTGCATATTTCATCATGGGCCGCAGTGAGAATTCCAGAAACAGGATTTTTACGGTAGAAGGTGAAGGCATCAGGACAGAGGCTTTTGATCCTTCAAAACTCGAGGATCCAAGCCTTATCATATATGCGCCTGTGCGTGTACTTGGCAATACTACAATAGTTACAAACGGAGACCAGACCGATACGATATATGACGGAATGGAGAAGGGGCTTACATTTGAGCAGTCACTCCGTTCAAGAGAGTTCGAGCCGGACGGACCGAACTTCACACCGCGCATCTCCTGCATAATGAATGTGAAGGATGCAAAGTATGATATGGCAATGTCCATACTTAAAAGCGACAACGGTGATCCTCATTCCTGCAGCAGATATACTTTCTGCTATGATGAGCTGAAGGCAGGCGAGGGACGCTTTATCCATACATATATGGGTGACGGCAATCCTCTTCCTTCTTTTGAGGGTGAGCCTGAGCTTGTTAATATTGACGGTGATATGGAAGCTTTCGGAAAGCTTGTATGGGAATCACTCAATCCCGATAACAAGGTTTCTCTCTTCATCAGATTCATTGATATAGCAAGCGGTAAATATGAAACCAAGATTTATAATAAACTGAAAGGGGACTGAAAAATGAAAGAACTTGAACTTAAATACGGATGCAATCCTAATCAGAAGCCTGCCAAGATTTTTGTAAATGACGGCAGAGAGCTTCCGATAAAGGTGCTTAACGGCAAGCCCGGATATATCAATTTCATGGATGCTTTAAACGGCTGGCAGCTTGTTAAAGAACTTAAGAATGCAACAGGCCTTCCTGCAGCAACATCCTTCAAACATGTTTCTCCTGCAGGTGCCGCAGTAGGTATCGAGCTGGATGATGTATTAAGAAAGATATATTTTGTTGATCCCGAAGAAGAGCTTTCTCCCCTTGCATGCGCATATGCAAGAGCAAGAGGCGCAGACAGAATGTCATCTTTCGGTGATTTCATTTCCCTTTCGGATGTGTGTGATGTGCCCACTGCAAAGCTTATCAAGCATGAAGTTTCAGACGGTATCATCGCTCCCGGCTATGAGCCCGAAGCTCTTGAGATACTTAAAGGCAAGAAGCGCGGAACCTATGCGATCATCGAGATCGATCCTTCATACTCACCTGCTCCCGTGGAGCATAAGGATGTGTTCGGTATCACATTTGAGCAGGGAAGAAATGAGATAAAGATCGACAAGTCAATGCTTGAGAATATCGTTACAAAGAATAAAGAGCTTCCCGAGCTTGCAGCTATCGACCTTGTAATTTCGCTTATCACACTTAAGTATACACAGTCCAATTCAGTTTGCTACTGTAAGGGCGGTCAGGCTATAGGTATAGGCGCAGGGCAGCAGTCACGTATACACTGCACACGTCTTGCAGGTTCAAAGGCTGACAACTGGCTTCTCAGACAGTGCCCTAAGGTTCTTGACCTTCAGTTTGTTGATGGTATCAGCCGCGCCGACAGAGACAATTCGATCGATCTCTATATCGGTGATGATTTTATGGATGTACTTGCTGACGGAGCATGGCAGAAGGTATTCAAGGTTAAGCCCGAAGTGTTCACTAAAGAAGAAAAGCAGGTATGGCTTTCACAGGCTTCAGATGTGGCACTCGGATCAGATGCTTTCTTCCCGTTCTCTGATAACATTGAGAGAGCTTACAGAAGCGGTGTTAAATATGTTGCCGAGCCCGGCGGTTCAAAGAGAGATGACGCTGTCATCGAGGCTGCCGATAAGCTTGGAATGGTAATGGCGTTCACCGGTGCAAGACTTTTCCATCATTGATGGACGGTTGCACACTCTGTCCCAGAAAATGCAATGTACTGCGTGCGGAAGGCAAAAGCGGCTTCTGCACGCAGACTTTTGATATAAGGCTCTCAAGAGCAGCACTTCATTTTTATGAAGAGCCATGTATTTCGGGGAAGAACGGCTCAGGAGCAGTATTTTTTTCAGGTTGCACTTTAAGATGCATCTTCTGCCAGAATATGCCCATATCAAGGGGGAGATCAGGTATCACGGTAAGTGTGGAACGCCTTTCGGATATATTCCTGGAACTGCAGGATAAGGGTGCGGAGAATATCAATCTGGTAACTCCTACGCATTATGTGCTGCAGATAAAACAGGCACTTGATCTTGCTAAGGAAAAGGGACTTACGTTGCCTGTTGTCTACAATACATCGTGTTATGAGCTGCCTGAAACGATAAAGCTTCTTGAAGATTATGTGGATATATTCCTGCCGGATATCAAATATGTGAGCTACGATCTTGCGGAAAAGTTTTCGAGCGCGGGAAATTATGCTGAATATGCTTTTGCAGCACTTGATGAAATGGTAAGACAGGTGAGGGACAAAGGCGGCGCATGTTTTGATGACAGGGGATTGATGAAGCGTGGTGTGATAGTAAGACACCTGGTGCTTCCGGGACATGTACATGAATCATTTGCAGTGCTCGACAGATTATATGAGACATATGGCAATGAAATATGTTACAGTATAATGAATCAGTACACACCGCCGCAGATGGTTCCCGGTTTTGATAAAGAGTTCCGTTTAAAGTATGATGAACTGAACAGAAAGCTTACAAAAAGGGAATACGAAAAGTGTATCGATCATGCGCTTGAACTGGGGATAACAAATGCCTTCATACAGGAGGGTATGACTGCATCGGAAAGTTTTATTCCGTCTTTTGACGGTACGGGAGTGAGGGAGTGACATGGGAGAGAAGAAAAAACTTTTTGCATCATTAAGATATATTGTTCCGTCTGAACTTGAGGAATTCCTGGAACAGCAGGCATCTGAAGGCATGATACTCAGATTCCTTTCCCAGGGTTCGCTTTTTTATTTTACATTTGCATCTGAAGAACCGGAGGAAAGCGCTGAAGGAGCAGATGGATCAGAAGATACGGAAGGTTCTGCAGTTAAAGAAAAAACTCCTGAAAAGATAAAATATGCAGTAGACTGCACAGGTCTTTCAAAAGCATTATACATGGAGACTCTCATAAACAAGGGCTGGGAATATTCAGGTCGTGCCATGAACTGCTATATCTGGAAAAAGAGATACACGGGGTTAGACAGGCCGGAGGATTTTACCGATAAAGCTGCGCTCAAAAAGCATTGTCTGGTACTCGGAGTCCTGTTCTTCCTTTTGGCAGCTGTTATTTTATCACTTTGGGCGGTCATGATATGGGAGATGGTAAAATTTGATCCTGAAATAATGAAGAATAGGATCCCTGTATTTATCGTGAGCATGGTGATACAGTTACCGGTCATGCTGTATATGTTATGGGCCGGATACAGGCTTACAGGGGCAGCAGAACGTTACGGAAAGATGGAAGGCATAGTAAAACGTACTGCCTCAAGCTACAAAGAAACAATGGAAGAGATCGCTGCTGAAGAAGCAGCGCAGGATGATACATCCGATTTATTCGGTCCCGATGCAAAGGCTCCAAAGAGTATATTCGGACCTGATGAAGAGGAGCCGGCAAGTATATTTGATTTAGAAAAAGATACGCGAACAGATGAGTGATATTAAAGGAAATCAGACGGTAATAAAGTTATCAGTAAGAAGTCTGGTGGAATTTATACTCCGAACGGGTGATATAGATGACAGGCACCCCGGTTCGGTATCTGAAAAAGCGATGCAGGAGGGCAGCCGCATACACAGGCTGCTTCAGGGAAGGGCTGGAGCAGGCTACTCGGCTGAAGTTCCGTTGTCAATAACCATTCCTGCTGATCTTTATGATATTTATATTGAGGGCAGGGCTGACGGGATAATCGATGATTCTCTCCAGGGCCCTGCTTCTTTGATGTCGAAGCAGCTTTCGCTTAATCAATACCTTACTTCAGAGGAATACAGCCAGATAACGGTAGATGAGATAAAGTGTGTAAGAAAGAAGCTTTCAAAAATGAAGGCTCCTGTTCCCGTGCATCTTGCACAGGCAAAGGTTTATGCATATATCTACGCGCTTGATCATAAGCTTCCGCTGATACGTGTTAGGATGACATACTGCGATCCAAGGACCGAGGATCTTAAATATTTTTTTGAAGAATATACTTTTGAGGAACTGGGAGAGTGGTTTGACGGAGTTGTCAAAGAATTCAGACGCTTTGCGGATATGCGTATAGAATGGGAGCAGATAAGAAATAAAAGCGCCCTTGAATTGGAATTCCCGTTTGAATACAGAAAGGGACAGAAGAAACTCGTATCCTATGTGCGTCAGACCATAGCAGAGGGGAAAAAACTTTATCTTGAGGCACCGACAGGTACGGGTAAAACACTCATCACGCTGTTTCCGTCTGTAAAGGCTTTCGGAGCGGGTCTTTCGGGAAAAGTATTTTATCTGACTGGGAAGAATGTGACGGGAACCGTAGCGGAGAATGCGCTTTCCCAGATGAGAGAAGCCGGGCTTAAGATAAAAGGTATTACCCTTACCGCAAAGGATAAGATATGCATATTGCCGCAGAGGGAATGCAATCCCGAAAAATGTCCGTATGCCAAAGGGCATTTTGACAGGATAAACGAAGCGGTATTTGATACGGCCCTCCATAATGACGTTATGGACAGAAATGTGATACTTGAGGCTGCAAAGAAGCACAAAGTATGCCCGTTTGAACTCAGTCTCGATCTGTCATATTTCGCGGATGTGGTGATAGGTGATTACAATTATCTCTTTGATCCGCATGCATCACTTAAACGTTATTTTGACGGTGGGGCGGGTGATCATATCTTCCTTGTTGATGAGGCACATAATCTTATCGACAGGGCTCGTGATATGTATAGCGCAGAACTGATACTTGAGGAGCTGCGTGATGTTAAACGCACTATAGATGCCACACTGATAAAACTTGAAGGCAAGAGAAGAGTAAAGGGCCTTCCGGCAGCATTAAAGGTCTCCAAAGCATTGGATAAATGCTGCAGAAGCCTGACAAAGCTTAAAAATGAAACCAATGGAGGAAAGGGCCTTCCTGAAGAGATCAATGAACAGGCCGGATTCCTCGAGAGTCTGAATCAGGGTTTTGCACAGTTTCTTGATGAAGAGGAGAATACGGGACTCAGAAAAGATGTACTTGAAATGTATTTCAAAGTCTCGCATTTTATGTATATCTATGAACTGCTCGATAAGCATTACAGTATCTATACCGAGATAAAGGAAGATGACAGTTTTCATCTTAAACTCCTGTGTATGGATCCTTCCGAAAACCTTCGTGAATGTATGCGCAAGGGCAGGAGCAGCATATTGTTTTCGGCAACCTTTCTTCCGATACAGTATTACAAAAAGCTTACAGGCGGGGAGGATGAGGATTACGAGGCTTATGCCGAGAGTTCATTTGCGCCTGAGCATCTGGGAGTCTTTGTGGATACGGATGTCACCAGCCGTTATATAAGGCGCGGTGATGTGATGTATGGACGGATAGCAAGAAAGATATATGAAGCCGTGTCTGCCAGGAACGGAAATTATATGGTCTTTTTTACGTCACACAGCTTCATGCAGAGCGTGCTGGATATGTATCAGAGCAGTTATTATGACGAGGATGAACAGGTACTCCTGATCCAGAAACAGCATATGACAGGACCTGAACGTGATGAATTCCTTGCGGAGTTTACAGCGGATGATGCAGGGGCTAAAAGAAAGAAATCGCTGATAGGGTTTTGTGTGCTTGGCGGCATATTTTCTGAGGGGATCGATCTGAGGGAAGAAGCGCTCATAGGAAGCATAATAGTCGGGATAGGGCTCCCGCAGGTGAGCTTCGAACGAGAACTTATAAAGGAGTATTTTGAGGCGGACGGCTTTGATTATGCTTACAGGATACCGGGGATGAATAAGGTGCTTCAGGCTGCCGGTCGCGTGATCAGAACGGAGAATGACACAGGCATAGCGGTGCTTATGGATGAACGCTATACGGACAACTCCTACAGAAGGCTTTTCCCGAGGGAGTGGAAGAGCTTAAGCATAGTGTCCGGAGACGGACTTATGCAGGCGGTGGAGGATTTTTGGAGTTTGTGGTAAGATAAGGTGTTTGTTTAAAGATATCGAACGGGAGGTTTTGGCTATGTGGGCAGAAGAAAGTGTATTCTACCAGATATATCCTCTGGGATTCTGCGGCGCACCGTTTGAAAACGACGGGGTGCTCGAACACAGGATACTTAAAGTTATAGACTGGATCCCTCATATAAAGAAACTTGGCTGCAATGCCATATATTTTTCTCCGCTGTTTGAGTCGGATACACACGGCTACAATACAAGGGACTATACAAAGATTGATGTGAGGCTCGGCACAAATGATGATTTTAAGAAAGTATGCGATGAGCTTCATAAAGAAGGCATAAAGGTAGTTCTGGATGGTGTGTTCAATCACGTTGGACGCGGCTTCTTTGCTTTTCAGGATGTGCTGAAGAACAGGGAGAATTCACCTTATGTCTCATGGTTTGACAGAATCGCCTTCGATGGGAATTCGTCTTACAATGACGGCCTCTGGTACGAAGGCTGGGAAGGTAACTATGATCTTGTGAAACTGAATCTTCATAATGAGGATGTGATACAGCATATTTTTCACGCTGTTGAAGGATGGATAAATGATTTTGACATAGACGGTATCAGACTTGATGTTGCATATTGTCTGGACCGTGAGTTCTTAAGAAGACTCAGGGAGTTCACTGATTCAAAGAAGCAGGATTTCTTCCTTCTGGGAGAGGTACTTCATGGGGAATACGGCAGGATGTTAAATGAAATGCACCTGCATTCTCTTACAAATTATCAGTGTTATAAGGGAATCTATTCTGCAATTAATTCAGATAATCTCTTTGAGATAGTGCATGGACTTTTAAGGCTCTTCGGACCTGAGGACTGGTGTGTGGCAAGAGGCTCACATCTCCTTTCCTTTGCGGATAATCATGATGTCTCAAGGATCGCGTCAATAATAAAGGATCCTGCGCTTCTTCCTGCAGCGTACGGCATAGTTTTCGGAATGCCGGGTATTCCCTGCGTTTATTACGGAAGTGAATGGGGAACAAAGGCGGACAAGTCACAGGGTGATCCCGCACTCAGGCCCTCTTTTGAAAAGCCTGAATGGAATGCACTCACGGATACGATAAGGGGCATGGCAGAGGCCAAGAAGTCTTCCAAGGCCCTTAATTATGGCGGATTCAGAAGCATACTGTTAAATAACAAGCAGTGCATCTGGGAACGTAAATGCGATGATGACCGAGTCCTTATCGCCATCAATATTGATGGCGCACCGTTTACCGCACACTTTGATGCAGGCTGCGGTATGGCTGATGAGATGATCACCGGCACGAAGCATGATTTCGGCGGAGGCTCAGAGCTTCCCCCTTACAGCGTACAATTCTGGAAAATGGAGAGATAGAAAATGAAAGAATTATCAAAAACCTATGATCCTAAGGGGATCGAAGACAGGATCTACAAAAACTGGCTCGATAAAAAGTACTTCCATGCTGAAGTAGATCAGAATAAGAAACCGTTCACCATCGTTATCCCGCCCCCAAATATCACGGGACAGCTTCACATGGGACATGCTCTCGATGAGACCATGCAGGATATACTCATACGATTCAAGCGTATGCAGGGCTACAGTACTCTCTGGCAGCCCGGTACAGACCACGCTTCGATCGCAACAGAGGTCCGCATCACTAATACCCTCAAGGAGCAGGGTATTGATAAGCTCGATCTTGGACGTGAGAAGTTTCTTGAGCGAGCATGGGAATGGAAGAAGGAATACGGTGGCAGGATCGTAGAGCAGTTAAAGAAGCTCGGCAGTTCCTGCGACTGGGACAGAGAGCGTTTCACGATGGACGAAGGCTGCAACAAGGCAGTAAATGAAGTCTTCGTAAAGATGTATAACAAGGGATATATCTACAAGGGATCCCGTATCATCAACTGGTGTCCCGTCTGCAACACTTCCATCTCAGATGCTGAGGTTGAGTATGAGGAGCAGCACGGACATTTCTGGCACATCAAATATCCCATCCTTAACGATGACGGGACCGAAAGCGGTGAGTATATCACCTTTGCAACAACACGTCCCGAGACAATGCTCGGTGATACCGCGGTTGCCGTAAATCCCAAGGATGAAAGATATACATCACTTATCGGCAAATATATGATGCTTCCTCTTATGAACAGGAAGATCCCCATCATTGCCGATGAATATGTTGATATGGAATTCGGTACCGGTGTTGTTAAGATAACACCTGCACATGACCCTAACGACTTTGAGGTGGGCAAGCGTCATGATCTGCCTGTCATCAATATCATGAATGATGATGCGACCATCAATGAAAACGGCGGTAAGTATGCCGGAATGGAAAGATATGCCGCAAGAGATGCGATCGTAAAGGACCTTGATGCACTGGGGCTCTTGGTTAAGATCGAGGATTATACACATAACGTAGGTACTCATGACAGATGTCATACTACTGTTGAGCCGCTTGTAAAGCAGCAGTGGTTCGTTAAGAT
Source organism: Lachnospiraceae bacterium NK4A179 (assembly GCA_000421045.1). Lineage (GTDB taxonomy): Bacteria > Bacillota > Clostridia > Lachnospirales > Lachnospiraceae > NK4A136. The sequence continues at coordinate 82,095 of ATWC01000009.1, forward strand.
GGATGAGCTTATAAAGCCTGCAAGAAAGGCTGTTGAATCAGGCGAGATAAAGCTTGTTCCCGAAAGCATGACAAAGACCTATTACAACTGGGTTGATAATATCCGTGACTGGTGTATCTCAAGACAGCTCTGGTGGGGACACAGGATCCCTGCATATTACTGCAGTGAATGCGGTGAGACCATAGTTTCAAAGACTGCACCGGAGAAATGCCCTAAGTGCGGAGGTACTCATTTCAAGCAGGATGAGGATACTCTTGATACCTGGTTTTCATCGGCACTGTGGCCGTTCTCTACACTCGGCTGGCCTGAGGAAACACCTGAACTCAAGTACTTTTATCCTACAGATGTGCTTGTAACAGGTTACGATATCATCTTCTTCTGGGTTATCCGTATGATCTTCTCGGGATATGAGCAGATGGGAGAGAGACCTTTCAAGACGGTTCTTTTCCATGGTCTTGTACGTGATGATCAGGGAAGAAAGATGAGTAAGTCGCTCGGCAATGGTATCGATCCTCTTGAAGTTATCGACAAGTACGGAGCCGATGCTCTCAGACTTACGCTGATCACAGGAAATGCGCCCGGAAATGACATGCGTTTCTACTGGGAAAAGGTAGAGTCTAACCGTAACTTTGCTAATAAGATATGGAATGCATCACGTTTCGTAATGATGAATATGCCGGATACGCCTCTTGCTAAGCCTTCAAAGGAAGAGCTTGAGCCTGCCGACAGATGGATACTTTCCAAGATAAACGGCCTCATAAAGGAAGTTACCGAGAATATGGAGAAGTATGAGCTCGGTGTTGCCGTTCAGAAGGTTTATGATTTTATCTGGGATGAGTACTGTGACTGGTACATAGAGATGGTAAAGCCCAGACTCTATGCAAAGGAGAATGAGACAGATAAGGATAAAGTATCCAGAAATGCCGCTTTATATACACTCAAGGAAGTGCTTATTGATGCATTAAAGCTCCTTCATCCTTATATGCCGTTCATCACAGAGGAGATATTTACTACAATACAGGACGAGGAAGATTCCATCATGATCTCTTCATGGCCTGTTACTTCATCAGAAAGAGAGTTTGCAAAAGAGGAGAAGGAACTTGAGACCATCAAGGAAGCTATCCGTGGCATAAGAAATGTCCGCACACAGATGAATGTTCCTCATTCCAGAAAGGCAGCACTCTTTATAGTAACCGAAGATAAGGAGGCAAAGGAGAGCTTTGAGGATAACGGTTATTTCCTTAAGACTCTGGCATTTGCATCTGAGGTTACCGTTCAGTCCGATAAGACAGGCATCGCAGATGATGCGGTTGCTGTAATGCTCGCACATGCAGCAGTTTACATGCCTTTCTCTGATCTTGTAGACAAAGAGAAGGAGCTTGCAAGACTTGAGGGCGAGGTTAAGCGTCTTGAAGGGGAGCTTAAGAGATCCAACGGAATGCTTTCAAATGAGAGATTCCTTTCCAAGGCTCCGGCTGAAAAGATAGCCGAGGAGAAGGAAAAGCTCGCCAAGTATGAAAAGCTAATGGAGCAGGTTAAGAAGCAGATCGAAGATATAAAGAAATAATTTCATTGATTTTTGAACTGCTATAAATTATCATACTAACTGTTATGTCAATCTAAAGTAGGACGATTATGATAATATTCGAAGAAGAACTTAAGAAATTTCATAAAAGTCTTGAGATGTCTGATGCGGAAAGCGACATTTACGCGCGCCAGGATATGAAGGATGCCGTTGATGTTCTGCTTTCGCTTGCAGACGGAGAAGTTCAGGACGAAAACCTTGATGAGTAGGAGAACTGCCAGTGATCTGCTATAACTGCGGCTGTGAACTCACCGAGCTTGATTTTTGCACGAACTGCGGTGCTGATGTAAAGCAGTATAAAAAGATATTATATACTGCGGATGCGCTTTATAATGAGGGACTCGAAAGAGCAACTGTAAGAGACCTTTCAGGAGCGGCCAGGGCTCTCAGGGACTGCATACGATTCAATAAAAGGCATACTGATGCGAGAAACCTTCTGGGTCTCATTTATTATGAGACGGGAGAGGGCGTTGAAGCGTTGTCTGAATGGGTTGTCAGCCAGAATCTTAAACCTGACAAGAATGTTGCGAATGAATATATCAGTCTTGTACAGGCCGGCCAGGGAAGGCTTGAAACACTCAAAAACTCAATAAGAAAATATAATAAAGCCCTGGAACTATGTGAACAGGACAGTCCGGATATGGCTATGATCCAGCTCAAAAAGGTCATCAGCATGAATCCGAATTATGTTAAGGCACGTCAGCTTCTTGCTCTTCTCTATATACATAAAGAAGAGTGGGAGAGAGCCAGAAAAGAACTGGAAGCTGCTCTCAAGACCGACTGTGGGAATCTTACAAGTCTCCGTTATCTGAAAGAGATAGAGAGAGTGACCGGGATCGCCACATCTGATAAGAAGGGACGAAGCCGTGTTTCCGGAGATGGTTCTGCTATATATAAAAAGAACGGAAATGAGACCATCATACAGCCGGCGCGCATGAAGGAAGGCCCCGGACTCGGAGCTTTTCTGCAGATAGCCATTGGTGTTGTGATAGGTGTATGTGTTTCCTATTTCCTGATCTTCCCGACAAGGGTTGCAGCGGTAAGGGAAGAAGCCAATTCCAAGGCGGCTGAATACGGTGAACAGATCGATTCCAAGAATTCCGAGATAGCGGAGCTTGAATCAAGGATAGGAGAGCTTCAGGCCGATATACAGACCCAGAAGGAAACTATTGATGATTTTTCCGGTGCCGGAGGAGTTATAGACGTAAACAACCATCTTATCTCGGCTGCATATGCTTATCTTGATGACGGCCAGGATAATCTGAAGGTTGATGAGTATCTTGCGCTTATCCCTAATGAATATCTGGAGAATGGGGCATCGGGTGAATTCCTTGATCTTTACCATTATCTCAAGGGCGGCATAGGCAATACTGTGTCCGGAAGCTATTATGACAGCGGGCTTGAAGCTTATAATTCCATGGATTATGAGAATGCTATAAAGGATCTTACCAAGGCTTGTCAGTATGATGCAAATAATGACGAAGCGCTGTACTATCTTGCGCTTGCGTATTATGACAGCGAGGATATGACAAATGCTTCGGCAAAGTTCAGCGAACTGCTGGAAAAATTTCCTGATAGTGAAGAAGCAGATAAAGCAAGACAGCATCTTGAGGAAATCAGCGAATAGGTATATTATACAAGAGGTATTTATTTCTTAGGAGGTATATAATGGCTACCATTAAAGTTAAACCGAAACAGGAAGTTGAACCGAAAGATGTCGCAGGAAGGATAATAGGTGCCCTTTTCCTTATTATGCTTTTAGCCGGCGGATATTATCTGTTTGATATGTTCCGGACAATTGAGATGACAGACAGTAACATCCAGGGTGAGTGGATAATACCTGCTGATTTTGGCTCATCGGAAACAGAGTGTTGGCAGTTTACTGCAGGCGGGGAGGGTGATAACACAGGTATCGCTCGTAAATATACAAGAAATATGAGAAATGGTACCAGAACCAATGAGGTTGAGTATGATTACAGCCTTGAGGATTATACAGATGATCAGGGAAATGTAAGAAAGCATATACTTGTTACAACAAAGAATGTAAGAATATCAGAGCGTGAGACTTACGAGATAAGAATTACCAGTCTTTCAAAGATCGAAATGTCTGTTATATTCGTTTATAAGAATGCAACGACAAATGTTACAAGACTGACAAGACCTTCGATCTTCTGATAAAACATAAGATTTAAGGGGCTTTGCATTAGATGATCATATCATCAAATGCGGAGCCCCTTTTTATATTATATTTCATCCTGAAATCTTACCTGCAAACATAGCTTCAAAACTACATAACACTCACAGTATCATTAATTCCGTAATGAAGACTACAACGCAGGAGATGACAGCCACAAGTATCATGCTCATTTTTTTGAATGAAAGTGCAAGTGCCGTGGCAAAGCCTGCAAGCGCCGAGTAGATGCTCCCGGTAGAATAAACGATGGCCGGAAACGTCATCACTGTAAGTGTTACATATGGCACATAGTAGAGAAACGAGCGCATAGTCTTATTCTTTATCTCTTTTCTTAAAAAAGTCATTGGCAGCATTCTTACCAGATATGTGACAATGGCCATGACTGCGATATAAAGCCAGATCTTCATGAGGAAGCCTCCTCCGTATTCTTATTTTCATCCACAGGGAATATGATCGCAAACAAAAGCGATATGCATACAGTAAGGATTATCACTCTGGTGCCCTGTGATATGTCTTTGATAACAGGCAGCAGTGAAAAGAGCCAGCTTGCAGCCATTGATATTATAACTGCTATACCTACGTGCCTGTCATCCCTTGATGCGGGAATGAATACTGCGATGAACATGCTGTAGAGAGCAATATTCAAAGCGTTTACGATATTGTCCGGAAGTATGCTGCCTGCAGCAACGCCGGCTGCGGTACCTCCTGCCCAGCCGGGCAGTGTCAGCAGAAGCGCACCGTAGGTATAGAAAGGCGAGAGCGGGGGCTTGCGTCCCACGGACACACCGAATATCTCATCCGTGATGCCAAAGCTCATTGCCATCCTGTGAATGGTAGAGGTTTCGGGAGCTATGCGCTGCGAGAGCGCAAAACTCATGAGTATGTACCTTAGATTGATAATAAGCTGAGAAAGTGCCAGGGAGATGAAAGATCCGCCTGATGATATTATAGTCAGAGCGGCAAACTCTCCCGCACTTGTGAAATTTGAAAAACTCATTGCGGCTGCCTGCACAACGTTCATGCCAGCATCTCTTGCCTGTATGCCGAGGGAAAAGGATACCGCAAAATAGCCGAGGGCTATGGGAAGGCCGTCACGTATGCCTTCGAGTAACTGTTTAGAATTCTTTTTCATAACCCGTGTATGATATCACAGTTTTGCAAAGCTGTAAAAATCTGCTATCATTTACTGCGTTATGAAAAAGACACGTATCCATTATCTTGATATGGCCAAGGCTGTGGCAGCATGTGCCGTCATCACCTGTCACAATACATATGCACCGGAAGGCTTAAGAAGCAGCGCCTGCACTCTTTGTGTTTCCATGTTCTTTATCATTTCGGGTATGCTTGATGCTCTTTCACACAAAGAAAAAAAGAGCCTTGCCGTGACGGCATCTGACAGGGCAGTCCGCCTGTTTGTGCCATATGCTTTTTTCTCATTCTTCTATGCACTTATCCTTATCAGGATGAATTATGCAAATAATGCACCGGCAGGTATTTTTACCGGTATGGATGAGTTTATCTTAAAGACCCTGTCATTAAACGGGGCCTCAGTCCTGTGGTTTATTCCTGCCTTCTTTTTTTCTGAAATGCTGCTTATCCTGCTTCTTAAATTTGCAGATCGTATCAGCAACGGAAAGGGCAGAGCCGTATATGTGACAAGTGCTTTTGTCATAATTGCGCTGCTTGGGCTTCTTTCATTCTTTTCGTTAGAATTAAGAAAGTCGCATGAATTCTTTGCGGGAAAGAATTTTATGATGTATCTTGCAGGGACCTTTGTTAGGATACCGTTCTGCACTTTCCTTACGGCTATCGGATATTTTGTAACGGAACTCTGGAAAACTGCGGCAAAGAAGACAGAAAAGAAACTGATAAAAATGGGACCCGCTGCAACGGATAAGCTTACACTTATTATTGATGCTGCATTGGGACTGATACTGATCGCAGCTCACTGGGTTGTAGACCATCTTACACCTACATGTGATGTGAGGACCCTTACATTTCAGGATCCTTTGATCTCACTTGCCTCGATGCTCCTTGGGACTTTTGGTTTCATTCTCGTATTAAAGAGCCTTGAGCCCTTTGCAGAGCGCTTCCCTTTAAACATTCCCGGTTTCTACGGCAGACATTCTCTTGAAGTGATGCTTACACATATGGATCTTTATCCTTTGTATTTTGCCGAGGTTATCAGCCTTAAGCTCATACAGTTTGTTCCGTTTTATCAGGTTTATGTACTTACGTTCATGATCCTTATTGGGGTTCTCATCATAGATATCCCTTATCTTTTTATTCTCGACAGGATCTGTCCTTTTATCATGGGTAGAAAATACAAGAGAAGATCGCAATAGTTTGGGGCATTTTCGTAAGAACTGCTTGGCGAACGATCCACTGTCAGGCAAGGCTGCCGGTGGGAGGATGTCTTAGTGGGATTATTATCCCCCTGTCCGGGTTGTTTAACAGGCTTGATGAGTGTTATAATGCTAATGCTGTGTTTAAGCATAAAAGGGGGCGTTACAGTTGGAAAAAAAGAAGACCATACGATTTTTCATTATTACGGGTATTCTGCTCATCATATCTTTAGCAGGCACTATAGCCACATTCCATTCGGAAAAGCATGAGACCATAAAACTTGCAATGCGTGATGCCGTTTTGCATGACATCAACAAAGTGAGTGTGTTCGGGCTCGTAGAGGTGGATCCCTCGCTGATAGCCGGTTTTATAGTAACGGCTTTTCTTCTGCTTTTTGCTTTATTCTTAAGGATATTCATCATACCGAAATTTCAGATCGTTCCGGGGCGTTTTCAGAGTCTTATTGAGCTCTGGGTCGAGACTTTCAGAGATCTGGCAAAGAGCAATTCACCGCACAGATACAACGTGCTCGGGGCTTATATCTTTGCTGTCGGTTCTTATATCTTTGTGGGAACAATGTTTGAACTTTTAGGTCTTCAGGTGATAACGACAGAAGGTCATTCCATATCTCTGCCTGCTCCTATCGCAAATATTAACGGTGCCATAGCGGCAGGGTGTTTCTCATATCTGTTCATAATGTTCGGCGGTATCACATCCAATAAGATAAAGGGCTTGGGAAAGACTCTGAAAGAGTTTTCACTCCCCGTGTCCATGACTTTCCGACTTTTCGGTGCGCTGCTTTCGGGTATGCTCACAACAGAGCTTGTATATTATTACATCACATTGAGCTTTGTGCTTCCTGTAGTAGTAGGCGTGCTTTTTACAGTGCTTCATGCATTGATACAGGCATACGTACTCACGATGCTTACAAGTGTATATTTTGGTGAAGTCACGGAACCGATCATAAAGAAGAAAAAGAAAAAAAATACACCGGAGGAGAAAGAAAATGAGGCTTAAATTTTTAAAGACAATGGCAGTTGTTCTCGGCGTGCTTATCGTTGTATTTGCAGGAGCCGGCATCGGAGGTGCAATGAGTGCAAGCGCTGCAGACGGTACAGATCAGAAGACGGAAGCTGCTGCAGAAGAGAACAGTGATGTATCGGGCCTTACGGGCAAGGCGATCGGTGCAGGTATAGGCGTCGGACTTGCTGCCCTCGGAGGTGCCATAGGTATGGGGCTTGCAGTTGGCAAGTCAAGCGAGGGTGTTGCAAGACAGCCTGAAGCCGGCGGTAAGATACAGACAATGATGATGATGGGTCTTGTGTTCATAGAGACAGTCGTTATCTATGCACTTATCGTTGCGATACTTGTAATATTCGTACTCTGATCATTAAAGGACAAGGAGAACTGTTATGATCCTCGGAATAGATTTTATGCAGATATTCCTGCATCTGTTCAATATCATAATCCTTTTCGGAGGGCTGTATTATCTGGTGTATAAGCCTGTTACAGCATTTATGGACAAGCGTGATGCCAAGTATAAGGATATGAATGACAAATGGGAGCAGAATCTCAGGGATGCGGAAGATTTAAGAGATAAGTATGAGAAGGCTCTTAAAGGTGCCGATGATGAGATCGCGGCAAAAAAGGCTGAGGCAGAAGCTGAGATCGCAGAGCTTAAGAAGAGCGAAACTGAGGCTGCAAGAGCTGAGGCTGCAAAGATAATTGAGGATGCAAAGGCTGAAGGCGAGCGCAGGAAGGCAGGCATTGTTGACGGTGCAAAGGGCGACATCACACGTATGATAGAGGAAGCTGCCAGAAAGATCATGGATTCCGATGACAATGCATCAGCATTTGATTCATTTCTCAATGAGACAGAGAAACAGTCTGCCGGAGGGAAAGTCTGATGCCCGCAAATGATGCAAACAATCAATCGCCGGAAAAAGCGATAATACGAAGTGCCGTCTCGCCTGATGCAGGTCAGAAGGCAAGATTTGATGCTTTCCTGCTCAGAAAATACGGGCGCGTATTCGATATTGTCTGGGAAAAAGACGAGAATCTTAAACGCGGTTTTATATTAAAGGCAGCTGATGATATCTATGATTGGACTCCTAAGGGGCGTTTTACCCAGCTGGCCGAAATGCTCGAGGATCTTGCCAGAGGTGATGATGAAGATGATATCATCACACTCTATAAGGATTCGATTTTTAAATGGGAACCTGCTGTCAATCCGGCCGAGGAGGGTGTGGTTCTTTCGGTAGGTGACGGCATAGTTATTGCTGATGGTCCGAAGAGTGCAGTATACGGAGAGATAGTTGTCTTTGAATCAGGCGTAAAGGGCATGGTCCAGGATCTTAGACCTGATTCTGTCGGTGTCATTCTTTTCGGTGATGATTCATCAGTTCATGAAGGTGACAGGGTAAAGCGTACCAAGAAGACCGCAGGCATACCTGTAGGTGAAGCTTTTCTTGGAAGAGTAGTCAATGCTCTGGGTGAACCCATAGATGGTCAGGGCAAGATCAAGGCTTCTGATTACAGAGCCGTGGAATCACCGGCACCGGATATCATTTCAAGACAGTCTGTTGATACTCCCATGAACACGGGACTTATTTCCATAGATTCCATGTTCCCCATAGGAAGAGGTCAGCGAGAGCTTATCATTGGCGATCGTCAGACCGGAAAGACAACGGTTGCGACCGATACCATACTTAATCAGAAGGGCAACGGAGTTATCTGCATTTATGTTGCGATAGGACAGAAGTCATCCAGTGTTGCCCATCTTGTAAACAGTTTAAAGAAGCAGGGTGCGATGGACTATACGATAGTCGTATGTGCATCTGCATCGGAGACGGCACCCATACAGTATATAGCACCCTATGCCGGCGCGGCACTTGGTGAGTATTTCATGTACAAGGGACGTGATGTACTGATCATTTATGATGATCTCTCCAAACATGCCATTGCTTACAGAGCGCTTTCGCTTCTTCTTGAGAGGTCTCCGGGAAGAGAAGCTTATCCGGGTGATGTCTTCTATCTGCACTCAAGGCTTCTTGAAAGAGCAGCAAGGCTTTCAGATGAAAAGGGCGGCGGAAGCATGACTGCACTTCCCATAGTAGAGACCCAGGCAGGCGATGTGTCTGCATATATACCGACAAATATCATCTCCATAACAGACGGACAGATTTTCTTAGAGAGCAATCTGTTCTTCTCCGGACAGAGACCTGCCGTAAACGTTGGTCTTTCTGTATCGCGAGTAGGTGGTGCAGCTCAGACCAAGGCCATGAAGAAGGCTGTCGGAAGTTTAAGACTTGATCTTGCGCAGTACAGAGAAATGGAAGTTTTCACACAGTTTTCAAGCGATCTTGATGAAGCTACTTCAAAGAGACTGAAATACGGAAAGAATCTGATGGAACTGCTCAAGCAGCCTCAGGCTCATCCTTTCACACTTCATGAGCAGGTTATAATTCTATGTGCGGCTATAGGTCACGCAATGGATGAGATACCGGTTGAAAGGATACTTGAATTCAGAACAGAGATGCTTCGCAATTTTGAACTTACCGAGGGCGATCTTTGCAGGCGTATCGATGATACAGGAGTGCTTTCTCCCGAGGATAAGGAAGCGATAGTAAATAAAGCTATTTCACTTGCAGAGGATAAGATAAAGCGCATTGCCGAACATAAATGAGATCAAAAACAGGATATCGAGTGTTAAGAGCACGAAGAAGATAACCGGTGCGATGTATCTTATCTCTTCTGCAAAGATGCAGCGCGCAAGAGAAAATCTTTCGCGTGTGCGTCCTTTTTTTGAAGCGCAGAGGGTAGAGATAAAAAAGATATTCGAGCATGCAGGGGATTTCAGCTCACCTTATTTTGATGTTAAAGAAGGCGGGAAAACAGGCTATATAGTGATCACTGCAGATAAAGGTCTTGCCGGTGCATTCAACTTAAATATCATGCATGAATATGAAAAAGCCGTGCGCATGAATCCAAACTCATGTGTTTATGCGGTTGGTGATACAGGCATAAGATATTTTGCAAATCATAAGATACATGTGGCAGGCGAGTTTCATGAGAGAGCTCCTTTTCCGTCACACAAATGGGCCAGGAAGATAGCTGCTGCGATCCTTGATGATTATTTGGCGGGAGAGTTATCAGAGCTGCGCATAATCTATAACGATGTCGAGAGTGAGTTAACTTACGTTGTAAAGAATGAAAGACTGCTGCCATTTGAACATGTTGATTTTGTATATAGCGGTGAGCAGACAATTAAGGACGGCTACAGCGGTTCACTCAGTCCCGATGAGACTGAAGAAAATGTTGAGTACCATTTCAGCAAGGGAGGTACGGAGCTAAGGTTTGAACAGCCGCCGGAAGAGATCCTTGATCTGATAATGCCGCAGTATCTGGCAGGCTGTATATTCGGCGCGCTAACAGACAGTTTCTGTGCTGAGCAGAGCGCCAGGATGGCAGCAATGAAAGCTGCAAGCGATAATGCCGATGCACTTCTTTCGGAACTCCGGATAGAATTCAACAGAGTGCGTCAGGGAGCTATAACCCAGGAGATAACTGAGGTGGCAGCAGGCGCAAGAGCACAGAGGAAACGCAGGCAGGCAAAAGCACTGCAGAAAAAGGCATCTGTGAAAAAAGCCATATAAAGGGGAAAAGATTTGAACGAGAAGAAGCAGACAAAAGGTCGTATAGTGAGCATTTCAGGCCCGGTTATAGATGTGAGATTTGCACAGGGCGACTTGCCGGGACTCAGGGAAGCTCTTTATGTTGATACAGAAGATGGCAGGAGAGTGATGGAAACAGCATCGCTCATGGAGGATAATATCGTCCGCTGCATCATCCTTTCGGGTTCGGAAGGGCTTGCAAGAGATATGGAGGTCATCGCAACAGGTGATGGAATTCAGGTCCCTGTCGGAAAAGCTACGATAGGCAGGATGTTCAACGTATTGGGTGAGCCTATAGATGGCGGTGAAAAGATAGCAGATGACAATGAGAGATGGTGCATTCACAGGCCTGCTCCTTCTTTTGAGCAGCAGAGTGAAGCAGTCGATATACTGGAGACAGGTATCAAGGTCGTGGATCTTCTTGAGCCCTATGCAAAGGGCGGAAAGATCGGTCTCTTTGGAGGTGCCGGCGTAGGTAAGACTGTGCTCATCCAGGAACTCATACATAACGTGGCAATGGAGCATGGTGGATATTCGATATTTACAGGTGTAGGCGAACGTTCCAGGGAAGGCAATGATCTCTGGAACGAGATGAAAGAAAGCGGCACAATTGATAAGACAGCCATGGTATTCGGACAGATGAACGAGTCTCCGGGTGTCAGAATGAGAGTCGCACTTACCGGGCTTACCATGGCTGAATATTTCAGAGATGTTGAGAACAGAGATGTGCTTCTCTTCATAGATAACATATTCCGTTTTGTACAGGCAGGCTCGGAGGTTTCAACACTGCTTGGCCGCATGCCTTCTGCGGTAGGTTATCAGCCCACTCTTGCACAGGAAATGGGTATGCTTCAGGAACGCATCACATCCACCGGCAAAGGTTCGGTTACATCGGTACAGGCTGTATATGTGCCTGCAGACGATCTGACGGATCCTGCGCCTGCTACCACCTTCTCTCATCTTGATGCCACCACGGTGCTTTCAAGAAAGATCGCCGAGCAGGGTATATATCCTGCAGTTGATCCTCTTGAATCAACATCAAGGATACTTGAGGAATCCGTTGTGGGTAAGGAACATTACGAGACTGCAAGAGAGGTGCAGCGCTACATTCAGAAATATAATGAGCTGCAGGATATCATTGCGATCCTGGGTATGGATGAGCTCTCAAATGATGACAAAGCTATCGTTACAAGAGCCAGAAGGATGATCAGATTCCTTGCTCAGCCTATGTTTGTTGCCGAGAAGTTTACCGGCATGTCAGGCGTGTATGTGCCCAGGGAAGAGACGGTAAGGGGATTTAAGGAGATCCTTTCCGGAAAGTATGATGAGCTTCCCGAAGAAGCTTTCTATAATGTCGGAACTATTGATGATGCTGTTAAAAAGGCGGAGACACTTAAGTGAAGTCGTTTGATCTGAAAATACTTGAAGCCGACAGCGTTTTTGAAAAGGGGGAGGCGCTGTCGATAACAGTGCCCACACCTGACGGTGAACTGTGCTTCATGGCTGATCATGAACCTACGGTATGTGCCGTGACGGAAGGGTTAGTGCATTATACACTGGCAGGTGATCTGGAGGATGATCTGCTTCATTATGCTACAGTCTCCTCGGGGCTTATGCGTTTTGAAAATAATGAAGCCCTGCTGCTTGTGGAGAGCGCAGAAGATCCGGTAGAGATAGATGCGATCCGTTCAAAGGAAGCTCTTAAGGAAGCCAGAGATGAACTTAAGCTTAAACAGGGAAGAGTGGAGACGCAGATGGCCGAAGCCAAGATAAGAAGGGAACTGAACCGCGGTGACCAGAAACAGAAGCACGGGACCATTAAGAAGGCAGAATAGACATGCACTTTTGCATATGATATAATTTCCCAATAAAATTAATAAAGGAGAGCTTGGAGATGGAAAATAATGCATCTGATATCAGGAATCTCATGGATACGCTTACATCAGGCGATGACAGTACCGGTGCGGCTGCAGGCCAGGTGATGCGACAGAGCGATATTGACTACCTTGTTTCACTTCTTCAGGAGCTCGAAAAATATCGTGCCATTGGCACACCGGAAGAGTGCGCGGAATATAAGAAAAAAGCAATCGGCTGACGGCTATTCAGGATTATATTTGGGAGATCCGGGAGACCGGGTCTCTCTTTTTGGTTAAAGATTATGTCTGAAAGATTAAAGAGATCACTGGTGTTGCAGGGCTCGGTACTTGCGATCGCCGGTCTTATTTCAAAGGCCATAGGGTTTATCTACAGGATACCGATGGCCAATATTATGGGGAACGAAGGTAACGGACTGTATTCTGTTGCGTTCGGAATTTATAATATCGCTCTTACTCTTTCTTCCTACAGCATGCCTCTTGCAGTTTCAAAGCTTATGAGTTCAAGACTTTCGGAGGGCAGGAACAAGGATGCTCACAGGATATTCAGTATTTCATTCATATTTGCATTGATAATGGGCTCGCTCGCGTGGGCGGGGCTTCTTTTCGGTGCCAATTTCTTTGCGGAGCTTTATCAAAAGCCGGGACTTCAGTATCCGCTTTTTATCCTTGCACCCACAACCTTTATCGTTGCGCTTCTTGGAACATGCAGAGGCTATTTCCAGGGACACAGAAACATGGTTCCAACTGCAGTATCGCAGGTGCTGGAGCAGATAGTGAATGCGATAGTAAGTGTTCTTGCGGCTTCGCTGTTTGTTAAGATGGCAGAGGATACGACGCGTGATTTTGATGTGTCACGCGGAGCGGCAGGTGCTGCAGGCGGTACCATGGGAACACTGGCAGGTGCGACAGTTGCCCTGTTTATGTTTATATTACTTATTGTAGTAAATCTGCGAAAAATAAGAGCGGAGAGGAATAGCGGAGAAGCATCGAATGAAGATACTGCCGTCCTCTGGAAGGCTCTTTTCCTGACTGTGTTCCCTGTGATCATGAGTCAGACTGTTTATCAGCTGGGTTATACGATAGATGATCTTATCTTCGGAAATATAATGGTGAGAGTGCGTGGTATTTCTGAAAGAGAGACCACAATACTCCAGGGCATATTCAACACCCAGTACAATCAGATGATAAACCTTCCGGCAGCCATAGCGGTGGCTTTTTCGTCAGCTGTTCTTCCGTCTATTGTGGGAGCCTATACAAAGGGTGAAATAGCTGAAGTGAGAAAGAAGATGGATACGGTATTCCGATTTAACCTTCTGATAGCTTTCCCTTCGGCATTGGGGCTTTCTATCCTGGCTCATCCGATCATGGATGTGCTTTTTCCTGCACTTGGAGAGTATCATGGCACCGCGGTCATATTGCTCTTTACCGGTTCGTCAGCCGTTATCTTTTATACATTATCGACGCTCTCGGCCTCCATGCTGCAGGGCATGGATCATATGTGGGCGCCGGTAAAGCATTCAGCGATATCTCTTGTGGTACATGTGCTGATACTTACGTTGCTTCTGCTCTTTACACCGCTTAAATCAGGCGCATTAGTCATAGGAAATGTAACATTCCCAATGCTTACATCGATACTGAATATCCGGAGTCTCAAAAAACTGGCTGATTATCGTCTTGATGTGAAAGGAATGCTGATAAAGCCTCTGCTTGCAGCACTGGTTATGGAAGCGGTCTGCTTCATCGTGTATTTTGCTACAGACAGACTTGGCGGAAGCAGCCTGCTTCAGCTTATACTGCCGTTGATCGCAGGTATGGCAACATATATCCCTCTTATGTTTAAGATGGTTCCGGCTGAAGATCTGGCACGCATGCCAATAATAAAGAAATTTGTAAAAAAACATAAATGAATATGACACGTATCTATGTTTGTACACACAAACCTTTTACAGCACCTCCTGATAAGATATATGTCCCGCTTCTCTGCGGGGCAGCGCTTCACCCTGAATTAAGATCATATGGATATATGCCGGATGACACCGGAGATAATATCTCTTCCAAAAACCCGTATTACAGTGAACTTACAGGTCTTTATCACATTTATAAAAATGATCTGTCTTCAGATATCCTCGGACTTGCCCATTACAGGAGATACCTTCTTAGTGATAACGGCAAGCTGTTTACGGATGAGAAGGTAAGAGCAGCGCTTAAGTATCATGATATCATCACAACCAAACAGATAGTGCTGGACTATCCCTATGAAGAAGCCTTTGGCGGAAAGCATAATCCGGCTGATTTCAGGATACTAAGAGATGTGATGCAGAAGATGCATCCGGAATGCATGGATGAATTTGAACGAGCTGCAGAGGGGACACATACCTATTTTGCAAATATGATGATAGCCGGGCGTGATGTCTTTTGTGAGTATGCTGACTGGCTTTTTGAGATACTCTTTGCTATGGAAGAATATGTCGATATGACCGGTTATAACGACTATCAGAAAAGGCTGTACGGTTTTGTATCGGAGCTGCTTCTCATGGTATGGATACGAAAGAAGGGGCTAAAAGTAAAAGAGTGTTCTGTTGCCGTGATGGGCGAGAAGAAGGAAACGAAAGAACTTCTGGATCATCTCCGTTCTCTTATAGATCAGGGCGATACGGATGGCGCTGCGGCGTGTTTTATGGAAGCATATAAAAAGCGCCCTGATATATTGATGGAAGCTTCGGACGTGAACGGAGAGCTTAAAAAACTTGCATTTATAATTGCAGATATGTTAAAAGCCGGGGAATGACCCGGCTTTTTGTCTGTTTATTTTTTCATCCTGTAGGGCTGATCGGCAGGGAAGCCGCCCATGATCTTCTGCATTCCTCGCTGGTTTGCATCCTTTGAATTCTTCCAGTCGGCATCCTGATTCTCGTAATCGTATTTTTCGATAAGCCAGTTCACATCTTCCTGCATACGGTCAAGATTCTTCTGCATGAGAGGAATGAGTAGGTTGTAGAAATCTTCAAGTTCTTTAGCGGAAAGCTGTTCATCCGCAGCTTTGCATATCTCTCCGAAATGTGAGATACAAAAACCATTGCTGTTTAAAATCTTGTTCTTAAAGCTGTCATCTTTTTTCCAGAGAACAAAGAAAGTATCGACATATCTCTTCCTTATCTCGGTCATATGGTCGCATATATAGCATGTATCGTTTAAGCTGTCAGTCCAGTCCGTGATGGGATTAACTGCCTTCTTTCCCTTAAATCTGTCTGCAAGCCCCATCTTGGCAGGTTTATAATCTTTGGAGATCTTTTCAAAATCGGCTCTCAGCTTCATGTAACGCGTCTTCAGTATCCAGGCGTTACCAAGTGTATTTCCGTAAGTGAACATCTTATGCATATGCTCCCTGCAGAAGCCTTTTTTGTCCGTAAGTTCTCTTACGTCAGGCTCCATGTATGAAGCACAGGAACCGAGCACAAAATCCATCGTGTCCTGTTCGAGCAGTTTTTCCACGTTGCAGAGAGGGCATTCGCCGCCTGCATCAACTGCATCGTTAAGAGGTATGGTATAAAGTTTTTCTTTCATGTATGTAGACTCCCTTCGGGCGTTATTGCTATCATAGCTCTTCGTGCCGAGAATAGTAGCTGACTAATACTTCCCACTTGTTGCAGACCACTAACTTCCTCACACCGGCAGCTTGTCTGACAGTAGAACCGTTCGCCAAGCAGTTCTTACGAAAATGCCTAAAGATATTGTTATATTCCGGAACCGTTCACACGCCACATCCATGTGGCGTTGTTCACATCGGTCCGCCTTCCGTGGCGTCCCGTTCCTGATGAA
>ATWC01000010.1 GCA_000421045.1 Lachnospiraceae bacterium NK4A179
ATGATATCCCGGTGTCAGCTTACCGGGATCACTATAATGTTCATGAGGTAAATATGCAAACAACAAATATTACGATATACTGCCTTACTGCTCTGCTGATCGTGATCGGCATTTTGTTTATCGTGCGCTGGCGTTTCTACGCCAAGGGATATAAGGATAAATACACCATCACGGTAACGGCAACGGTCGTCGAACCGGAACTCATTGCATTCTTTATACCGCTGATGGTGTATGAAGCTGATATCGATGGTATGCCGGAGACACTGTATGAGCTTCCGTCGATCGGCGCGCCCTCCTTACAGCTCCCACCGGGGTATGAGATAAAACTCTATATTCATCCTGATCCCAAAAAACAGAAGACCGTGATGTTCACCAAAAAGACTCGGCCCTTCGTCAATGAACTCTCAGCTCCTTTCAACAGCTTATTCTTCAAGCTGATGGGAATAGGCTTCCTGCTGGCAGCGGTAGTCCTATTCAAATTATCTACTATGATGTAAAAATAGCGTTCTGCAAGCAGAACGCTAGCGCCGAAAAAATAATAAATGTCAACGTTGCATTTCGCTTACAAAACCGGCATCTCGCTTACAAATATTCAGTTTTCAATTTACAAAGTTGCATTTTGGCTTACAAACTTGCATCTCGGATTTCAATATCATCATTTGGTTTTGTAAGTTCCACTTTGGAATTGTAAGTTCTGCTTTTTCCCTCTTTTCTCTGATATCCGGAATTTATCCTTGCAAGAGTTATCCGAAACAGGCGGTTACTTTTGCAAACTGGAACCTCGGATTCCAATTCAGCCTCTCGGGTTGCTATTTACCATCTCGCTTACAAAACGGGATTTTCGTTTACAAAAGGGGAATCTCGCTTACAAAACAGGAATCTCATTTACAAAAATGGCATCTGGCGTACAAAACTGGCGTTTCGTTTACAAATATGCAGTTTTCAATTTACAAACAAGCATCTCGCCTTACAAACTGGCACCTCGGATTACAACTCAGCCTATTTACCTACGTGAGCGACAAAACAATAATAAATTTCTGCTGCATAATAATAAATTATCGAAAATCAATAATTTTATATTGACAAACGTAAGGGCGACGATATACTATAACTCAGCGGAGATCAGAACGGAGGAAGAGCAATGAGACTGATGATAGTTGCATTATCTGTAATACTTGAAGCTTTAGGAGGGGTAAGTTTCTTTTGGGTAATAGCGTTAGCCTTCCTATTATTGGCGAATACATTCAGTGTTTTTGTTCCGGATATGAAAGGGAAAAGCATATGGTATTGGCTCTGATCTGTGAAAAGTGCAGGAAGTGGAAAGATCAGTATAACTTACGCAATAGAGCCGGTTCTAAGGAAGATCAGAAAGAATATTAAAGCAAGAGTAATGTAAGCAGAGAGGAGTAAACATGAGAAATATAATGGAGATTGCTTTATCGATAGTGATAATGGCTGTTGCATTGGGCTCGCCTTTTGTATTAAGCATCGCGAATATTTATGGGATTTTTTCAAAAAATAGAATAACGAAGAGAATTTTCTGGGGAGCAACAGTCATACTGGGCGTGTTTCTGAGCGTTTTATATCTGGTGGTTTGGGATAGAGAGGTGACAGACAAGGCCTGGAATGTGCAGCTGATCAATAAACAGGTACATGAGATCATGAATGAGCAATATATTGGAATATATATTGTGCTCCTGATGATCGGTGCCGTCGGTTTTCTGATCTTGTCCGTAAGCAAAATGCGGAAAACACCGCCGCTGGTTTCTGTTTTGGCGATCGCATCCATGTATCCGGCAGCAGTAACACTGGTGATCTGGTGTGTTCAGATATTTGTAGATTTAGGGAGTATCCCGCTGATGGTATTGCCGATGAATCTGCTGATCATGATGTGCTCACTGATACGGGAAAAGATCCTGGAGTGGAATGAAGGGCGTGAGGAGAAGATCGCAACCGGAATGATGGATAAAAAGGATCAGGCCTGGTATGACGGCGTACTGGGAAAGGCTCAGAACTGGCCGTGGATCGCATTGCTGGTAACCATTCCGCTGTTAGGCGTGGTGCTTGGGATATCAATCCTTATGGGGCAGCGACCGGATGCATTGATCGCAGCCTGGACGGAGACGGCAGACTGGAATCTGTCACAGATGATCCCGCCGCCGAATGTACAGGTGGATGAGCATTATCTGTGCACCGTGGCGGCAGGCGGGCACGAGAAGGTGGTAAAGCCGCTCCGAATGGGGGAACGCCACGGTCACAGGGTGGTAGTCAACCGGCAGCTGGAGGTTGCCAATGCGTTTGAACTGGTACTGGAGTGGAAGACGCCGCGGCTGCACCGCGTGATCCGCAATTTTTACGATAAATACGGATTTCCCATTGCGAGATGCATCCGTACAAAAACAGCCTGTGATGTCGTTTATTTCATTATGAAACCGCTGGAATGGTTCTTTGTGATCGTACTGTATTTGACACTGGCACATCCGGAGAACGTTATTGCGGTGCAGTACCTGCCAGGCTACCGGGACGTGCTGAACCGGACAGAAAGAATGCATGGGTAAAGGAATGGAGCATGTAAAAAAGAAATAAATATGAGAGCTAAAAGTGGATGTAAAAGCATAAACCGTCTCATTATTTTAATAAGAAAAGAAGTCTGGAAGGTATGCTCCTTTCAGACTTCTTCTTTTATTCTCAAATATGTCGGAAGAAAAGCTTTGATCAATAGCGCTTTTCATACACGGACGGATATTTTTATGTCATGCAAGCGCGGCGGTTATGATCGCCATAGAATAAACCTCTATTGCATTGCAGCCTCTGGATAAGTCGTTGATCGGGGAATTGAGGCCAAGGAGTATGGGACCGTAGGCATCAAAACGTCCGAGTCGCTGCGCGATCTTGTAGCCGATGTTTCCGGCATTTATATCAGGGAAGATGAAGGTGTTTGCATGACCTGCAACTTCAGATGTAGGGAACTTCTTCTGTGCAACGCGCGAGGAAACTGCCGCATCAAACTGCATCTCACCATCGATGGGAACCGTAGGATTTTTCTGCTTGGTCTTCCTTGCGGCATTTCTCATCTTATCAACATCCTCACCCTTGCCTGATCCGTCAGTAGAGTAGGAAAGAAATGCTACAGAAGGATCAACACCGAAAAGTCTTGCACATTTGATGGTCTCTTCTGCTATCTCTACAAGTTCATCCTCATTGGGTTTTATATTGATAGCGCAGTCACCCATCGCAAGAACTTCGTTTCCGTTAGTAGCACCGGGACGAACAAGGATAAAGCAGGAAGAAACTATCTTGTTGCCGGGCTTGGTCTTTATGAGCTGCAGAGCGGGGCGTACAGTATCAGCCGTTGAGTAGGTGGCGCCGCCAAGAAGTGCATCGGCATAACCCATCTTTACGAGCATTGTGCCAAAGTAATTGGGTTTCCCCAGCATCTCACGTGCCTCTTCGGGAGTCACGCCTTTAGACTTTCTGAGCTCGACGAAGGTGTCGACCATTTTATCGATATCATCAAAATTATTAGGATCGATGATCTTTGCCCCTCTTATATTGAAGCCCGCTTCTTCGGCTGCGCTGTATATATCATCAGGGAAGCCGATGAGTATGGGTTTTAAGAAACTTGATGCAAGAAGCCTAGATGAAGCTTCAAGGATACGAGGGTCGCATCCCTCCGTAAAAACGATCGTTTTAGGGCTTTTTTTAAGCTTATCGATCATTGCACCGAATCCAAAATCACCTGTCATTTTATGTAATCTCTCCTTTTTAGCTGAAATCTTTAAAAATAGGACATGTAAACGCTTACATAGTACCACTTTCGCAGAATTTGTGAAGTGATTTATCCTGTGAATTTTAACAAAAATCATTATATAACCAAGCGGCTTTTTATACAAGTTTACATACGTTATAGTATACAAAAGGATATTGCATTAGTATACATATTAGTGTTAACATGGTCTCTGTTGTCTGAGCCCGGTACTTATATCAATGGCAGTTTAAATCTGTTTTTTATCAGATATGCTTTTTGATCGGATCTGCTTTTGATAGAATGACGGACAGACAGAAGAATTTTAAGAGGAGAGGTAGATAATGAAGAAACGAATTTTAACAGCAATGCTTTCGGTTGTGATGGCTTTCTCTGCAGTACCTATGCAGAGTGTAGCGGCTGAGATCACGGAAGCAGCAGAGGTGACAGAGGCAACAGATGCAGAGTATGACTATGATGACGGAAAGACTCATGCTTATTTGGAGAACCTGCCGGATGGATTTTTTGATGAGCAGGATACAGATGCATCATTTAATCTTGTTTTTGATGGTTCGGAAAATGATATAGCTGCAGATGATCTGATGGCTCCGACAGCAAAAGCACCTAAGTTCCACAAGATCACTAATTATGCTGGTATACAGAAGGTTGTTTTTGATAAAAAAACCGTAAAAGGCACCAAACTTACGCTTAAGGCAGGTGATAAGGCTTACAGGATCAATGCAAAATATGTTCAGACGGACAATAAGGTGTTTACGTCGACTATGGATGTTATAAGTAGCAATCCTTCTGTAGTATCTGTTGAGAAAACAGGAGATGGTTTTGCAGATATAAAACCGTTGAAGGCCGGTACTGCATATGTATCTTTTACGCTGTCAAACAAGACAAAATCCGTTAAGGTTACCGTAAATGAGCCTGCCAGGGACCTCAAAGTTCCGGATGACAGCGTGATCATATCTGTAGGAAAGAAATATAAACCTTCAGTGCGTGTAGCAGCGCCTACAAATGATACTTTTATCTGGAAATCAAATGATACAAAAGTCTGCAAGGTTGATAAATACGGCGTTATAACCGGAAAGAAAGAAGGGTTTGCAACAGTTACCGTTTCATCAAAGATGAATCCCAAGCAGCAGAAAACGATAAAGGTATGGGTCACACCCAAAAATAAGACAAAGAAGAAAATAGATAAGGCAACTATAGTATATACAGGTGAAAGCAATCTTTATGTAGGCAGCATGGGTTATATCACCGCAGGGATCCAGACCAAAAGTGATGGTGTCGGATTTACATCAGCTGATATCAAATTCAAATCAGAGGGTACAGGAAAGGTTAAGATCGATAAAGCCGGACATCTCACAGCCATGAAACCCGGACAGGTGTCGATAACAGCGTGGAGCGGCGGTAAGCAGTTACCAGGAGAAATTAAACTCAATATTTCTCAGCCGTTAAAAACAGTTGCAATGGCTAAGTGTTTATACAGATGCGATACCGGAAAGACTGTGACTCTTAAGCTTAAGATAAATCCTTCCGCAAAGGATGATGCAAACAGATATGAGGTTTCCTGGAATGCTCCTGACTTTGAAATAGTATCTTCATCAAAGACGGAGTGCAAATTGAAGGCTACTACTCTGAATAATAATCGTTTTGTTACTGCTTATGTGAAGGATAGATTAACTGGCAATGTTCACTGGACTCTGTGCCGTGTAAGCTATTAACTGTAAATCTTGCATCTGCATAACAAATGATGATAGTATTAAGGAGCGCATGCGTATGCATGCGCTTCTTATCATCTTGAAAGGAGATCAAAATAATGGATAAGAAGTCAGTTTGGGAAAAATATACACCGGCCGAAAAGAAAAAGGCTTTCGATTTTGCCGCAGGCTATGAGGATTTCTTGAGCAAGGCCAAGATCGAAAGAGAAGTTACCGAATATGTCATTGAAGATATTGAGAAGAACGGATATAAGGAATTCTCAAGATCTGCTTATGGTTCCGGGAAAAAATTAAAGGCCGGAGACAGAGTTTATTTCTGTAATATGAATAAGGGCATTGTCATGTTCGAAATAGGTAAGAAGCCCATTTCGGAAGGTATGGCAATACTCGGCGCTCATATAGATTCACCGCGTCTTGATGTGAAACAGATCCCTCTTTATGAGGATGGCGGAATGGCATATCTTGATACGCATTATTATGGCGGTATCAAGAAGTATCAGTGGGTAACTATACCGCTTGCGCTTCACGGCGTGATAGTCAGAAAAGACGGTACCACCGTTGTGGTAAATATCGGTGAGGAAGACGATGATCCCGTATTCTTCGTTTCGGATCTTCTTATACATCTTGCGGGAGAGCAGATGAAGAAGAACGGTGCAAAGGTTGTTGAGGGTGAGGCTCTTGATGTTATCGTAGGCAATATGCCTCTTAAGATAAATGCAGCCGATAAGAAAAAAGAAGGTACAGGCAAGGAAGCAGTTAAGAAGAATGTGCTTGATATACTGAAAAAATATTACGGTATCTCGGAAGAGGATTTTGAGAGTGCCGAAATAGAAGTTGTTCCTGCCGGTAAAGCAAGAGATGCAGGCTTTGACAGAAGCATGGTACTTGCATACGGTCATGATGATAAGGTATGTACATATCCTTCATACAAGGCAATGCTCGCTATCAAAGCACCTGCCGTAACCAGCTGCTGCATACTTGTTGATAAAGAGGAGATAGGTTCTGTAGGCGCAACCGGTATGCAGTCCCGTTTCTTTGAAAACTGTGTTGCCGAGATAATGAATGCATCAGGTCAGTATTCCGAGCTTGAACTCAGACGTGCACTTGCTTCATCATTTATGCTCAGTTCAGACGTTACTGCAGGTTTTGATCCTTCATATGCTTCAGTATTTGATAAGAAGAATGCAGCATTCATGGGCCAGGGCTTTGCATTCAATAAGTATACCGGAGCAAGGGGTAAGAGCGGTTCAAATGATGCCAATGCCGAATATATCGGTGCCATCAGACGTGTTATGGATAAGGCCGGCTGCCAGTACCAGATGGGAGAACTTGGTGCAGTTGATGCAGGCGGCGGCGGAACCATAGCATACATCATGGCTCTTTACGGAATGAATGTTATAGACTGCGGCGTTCCCGTGCTGAATATGCATGCTCCTCACGAGGCGATCAGCAAGGCTGACCTTTATGAGGCATACAAGGGATATATTGCCTTCTTAAAAGGGATAGCAAATGAAAAAATCTGATTATTATTATGATCTTCCTGAGGAACTGATAGCACAGGATCCGCTTCCTGACAGATCATCGTCCAGACTTATGATACTGGGAAAGGAAGACGGACACACAGAGCACAGACACTTTTATGAACTCCCTGAGTTCCTTAGAGAAGGTGACTGCCTGGTGCTTAATGATACGAAGGTTATGCCGGCAAGGCTATATGGAGTCAAGGAAGGAACCGGTGCGCTTATCGAGGTGCTTCTTTTAAAGCATCTCGAAGACGGTTCCTGGGAGACTCTTGTAAGGCCCGGAAAAAAGGCAAAGCCCGGAACAGTCATTGATTTCGGGGATGGGATGATGAAGGGTGTAGTCGAGGATATACTTGAAGAAGGCGATCGGAAGATAAGGTTTGAGTTTGACGGAATCTTTGAGGAGATACTTGATAAACTCGGCGAAATGCCTCTTCCGCCTTATATTCATCACAAACTTGAGGATAGGAACCGTTATCAGACAGTCTATGCAAGAGAAGAAGGTTCAGCAGCGGCTCCTACGGCAGGGCTTCATTTCACAAAGGAGCTTTTAAAGCAGATCGAGGATAAGGGCGTAAAAATAATATATGTTACCCTTCATGTGGGGCTTGGAACTTTCAGACCCGTTAAGGAGGATGACATCCTTGATCATAAGATGCATACGGAATATTGCCGTATAGAAAAGAAAGCGGCCGATGAGATCAATGCAATAAAGGCAGCAGGCGGACGTGTGGTATGTGTAGGAACCACCTCCGTAAGAACGCTCGAGAGCATGACAGATGATAATGGCGTGGTACAGGCAGGGTTTAAGGATACGGATATATTTATTTATCCCGGCTACAAATTCAAGGCATGTGATGCTTTAGTGACCAATTTTCATCTTCCGGAATCCACGCTTATCATGCTGGTATCAGCGCTTGCAGGCAGAGAACATGTGCTTGAGGCATATAAGGAAGCAGTAAAGGAACGTTACAGATTTTTCTCTTTCGGCGATGCCATGTTTATATGCTGACTTGAACTGCGGGCATGCGGTATGTTAGAATTTAGCGGTTTGTGTTGTTAGATGAATCCTTATTTTCAGAGAGGAAAATTCAATGCCAGAAAAACGAAAAACCAGACGAATGGATCTTGAGTGCAAGCTGCTGCTTAAGCGTGTTGATACGCTTGATACGCAGACTTCCAAAGAAGTATCCGTAAAGATAACAGATGTTTCAAAGGAAGGCATAGGTTTTGAGTGTTCCGAGGAACTGAGAGTAGGCTCTGTGTATGAATGTCATCTTACCCTGTGGACAAAGGAGACAATTCATGCTTTTGTTGAGATAATCAGGATTCTCAAAAAGAATGACCGCTTTATATACGGTGGAATATTCATAGGCATGTCTGAGACAGATGCATCCAGGATAAGGATATATTCAGACTTTTCCAATATGGAAATAAAATATTAAGGAGATATTTATAAATGTCGGATTTTGTTTTAAGTACCTGTTCAACCCAGGATCTCAGTGATGAGCATTGCAAAAGAAGAAATATCGAATATGTTTGCTTTCATTTTGAAATAGATGAAGAGCAGTACCCTGATGACAACGGGAAGACTATGCGTTTCAAGGATTTTTACGATAAGATGCGCGCAGGTTCGATGACGAAGACCAGTCAGGTAAATGTTGATGAATATGTGAACTATTTTGAACCCTTCCTTAAGGAAGGAAAGGATATCCTTCATATCTCACTTTCATCAGGCATTTCCGGAACCGTGAATTCCGCAAATATAGCAAAGGATATGCTTGAGGAAAAGTATCCCGAGAGAAAGCTTTATGTAGTTGATTCACTTGCAGCATCTTCGGGTCTGGGGCTTTTTGTTGACAAGCTTGCGGATCTCCGTGATGAAGGCAAGAGCATCGATGAAGTACGTGACTGGGCGGAAGCTAATAAATTAAAGGTTCATCACTGGTTCTTTACCAGCGATCTTACATATCTTATCAGAGGCGGAAGAGTTTCAAAGACCGCAGGATTTGTTGGAAAGATGCTGAATATCTGCCCGCTCCTTAATGTGGCTGTTGACGGTTCTCTTCAGTCAAGAGAGAAGATACGCGGACAGAAAAAGACCATGGAGCGTGTTGTTGCGATCATGGAAGAGCATGCACAGGGCGGAACTGATTATACCGGTAAGTGCTTTATCTCACAGTCAGATTGTCCTGAAGATGCAAGGATGATGGCTGATATGATAGAAGCGAAGTTCCCGAAGATGGCAGAGCCTGTAGAGATCAACTATATCGGAACTACAATAGGTTCACACACAGGCCCCGGACTTATAGCCGTATTCTTCTGGGGTGACGAAAGAACAAACTGATAATCGTAAACTCAAAGAATATTTTTAAGAGTATCAAAGAAATCCGGATATGAAATGGTGATGCAGTCATCGTTTTCTATCCGGATATTTTTATCTGCGGCGAGAGCGGCGATTGCAAAGCTCATCGCAATGCGATGGTCGTTCATTGACTCGATATCTCCGCCTGAAAGATGGCCGGTTCCGTTTATTATCATACCGTCTTCGGTAGCAGTGATATCACCGCCGATCTTCTTAAGTTCAGAATCCATGGCTGCGATCCTGTCACATTCCTTAACATGAAGCTCTGCAGCATCTTTTATTACGGTCTCACCTTCAGCATATGCAGCCAGTATAGCGATCATGGGGATCTCGTCTATGAGGGTAGGGATGATATCACCTTCAAGAGTGATCCCATGAAGCTTATCTTTACTGTATTTTACAAGTATATCGGCGCACTCTTCGCCGCCTTCTTTTCTTATGTTCAGAAGTTCTATATCGCCGCCCATATCCTTTACGGCTTTTATGATCCCGGCTCTGGTGGGATTGATACCCGTGTTCTTTATTATGAGTTCGGAATCCTTTACAAGAAGTGCTGCAGCGATAAAGTATGCAGCGGAGGATATATCGGAAGGCACATTTATATCGCAAGCATGAAGCTCTTTGGCGGGCTTTATGCTTGCAGTCAGTCCTTCCGAAGTGATATCGGCGCCGAATCCTTTAAGCATCAGTTCGGTGTGATTTCTTGAAAGTGCGGGTTCTGTTACTGAAGTGATACCGTCAGCATAAAGACCTGCTAACAGGATGGAAGATTTAACCTGTGCAGATGCAACGGGAGAATCATAGCTTATGCCATTAAGCTTCTTTCCGTTTATCAGAAGAGGTGCACAGCCGTTATCTTTTTCGCTCTTTATGTCAGCTCCCATTAATGAGAGGGGAGTGATGATGCGCTTCATGGGACGCTTTTCTATCGATGCGTCACCGGTGAGTCTGGTATTAAAAGACTGGGCAGCCAGTATGCCTGATATAAGCCTCGTGGTTGTTCCGGAATTGCCGGTATAGAGAGTTTCTGTGGGTGCTTTAAGCGAGTGGAGGCCGTTTCCGTGCACGATGATATTATCGGGAGATACATCGATCTGTACACCCAGCTTTCTGAAACAGTCTATTGTTGAAAGGCAGTCATCTGCCATCAGAAAATTTCTTATCCTAGTATCACCCTTTGAGAGAGAGCCAAACATTATGGCTCTGTGGGAGATGGATTTATCTCCGGGGACATATATCTCGCCTTTAAGCGGTTTTGATGCGGGTGTTATCTCTTTCATTATCAGGTCTCCTGTTGTACTGGTAAAATGTCAGTCCGAGGGGTGTATCATTCGTCCACAAGAACGCTGTAGCCTGCAGCTTTTATAAGCGGCAGCGAAGCACGCATGGAAGCTTCATCATAGAATTCGATATACAGTGCGCCTTCAGCCTGTTCTCTGTTGTGGTTGATACCGGTATTTTTAATGCTGATCTTTCTGAGTGCCAGAAGAGCAGCGATACCTGCAATGGCGCCGGGTTCATCGGGGATATCCACAAATATCCTGAATATCTCGGGAAGAGGGCCTTTGCCTTTAGAAGTCATGGATGAACGGTACTTGCCGGTTTCTGAAAACAGATCAGCGATATCGTCAAAGCGATTTTCCGCAAGCATCTTATCGACTTCATTAAGCTCTGCTATATAGGAATGCAGGAAGTCACGGATATTGTCAGTGTTACTCTTGCATATGCTTTTCCACATTGCGGGATCTGAACTTGCAATACGTGTTATATCCTTGAAGCCGCCGGCTGCGATTGTTTTCATAAAGTGTTCTTCATTGTCGTTATCCTTTACGGATTTAACGAGCGAGGCAGCTATCAGATGAGGTACATGGCTTATCGCTGCTGTTGCTTTGTCATGCTCATCAGGCGCAGCCTTAAGAGGTATGGCATGTATGAGCTTTACCAATTCTTCAAACTCATCCGTGTATTTTTTTTCTGTTTTATCGGAAGGTGTGAGTATGTAGTAAGCATTCTCCAGTATTGCATCATCCGCATTTTCATAACCGCTTTTTTCTTTGCCGGTCATAGGATGACCTCCAAGGAAATGTTCAGACAAGCCCAGGCTGTCAGCTTTTTTCTGTATATCGCTCTTCACACTGCCTACATCGGTGATAAGACAGCGGGGGAGGATCTGGGTCATGAAGAACTCATTTTTTGAAAGTGCTTCAAGGTTCTCGAGATTGCTGCCGGTGGGAGCACATAAGAATACGACATCTGTATCAAAATCCAGATCGGTGATAATATCTGTGACCCTGTCTAAAGTCTTATCTTCAAGACCTGCTTTTAATTTTTCGGGATGTCTTGCGTAGGCATTTATGACTGCATCGGGGCAGGCTTTTCTGATTGCTTTAGCTATGGAGCCGCCGATCAGACCTAACGCTATGAAATGAAATTTTTTGAGTTCCATATTTTATCTCCACGAAGAGAAATGCAGCAGCATTTCTTTCAAATTTCAGTCCTTAAGAATATCTGCATATTCAGCCTTTGATGCCATCTTAAGATCGTCGGGCTTAAGCTCAAGCTGCATGCCGAGTCTGCCGCCGCTGACGATCATTTTATCAAGGTCTTTTGCACACTGTGCTATGCGGGTGACATACTGTTTCTTCATTCCCACGGCAGTACAGCCTCCGCGTATATAGCCGGTGACGGAATTGATATCTTTTACATGTATCATCTCGACATTTTTCTCGCCTACGCTTCTGGCAGCCTTTTTCATATCAAGTTCTGAATCTATGGGCAGAACGAATACAAAGTAATTGCCGCTGTGTCCCTTTGTAACAAGAGTTTTATAGACAAGTCTGTGGTCGAGCGAGAGCATGTCGGCTATCTGCCCGGCGTCGATGAACTCGTCACATTCATAAGTATGCATCTCATAGGGGATCTTAAGATTCTCAAGAATGCGCATTGCATTTGTTTTGTTCTCTTTTTTAGCCATAACACGTATTCTACCATATTATTCTTCAAAACCATATGGGTTATAACGGTAACTTCCACACACCGATAGCCTTGTCTGACGGTGGTACCGTTCGCCAAGCAGTTTTTACGAAAATGCTAGAGGCTATTGGTTCTTTCCGGAATCGCTCACACGCCACATCCATGTGTCGTTGTTCGCTCGGTCCGCCTTCCATGGCGGCCCGTTCCTGGGGTAAATAAGCATTTTCGAGAACTGCTAAGGCTCACTTAAATACCGTCAGACAAGGCTACATGGTGCGGGAAGTTTGGGGTGATGATTTGGGTTATGTAAAACAATTGCAACTTCTAGGGCTTAAAGAGGGCTCTAAAGTGATAATTAATTTGATATTTTTGAGTTATGTAAAATACAGACAATGAAATCCGGGGAAAATTAAAGACAGAAGGGCAGAAAAATTGCAATATGTCAACATAAGTCAATACGAACAGCTTTTTGCAGGACAAGAAATATACTATGATGTCAGGGACAAAAGGTAATTTGCGACTAACTTGATATACGGGAACCGAAGAAAACGCGGATATGTTAAGGATTCTAGATTTAAATGATTATGAGGTTGATTTTCTTAGAGTTGATAACTTGGAGTTCACAGAAAATGCCTTAGTAGCAATAACGGAGGGGAAATAAATGGAAATAATAGAAAAGATTTGCAAGGATGCAACTAAAAGAGATTATGGGTATATATTTTCTATTAGATTATATGATAATGGATATGTAGTAACGCCGTGTGAAGAGGATGGAGCAAGTTATGCGGATGATATACTATATCTTTATGACTTGGACGGTAGGCTTATAGCAAGTGATTGGGGAACTGTACAGGAAAAACGCGGGAAGTTTAGAAAAGAAATTGATGTACCAGAACAGTACCGATATAAAGTATCTGAGTCAACTCTTGAATGATTGTATACAGTACATATTTTACACATTTTACACACCCTAAAAAGGAGGCAAGCATGGGAGCCAAGATAACGGTTGTTAAAGACAATAGAGAGCTTGTTGAGCGGGTGATGCTTGAAAATAGCAGAATTGAAG
Organism: Lachnospiraceae bacterium NK4A179; assembly: GCA_000421045.1. Taxonomy (GTDB): domain Bacteria; phylum Bacillota; class Clostridia; order Lachnospirales; family Lachnospiraceae; genus NK4A136. The sequence goes on from ATWC01000010.1 coordinate 13,403, forward strand.
CGGATGCAAATGGGAGGTATCATGCTTGATCTGACCGGAATAATAGAAGTGGATCTGCACGGCATGCGTGTAGAAGAAGCGAAAAATAAGATTGATAAGGTGTTAGACTCTGCGGGGAGCGGAGTATACAGGATAAGATGCATACACGGCTTTCATGGCGGTACAAAGATAAAGTCTATGATATATGAAGAATACAGCTATGGAAGGGAGCCAAGGGTGCTTAGGATTCTGCCGGGAAACAACATGGGCACCACGGATCTTGTGCTTAAAGAATATTATTAATTTTTTGTGAAAAGCATCCAAAGATTCCTTGTAAGAACTCAATAGATTTGTTAAAATATACAACAGTTGTTTGATCTACAAATTTTGAGGGTTATAGGAGGACTGCATCAATGAATGTTTACACAACAGAAAAGATCAGAAACGTCGTCCTGCTGGGGCATAGCGGTGCCGGAAAAACATCGCTTGCGGAATCAATGGCTTATCTTGCGGGTCTGACAAACCGTATGGGATCGGTAGATGAAGGTAATACCGTTTCCGATTTTACAAAGGAAGAACAGAAGAGAAAGATTTCGCTGACCACATCCATAATACCTATGGAGTGGGAAGGCGCAAAGATCAATCTTATGGATGCACCCGGAATGTTCGATTTCGTGGGTGAAGCTGAGGAAGCCTGCTCGGCTGCAGGAGCAGCGATCATAGTTGTCTCCGGAAAGGCCGGCGTGGAGGTAGGAACAGAGCGCGCATGGGATATGTGTGAGAAGTTCAATCTCCCACGTATGTTCTATGTAACAGATATGGATGTGGACAATGCATCTTTCAGAAAGGTTGTAGAGGAACTTACCGAAAAGTATGGTAAGAAGATCGCACCTCTTCATTTCCCTATAAGAGAAAACGAAAAATTTGTCGGATATGTAAATGTTATTTCGGGTAAGGCTCAGAAATGGGTCGGTAAGGATGTCGTAGAATGCGAGATGCCTGATTATGCCGTACCTTATCAGGAGCAATATCATGATACGCTGATGGAGGCGGTTGCCGAGACCAGTGAGGATATGATGGACCGTTACTTCGGTGGCGAGACCTTCTCGGAAGATGAGATCAGAGCAGCACTCAGGATCAGTGTTAACAACAATGAGATCTGTCCTATATCAATGGGATCAAATATCCTCTGTCAGGGTACATATGCGCTGATGGATGATATCGTAAAGCTCTGCCCGCCGCCTACAATAAGAAAGGCAGCAGGCGTATCCCTTAAGACAAACGAGATATTCCAGGCTGATTATGATTTTACCAAGCCTAAGAGTGCATATATCTGGAAGACTATAGTAGATCCGTTCATCGGCAAGTATTCACTTATCAAAGTAATGAGTGGTGTTATAAAGGCTGATGATCTTATTTACAATAAGGATAAGGATATCGAAGAGAAGATATCAAAGCTCTATGTGCTCTGCGGAAATAAGACCACAGAGATCCCGGAGCTTCATGCAGGTGATATAGGCGCTATCGCAAAGCTGACCGCAGCCCGTACCGGTAATACGCTTTCTACAAAAGCGAATACCATACAGTATGGAAAAACTGCATTATCAGTACCCTATACCTATATGCGCTTCAAACCCAAGAATAAGGCTGATGTGGATAAACTTTCACAGGCGCTTCAGAAGATGGGACATGAAGACCTTACCATGAAGGTTGTCAATGACAGTGAGAATCATCAGACACTTCTTTACGGAATAGGTGATATGCAGCTTGATGTCATTTCCGCTAAGTTAAAGGAACAGTACAACATTGACATAGAGCTTTCAAAGCCCAAGATCGCTTATAAAGAGACCATCAGGAAGAATTCGGACACAGAATACAAGTATAAGAAACAGACCGGAGGTCATGGTCAGTACGGACATGTTAAGATGCGTTTTGAGCCTTCGGGTGATCTTGATTCAGCTTACGTATTTGAAGAAGAAGTTGTCGGCGGTGCTGTGCCCAAGAATTTCTTCCCTGCCGTTGAAAAAGGTATTGCCGAGGGTGTTCTTACCGGTCCTCTTGCGGGGTATCCGGTTGTAGGTGTTAAGGCAGTCCTTTATGATGGATCTTATCATCCGGTTGATTCCTCTGAAATGGCATTTAAGACAGCCGCAAGAGAAGCTTTTAAGAAAGGCTTTATGGAGGCTTCGCCTGTGCTCCTCGAGCCGATCGTATCACTTAAGGTGGTAATACCCGACAGCTATACCGGTGATGTAATGGGTGATCTTAACAAGAGAAGGGGCAGAGTGCTCGGAATGAATCCCCTGCCCGGCGGTAAGCAGAGCGTTGAAGCTGAGATCCCTATGAGCTGCCTTGACGGATACTGTACGGTACTTCGTTCCATGACAGGCGGCAGAGGCGACTACTCATATGAGTTTGTACGCTACGAGCAGGCTCCTTCTGATGTTCAGGAAAAGGAAGTTGCTGCAAGAGCTGAAGCAGCAAAGTCCGAGAACAAGGAAGACTGAATCTAGCCAGTCAGCATATATGCTATAATTATCTCTCCGGTCTGTGTATGCAGTCCGGGGAGATTTTATATTAATATTATATTAACTTCCTGCACCGTGTGGCCTTGTCTGACAGTGATAAAGTGAGCCTTAGCAGTTCTCGAAAATGCAAAGATTCACCAGGAACGGACCGCCATGGATGGCGGGTCGAGTGAACAACGACACATGGATGTGGCGTGTGAACGGTTCCGGAAATATGCCATAGCCTCTGGCATTTTCGTAAGAACTGCTTGGCGAACGGTTCCACTGTCAGACAAGGCTACCGGTGTGAGGAAGTTTAAGTATAAAATATATTTAAAGCCTGCAAATAAAAAATCAAGGCTAATATTGTAGGATTAGGAGACAAATGAGAGACGGCAACATACATGAGATCATAAGGCAGGACAGTCTTGAACATATGAAAACCGAGAGGCTTTCAAGAGAAACTGTGGCTAAAGGAGCGATAATCACTTACTGTCATGACCGGATAAAGACACCGGCGGGACATGAGTGTGTATATGACTTTCTGGAACATCCCGGGGCAGCAGCTGCGCTTCCGGTACTTGATGATGGAAGGATAGTGATGGTAAGGCAGTATAGGAATGCCCTGGATCGTTTCACACTGGAGATACCTGCAGGCGGACTTAACGGAAGAACTGAAGATACGAAAGATGCAGCACTAAGGGAATTAAAGGAAGAGACAGGCTTTGAGGCCGGAAAATGCGCTTATCTGCTGACTGTCGATCCGACTGTTGCTTACGGCAACGAAAAGATAGATATTTATGTGGCAGCAGATCTTAAGAAGTCGGAAAGGGCGTTGGATGAAGATGAATACATAAATGTCGAAGCCTGGTCTGTTGAGGATCTGGCTGAACTTATCCTTGCCGGAAAGATCAGAGATGCCAAGACCTGCGCGGCCGTGATGACCTGGGATCATATTGTAAAGAGCGGAAAAATACCCTTCTGAATTTTGACTGAATCAGTCAACAGAAAAAATTCTTTTTTCCAATATTTGGTGGACATAAAAATATTATTTCCGACATCTTGTGATAAGGCAAAAAAAGGCCATTTTTCGCCCAAAAAACCGTAAAAAAAGGGTTTGAATTTTAAAATTTGCACTTTTATAATAACGATTGTACAGCGGAGTTATGTCTCCCGGAGTACAAAAATATAAAGTACAGGCGGTGAATGACCTACAATGAAAATGCAGAATGTTCTTGATGAATTTATCTCTTACATGAGGGATGTGAAGAAGACATCACCTAATACAGAACTCTCTTATAAGAGGGATCTGAATAAGTTTGCCCGTTACACAGAAGCTCATGGGATAAATGATGTGGAAAAAGTAACACTCACTACACTGCAGGGCTATGTTCTTGATCTTGAGCATGAGCACTTTGCTGCTGCTACTGTTTCCAGAAACATAGCATCCATCAAAGCTTTCTATCATTTTCTTTTAAGAAGTCATTATATAAAGGATGATCCCTCGGATCAGCTTAAGGCTCCTCATATCGATAAGAAGATGCCTGAGATACTTTCTACTGATGAGGTTAACAGACTTCTTGATGAGCCTACGGGAAATTCTCCTAAGGATCTTCGTGATAAGGCTATGCTTGAGCTTCTTTATGCTACAGGTATAAGAGTATCAGAGCTTATCAATTTAAAAGTTACGGACATCAATCTTCAGGTGGGTTATCTGATCTGCCGTGATGCTAAGAAGGAAAGAGTCATTCCTTTCGGAGCTCCTGCAAAACGAGCTCTTACAGATTACTTAAAGAATTCCAGAGAGGTTATGGTTTCTGACGGCGGTTGCGATGTGCTTTTTGTTAACTGCTCCGGTCAGCCCATGAGCAGACAGGGATTCTGGAAACTTGTGAAATATTATGCAAGAAAGGCCGGAATCACCTCTGATATTACACCGCATACACTGCGTCATTCATTTGCGGCTCATCTTGTTGAGAACGGTGCGGATCTTCGTTCGGTCCAGGAAATGCTCGGACACTCCGATATCTCAACGACTCAGATATACGCGAACATGTCTCAGAACAAGCTTCGCGAAGTTTATGCTAAAAATTTCCCGAGAGGGTAATTTTCAGATACGTTAGACCGGTGCCCCCTCTGGCGCCGGTCTTTTTTTCTTTATAGGAAATTGCTTCGTAATCCCTATAAAGCAAACCTTGCTTGCGACTGCATCACCGTTATGGTAAAGTATTAAAAGCTTGCATAAATACTGCTGTTGGAGGAAATGATAAAATGTCATTCGAATTCAAAAAGAAACTGCCCACGCCGGAGGAGATCAAGGAACAGTATCCTGTGCCCTCGAAACTTAAAGCTCTTAAGGAAGAGCGTGATCGTGAAATATGTGATGTGGTTACGGGCAGATCCGATAAATTTCTCGTTATCATAGGACCTTGTTCCGCCGATAATGAGGAGGCGGTGGTTGATTATACCAACCGTCTTGCATCGATATATGACAAAGTTAAGGACAGGGTGATACTTGTCCCCAGAGTGTATACCAACAAGCCCCGTACAACGGGAGACGGATACAAGGGAATATCATCACAGCCTGATCCGACAGAGGCCCCCGATTTCCTTAAAGGGCTTATAGCAATGAGGCATATGCATATCCGCGTAATGGAGGAATCAGGTCTGACAAGCGCCGATGAGATGCTGTATCCCGAAAACTGGATGTATGTATCTGATATCCTCTCATATGTAGCGATCGGAGCAAGGTCAGTAGAGGACCAGCAGCACAGACTTGCAGCAAGCGGTTTCGATGTTCCTGCCGGTATGAAGAATCCGACAAGCGGATACCTGTCGGTTATGCTCAATTCCATACATGCTGCTCAGCATCCTCATTCATTTATCTACAGAGGATATGAAGTCAGCACATCCGGTAATCCATATGCGCATACTATACTCAGAGGTGCAGTGAACAAACACGGCAGGTCAATACCGAATTACCACTATGAGGATCTGGCACTTCTTATGGAACTCTATGCGGAGGCTGATGTCATAAATCCGTGCTGCATTATAGATACTAATCATGCAAATTCCGGAAAGCGTTTTTCAGAGCAGAAGCGTATTGTTAAGGAAGTGCTTCATTCAAGGCGTATCAATTTAGACATCAAAAAACTCGTTAAAGGTTTTATGATAGAAAGCTATATCAAAGAAGGCGCTCAGAAGATAGGTGAGGGCATATACGGTAAATCGATCACCGATCCCTGCCTCGGATGGGCGGATACAGAGCAGCTGATCTACGATATCGCAGATCTTGTTTAAAGTGAGGGTATAAGTTATGAGCATGGCAGATAAGATTTTCATAGATATGTGCACGGATATTATAGAAAACGGCACCAGTACTGAAGGCGAGAAAGTTCGCCCTCACTGGGAGGACGGTACTCCTGCCTATACCATAAAAAAATTCGGCGTGGTTAGCCGCTATGATCTCAGGAAAGAATTCCCTGTGATCACTTTAAGGAAAACTGCAATAAAGTCGGCTACGGAGGAGATGCTTTGGATATGGCAGCAAAAATCAAATGATATCCATGATCTTCACAGTCATATCTGGGATTCATGGGCTGACGAGAGCGGTTCAATAGGTAAGGCTTACGGCTATCAGATGGGCGTTAAGCACAAATACAAAGAAGGGATGATGGATCAGACTGACAGGGTCATATATGACCTGAAGAATAACCCGTTCAGCAGACGCATCATGACCAATATGTATGTGCATGCCGATCTGTCCGAGATGCATCTTTATCCCTGCGCATACAGCATGACATTTAACGTGACTCAGAAGAAGGGTGAGGACAGGCTTACGCTTAATGCTATACTCAACCAGCGTTCGCAGGATGTACTTACGGCTAATAACTGGAATGTTGTACAGTATGCAGTGCTTGTTCATATGCTTGCCCAGGTTTGTGATATGAATGTCGGGGAACTTGTGCATGTGATCGCAGATGCGCATATCTATGACAGACATGTCGATATAGTAAAGGAACTGATAAAGAGACCGGTTCATCCGGCACCGGAGTTTTGGCTGAATCCGGATATTCACGATTTCTATGAATTCACAAGGGATGATGTTAAGCTCATTAATTATGAGCATGAACCCCAGATAGAGAATATACCGGTAGCGATCTGAAACTCAAAAAAGAAACACCCGCGGGATTTTAAGTGTGATCTTAAAGTCCTCCGCGGGTGTTTTTGATTGTTTTTGTATTACATTATAATAGCTAAAACTGCTGCCGCTATAGTCATCCAGAATTCAGAAAGGCAAAGGAACCATCCGGTAAGATCGCCTGTAAATCCGCCAAAGCCCTTCTTACAGCTGATCCAGTAGAATATGAATGCCAGTAGACTTGTTGCGATGAGCACGCCGCCTGCAACCGGATTGATAAACAGCATTGCTGCAAGAACTATGATCTCTTCTACAACAAGACATATAAAAGCAGTCTTGTTTATCTTTCCGCTTTCATCTCTTCCGGAGAATGCGTACATCTGACCGCTCTTATCCGTGAAGGGGAAGGTTACTATGGAAATTGCACTCATAAGTCTTGAAAGTACAAAACTCATAGCCCATACATAAACTATTTCTTCAATGGTATATGGAGCAACAGTTGGCGGTATAGCAGAGCCTCCGATGAGAAAGTCGCTCTGCATATATGATATGAGCGAATGATCGAAAGAATAGTAAAGGAGCAGATAAACTGCAGATACAAAACCGCCTACAAAGAGGAACATCCTTATAACGGAATAGCCGCCGACATGAAGATCTCTCATTATCTCAAGCTTTTTTTCATGGCTTCCTTTGAAACTCAAAGCATCAAGCGTATGCATGTAACCGTTCAGATGGATGCCGCGTGTTATCAGAACGGGGATGCCGCAGCACATCACAGTCATGGGGAATACGGGAAGATCAACTATTTTGAAGAGCATATAGAGAAGATATTCCGCAAGTCCGACAATGACGCCTATTATCGGAAAGAATATGACCGCAAGCTTTATTTCACGGCCTTTCCACTCAAATTTGGGCATCGGGATCCTGGAATAGGTTGATAATGCAATGCAGAAAGCTTTAATGATCGTCATTGTTATTAACCTCCGTTAGTGGTTATTGTTCTATTATAACAGATTATAATGCGGTTGTATTTTTCTTTTTTACATGAGATAATCACAGCCATAAATCTGAGAGGCTGGAGGAAAACGCATGAAATTAGTCGTTGCTGTGGATAAAAACTGGGCTATAGGTTATAAAGGAGAGCTGCTTGTAAGTATTCCTGCAGATCATAAAGCGTTCCGTCAGGAGACAACAGGCAAGGTAGTCGTTCTCGGAAGAAAGACACTTGATACTTTCCCTGGAAAACAGCCGCTTAAAAACCGTGTAAACATCATACTTTCAAGAGACGAGTCTTATACAGTAAAGGATGCGCTCGTTGTGCATTCTGTTGAAGAGCTTCTTGAAGAAACCCAAAAATATGATCCCGATGATGTTTATATTATTGGCGGAGCAAGTGTTTATGAGCAGATGCTTCCGTATTGCGATACTGCTATAGTTACCAAAATAGATCATGAGTATGAAGCGGATGCATATTTCCATGATCTTGATAATGATCCTTCATGGAAGCTTACCGATGAAGGGGAGGAGCAGACATATTTCAATCTTGAGTATAATTTCTTAAGATACAGGAGGGTGAAGGCTTAAACCACTACACGGTTCCTTCCGCCGGTCTTGCCTTCATAAAGTTTGTTGTCGGCGCGGTTGATCGTAGCTTCTATACCCATACGGGGGTTGTATTCCTCCATTCCGAATGTCATGGTCACTTTGAAGTCGTAATCCTTGAATTGAATGGGGGTCTGTTCGATCTCTTTGCGCAAAGCCTCAAGCTCAGCTGAGGCTTTTTCTATCTTCATTTCCTCGAAAGCAAAGAGAAATTCCTCACCGCCCCATCTTGCGACCTGTCCTTTGTTTTTCATAAATTTCTTGAAAATATCAGCCATGGTAGTAAGTACGTAGTCGCCGGCGTCATGCCCGTATGTGTCATTGACTTTCTTGAAGAAATCGATATCTCCGATTGCCATTGTGAATATCTTACCGGAACGGTTGTATTCATATACAACGTCTGAAAGATATTCGTTCATATGTCTTCTGTTTGAAAGTCCGGTAAGAGCGTCAAGATTTGCCATTCTCTCGAGGTTCTCGTTTATGCGCCTTAGTTTATCCTCGGACTGATTGAATTTTACGCTGTAGCAATAAGCGGTCGCAAGCATGCAAAAGCCCATGATGAGGATATTGAAGCTCTGTATGAAGATCATGGAGTAGGTCTTTGGCTTAATATAATAAGGAAATACAGAGCAGAACTGTATCAACAGCATTATTAAGAGCATAAGGCTCGCGGAATATATACGTTTGGACATAGGATGTTTGGCTTTGTTGAAGTATATGAGCAGTATATTCATGAATATGATGTACTGGTAACCTGCTTCGTAAGTATTGAAAAGAGAAAGGATCGTGGGGAAAGTAAGTACCACGGCATTTAAGAGTATCAGGCCTGCAGCTGTTCTGTTTTCGTAGGTGAATATGAATGCGCCGACGGTAAGGCCGACAGCTATAGACATCACAAGCCCAAGTGTATATCTGTGGATGTAGGCCATGATGATGCCGGTTACGAAGAAGTAGATGCTGAAGATTATACAGTTTATGCGGATGAGGACAGCCAGATCCTTGGTTTCTTTTTCGTTTTTTACATCCGCAAAAAGAAATCTGATAAAGCGATTCCACATATGCTGCATTTTTTTCTCCCTCGAAAAGAATATGTTACGTAAACATTATAACATAATCAGCAGGTTCTTGACACGGTAACCTTTGCGGGTTTAAACTGAAACCTGTGTTAATGAAAGAGGCAAAAGCTTCTTCCGATAAAATATTCTGACAGAAAGGAAGAACTAAGATTATGGAAAAGAAAGATCTTGACTGGTCGTCACTGGGCTTCGGTTATGTAAAGACCGATAAGCGTTTTGTGGCAAATTACAAGGATGGTAAATGGGATGAGGGTGTCCTTACTGATGATGATAAGGTGGTCATTAGTGAATGTGCCGGTGTTCTTCAGTATGCTCAGACATGCTTCGAGGGACTTAAAGCATATACAACAGAGGATGGCAGGACAGTATGCTTCAGACCTGATCTGAACGCTGCACGTATGCATGATTCAGCAAAGCGTCTTGAGATGCCTCCTTTCCCTGAAGATAAATTTATTGAGGCAGTAAAGGCAGTCGTTAAGGCTAATGAGGCATATGTTCCTCCTTATGGTTCAGGAGCTACACTTTATATCAGACCTTATATGTTTGGTTCAAGCCCTGTTATAGGTGTTAAGCCTGCGGATGAGTATCAGTTCAGGATATTTACAACACCTGTAGGGCCTTACTTTAAGGGTGGTGCTAAGCCCATAACCATTACGGTATCTGATTTCGACAGAGCAGCACCGCACGGAACAGGTGATATCAAGGCAGGTCTTAACTATGCAATGAGCCTTCATGCTATCGTTACAGCTCATGCAAACGGTTTTGCCGAGAATATGTATCTTGATGCCGCTACCCGTACAAAGGTTGAGGAGACAGGCGGAGCAAACTTCATCTTTGTTACAAAAGACGGAACAGTTGTTACTCCTAAGTCGGATTCGATACTTCCTTCCATAACAAGGCGTTCTATCATGTATGTTGCAGAGAATATTCTTGGAATGAAGGTAGAGCACAGGGAGGTATACTTCGATGAGATAAAGGATTTTGCTGAGTGCGGCCTTTGTGGTACGGCAGCAGTTATCTCTCCTGTAGGAAAGATCGTTTACAAGGACGGGGAGATCGCATTCCCTGCCGGAATGGAAGATATGGGACCTGTTACCAAAAAGCTTTACGAGACACTTACAGGTATCCAGATGGGCAGACTTGAAGCTCCCGAAGGCTGGATCTGCGAGATCAAATAAGTATAAACACCGTTTTATCAGGAATTTACAATATAAAACACAGAAACCGTTAATGGTTTCTGTGTTTTTTCTTTACGAGGAAATTATGGGGAGTAAATATTATAAACATTTATAGAGTGTTATAATCAGTAGTGTGGTTTACATAGATATTAGTAAAAAATAATTTAAAAATAATCAAGAAATGTATTGACAAATTAAAATAAAATGGTAATATATAAACATAACAACAACAGAGGTTGTTGATCACATAGATTCAGAAAGGTAGGATCAATGGTAAGGTTAACAGCAGAAAGGTTGTCTCGTATTACTTGAAAAAGGAGGTACGGTCCAAAGGGTAATTAAGTAATGTAGACTGAATTTATGGAACGGAAGGCAAAGCGGATAAGTCGTGACGAGAAAGCGGCAGAGATCAAAGCAGAACCGGGAACATATTTCAGAGCTACAGGGAAACGGCAGAAAACTTGTTTAAGTTTCATCAAAGGATAAAGCGGTGATAAATAAGCCGCAGTTCATATGAACAAAGGTGAAGGATGACAGGGGAAACAAAGCCGGTAGAGAGAGTCAATTTAATAAAGGTAATGTCCGCGGTGACGAACCGGGAACGGACGGAAAAGGGAATTAGAGTTTTAGGAGGTACAGTCCCTTGGACAGTGAAGTAGTTTGAGAGCCCTTGCAGATTTGAATGATGATCTGTAAGGGCTTTCTTCATGTTCGGAAAAAATAATATCGCTTCATTATTTTTGACACTCGCATCAAATAATGATACGATACGTCTGTATTTTTTTTCGAACTTTATGAGGCTTTAGATCTGATATGAGAGACAATAATAATGATGAAAGAAGGGAATACAGAAGAAACCGAAGGGTAAGGAATCAGATACTTGCCTATCTTCTTCTGGTCATATTGGTAGGGCTTGTTACAGTCCCTCTTTATATGGGTGCACGAGCGCTTGTTCACGAGATTGCAAGCAATAATAAGGTGCCGGAGATCTCTGAAGTTTCCGATGATGATGCGGACAGTGTTTCCGATGACCTTCCGGATACGATCTCATCGCCTGATGCTGCTTTAAGTGTTTCTGCGGATGAGGAAACTTCCGTAGAAGAAGAGACCACCGAGCCTGTTGATGAAGATATCAGAGCTGCCATAGATTCCATGAGCACAGAACAGAAGACTGCTGCGCTTTTCATGGTCAGCCCCGAAACCATGACGGGAGTGGATATTGCATCACGTGCCGGAGACGGAACCAAGGCAGCTATAGAAAAATATGCGGTCGGCGCAATTGTATATGATAAGAAAAATGTACTGGATGAAGCCCAGTTTAAGGATATGGTCGATAAGACCGGAGAAATGTATGCCGAAGCTTATGTTTCAGGCAATGATCTAAGATATCTGATAAAAGCCGTTAAGGAAGATGGAACTTATACAGCTCTTTCAGCGGCATCCGGAAAGACGGCGCCGCAAAACGGAAGCGCTCTTGCTGCTTCAGGTGACAGCAGTGCTGCATACCAGGCATTCCTTGATACGGGAAGTCTTCTTAATGAATACAAGATCGATCTGGATCTGGCTCCTGTATGTGACCTTGCATCAGAATCTTCCTATGTAAAAGATGAAGCATTCGGTTCTGATCCGGATGCGGCCGCTATGCTTGCTGCATCTGCTGTATCGGCGCTTTCTGACCAGAGGATCATGTCCTGTGCTTCAACCTATCCCGGCCAGGGTGAACTTACGGCTGCACCTGCCGGTGCATCAGAATCGGCCAAGTCATTTGATGATCTTAAAGAAGCTGAAATGAAGCCTTTTGCATCATGTATAGAAAAGGGAGTACCTTTTGTAATGGTTGGTGCTCTTACAGTTTCAGGAAACGATGAGGCTGATGCGCCTGCTTATATATCAGAAAAGATGATCTCGTATCTAAAGAATGATATGGGATTTGAGGGTGTGGTGATAACGGATGACCTTTCTGTGATCTCGCAGGGGGCTGAGTTTGATCAGGGTGAGGCCGCACTCAGAGCGATCAACGCAGGAGCAGATATGATCTATGTATCTGCCGGTTTTGAAGATACATACAATGCAGTACTCAAAGCAGTTATGGATGGAGCGATCACGGAGGAACGCCTTGATGATGCTCTTGTAAGACAGTATAAAATTAAGAAAGAATTCAAATAAGTTTTTACGGAGGTATATTTACAATGGAGTACAATCCTAAGGAGATTGAGCCGAAATGGCAGAAATACTGGGAGGAGCATAATACATTTCATACAGATGTATGGGACTTTTCTAAGCCTAAATACTATGTACTTGATATGTTTCCGTATCCTTCGGGAGTAGGACTGCATGCCGGTCATCCGGAGGGCTACACTGCAACAGATATAGTTTCACGTATGAAGAGAATGCAGGGATACAATGTCCTTCATCCTATGGGATACGATTCTTTCGGTCTTCCGGCAGAGCAGTATGCTGTTTCAACAGGTAATCATCCGGACGGATTTACAGAGAAAAATATTGAAACTTTCACCAAGCAGCTTAAGGAACTCGGATTTGATTACGACTGGAGCAAGATGGTCAAGACATCAGATCCTTCATATTATCATTGGACACAGTGGCTTTTTAAGCAGCTTTATCTTGACGGGTATGCTAAATATGTAGACATGCCTGTTAACTGGTGTGAGGAACTCGGAACGGTTCTTTCCAATGATGAGGTTATAGACGGAAAGAGCGAGCGCGGTGGATACCCTGTAATACGTAAAAATATGAAGCAGTGGGTCATAGATCAGCAGGCTTTTGCTGAGGAACTCTTATCAGGACTTGATGAGATAGACTGGCCCCAGTCCACAAAGGAAATACAGAGGAACTGGATCGGCAGATCGGAAGGTGTTGAGGTTGATTTTAAGATCGTTGGCGGCGGACAGTTCTCAATTTACACTACATGTATAGAAACGATCTACGGTATCACCTTCATGGTACTTGCTCCCGATGGAGAGACCGTGAAAGAACTCATGCCTCGTATACAGAATAAGGAAGCTGTTCAGGATTATATAAATGAGACACTCAAGAAGACTGATATGGACAGAACTGAGCTTAATAAGGGCAAGTCAGGATGTCCTCTTGAGGGGATCATGGCGATCAATCCCGTAAACGGAAAAGAAGTACCTGTTTATATCGGAGATTTCGTTCTTGGCGGATATGGAACAGGTGCAGTTATGGCTGTTCCCAGTCATGATCAGCGAGACTTTGAATATGCCCGGTTCCACAATCTTCCTATGATACAGGTTATTTCAGGTGCTGATGTTTCGGAAAAGGCATTTGAGAAGCAGGATTATCTCGGAAAGGATGAGCCCAGGCTCATGAATTCTGCCGAGTTTGACGGTCTGACCGTTGCAGAGGCAAAGGTTGCCATCACTGATAAGCTTGTTAAAGAAGGTGTTGCAAGGAAGACGGTTAATTACAGATTCAGAGAATGGATCTTTGCAAGACAGCGCTACTGGGGTGAGCCTATGCCCATCGTCTATGTTGAAGACGGTTCCATACATGTACTTGATGATGATGAGCTTCCTCTTGTGCTTCCCGTACTCGAGGATTACAAAGGAAAAAACGGAAAGGCTCCTTTAGACAATGCGACAGAGTGGAAGAAGTATGACCATAACGGCATTAAGGGAACCAGAGAGACGTCTACCATGCCGGGATCTGCCGGATCGAGCTGGTATTACTTCAGATATATAGATCCTGATAATGATAAGGAATTTGCGGATCAGAAGCTTCTTGAGCATTGGATGCCCGTAGATCTGTATGTGGGCGGTCCTGAACATGCCGTAGGACATCTTATGTATTCCAGAATTTGGAACAGATATCTCTATAATAAGGGCCTTTCACCTGTTAAGGAGCCGTTTAAGAAGCTTGTTCACCAGGGTATGATACTCGGTGCCAATGGTATTAAGATGGGAAAGCGATTCCCTGAGTTCGTTATCAATCCCAGTGACATAGTTGAGAAGTATGGTGCAGATACACTTCGTCTCTATGAGATGTTCATGGGAGCTCTTGAAGCAAGTAAGCCCTGGAGCGATCAGGGTGTTGAGGGTGCAAGAAGGTTCATTAATAAAGTATGGAACTATTTTTCAAACCCTGAGAATATAAGCGAAGACAATAGTGACAGGCTTACAAGGCTTTATCATCAGTCTGTAAGAAAGATCACCCATGATTTCGAGACGCTTGGTTTTAATACGGCCATTGCCCAGATGATGATCTTTATGAACGAGGCGGTTAAGGGAACCTGCCCTAAGGCTTATGCCGAGGGCTTTGTAAAGATGTTCTCCTGTGTTTGCCCTCACAGCGGTGAGGAACTCTGGTCTATCTTAGGCCATACAGAGACTCTTGCCCTGGAGAAGTGGCCTGAGTTTGATGAGGCTCTCTGCAAAGAGGATGTGATAGAGATAGGCGTTCAGGTCAATGGTAAGGTAAGGGGAGCTGTGGGCCTCACTGACGAGGATACACAGGATACAGCGCTTGAAAAGGCTAAAGAGATCCCTTCAGTTGCCAAGGCTATAGCTGACAAGAATATCGTCAAAGTCATCTATGTTAAGGGAAAAATACTGAATCTGATAGTTAAATAAAAATTTTTAAAAATTTTATAAAAAGTATTTGACAAAGCAGATATCATGTAGTAAGATAATTTTTGTCGTCAGCGATGAGCTGACAACAAAGTGCGATAGTGGTGCAGTTGGTAGCACACGACCTTGCCAAGGTTGAGCTCGCGGGTTCGAGTCCCGTCTATCGCTCGTTTGAAAATGCCGAATGTATCATTCGGCATTTTTTATATTTTCATATCAATTTTTTGTGCTTTTTTGTAAATTTGTATATTGAATCTTATCTTTATAACGATTATCCTAAACAACGGTAAACCAAATCATTTTTGAAAGGACAAACGAAGATGATCACTAAGACCATTACAGTTAATAAGGATATGGATATGGATATCATTCCTTATCTGGTTCAGTCAGCCTGCCATTATGATTGTGCACTTCACATCAGTGAGGGCAACAAAGAGATCAACATGAAGAGCATCATGGGGATGACAGTACTTAATCTCAGGAAGGGTACAATTTTTGAGCTTAAGGCTGATGGTAATGATGAGACAATGGCTGTCAGTGAGATCGCAGGATGCTTTGAGGCTTAAAGCTGACAGGTACCTGCAGTAAAGTTTATGATCATAGCAAGTTAAAGATGTCTGTTTTACAGGCATCTTTTTTTGTCGCATTCATATATGTTTATAGCCGGATATATGTCTGTTTTGAATACAATATGTAGCGGTTGACATATATTTAACAATAATGTATCCTTTTGTTACAAATTGTTACGTTGATGTTAAGAAGATAACGAGAGGTTAAGTTTTGAAAAAGTTTAGGACAACAATAAGCGCAGTGATCGTGTTGCTCATGGTCTCTGTTTTATACAGTGCAAAAGCACAGGCCGCAGACGCGGTAGTTTACTCTGAGGCGCTTGCAACATCCTGTATCAGAGAAAAACCTGACAAGTCCAGCAGACAGATCGGATCGGTTAAGAAGGGCGAGAAGGTTATCATAACCGGAGAAGAGACAGCCGGATTTATGAAGGTCATTCACGGTGATGTGGAAGGATATATTTTTGAAGGATGTCTTGATGCACCTGAGTCTGTTCAGACGATCAACCCTGCTGCGGAAAAGATCACATCGGCTGTGGCTCAGAAGACACCTGAGCAGAATACAGCTCCGGTTGCTGAAGTTAAGGCGTTACCGGTAAATAATGAAACAGCAAAAGCTGAAATAGCAAAAGCCGAGACTGTGAAAGCCGAGGCAGCAAAGGCTGAGTCGGTACAGAATGAGACAGTAAAGGATGCGGCAATACAGACTGAGCCGGTACAGGCTTCTGCAGTAACAAATCAGCCTGTACAGCAATCTGCGATCGTTCTGGTTCCAAAGGAGAGTGTTGCTAAGACAGATATCACAAGAGTAACAGTTGTTCCTGCGGTTACAAGTGCTCCTGCAGCATCTAAGGGCAGTGCCGGAATCATGCTTTCATTTGTTGGCGGCTCAAACGATCCCAAGCTTATACGTGCAATGGCGGAAGCTGCATATAACAACCAGAAAAAGGAAGAAGCTGACAAGGCAAGAGCTAAGGCAGTCATCTCTGAGGATCCCGGGTTAGATCCCAACGCCAGACCTTTTCTTTGCACCGGCTATTGTCCCTGCAAGATCTGTTGCGGAAAATACAGCCCTGAGGTAACCGGCTGTGAACAGCATACGGCAACAGGAACTGTTCCTACTGAAGGCAGAACGATAGCGGTAGATCCTATAGTGATCCCTTACGGCACTGAGGTTTATATCGAGGGACTTGGAACTTTCGTTGCAGAGGACTGCGGTGGAATGATCAAAGGTGATCGTATAGATGTCTATTTTGCATCTCATGAGGAAGCACTTGCTTTCGGAAAAAGGACTCTTTACGTATCCATAGACAGATAATTTTATAACTCAATATATTTAAAGTTGAAGAGGGCAAAAGCCCTCTTTACTTATTTCTTTTAGTATAATATAATGATTTTTGAACGGTTGTACCGCGTTTTTTTATGAAATATTCATATAAAACCAAAACGTTTTAAGACGTTTGATATAATGCCAGAAATTTTTACTTGGGGGTAAGCGGAAATGAGAATCTGCGCAAATTGCGGCAACAAACTGGGTAAGAAGGACAGGTTCTGCGGAAAATGCGGCTCTTCTGAGATCAATGAAACCACGTCGATATTCGGATTTGATTTCGGACCCAAAACAAAGAAATGTATTTACTGTGGAACAACCCTTGAGGGCAAGGCGAAATTCTGCTGGTCATGCGGAAAATCGACTGAGGGTGGTATCTCCTTATCTTTTCTTGATGAGAAAAAACAGAGTGAGCCGTCGGCTCAATTAGGAGGTTTTGCGCCTGCTCAGGAACAACAGCCTGCTGCTGAAGTCACTCAGATGGCCTCACCGGCATCTCCTGCGCCTGTACAGCAGAGCGAAAATGTTCCTGAACTGGATTTCCTTAAATCACCTGAGGACTTTTCGTCCTCTCTTGGCGGTAATGAAGGAAGCGGCATAACACATAATCCTGCCAGCCATTTAAGTGGTCAGTCTGTTGAACACAAGAAGGCTGATAATTCTGCCATGCCTCAGGCTGCTGTCTGGAGTATACCGCAGGATCAGGATCAGGTGCCTACACCTCCGCCACTTCCTGAACCGACCAGTCATCCTGTGCCTTTAAGGATATCCACACCTGATGTTGATCCTGCCGAGGCGGAGAGGATAGCTGCCGAGGAAGCTGCTAAGCGAGCTGAAGAAGAGCGCAAAGCTGCCGAAGAGGCTGCAAAGAAGGCTGAGGAAGAAAGAAAACTTGCGGAAGAAGCTGCAAGGAAGGCTGAAGAGGAAAAGAAGCGCGCTGAGGAAGAAGCTGCCAGAAAGGCAGAAGAGGAGCGCAAGAAGGCCGAGGAAGAACGCAAGAAAGCCGAAGAGGAAGCTAAGAAAAAGGCTGAGGAAGAGCGTAAGAAAGCCGAAGAAGAAGCTAAGAAAAAGGCTGAGGAAGAGCGTAAGAAAGCCGAAGAAGAAGCTAAAAAGAAGGCAGAGGAAGCTAAAAAAGCTGAAGAAGAGCGCCTGAAGCAGGAAGAAGAGAAAAAGAAAGCCGAGGAAGAGCGCAAGAAAGCCGAAGAAGAAGCCAAGAGGAAAGCCGAGGAAGCCAGAAAGGCTGCCGAAGAGGCGGCAAAGAAGGCCGAAGAAGAGCGCAAGAAGGCTGAAGAAGAACGTAAGAAGGCCGAAGAGGAAGCGGCAAAGAGGGCCGAGGAAGAACGCAAGAAAGCCGAAGAAGAAGCCAAGAGGAAAGCTGAAGAAGCCAGAAAGGCTGCTGAAGAAGCGGCAAAGAAGGCCGAAGAAGAGCGTAAGAAGGCTGAAGAGGAAGCTAGGAAGAAGGCCGAGGAAGAGGCTAAAAAGAAGGCTGAGGAAGAACGTAAGAAGGCCGAAGAGGAAGCTGCCAGAAAGGCTAAGGAAGAAGCAGAACGCAAAGCTCTTGCAGAGTTGCGTAAGGATGCTGATACATCTGCAACTGCAGCCATAAAAGCAACCAAGAAGGGAACGCCTGAGTCATATAATGAACTTGCGGCTGCTCTTGATAAATACAGAGATTACGAAAAGAAAACCGGCATAAATATGTCTGATGAGGCGGATAATGATACCTTCATTTCCGTTGAGGATATACTTGGCACACATTATTACGATGAGGATGCATTCAAACTGGCTGTGCCTCTTATAAGTGATGCTGCAAGACATGGTAAGGCAAAGTCAGGTCTCTATTACGTTGATCATGTGGTAAGGAACAGGACTCTTATGCCGGAAGATGAGGGTGCACTTAAGAACATCCTTGATAAGGCTATGGAGGATAAGGATATCATGTCCAACAAGGACATGAAGATCAAGCTGCTCCTTCTTAATGCCAAGATCTACAAAGAGGGTCTTACCGTAAAGAAAAATATGGAAACGGCTTTTGGGTATTATAAGCAGGCTGCTGAACTTGGAAGTCCCAAAGGCACCGGATATGTCGGAAACTGTCTCCTTTATGGCGACGGTGTTAAACGTGATCCCAAGGCTGCTTTTGAGTGGAATATGAAAGCTGCTGAGGCCGGTGAAGAAAGAGGCATAAGAAATGTTGCCGTGGCATACGATTACGGTACAGGTATCAAGCATGATGCGCTTGAGGCAGTTAAGTGGTACAAGAAGCTGCTTGAGATTGTAAGTAATGATCGTTTTGCTAAATACAGGATTGCATACAGTCTTGCAAATCCCGATAAGATAATTGGTTTCAGACCGGATGAATCCCAGCTCAAGGAGGCTTATGATTATGCTGAAGCCGCTTTGGAGGCAGGTGAAGGGGAAGCTGAATATGTATTGGGTTATTTAAAGACTCTGCATGTTAACGGCGGACCGAATTATACGGAAAGCTATACTCATTTTGCCAAGGTTGCCAACAGAGGAAATGAAAAGGCCAGAGAGTGGATGGCTAAATTTGTCAAGAACGGCAACGGGACCTATATGTTCAGGGGCTGAGAAAAAGAAATTTAAACAGATTTTTAACGGGGGCTTGACAGCCCTCGTTATTTTTGAGATAATACAGCTTGCGCCAAAACATTGTGTCCATAGCTCAGCTGGATAGAGCAACGGCCTTCTAAGCCGTGGGTCGGGGGTTCGAATCCCTTTGGGCACGTTCACGGAAATCCGTGAGACAGCCTTCACCTTTGTTTTATGGTGGGTATAGCGTAGTTGGTTAACGCGCCAGATTGTGGTTCTGGAGACCGTGGGTTCGAGTCCCACTACCCACCCTCTTGGGCTGTCGCCAAGCGGTAAGGCACAGGGTTTTGATCCCTGCATTCCGCCGGTTCGAATCCGGCCGGCCCAGTAAATAAGTTTTATAGCCCGTTAGTGATAACGGGCTTTTTCATTTTGCCGGGGCTTATATATGTTTGAAACTATCTCCGGTTGAAAGTATAATATACTGAGCAATTCGTATATCATCCGGTAAGGGTAAATAAGTATGAGTATGGCAAAACGTAACAAAATACTGTCTATACTGAGCGCTGTTATTACAATAGGGCTTTTATCCGGCTGCGGGAAGACGGAGAAGACCGATCTGGATAACGGTCTGGCTTCTGTTACGCTTCAGGAGTATGATGATGCTCTGGATTTTCTTAAGCAGGCCGAAAAGAATGAAGAAGACCTTGAGTCTGTATACAGGGCTGAAGGACTTGCTTATATGGGACTCAGGGATTATGGAAATGCTGTGAGCGCATTTAAAAAGGCGCTTGCTTATGCCGGGACAAAGACGGGTGAAGCGGAGAAAGATATTAATTACTATCTTGCTCTGTGTTATGCGAAGCAGGATGACTATGCTGCGGCAATAGAGAGACTGGATGCCGTCAGTGCACTTGATCCTTCTGATGAGACTGCGGCTCTTGAGAGGGGCAAGTTAAAACTGTATATGAATGACAAGGCCGGTGCAAAGGCGGATTTTGACCTTGCTGCCGGGGCTGATAAGGGCCATGCGGGCGTCTATATTGATATATATGACGTGTACTCATCCAAGGGCCTTGAGAAAGACGGAGCGGAGTATCTCGAGGCTGCCAGGACGGCAGATCCCGAAAAAATGGATGATTATGATAAGGCGAGACTCTGTTACTACACCTATGATCTTGAGGGTGCATGTCACTACCTTGAGTATGCAAGAAGCATAGGAAAGGCTGATTCCGACATGATCAGGCTGTTAGGCCACTGCTACAGGGAACTCGATAAATATGAGAATGCCACAGCAATATATCTGGGATACCTTGAAGATCATGCAGAACCTGAGATATGCAACGAGCTTGGCATATCATATGCGGAGGAGGGCGATTATACAAAAGCGCTTGATGCCTTCAGAATGGGCATTAACATGCCGGAGGACAATACCTGTATGCAGGAACTGAAGCGCAATGAGATAGTCTGTCTGGAGAATCTTAAAAACTATAAAGAGGCGGCTGAACTTGCGTCCGTATATATCACCCAGTATGGGGAAGACCCTGATATGGTTAAGGAACTTGCTTTCCTGAGCACCAGATAGGCTGATTTAAACAACTCTGTTATGTTTACCACGGCACAATGTATTGTGTGTATACAAGAAAAAGCACACGATATGTTGTGCTTTTATGTTGACATTAAAAATGTCCTTTGATAGAATAAGTTTGCACAGCCCAATTTCGCCAGTTATGTAAACAATCAATTTTCGTGAATAAGGTTGTGAGGGGAAGAAGAGTCTGAAGGGGCGGTTTTAATGTGCCGAAAATAAGGCTTTTCAGCATTATAAAGCGAAGGGAAGGATAAATTTTATGATCAGTGTTATCAAAAGGGATGGGGAAAAAGCAGATTTTATGTTAACCAAGATCGGTGACGCTATACGCAAGGCGTTTGAGGCCACCGAGATGTCGTACACAAACGATATCATAGATATGCTTTCACTTAAAGTTTCAGCTGATTTTCAGGAAAAGGTGAAAGATAACGCGGTTCATGTAGAGGATATTCAGGATTCTGTTGAAAAGGTCCTCGAGACAACGGGGTACACAGGGGTTGCAAAGGCATTCATCTTATACAGGAAGCAGCATGAAAAGATGAGAGCCATGAAGAGCACTATCCTTGATTACAAGGATGTTGTTAACAGCTACGTAAAGGTTGAAGACTGGCGTGTTAAGGAAAACTCTACAGTAACCTATTCGGTAGGCGGTCTCATCCTTTCAAATTCCGGCGCCGTAACAGCTAACTACTGGCTTTCGGAAATATATGATGATGAGATAGCAAACGCTCACAGAAATGCTGATATCCATATTCACGATCTTTCAATGCTTACAGGCTACTGCGCAGGCTGGTCGCTCAAGCAGCTCATCAAAGAAGGCCTTGGCGGTATTCCCGGCAAGATCACTTCAGCTCCGGCAAAACATCTTTCCGTACTCTGCAACCAGATGGTAAACTTCTTAGGCATCATGCAGAATGAATGGGCAGGGGCTCAGGCATTTTCATCATTCGATACATACCTTGCACCCTTTGCAAAGGCTGACAATCTTACATATCGCGATGTAAAGAAGTGCATCGAGACATTTATATACGGCGTTAACACTCCCAGCCGTTGGGGCACACAGTCACCGTTCTCAAATATAACGCTTGACTGGACTGTTCCTGCAGATCTTGCAGAGCTCCCTGCTATCGTAGGCGGCAAGGAAATGGATTTCTGCTACAAGGACTGCAAGGCAGAGATGGATATGATCAACAAGGCATTCCTTGAGATCATGATCGAAGGCGATGCTAATGGCAGAGGCTTCCAGTATCCTATTCCCACATATTCGATAACAAGAGATTTCGACTGGTCTGATACCGAGAACAACAGACTTCTCTTCGAGATGGCCGCTAAGTATGGTACACCTTATTTTTCAAACTACATCAACTCCGATATGGAACCCAGTGATGTAAGAAGTATGTGCTGCAGGCTCCGTCTTGATCTCCGTGAGCTCAGAAAGAAGTCCGGCGGTTACTTCGGTTCAGGTGAAAGCACAGGATCTGTAGGCGTTGTTACCATCAACATGCCCAGGATCGCTTATCTTGCAACAACAAAACAGGAATTCTACAAGCGTCTCGACAGGCTTATGGATATAGCTGCAAGAAGCCTTAAGATCAAGAGAGGCGTTATCACAAAGCTTCTTGATGAGGGGCTTTATCCTTACACAAGAAGATACCTCGGAAGCTTTGATAATCATTTCTCGACCATCGGTCTTGTAGGAATGAATGAAGTGGGTCTCAACGCAAACTGGCTTCGTGCTGATATGACAGACGAGAAGACACAGGCGTTTACAAAGGAAGTTCTGAATCATATGCGTGATCGTCTCTCGGATTATCAGGAAGAGTATGGAGATCTTTACAATCTTGAGGCAACTCCCGCAGAGAGCACAGCATACCGCCTCGCTAAGCATGACAAGGCTAAGTGGCCCGCTATCAAGACTGCAGGTGAGAGCAGCACACCGTATTATACGAACAGCTCACACCTTCCTGTAGGATATACAGCAGATATCTTTGATGCTCTTGATATACAGGATGATATACAGACACTTTACACATCAGGAACCGTATTCCACGCATTCTTAGGTGAGAAGCTTCCTGACTGGAAGGCAGCCGCAAAACTTGTGCGCACTATTGCCGAGAATTATAAGCTGCCGTATTACACACTTTCACCGGTTTATTCTATCTGTTCAGAGCACGGCTACTTAAATGGCGAACAGAAAGTATGCCCTCACTGCAAGAAGGCGACAGAGGTATACTCCAGGATCACAGGTTACTACAGACCCGTTCAGAACTGGAATGACGGCAAGCTCCAGGAATATGCCGAGAGAGTGAATTATGATGTAGCACATTCAGTGATGAA
Organism: Lachnospiraceae bacterium NK4A179; assembly: GCA_000421045.1. Classification (GTDB taxonomy): domain Bacteria; phylum Bacillota; class Clostridia; order Lachnospirales; family Lachnospiraceae; genus NK4A136. The sequence goes on from ATWC01000010.1 coordinate 36,873, forward strand.
GAGACCCAAGAGTGCAGTCGTAACAATGACTGATATCTTCGATGAGGAGGCTCCGCTCACTGTTGAAGAAAACACAGAGGTACGCTATCTTTTTACAACAAAGAGCTGCCCTAACTGCAAACTGGTTAAAGGATATTTAAAGGGCATAGATTATATGCTTATTGATGCTGAAGCAAATCCGGAACTTTCAGCCCGTTACAAGATCAAACAGGCTCCCACGCTTGTTGTCGTAAAGGGTGATGAGGTTAAGAAGTATGCAAATGCTTCAAACATCAAGAAGTATGCTGAGGATCTGGTCCTGACAGAGGCCTGAGTTTATGGCATTTGATGGCTTCACCGTTGCGGCGGTGACTGATGAACTGAATAAAAAGCTTAAGGGCGGGCGTATCTTAAAGATCGCCCAGCCCGAAAATGATGAGCTTATGCTGACTGTTTCCTGCAGGGATGGAAGGCGTAAGCTTCTTTTGTCGGCCAATGCGTCCGTTCCGATGATCTGCCTGACAAACAAGGATAAGAAGTCTCCTATGACAGCGCCTTCGTTCTGCATGCTTCTAAGAAAGCATCTTTCGAATGCGGAGGTTCTTTCGGTGAGACAGCCGGGATTCGAACGCTCGGTGCGCATAGAGACCGAACATTTAAATGAGATGGGTGATCTTACAAAGAAGACTCTTCTCATTGAGATCATGGGAAAGTACAGCAATATTATCCTGACTGAAACCGATGATGAGGGAAGCGAGACGGTAGTGGATGCCATAAAGCGTGTGTCCTCCCTGGTAAGTTCTGTCAGGGAAGTGCTGCCGGGAAGACCGTATTTCATTCCCGATGCAATGGGAAAATCCGATCCGTTAACTGCAACTGAAGAGAGTTTTAATGCAGCTGTCGAAAAGTTTCCCGGAGATCCGGAGAAGGCTATATGTTCTTCTTTTTCGGGAATATCAATGCAGGCGGCCTCTGAGATAGTGCGCCTTTCCGATGGTGATCTCTGGGGAAGCTTTATCAGGATGACAGAGCGGGTCAAGAGCGGTAATTTTTCTCCGGTCATATATCTAAAAAACGGTATTCCTTCGGAGTTTTCGGCTGTGGATACCGGATATCTTCCGGATAAGGAAGCATATGATAGCGTATCGGAAATGCTCTCGGCATTTTATGATAAGCGTGAGGCAGCATCACGTATAAAAGCAAAGAGTGCATCCCTGCGTCAACAGGTCCAGACGCTTAAGGAAAGAGCAGCCAGGAAGGCAGCACTTCAGGAGAAGAGTTTAAAGGATACCGAAAAACGAGAAAAATACAGACTCTATGGAGAACTTCTTACGGCTTATGCTTATCAGATACCTGCCGGTGTGGATCATTATGAGGCCGAAAATTATAATGACGGGACCGTTGTGAAGATCCCCATGGATGCATCGCAGACTGCTTCGGAGAATGCGAAACGCTATTATGACAGGTATGTGAAGCTTAAGAGAACCTATGAGGCTGCAGGGGAGCAGTTAACCAATTCTCTGATCGAGCTTGAGCATCTAGAAAGCCTCGAACTGGCGCTTTCACTTGCCGAGAATGAGGATGATCTCGTGCAGATATCCGAAGAACTTGAATTATCGGGCTATTCAAAAAAGAAAAATGATAAGAAGAAAAAGAAAGAGCAGTCTAAGCCTTTTCATTTTGAGACAGAGGATGGCTATCAGATATACATAGGCAGGAACAATATCCAGAACGAAGAGCTAACGTTTAAATTTGCGGACGGCGGGGATATGTGGTTCCATGCGAAAAAGATGGCCGGATCACATGTGATCGTAAAAACCGGTGGCAGGGAACTTCCTGACAGTGTTTATGAAACAGCCGCTGCAGCTGCTGCGTATTTTTCAACAGCGAAGGATCAGACCAAGGCCGAGGTGGATTACACATGGCGAAAGAATATTAAGAAACCGCCCGGAACACCACCCGGTTATGTGATATATCATACAAATTACTCTATGGCTGTTGCTCCGGATATATCAAAACTCAAGAAAATATAGCATCCGGTTAACATATTTGTTATAATCTTAATGGTTATATGTTTTTTGAAGGGAGGTTATTTTTCTTATGGGATTCGGCGAGAGTTTTTCTGCTTTTACAAAGGGCGTCGGTGAAAAAGTTAAAGGCAATGCGGAGGTAATGAACCTGCGCAGTCAGATTAACGCCGAGCAGAAGCAGATAAATGATCTTAAAGCTGTATTAGGCGGAAAATATTATGACTTGTATAAGGACACGGCTTCACCGGAACCTGAACTTCAGGAAACTCTGGATGCTATACGCTATCATGAACAGAAAGCTATGGATCTGGAAAAGCAGGCGGCAGATGTGAGACAGAATACAAGTTCTGTTTCTTTAAAGGCACAGCCCGGATCCGGATACGGTGAGTTCAAGTCGGGATCTGCACCGGGAAACAAGTTCTGCACACAGTGTGGTGCTCCTCTTGTTGAGGGTCAGGCATTCTGCGTAAAATGCGGAGCAAAAATATAAATGCGTTTAAACGCACGCCTGTATTAAACTCTTGTAGAAACTTCCTCCATGTTGTAATATTATCTGCGGTATTTTAACGGCCGGCATCGTATGCTTGATGCAGTAAAGGCCGTACAGCACGGAGGATAAAAATATGTCACTTACACTTTCAAACAGATCAGCAAATGTAAAACCGTCTTCAACACTTGCGATTACGGCTAAGGCCAAGGCACTTCGTGCCGAAGGTCGTGATATTGTCGGCTTTGGAGCCGGTGAGCCGGATTTTGCAACACCTTCAAATATTTGTGATGCTGCTATTAAAGCCATTAACGACGGTTTCACAAAATATACACCTGCTTCAGGTATTACGGATCTGAAAAAGGCTGTTTGCGCTAAGTTTGAAAAGTTTAATCATCTTCATTACGATCCGGATCAGATAATAATCTGTAATGGCGGAAAGCACGCACTTACCAATATCTTTGATGCTATCATCAATCCCGGAGACGAAGTAATAATCCCTGCACCTTACTGGCTCTCATATCCTGAGATGGTAAAGCTTTCAGATGGTAAGCCTGTATTTGTATACAGCACTGCTGAGCAGGGCTATAAAGTGACAGCAGATCTTATCAGAGAAGCTGTAACAGACAAGACAAAGGCACTCGTTCTCAATACACCCAACAACCCTACAGGTATGGTATACAGCAGAAAGGATCTTGAGGAGATCGCAGCGCTTGCGGTTGAAAAGGATTTCTATGTTGTGGCTGATGAGATGTATGAAGCGCTTATCTACACAGGAGAGGATCATGTCAGCATCGCATCTCTTGGTGATGAGATATATAAGAGAACGATCACCTGCTCAGGTCTTTCAAAGAGTTATGCAATGACAGGATGGAGAGTCGGCTATGCCGGAGCTCCGATCGAGATCACAAAGCGTATGAGTGCCATGCAGTCACACGCAACAAGTAATGTAAACTCCATCGCCCAGAAGGCCGCTCTTGAAGCTCTTACAGGACCTACTGATGAGATGGAAAAGATGAAGGCGGAATTCGACCGCCGCAGGCAGTATATGTACAAGAGGCTTTGTGCAATGCCTCATTTAAGCTGCCTTGAGCCGGAAGGCGCTTTCTATGCATTTGTAGATGCATCAGAAGTCTGCGAGCTTTCATACAAGGGAAAGAAGATAGAGAATGCTGCAGGTCTTGCGGCAATCCTTCTTGATGAGTTTGATACTGCAGTTATCCCTTGCCAGGATTTTGGATATCCCAAGCACATAAGACTTTCTTATGCTATCAGCATGGAGCAGATAGAGAAGGGCCTTGACCGTATCGAAAATCTTATGAAGGAACTTTGATGAGCAGAAATGCCCGCCGGAAATAAGAAGAAAGAAAAAGAATCAGAAAACAGTATAAAGGGGCTGGAAGATTATTCACCCGAGATGCAGAAGAAGATACTGCGTGAGATGCGTAAGCGCGAGAGGAACCGCAAGTTCCTTCTCGGTCTGCTTGCGACAGCTGCGGTTGTCTGCCTCGGGTGTTTTGTTTTCTATTATATAAATGCAGGTAAGGGAGCAGGACGAAACGGTGAACTGTCAGGTCTTATCGGTTCTGAAGCACTCTCCAACCCTGAAGGCGGTACTGCTTCATATCTGGCCAATCTGTCAAAAGATGAAAAGGATAAGGCGACACCGGACATACTCGACAAGTATAAGACGCTTCACAATTCCAATAAGGATATGATCGGATGGATCAAGATCGATGGTACGGTTATAGATTATCCTGTTATGCAGGCTTCTGATAATGAATACTATCTGAATCATGATTTTGACCGCAAGGAAAAGAAATCCGGGGCGCTGTTCCTTGACTGCCGATGCGACGCTGTATACGGCAACAACAATTTTATAATCTACGGTCATCATCTGACCAGCGGAAGCATGTTTTCATGCCTCTCGGATTATCAATCAAAGAGCTTTTATGAGAAACATCCGTATATAACGTTTGATACGGTATATGCAACCGGTACCTATCAGGTGATGTACGCCTTCCGTTCCCGTGTATATGAAGAAACGGACGTAAATTTCAAATATTATGATTTTATAGATGCGGATTCAGAGGAAGAATTCAATTCTTATATGAATGAAATGAAGGCAGCTTCTTTTATTGATACAGGCATTACTGCCGTATACGGAGACCAGCTGCTTACATTATCCACCTGCGATTATGCGGAGGAGAATGGCAGGTTTGTTGTGGTCGCAAAGAAGATAAGCTAGGTACTGTTTCAGACTTTCTGTTTCTCTTGAGAAAAACGTATTTCTGCACTAAAATTAACATAACTTGGTGCAAAAATACGTTTTTTTATGTTTACTGTAATATTTTTAAAAGCACATGCCGATATAAATAAACAGGAAACTATATTTTTGCACGGGCATTCATGAACGGATGTTTCTTATCCGCGAAGGAGGCATCATATGACTGATGATGAAAGAAAAAGATTAAGAGCTGAGGCAGCCAGAAAGAAGGCGGCAACCGTAGGTTCCGGGAAAACCGGAGCAGTGAAGGCTGCATCCGGGCCTCAGGCTTCTGAAAATAAGAAAAAATCTGCGGTCAAAGCTACTCCAAAGAAAGGGCTTAGTCGCGGCAAGGTGGTCAGAAGGACGGTTGCAGGTCTTATGCTTGCAAGTGCGGCTTTTATCGCGGCCATACCGGAGGATAAGTCCGGAAGGACTGCAGCCGTAGGCACATCATCCACCGGTAACGGTCCCGATTATGCTGCAGCTGAAGTTCTTGCTGAAAACGGTGAGCTTCTTCCCGGTGACAGCAATACCGGAATGAGCATAATTAAGGCGCTTGATCCGAACGATCCCGCTCATGCCGATAAATACTATTCTTATCAGGTAACTGATATAAGCGGAGAAAAGTCACTTCTCTGGCAGTACAAGTTCTATACCGATACCATTAACAATATTCCCGATCAGGGTATCATCTGTCTTTATGATGATACCTATGCCGTTGAAGCGCTTGATCTGACACAGCCTATAGTAACAGGCTACGATTTTGTTTCGGCTACCGATTACAGCAATTATGTAACATCTACACTTGGATCCATTCAATTCAGAATGGATTCCTATCCGAATGATCCTGCAAATCAGGCGCAGGACCAGATCAACCGCAAATATTTCGGGCAGGAGTATGAAGCATGGGTAGATACCTATAATGCCGCCGTGGCTGATTGGCAGGCACAGGGCAATACAGGTTATCCCTCAACGGATGTTCTCAATATTTCTGCATTTGATAAGACAGGCGCCCAGATGACCGACAGTATGCAAAAATTGTATTACTGCGATCACAATGTGGGCCGTGATAATCAGTCACTTGCCGGATATACACTTGAAGGCATGACAAACAATGCCAAGAACAGTGAATATTATTCGGGAACAGACAGTACCGGTGTTGTTACGGGAACCATACCCAATGACTCCACCATATATATTGTAAAGAAATATGACGATTCGGCTGATCCTGATACGCTTGATCCAAACGGATATAAGATGCTTGGCCGTATCCAGGTTACAGCTATTGCGGATGGTGCATTCAAGAGTACAAAGCGTGTTAACCGCATGACGATAGGCGGTTCGGTCGCTTATATCGGTGATGAGGCATTCGAGGATTCCTTCCTTCAGGATGTTGATCTGCAGAGTGTTATCTTTGTGGGCAACAAGGTCTTCAAGGACTGCACAAAGCTTACTTCGTTCACGCTCAATAATAATGCTACAACGATAGGAAAAGAAGCTTTCAAGGGTTGCAAGGTTCTTGATAATGTTTCTATACCCACAGGTGTTACTCAGATCGGTTTCGGAGCCTTTGCGGATTGTCCTATACTCTCATCAGTAAATATGGCTGATAATCATGGCCTGAATATAGGAGAGTATGCTTTTTACAATTGTCCGAAGCTTTCATCTGTTTCTTTCCCTGCTGACTATGATGTGTCTATAGGAACAGCAGCTTTTGCACTTGCTGACGGTACCGGTACCGGTGCTGCGATGACGGATTTCACTTTCCCCGAGAGGCTGGGGACTTATAAGAGTGCCATCAATGATGCCCAGTATACTGCTGTCCCTGTGTACAATAAAGATGGCTCCATCGATGGAACTTATGCATCCAGAATGGGGGATTACATACTTTCAGGCCGTGACGGTCTTACAAATGTAACCTTCCCCGTGGATTTCGGATCAAGTTCAGAAGAGTATGTTCCCGGAGGAACCTTCCATCACTGCAAAGATCTTGGCGGAGTGTTCTTTGGTAAAAAGGGGCAGGTTACCGAGTATAACTCCTATGTTAAATTCGGATCGGGCCTCCTTACCGATGTTCAGAATGAAAAAGTATTTGTATATGGTCCGGAGCATGTGAGCGGCACCTACGATCCTGCAATGCCAAGAGAATCAACATGGGAAGCAGTATCATCCGTTGCCGAGTATGTTCCTTATGTTTATTATGCGCGCGGAAAAGAGCATTATGAAGTTGGTATATATCCGTACAGATATGAGCTTGAGATAAACGGAGGCGATGCAACCATTCTTAACTGTGAACGTATAGATGGTCTTACAACTCCCATAGATGAACTTATCATACCCAACCAGGTTGGTGATTATCGCATCACCGCACTTGGCGACGGCTCAATGGAAGATATCAAGGACTATGTTGTTAAGCTCAGTGTTTCGGATAATTCGATTGAGACAATAGGTGCAGATGTATTCAGGAACTGCGCTAATCTTGAAGAAGTCGATCTTGGAAACGGCGTTAAGAATATCGGAAATAATGCATTTTCCGATAACGCTAAATTAAGATCGGTTACCATCAGCCCTGCGATAGAAACTGTAGGTGATGAGGCTTTTGCGGCCAATCCCAGGCTTGAAAATGTTATCTGGGAAGAGCCTTCTTCATTTGGCACAATGACAAGCATCGGTACAGATGCATTCAGAACGGACGGAAATAAACTGTACTTCACCGGTGCGGTAAGCAGAGATTACGAGCCGTTTAAATATGCGATGGGCAACAATCGTATAAACAATGCAAACTCTGTGAGGATCTGCTACAAGGAGACAGCACCTTATAACTTCTACATCATCCATGATGATGCCAAGGATACAAACCTGCTTATAGATTATCCTCAGTATAAGGATATCCCTCAGTCTACGAGAAGCAAGTTTGAGTCGGGGCAGATGCTTACACAGGATGAACTTGCTGAAATCGAGGCAAGCAAGTATCTTTATGTGCCTGAAGCAGTTGATTCTCTGGATGTGGTTTCATTCCTTGATGCAACCGATTCTTCCAATCCGAATAAGGTTAACTGGATATACCTTCAGGACAGACCTAATCCGGATGATCAGAACAATACAAGAATAAGTGTTTACGGCTCAGGAATAGGTGATTCATATCCGGGACTCTTCTCAGGTTTTGTTAATGAGGCAGGTGCGGTAGCTGCGGACGGTGAGGCCGGAGCAGAGACTGCAACCAAGGGTAATGACTGGATAAAGCTTATAGATCTGCCCGGTGTTAAGTCCATTCCCGATCATTGCTTTGATTCCTGCGAGCGTCTTGAATCGGTTACCATCAGTCCTAACTGTGATGATATCGGAGAAGGGGCATTTTCAGGATGCACAAATCTCTCATCAATAGGAACAAACGGCAATCCTAAGTATGACTTTGATAAGTGCATTCTTTATGAAAAGAAAGATGACGGTACTCTTGAACTTAATACCTGTCTGCCTTACAGAGGACTTATCGATAAGTCTGAAAAGCTTGTATCACCCACAAGCGATCCTAATCTTCTGAATGTATCTTCCATAAAAGAAGGTGCATTTGAAGGCTGCAAGAATATTACGAAAGTAACCTTATGGGATGAGAAGAATCCTGACGATCCTCATGATGATGTGAAGGTTCCTGTTGAGGTTATCCCCCAGGATTGCTTTAAGGATTGCACATATCTTTACAGTGTGACTCTTCCTGATACTGTTAAATCGATAAAGGCAGGCGCTTTTGATGGCTGCAATAATACATTTGAAGTTACCATACCTTCAGATGCGCTTATATCTGATACAGCATTCAATAAGAGCGCAGTGGAAAATATCATCAAGACATACAAAGATGAATGCCCTCTGACATGGGCTTATGATCCTGTTGATTATGACAATATAACCAAGGTCGATCTGAAGAAGACGGTATACTTTACTGTTACATTCTTAAATGATGATCAGAGTGTGTTCTGGGAAGACAAAGTAAGATCCGGAAGTGATTATTATCCGCCTAACTACAATAATAAGTCATATGATCCGGAACCCAAGCTGTTTGATCATTTCGGCTGGACTTTCAAGGTTTGGAAAGGTAAGAATGACCAGGTAACCTATCAGTATCTTGCAAGTGTTTCTGCTGACAAGACACTGCTCGCTGTATTTGAGAAGCCTTCAGGATCTGCAGAGCCAAAGGATCTCTATGAAGCAGTGCTGGAATTAAATAAAGCAGCATCAAAGACCGTAAGCTCACCGGAAGCCATACAGGAACTTGCTGCGGACAGTAATGAGATCATCCCTACATATGAAAAACTCGATGATGAGGCAAAGGACGGCATTTCAATAAATGCAGCTAATTCAGCTCTTAAGAATGCGATGGATAAGCTGGTTAAATCTCTTCCTCTTGATTCGGGCATAACGATGGATAACGGAAACCTGAATGTAGAAAAGGATAAGCTTGAACAGGCGCTTGCAGGACCCAACGGTGATGCGATCCGCAAAGCAGTTCAGGAATATGCCGATACAGTGAAGGCTATATCTGACAAGATGGCGGATGTTATTTATGAGTATCTTAAGAATAAGGGCGAGAGTGTTAATCCTCCCGTAACTCCGACTGAGATACCGCTCAAAGATCCGGTATGCATGTATTTCAAGAATGATGACGGAACTACCATATATACGAGCAAGGTTGAGAGAAACGGCCTGATCCCGTTCTCATGGTCGGGAGAGACGCCCACTCCTGCTACGGCAAAGAATAAAGGCAAGGTATTCAACGGCTGGAAGTTCTATACTGTTGCAGGCAACAAGGATATAAGCAAAAAGAAGGAAACGGTGATCTATTCACCTGATCAGGATAAGTATGCGGTAGCGCAGTATAAGAATGATCCCAGTGGTTCAAAGAATTCGGGCAATAGCGGATCACCTACACCTACACCAAAGTCAAATTCTTCCAATTCTGCATCGCAGAATGGTACGCTTTACAATGTTATCGTTGAAAACGGTGCAGGTTCAGGCGAGTATGCTGTAGGAAAGGTTGTTACGATAACCGCTTATTCAGCTCCTGATGGAAAAGTGTTTGACAGATGGACAACGTCCAATTCCGATGTCGGATTCGGAAATATCTATAATGTGTCCACAACCTTCATAATGCCTTCGCATAATGTAAAGGTGACGGCTACATATAAGAACAGATCCGCATCATCTAATAGTGCTAACAGTGCAAATTCTGCAAATAACAGAGCCTCTGCATCAAATTCCGGAAGTTCTTCATCCGGCAGAAATAATGGAAATAACGGAGGAACCGATGTGCGCATAACGACCGATGCGATCGACAACAACAAAAAGAATCTCGGTTATGCGACAGTTGCAGGCTCTACAGATAATTTTGTGCTCAAGATCACTGATTCGGCCGCAGCAACAGCAGCTGTTGAGAAGGCGCTCAGACAGAAGTACGGTGATGACTTTGACAATATAAAGTATTCGGCATTTGACATCTCACTTTATGACGAGACCGGTGAAAACAAGATCGCCAATGCCAATGATCTGGCCGTGACGATCACGATGCCTATACCCGATGATCTTGTGGGATACGCAGGAAACAACAAAGCAGGCGCGGTAGTTAATGATATGCTTGAAGAGAAAGCCGCAACATTTACCACTATCGATGGAGTGCCCTGCATTAAGTTCACTGCTACTCACTTCTCGCCTTACACGATATATGTTGACACAGGTAATCTGGTCAGAGGTATAAATGATGCAACACCTAAGACAGGTGAGGGTGTATCACCCAAGTGGTTCCTGTCAGGTGGTCTTACAAGTCTTTCTGCATTGCTTTTCCTCTGGCAGGATAAGAAGAAAGTAAAGAAGACAAAAAAAGCAAAGGCTGCCTGATCACTGAGGACTTTCAATGAAGAAGAAGCTGATTTTTGCAATTGCCATCCCTTTTGCCGCTGTGGCATCCATGCTTACGATAGCAGGGATCACAAAGGCAAGAGCGGATGTGAGCGGTATGAATATTACCGGTGATAAGCTCGTATTATATACGGGCACTGCTTCGAGTGTCATTGTACCGTCAGGGGTTAAGGAGATATCTCCCGAAGCGTTTGCCGGAAATACATATGTTACAGATGTGGTCATCGAAAACGGTGTTACAAAGATAGGGCGCGATGCGTTCAAAAACTGCTCATCGCTTTCATCGATCTCGATCCCTGACAGTGTGACTATGATCGGCCCGTCAGCTTTTCAGAGCTGCCAGGCTCTAAACGACGTGTCGTTAGGAAGTGGCCTTTCTGATCTGGGGGCAGGTACCTTTTCTGATTGCGACAGCTTAAAGACTGTGGATATAAGTTCTTCCAATCCTTATTACACATGCGCAAACGGTGCCATCTATTCAAAAGACGGCTCAAAGCTTGTTCAGTATCTTTCGGGACATGGTGCATATCTTTATTCAATACCGGGCAATGTGACCGATATAGACCGTTATGCATTCTGGGGAGCAGATACTGTAAAAGAGATCATCGTTCCCGGAATGAGTTCGATACCGGATTATGCATTTACAAATGCTACAGGTCTGGAATCGATCGAATTCCAGATACCGACCAATTCCATAGGTATGCGTTCCGTGAGCGGATGCCCTAATCTTGCACAGGTAAGCATTCCGGTTTCCGTAGCAAATATCGACAGTACTGCCTTCGAAGGATGCCCGGACACTCTATACTTTAATTGTGAAGATATATCAAAAGCTTCAGAATTTGCAGCTTCTAAAGGCTATGCTGCAGGTGATATGGATCTTTATGATTCATCTGTGCTCGTAGCTGCCGAAGCCGATCGTATCAAGCGTGAGGGACAGCAGGAAGTGCCTCAATATAAGTTTGAAACTTATAACCATAGTGAGCCGAAAACTGTAGAGGCCAATACGGATGTAGAGATCAGCAGCACGGAAGTGGTTTCAGACAGAGCTTATGTTATTGTGGGTGGCGGAGAGCTTACCGTAAATAACGGTTCGGATGCCTCCAAGGTACAGGCTGATGCCATAGAAGCTGCCTCAGTCGAGAAGCCCTATGCTCATTATCTCGATCAGACTCTTTCCGAGTACGTCTTCCCTTCGGATATAACTTCTGTTGGAGATTTTGGGTTTGCCCGTACCAGACTCCAGAATGTGAATATACCTGAAGGCGTTACATCCATCGGCAAGGGTGCTTTTTATCACTGTGACAATCTCACTGAGGTAAGTATACCGTCCTCTGTTTCTTCAATAGGCGAGAAGGCTTTCGCATATACACCCTGGTATCAGAGATGGGAAAACGACAGCTCTGCTGATGATTTCCTCATCGTGGGGGATGGCGTGCTCATCGGCTACAAAGGAGATGCTGAGTCGCCCGAGATTCCCGCTACCGTGAAATATATTGCGCCGGGAGTCTTCGCTAAATAATCATTAAATCAGGACGCGCTGTGTTTTAATATACGCTGCAGAGCTGATGCGGTGATATGTGGTTCCTTCCGGAACGAACACATATGCACCGTCGCACTGCAATTTGCGTTTTGCTGCAGAGCTGATGCGGTGATATGTGGTTCCTTCCGAACCCTTCGCAGGCGAGCGCTCACACCGCAAAAAAAGAAGTCATGAATGACTTCTTTTTTTATGCGCTGTTCGCCGGACATCTGCTCATGAACTGTATCTCCGCAGCTCAGGCTCCGGAACGAACACATATGCACCGCCGCACTGCAGTCTACGTTTTGCTACAGCGCGCTCCGGACGTGATCAACGTTCCGGACTCAGGTTTTTACAAACGCGGGCATCTGCGTTATAATATTTAGGATTTTTTGAGAATAGACGGAGGTGTACCTGCTTTGAGTAAAATTACGATGAACAAGCCCATCGTGGAGATGGACGGAGATGAGATGACACGCATCCTCTGGGGGATGATAAAGGATGAACTTCTTACACCCTATGTGGATCTGAATACCGAGTATTTTGACCTCGGGCTGAAGCACAGGAATGAGACCGATGACCAGGTTACAAAGGATGCGGCTGAGCGAACAAAGGAGCTCGGCGTAGCAGTTAAGTGCGCAACCATTACGCCCAATGCTGCACGCGTTAAGGAATATGATCTTAAGGAGATGTGGAAGAGTCCTAACGGCACCATCCGTTCAATACTTGATGGTACTGTTTTCCGTACTCCCATACTTGTTAAGGGTATAGAACCCTGTGTAAGGAACTGGGAAAAGCCCATTACGCTTGCTCGTCATGCGTATGGCGATGTTTATAAGAATGTTGAGATAAAAGTACCCGGCAAGGGCAAGGGATATCTTGTATTCGAGGGCGAAGACGGAACGGTCTGCAAGGAACTCATCCATGATTTTAAGGGTGCAGGAATACTTCAGGGTATCCATAATACAGATGCTTCTATTACAAGCTTTGCTCATTCATGCTTTAAGTATGCGCTTGATATGAAGAAGGATCTCTGGTTCTCGGCTAAGGATACGATCTCTAAGAAATATGATCATAATTTCAAGGATATCTTCGCAGATATCTTTGAGAGCGAGTATAAGCAGAAGTTTGATGAAGCAGGTATCACTTATTTCTATACACTTATAGATGATGCAGTTGCACGTATAATGAAGAGCAGTGGCGGAATGATCTGGGCCTGCAAGAACTATGACGGAGACGTTATGAGTGATATGGTAAGCTCCGCATTCGGTTCACTTGCTATGATGACATCAGTGCTTGTATCACCTCTTGGAGTATATGAATACGAGGCTGCTCACGGAACCGTTCAGCGTCATTATTATAAGCATTTAAAGGGCGAGGAGACTTCTACAAACTCTGTAGCTACTATTTTTGCATGGACAGGCGCACTCAGAAAGAGCGGTGAGATGACAGGCAACAAGGAACTCGTGGAATTTGCCGACAGGCTTGAGGCAGCTACTATTAAGACTATCGAGAGCGGCCGCATGACCAAGGATCTTGCACTCATCACATCTATGTCAGCGCCTCAGGTCATGAACAGCGAAGGATTTATCAAAGAGATAAGGAAGACACTTGAGGCTGTTTAATGTCAAAGAAGGATGATGAATTTAAACAGGCAATAAAAGGCAAGAAGATCCCCATCATCTCGCTGGATAACAAGTGGTATAAGCTTATGAACGGCATAGACCACACCCCCGAGATGAAGGAGAAGGAAGAAAAGCTGAAAAGCCTGCTTAAACGTCAGGGAAAGCTGAATAATGAAATGAAGAGTGTGCGCAAAGAGAAGGCCACTCTCATGGACAAGATCGTGAATGTTATGGACGAGGATGATGCTGAGAAGAAACAGGCAGATTACTCGGCTATGGTTAACGATTGCAATAAAAAGCTGGATGAGCTCCAGGATGAACTTCTGGAGCTTCCGGCGCAGATTAATGAAGTAAATACTGCCCTGATGCTTGATACGATGGAAATATGCTACAGTGTGATAGCCGAAAATACGACGGAGATCAACGAAATGAATGCATGGATCGACCAGATGCGTATCGAGCTTAAGAAAAACATAGTACGTCGTCAAAAGGCGGAAATGAAGAATCAGCAGATGTATTTTTACATGCATGATATCTTCGGCCCGGAGGTTATCGATATGTTCGATATGACCTATAATCCGGAAGACAAGCCGGTAGTACCGGCAGGTCAAGGGACAGTTTCTTAAGGAGTTCTACTCACAATGTTAAATACGGAGCGCGTAAGTGCAACAGTAAATCTGAATAATATCAGATACAACATAGAACAGGTGTCAAAAAGGATCGCAAAGGGCACCGGTATAATGGCGGTTATCAAAGCTGACGGCTATGGGCATGGTGCGGTAGCTGTCGCTCGTACCCTTGCGGGGATGGATTCCGTCTGGGGATATGCAGTGGCAACCATAGATGAGGCCATGGAGATAGTTCATATCGGATGTGAAAAGCCGATACTCATACTCGGTTATGTTCCTCCTTCGATGTACGGGCTTGCCGTAACGAACGGCATAAGGATACCTGTTTTTGACCTGCATTCCGCATCCAAGATCAATGCGGTAGCCGGTCAGCTCGGTATGAAGTGCAAGGTCCATATAAAGGTTGATACCGGCATGGGCCGTATAGGAATAGAGCCTTCTGACAGGGGCCTTGAGTTTGTCAGACAGGTTAGTCTGATGGGGAATCTTGAGATAGAAGGCATCTTCACTCATTTTGCAAGAGCGGATGAAAAGGATAAAGAGAATGCACTTCATCAGGCTAAACTTTTCAAGGATTTCACAGCTAAGCTGGAAGATGAGGGTATCCATATTCCCTTAAAGCACTGCTCAAACAGTGCAGCTATAATCGATATGCCGGATCTTCATATGGATATTGTTCGTTCGGGTATCATTACTTACGGTCTCTGGCCGTCTGATGAAGTGGACAAGCATAATATAGATCTGAAGCCTGCTATGGAGATAAAGAGTGCGGTCATCTATATAAAGGATATAGAAAAGGGCACTCCGGTAAGCTACGGCGGTACATATGTGGCGGAAAAGACGACAAGGGTAGCTACAGTATCGATAGGATATGCTGATGGTTTCCCCAGAAGCCTTTCAAATAAAGGGATCGTGCTCATCAAAGGAAAGAGATATCACGTTATCGGACGCGTCTGCATGGATCAGCTGATGGTCGATATAGAGATGAATGATGAGATCTCCGTAGGAGATGTGGTTACGATAGTCGGACGTGATGGTGACGAAGAGATAACCATGGATGAATTTGCGGCTCTTTCAGATCGCATAAATTATGAGGCAGTCTGTGATATCGGAAAACGCGTGCCCAGAGTGTATACACGCAGATAAATTATGGGATCCCAGTTAAATTCAGCGTTGATAATATTTCCTTTTTTGCTTGCCGTAAGCTCAGTGTTTACTGCTTTTATTTCTGCGCTTTCATCGCTTTCGCAGGATGATGAGGATTCACTTCCCAAAAAGATAGAGGAGATACATGACAGACCGGATAAGGTGATCGCCGCCGGCCTGTGTCTTTATATTCCTTTGGCGATCGCTTTCTGGCTGCTGCTCATATCGGGAATGTCTTCTTATGAGTTATACAAGCTTATAATAGCCGGTTTTGCGGCCCTTCTGCTCCAGATATCTGCAGGAATACTTCTTCCCTTATCGATAGGCAGGCATTACAGGGTAGCAGTCTGTGAAAGACTCTGCGGCATATGCAGCCTGATCGCGCTTATCTTAAGCCCGCTTACATTAATAATAAATGGCATATCTTATTTAATGGGAATTCCGTTTGGGATAGGTAAGGATACGAAGGATGACAACGTTACGGAAGATGAGATACTGGCGATAGTCAATGAAGGTCAGGAAAGCGGAACCATAGAAGAAAATGAGGCAAAGATGATCAATAACATCTTTGAACTGTCTGATACCGAGGCTTCAGAGATCCAGACTCCCCGTGGAAAGATCGCAGCTTTTTCCGATGAGATAAAACTCAAGGATGCGCTCAAGGATATACTTAATTCAACGTATTCAAGATATCCGGTTTATCATGAAGATATTGATCACATCATAGGTATCCTTCATATAAAGGATGCTGTAAGGCTGCTTGAGCAGAGCCCGAAAAAGAATCCCAGATTGTCTGAGATAAAGGATGATCTGCTGGTTCCGGAGTTTGTACCCGAGACCAAGAATATAGATGATCTGTTCCGTGAAATGCAGGCTGCAAATGCCCAGATGGTCATTGTTACCGATGAGTACGGGCAGACTTCGGGCATTATCGCCATGGAGGATATCCTGGAGGAGATAGTAGGAAGCATACGGGATGAGTATGATAGGGAACAGGATCAGATAAAATCCGAAGACGGAGTTTATGAGATCGACGGCTTTACCAGACTTGAGGATCTTGCCGAGCAATTTAATATTGATTTCGGGGAGACGGAGTTAGAGACTATAAACGGATACATGACCGATCGGATGGGACATATCCCTGAGGAAAACGAGAAATACGAGGTTGAGGTAGGCGGCTATATTTTCAGCATTCTTTCCGTTGAGGACAAGATAATCAAACTCGTAAAGGTGACCTCCGGGGATTTGAACAAATGAGCGGGTTATGATAAAATTTTCTTTAATTTATGTATATTTTTACAGGAGGCTTTTTTAGTTATGTCAGGACATTCAAAGTTTGCAAACATCAAGCACAAAAAGGAAAAGAATGATGCTGCCAAGGGCAAGATCTTCACAATACTCGGCAGGGAAATTGCCGTGGCTGTTAAGGAAGGCGGTCCTGATCCAAATAATAACTTCAAGCTTGCAACAGTTATTCAGAAGGCAAAGGCTGCAAATATGCCCAACGATACTATAGAACGAGGTATCAAGAAAGCTTCGGGCGGCGGCAGTGATGTCAATTACGAGCATGTTACCTACGAGGGATACGGCCCCGGCGGAACAGCCATAATAGTAGAGGCACTTACTGATAATAAGAACAGGACTGCGGCAAATGTACGTTCTGCCTTCACAAAGGGCAGCGGCAGCATTGGAACACAGGGCTGTGTGTCATTTATGTTTGATGAAAAGGGTCAGATCATCATTGATAAGGAAGAGTGTGAACTTGATGCTGACACTCTTATGGAAAAGGCACTGGATGCAGGTGCAGATGATTTCTCGGAAGAGGATGATTCATTTGAGATCCTTACATCTCCCGATGCGTTTGAGGCTGTAAATAAAGCTTTTGTTGAAGCCGGAATACCTATGGCCAGCGCTGAAGTAACAATGATCCCTCAGAATTATGTTGAGGTGACAGATCCTGAGAATGTTAAGCTCTTAACACGTATCCTTGATCTACTTGATGAGGATGACGACGTTCAGAACGTATATACAAACTGGGATGACTGAAAAATCTGAAGAAAAAAGATATGGCCGGACACTCTCTATCGTAGTCCCCTGTTATAACGAACAGGAGGTATTGCCGAAGACTGTGTCTGTGCTTTCAGAATATCTGCTTTCCCTGGTTGAGAAAGGCAAGATATCCGGATCGTCTTTTCTGCTGTTTGTGAATGACGGTTCAGCTGATGATACGCTTAAGATACTTAAGGAAAGATCGAAGGCTGTCGAAAATGTCTGCTATATCTCTCTTTCAAGGAATTGCGGTCATCAGAACGCGCTGATGGCCGGACTTTCGACTGCTTGTCCGCTTTCGGATATGATCGTTTCGATAGATGCTGATCTTCAGGATGACGTGAATGTCATCGAGCAGATGGTGGACGAATATGCAGACGGGGCCGAAATCGTATACGGTGTCAGAGGAAGCAGAAAGAGCGATACCTTTTTTAAGAGAGGAACAGCTCAGACGTATTACCGTGTCCTGAAAAGCATGGGAGTGAAGACTATCTATAACCATGCCGATTTCAGACTCATGGGTAAAGCTGCGGTTGAGGAACTGCTTCGCTACAGGGAAAAGAATCTGTATATTAGAGGCCTTATACCTGAACTTGGTTTTAAGACTGCTTCCGTAAACTATGAACGCAAGGCAAGGGAAGCAGGTGAGAGTAAATATCCGTTCAATAAGATGCTTGCGCTGGCATTAAACGGCATAACATCTTTTTCAATAAAGCCTCTGAGGCTGATAATATCTATCGGCGCAGCAGTGATGATCATATGCCTGCTGGCTGCCGCGTATGCGTTTATATCGTATTTGTCCGGACACGTAGAAAAGGGCTGGACATCACTGATATTGTCTATATGGTTTTTGGGAGGGGTTCAGCTTTTGTCGATCGGAGTGATCGGTGAGTATATCGGAAAGATCTATTCCGAGGTCAAGGACAGGCCGCTGTATTGCATTGAAGAGAGTGACTTAAAGGCCGCAGGCGAAAAAATGCCGGGAGAGTAGAATATTGTTTAACAAAGAGAAAAAAATAAATCTTTCAGAAGCCAGGAACGTAGAACCGGAAGTTGATATCAAGGCACTTGAGGCATCTCTTGATTTCCTTAAGGAGAGGCAGGCAGAGCCTGATGTTTCATCTGCAGCAGAAACTAAACATGCTGCAACTGTTATGCATGATGAAGCAGAGATCGAGCCGCCCATACATAAGCCTACACCTGTATATTCACCTGATTCAGAGGTGGATCTTTCAGTTGAGCCTGTTATAGAAAAACAGCCTGAAATGACATTCATGCCGGCAGGCAGTATGCCTGAAACGGAAGAATCAAAAAAGATATCAAAGCAGCCGGATCTGCTTCAGATAAGTCAGCCCGGTGCGGGTGTTTTCAGTCAGCCCGAACCTGCATATTTAAAGCAGCCGGGTCCTGCAACCGCTAAGGGTATAAATTATAATCCTTCTCCGGTTTCGGAACTGAACTACGGATCTGTTCCTGCTCCAAGGCTTAATCTTGATAATATTCCCGAACCCGGTGCTCTGTTAAATAGCGGTGCCCCTTCATCTGCTCCTGCCAAAGAAAAGGCAAAGGAAGATGAGTTTGGTTTTTCATGGGAACTGGATACCGATAAAAAAGAAGAAGCCGTAAACGTGAATAACTCGTTGCTCGCTGCAACTACTGTTTCTGATGAACACAAAGACAGAGATCCTTTTAAGGTTCAGCCGGGCTATGCAGGCCTTGAAGAGAATAAAATAGGCGCAGAGATAAGACTTAATCTGGACGAGAGTAAGAAGTCGGATACAGATACGGAACCGTTTTTTGGACAGTCAAAGTCAAAATCTGTTGAAGAAGAGGCTGTTAAAGAAGAGACTGTTAAAGAAGAGTCAGTTTCAGAGGAACCCGTTGCGGAAGAATCTGGTGTCAATAATGCTGTAAATAACGAGTCAGTTACAGAAGAACATGTTGCGGAAGCAGTTGCCGGTAACGAAGGTTTAACAGAAGATACTTCCGCAGAGGCGCCTGTTGAGAGTGAAGTTCAGGAAGCTCCGGTTCCTCCTGCGAATACCGAAGGGATCTCCGATGCCGTAAGAGAGGCAATGGAGCTTCAGGCACGTATGGAAAAGATGAAGGCTGAGGGTAAGGGCATCGACAGAAGGTTGCTTGCAAGCAGCCGATTCGGCAGACCTGCATCCATCAGGATGGTTGAGGATACCGAAATAAAGCAGGATGCTGAAAATGCTGCCGCAAACAGGCAGGAAGTTTTAGCAGAAGATATTCTCACGACTGAAGACATGGTAAATGCTCAGCCTGAAGTTGCGGACAATGCGCCGGTATCTGAAGTTAATGAAGAGAATGCAAACGCAACGGAGGCACAGGCAGTTTCAGATACTGCAGCAGAGACTGAAAGCGTTACCGTTCAAGACACTGCTTCAAATATAACGGATGCTTCTGAAGAGACTGCATCGGAAGAACCGGTGATAACTCCTCAGATGGTACGTGAACCCAAACCGGTATCCGATTATGTTGAGCCGGATCTGCCTATAATCAACCGTAACGCGGTACCCCAAAAACCGGTTCCCAAGAAAGAGACAAGCAGACCTATCGCAAGGATAGATAATTCAAGGGATGAGATCGCAAAGGAAGTAGAGCTTGGCATAAGATCAATGGGCAGGATCTCAGGAGCAACCCTCCTTAAGAATCCGCTGCCTCATCCTAAAAAGCATATACAGAGAAATCTCGGATATGATTATGAACCTACGGAAGATCAGATGCATTTTGATCTTGAGGACATGACCGGAATAGATTTTTATGATGTTTAAAAGGTATATATTCAGATAATGGCAAAGTCACAGACAGGAAGAAAAAAAACCGGCACGCGAAAGCCCTCTACGGGTACAAGCCGGTCTTCCTCATCTGCGGGAACCGCACGTAGAAAGACTGCAGCAAGAAAAAGCAGCGCGGCAGGAAGCAGAACGGGAAGTAAAACCACATCAAGATCAAAGAGCAGTCTGGCTCAGACGGAAAGAACAGGAAGAGGGATCAGGGCGCTTATAGTCTCTTCTGTTCTTCTCGTTATTTTTTTGTGCATGATAGGTGTCATCAGAGGCGCTTTCGGACCGGCAGTGAAGGATATAATGTCAGGTGTTTTCGGTGTAAGTGCCTATGTTGCACCCCTTGTTATCATTGCTTTCACCATATATGTTTTCTTTTTCACTGACAGGCCTGAGAAAAGCAGGGTGATAGGTCTTTCTGCTTTTGTTATTTTCTTTGGCATTATAACTTCATTTTTCTCCGGCATAGATATGGATGCGCTTGTTGCAATGGAAGGCAACAGAATGGCATTTTTCTATGATCTGCACAAAGGCCCCGGCGCACTGTTTGGCATAGTCGGATATTTCTTCTTCAAGATATTTGGAACAGTTGGTTCCATTATCCTTCTTATCATTTTCATGATCATCGGTGCAGCCTTCATGGGCGGAAGTTCATTTTTTGAGCTCCTTGATGCTCTTAAGGATCGGCTGCTTGAGGGCGAAATGGATGATTATGATTATGAGGATAATGAGGACATAAGAGCCAGACGTGAGAGGATAAGACTTGAGCGTGAGGAACGCCGCGCAAGGGATGATGAGCGCAGGCGTTTGAGGGAAGAAAAGAGAGCGGCTGAAGAGGAAAAGAGACAGGCCTCAGAAGAAGAGCTGCGCAAAGAAAGAGAACGTGAGAACGAGGAGAGGCGTGCGAAGGCAGAAGCCGAAAGAGCCGAGAAGGCAAGACAGAGGGAACAGGCTTCGGATCTGGCCATTCTTTCCAACAGTTTTAAGAAAAATCGCGAAGAGAATGATAAAAACGCTGAACCTCCGGTCATGCCGGCACGCCCCGGAAATCTCGATGATATGCATGAGATAACGGTCATCGCTAATCCCAAACTGCTTGCAGAATCGAGACCTGAAGCAGTAAAGAAGACCGAGACCCGGACAGTTTCTCCGGCCGATGGGGATATCAGGGAACTCAAACCTTCGAATACCGATATCATCGATGCCATAAAAGAAGAACCTGTGATCATCAGGGATGCTGAAAAACAGGTGGAGATAAAGCCGGTTGCAGAAGAGAAGCAGGTTCCGGAAGAAAAGCCGGTAACAGAGATAAAGGCAGAGCCTGAGAAAAAAGAAACTCCGGAAACAAAATCCGAACCCGAGATCAAGGCAGTTGATACACTGCTCGCCGATCTTAGCGATATGCCCGATCCTGTAACCGAGAGAAACGTAAAGTCGGAAGAAGTAAAGCCTGCCTTGAAAGAAGCAAAGAAAAAGACCGGTTACGAACGGCCTTCGGTTTCGTTGCTTGATGTAAATGACAAAAAAACAGGCGGTGATTCTGATGAGAGCTTAAAGAGTACGGCGCTCCTTCTTCAGGATACGCTTAAGACTTTCGGAGTCAATGCAAAGGTAACGGATATAAGCCAGGGACCGTCCGTAACAAGATTTGAACTTCAGCCCGAGGCCGGAACAAAGGTCAGCAAGATACTCAGCCTTACAGATGATATCAAGCTTGCACTTGCGGCAGCTGACATACGTATCGAAGCGCCTATCCCCGGAAAGGCGGCAGTAGGTATAGAAGTTCCAAATAAGAAAAAGATACCTGTGCTCATCAGGGACCTGCTTGATTCAAATGAATACAGGGGGTCAACAGCACCTCTTACCTATGTTGTAGGTAAGGATATCAGCGGCAAGATAATAGTCGGTGATCTGGCCAAGATGCCGCATCTTCTGGTTGCCGGCGCAACAGGTTCCGGTAAGTCGGTATTTATAAATACCATCATAATGAGCATACTCTACAAATCGTCACCGGATGATGTGAAGCTCATAATGATAGATCCCAAGATGGTTGAACTTACCGTATATAACGGTATCCCTCATCTGATGCTTCCGGTAGTATCGGATCCCAGACAGGCAAGTGCAGCGCTTAACTGGGCAGTTGCTGAAATGATGCGAAGGTACAAGGCATTTTCCGAGCATTCGGTCAGAGACATAAAGGGGTATAATGATAAGGCAGAGGCTGCCGGTGAAGAAAAGATGCCCAAGATCGTTATCATAGTGGACGAGCTTGCCGATCTGATGATGGTGGCAAAGAATGAGGTGGAAAGCTCTATATGTCGACTGGCACAGCTTGCCAGAGCTGCAGGCATCCATCTTGTTATAGCGACCCAGCGTCCTTCAGTTGATGTCATTACGGGACTTATTAAGGCGAATATGCCAAGCCGTGTTGCTCTTTCCGTAAGTTCGGGAACCGATTCAAGGACGATACTTGATACAGTCGGAGCCGAGAGACTGTTAGGCAATGGTGATATGCTCTTTGCACCGCAGAATTTCAATAAGCCTCTCAGAGTTCAGGGAGCATATGTAAACGATAATGAGATAATCAAGGTTACCGAATTCCTGAAGTCAAAGAACGGCGGCAGCGATACATATGATAAAGAACTTGCAGAGAAGATCGTTAGCGGTTCTGATCCCCAGACGGAGAGTGCAGGATCGCCGGGGGCTGCCGGTTCGGGTTCATCGGTTGATGAATACTTTGCCGATGCATGCCGTTTTGTTATAGAAAAGCAGAAGGCTTCAAGCAGTATGCTCCAGCGTGTATTCAAGGTAGGATACAACAGAGCAGCCAGGATAGTCGACCAGATGGAGGAACATGGTGTAGTAGGTGCCGAGGAAGGCACTTCCCCCAGAAAGGTCCTTATGAATAAAGCAGAACTTGAAGATCTTTTAAAAACATTATAAGCAAAGGAGAAAGTCATGACAGACATCGAGATCGCAAGAACAGCGAAGCTTAAACCCATTGCAGAGGTAGCAGCAAAACTTGATATTCCTGCAGATGAACTTGAAATGTACGGAAAGTACAAGGCGAAGCTTTCGGATGATTTCTTAAAGAAGATTAAGGACAATAAAAAAGGTAAGCTTATACTTGTGACAGCTGTCAATCCCACACCGGCAGGCGAGGGAAAGACCACTGTTTCCATAGGTCTTGGTCAGGCTTTTTCAAAACTCGGATTAAAGACTGCACTTGCTCTTCGTGAGCCTTCACTCGGCCCCTGCTTTGGCGTAAAGGGCGGAGCAGCCGGCGGCGGATATTCACAGGTTGTTCCGATGGATGAATTAAATCTTCATTTCACGGGTGACTTCCATGCGATCACGGCAGCAAATAACCTTCTGGCAGCACTTTTAGACAATCATATCCAGCAGGGCAATGAACTCAGGATCGATACCAGACAGGTGCTCTGGAAGAGATGCATGGATATCAATGACAGAACTTTAAGGAATGTCGTTATCGGTTTAGGTGCAAAGGGTGATGGTTTTGTAAGGGAAGATCATTTCATAATCACTGTTGCCTCCGAGATAATGGCTATCTTCTGCCTTGCTGAGGATATGGATGATTTAAAAAAGCGTCTTTCAAATATCATCGTTGCCTACAATCTGGACGGTGATCCCGTGACAGCAGGAGATCTTGGCGCAGTAGGGTCTATGTGCGCACTCCTTAAGGATGCGATCAGACCCAATATAATACAGACAATGGAGAATACTCCGGTTATCGTTCACGGAGGACCTTTTGCAAATATAGCTCACGGCTGCAATTCGGTCAGAGCAACAAAGGCAGCTCTTGCTCTTGCTGATTATGCCGTTACCGAGGCAGGTTTTGGCGCCGATCTCGGTGCAGAGAAGTTCATGGATATAAAGTGCAGAATGGCAGGTCTTAAGCCCGATGCGGTTGTTATTGTGGCAACCGTCAGAGCACTTAAATATAACGGAGGTGTGCAGAAAGCCGATCTTACAACTGAGAATATCGAGGCTATGAAGGCAGGCGCCTGCAATCTCATCAAGCATATTGAGAATGTAAAGAGTTACGGCGTTCCCGTATGTGTTGCGATCAACCGTTTCACATCCGATACGGATGCAGAGATAGCAGAGCTCGGAAAGCTCATTGAAAGCACAGGAACAGATTACTCCGTTGCCGAAGTGTGGGCAAAGGGCGGTGAAGGTGCGATCGAACTGGCTGAAAAGGTAAAGGCTCTCGCTGATGCCGATTCCGATTTCCATTATCTGTATGATTCATCGCTTTCACTTACAGAAAAGATCGAAACTATAGCAACAAAGATCTATGGAGCCGGAAGTGTTAATTACACAAATGCGGCAGTGAAGCAGATAAGGAAGATAGAAGAGATGGGCTTTGGTAATGTACCCGTCTGCGTAGCAAAGACGCAGTATTCACTTTCGGATGATCCAAAGAAGCTTGGACGTCCTGAAGGATATGAGCTTAATGTGAGAGAGGTTTATATTTCAGCCGGCGCAGGTTTCTGTGTTGTCCTGGCAGGAAATATAATGACTATGCCCGGTCTGCCTAAGCATCCTGCGGCTCTTGATATAGACGTGGATGATCACGGTGAGATAACCGGACTTTTCTGATCAATACAGTATCTTGTTTTACACAAAATCTGACCTGAGGAGGATATGATCTTGGAACTTATAGACGGTAAAAAGATATCAGCTGAAATTAAGGACGAGCTTAAGGCTGAGGTAGAAGAGCTTAAGAAACAGGGAAAGGAAGCATGCCTTGCTGTTGTGCTTGTCGGTGATGATCCGGCTTCAGCAGTATATGTAAAGAATAAAAAGAAGGCCTGTGAGTACATAGGTGTAAAGTCACTCTCTTATGAGCTTCCGGCATCTACATCAGAGACAGAGCTTCTTGAACTGATAGACAGACTTAATAAAGATGATTCCGTAAACGGAATACTTGTTCAGCTGCCTCTTCCTTCGCAGATCGATGAGAATAAGGTGATCCGTGCGATCGCCCCCGAAAAGGATGTGGACGGTTTCCATCCCCAGAATGTAGGTGCGCTTCTCATCGGTGAAAAGGGCTATGTTTCCTGTACACCGGCAGGTGTCATCCAGCTTCTTAAGAGAAGCGGTGTTTCGATAGAAGGCAAGGAATGCGTAGTTATTGGCAGAAGCAATATAGTAGGTAAGCCTATGGGCGTGCTGCTTCTTCGTGAGAACGGTACGGTTACGATCGCTCATTCCAGAACTAAGGATCTGAAAGATATCTGCAAACGCGCTGATATTCTCGTTGCGGCTGTCGGAAAGCCCAAGATGATCACGGAAGAGTATATCAAAGAGGGTGCAGTTGTTATAGACGTAGGCATCCACAGGATGGATAACGGGAAGCTCTGCGGAGATGTGGATTTTGACAGAGTAAAAGATCATGTTTCCAAGATCACTCCGGTACCCGGAGGAGTAGGTCCCATGACCATTGCAATGCTTATGAATAATGTTGTAGAGGCTGTAAGATAAATGAAGTGTCAAGTATGCGGAGCCGAAGTCTCGGATTCACTGCTGCTCTGTCCGCATTGCGGATATGAGTTCAGATTCATCCCTGATTTTGAACCGGAAATCGAAAAAGAGATAAGTGACACCCTTAAGGAGATATCTCTCGATGAACTGCCTGACAGGCAGCTCACAAAAGAAGAGATAGATGCAGGGTATTATTATGACGAAAACGGCGAGCTGTTTTACGACGGCGATGTTTTTGATGCTGACGGCTACCTTGTAGATGATGCTGATTACGAGGGAGATATTTATGATTCCCTCGGAAATCTGCTTAGCGGTGAAGCTGATGATGGATTCGATGATGAAGTCGAAAATGAAATTGCAGAAAAGGTTGATGTTAATGCACCGGTAAGCGCTCAGACAGTTCCGCTTCCTTCACCTTCAGAGTTGAATGAGGCAAACGCCGGGGTTGCTCCTGCAGTTACTTCGGAAATCCCCGAACTCCCCGATGATGATATTAAAGAGTACATTCCGGGAGATACTGCTGATTTTGGAAACAGGGAAAATCTTGTTCCGGATATGCAGGAAACTCAGGATGAAGAAGAGTATTCCGATTTTGATGAAGAATACGAAGGCGAGTATCTTGATGACGATGATTATGATTTTGATAATGATGATCTGTTTCATCAGCTTATACTTGCCATGCAGCAGAGCAGATTCAGGAAAGTCTACGCAGGCCTTCTTATCGCTGTGCTCATAGCTGTTGCCATTGCCGCTGTGATAATCGGGCGCAATATTTACAAGAACAATTCGTATGAGTATCAGGCGCAGATCGCAAAAGAGGCATATGAGGCAGGGGATGTCGAGGATGCTGTAAAACATATGGAGAAGGCACTTATGCTTGCTCCTGATAATGATCAGATCAAATTCGATATATCGGATTACTATATCGCTTCAGGATATGATGATAAAGCGCTTCTTATGCTCTGGGAGATAATCTATGAGAATAATGTGAATGCTCCTGCGGCTTATGACAAACTGATCAATTATTATGCCGAAAAAGAGGATTATGAGATGATAAGGGACATTCTTGCTTCATGCGAGAATCAGAATGTCCTTGCAACCTTCAACAAGTATCTTGCCAATCCTCCTGCATTTTCTGTTCCGGAGGGTGAGTATGATGATGTTGTGACACTTAATCTGACATCGGAATCTGAAGGTGTTATCTATTATACTCTTGACGGTTCGGAACCTGATATCGGATCGGAAGTATATACCGGACCGATCACGATGGAACTCGGAAACTATGATGTAAATGCCATATTTGTAAACAGCTTCGGCGTGAAGTCAGAGGTAGCTCATTCCACTTACAGGATATATGTAAGGGTACCGGATCCTCCAGAAGTGGTTCTTCCGGAGGGTGAATATACCGAGCCTAAGCTTTTGGAAGTGAATGTACAGAATTTCTGTTCTGTATATTACACTACCGACGGCACACCTCCTGAAATGGATGACGGTACAGAATATACCGGTCCTTTCCCTTTGCCGCTTGGACATACACATTTCATTTTTGCAACCTTCAGTCAGGAAGGTGTCAGAAGTGAGATCAAGGAGCTTGATTATTACCTGAATATCGAGTCTCCTGTTGATATACAGTTGGTTCTTGCATCGATCAAGCAGTATAACTTAAACAAAGGAAAGACCACGGATCTTGAAGGACATATAACCGGAAAGTCATCCAAGTATTCATATATTGTCGATTCCGCACTCAGATTTGATGATAAGTTCTATTATCTGATAACCGAAAGTACTACCGACAGTATGGGTAATTCGATGAAGACCGGAACTTATTATCTTGCCGACATGGAGGATTCCTCTATCTACAAAGCAGAAAAAGTAGAGGAAGATGAAGGCCGTGAAAATGAAGGCGATGAGAGTGATGTGCAGGCAATGGCTGAGAAGTCGCCTGACGATGCTTCCCGCATATTCAAGATATCGGAGGAGCCTATCCCTCCTGAGGATTTTGCAGTACCGCAGGTAGTTCCCGAACTGGAGCCCATGCCGTGAACCTTCCTGAAGCCTTTAAAAAAAGGATGAAGCAGAAACTGGCAGATTCCTATGATGAGTTTGAAGCTTCATTTGAAAAGCCGCCTGTCAAAGGTTTTCATCTGAATACTTCTGTGATCTCAAGGGATCGCTTTGAAGCTGATGATTTTGGAAAAGCTTCTTTGTCCTGGGAGCGTGTCGGGGAAGGCGAAGATGCGTATATTTACAATGCTGAACATATAGGCAGTCATCCGTTCCATCATGCGGGGATTATATATTCTCAGGATCCTGCAGCAATGTCCGTGGTTTCCGGAATTGAATTCAGGCCCGGAGAACGCGTTCTGGATCTTTGCGCCGCACCGGGCGGCAAGAGTTCACAGATAGCAGCCCGCATAAGCCCATTGGGCGGCAGGCTTTTATCAAACGAGGTAAACCCTTCAAGGAATCAGATCCTGGTTTCAAATATGGAACGTATGGGCTATGACTGTGTGAGTGTGAGCAAACTGATGCCTGATGAACTGGCGGTGCAGTTTCCTTCATATTTCGATACGGTGCTTGTGGATGCTCCGTGTTCCGGTGAAGGGATGTTCAGAAAATATCCTGAGAGCATAGACGAATGGAGCATTGAAAATGTAACGCTCTGTGCAAAACGTCAGAGGGAGATCTTATCTTCCGCGGTATCGTGCTTAAAGCCCGGCGGAAGGCTGATCTATTCAACCTGCACTTATGCGGATGAAGAGGATGAGGATATAGTTGATTTTCTTACAGAAGAATTATCCTTTTCTCTGACTGCACCTTCAAGACGCTATTACCCGCATGAATTTCCCGGAGAAGGTCAGTTTTGTGCGTATCTGCAAAAAGCAGGCGGGCATGAGACAGACACAACAGGAAATCACGAGTTATCCGATAAGCGTTTCAAGCCCGTCTCGAAGGATGTGCTAAAGGCTGTATCAAAGGAACTTGGGATATTACCCGAGAAAATAACGGAACATATATATTTATTCAGAGACAGTATTGTTTATGTGCCGGAAGGCAGCATACTTCCTGATAAAGCTGTTACATCCTTCGGTATAAAAGCAGGAAAATGTGAAAAGGGCAGGTTTATTCCTGAACATGCTTTTTTCAAAGCCTGTGGAAAATATCTTGGGACAAGGCTTGAGCTTGCACCTGATAGCCCTGAGATCGCGGCATATTTAAGAGGTGAGGAATTCCGCATATCTTCAGATCATGAAGGGCTTATAACTGAAGGCGCACCGTTTGGTGTCATCACAGTTTTTGGCGTAGCGTTAGGCGGGTTTAAACTTACAGGCAACCGTGTAAAAAATCATTATCCCAAAGGCCTCAGAAATACATTTTAAAATTCAAAGGAGGGTTATTATGATCAGAATGACAGACCTTATCCAGAAGAAGCGTGATGGCGGTAAACTTGATGTTTCCGAGATCAAAGAGATGATCATGCTCTATACGGCCGGCGATATACCGGATTATCAGATGTCTGCCATGATGATGGCGATCTTCTATCAGGGCCTTGATGATGAAGAAACCCTTGCCCTTACACTCGCAATGAGAGACAGCGGTGATACGCTTGATCTGTCTGCGATAAAGGGAATAAAAGCAGATAAGCATTCAACAGGCGGAGTCGGAGACAAGACAAGCATAGCGCTTGCACCTCTTGTTTCTTCAGTCGGGGTAAAAGTTGCAAAAATGAGCGGCAGAGGTCTCGGCCATACGGGCGGAACCATAGATAAGCTTGAAAGTTTTCCCGGATTCAACATCTCACTTTCTGAAGAGCAGTTTATATCACAGGTCAATGAAACCGGCATGGCTATCATGGGACAGACAAAGACGCTTGCACCTGCCGATAAGAAGCTTTATGCCTTAAGGGATGTAACGGCGACTGTTGAACAGCTATCACTTATTGCAAGCTCCATCATGAGCAAGAAGCTTGCATGCGGTGCCGATGCGATAGTTCTTGATGTGAAATGCGGAAGCGGCGCATTTATGAAGGATATCGATTCCGCAAGAGCTCTTGCAATTGAAATGGTAAAGATAGGTAAGGGCGCAGGAAAGAATATGCGCGCTCTGATAACCGATATGGATGAGCCTTTAGGCTTTGCAGTCGGTAACATACTTGAAGTGAAGGAAGCAATAGATACACTTAAGGGCAAGGGACCGGAGGATTTTACAGAACTTTGCCTGCTGCTTGGCAGCCGTATGGTGCTCCTTTCAGGCCTTGCGTCCGATGAAAAGGAAGCAGAGGATATGCTTAAAGCATCGATAGCTGACGGAAGGGCGCTTGATCAGCTTGCCCGTTTTGTTAAAGCTCAGGGCGGGGATGATTCTTATGTTTATGATCCGTCAAAGTTTGAAAATGCTGCATTTACAAAGGTTCTTACTGCTGATAAAGACGGCTTTGTAGAGTCGATCATATGCGACGAAGCAGGGCTTGCATCAATGATGCTGGGCGGCGGCAGAGAGAAGAAAGATGATATTATCGATCTTTCCGTCGGTATCGTATTTGAGAAGAAAAAGGGCGATGCGGTTAAAAAAGGTGACAGCATAGCAGTGATGCACTATAACGATGAAACAAAGATAGATGCTGCATTTGAGCGGCTTTCAAATGCGGTTAAAATAGGAGAAAAAGATCCCGGCAGGAAAAAGATACTGCTTGATGAGATCTGATATACCGGAGGCTACTATTGACAGAAACTGCTGAATTCAAATACCAGATGGAAACAAGCCAGGATGATATGAAGCTGTTGTTTGGGGCTTTTGATGAATCCATAAGGCGTATTGAAGAGGAACTTTCCGTAGATATAACGGACAGGGATGGCAAACTCAATATCTACGGTACAGAGAAGAATGTAAAGCGTGCCACAAGACTTATCCTTGATCTGATCGAGTCTTCAAAGGCTGAGAAAAAGCTGGACAGGCAGAAACTTGATTATGGATTAAGTCTTGCCAAGAATGACAGGGCTGATGTGCTTGTCGAGCTGGATAAGGATATTATATGCAGAACTGTACAGGGAAAGCCCGTAAAGCCAAAGACCGAAGGTCAGAAGAAATATGTTGATTTTATAAGGGACAAGATGATCACCTTCGGATCAGGTCCTGCCGGAACCGGTAAGACATATCTGGCTATCGCGATGGCGGTGACTGCTTTTAAGTCAGAAGAAGTCGGTAGGATAATCCTTACGAGACCTGCGATCGAAGCAGGTGAGAAACTCGGTTTCCTTCCCGGAGACCTGCAGAGCAAGGTCGATCCTTATCTGCGTCCGCTTTATGATGCACTTTATCAGATAATGGGAGCTGACAGCTTTCAGAAGAATGTTGAGAAAGGTCTTATAGAGGTGGCGCCTCTTGCATATATGAGAGGAAGAACTCTCGATAATTCTTTTATCATCCTCGATGAAGCGCAGAATACGACACCGGGACAGATGAAAATGTTCCTTACAAGAATCGGTTTCGGATCCAAGGCTGTGATAACAGGTGACCTTACACAGAAGGATCTTGCAGTTAGTTCCGCATCAGGTCTTGAAGAGGCACTGAAGGTTTTAGGCGGAATAGATGACATAGGTTTTGCAACGCTTACAAGCCGTGATGTTGTGAGACATCCGTTGGTAATGAAGATAGTTCAGGCATATGAAAAATATGAAAAGAACAGTTTGAGCGGACGGGGCAGAAAACATGGCAGGAGATCCTGAAATATATTTTGAGAACAATTCAAGGATAGACGGATTAAGCGATGAAGACATGCAGAAAGCTTCACTTATGATCGTAAAGGAAGCGCTTTCCTTATACGGCTGTCCTTATGAATGCAGTGTTAATGTCTATCTTACGGATGAAGAAGAGATAAGGGAAATGAACAGCGAAAACAGAGGTATTGATTCTGCTACCGATGTCCTTTCGTTCCCAAACCTCCCTTTCACGACGGAGAACAAGGGAGACTTTGATATCCTTTCAGATTATTCTGATGCGGATATCATGGATCCGGAGACAGGAAAGCTTTTGCTTGGAGATATCGTTATCTGTGCCGCAAAAGTCATGGCACAGGCAGAAGAATACGGACACAGCGTGAAGCGTGAGTTTGCATTCCTTGTATGTCACAGTATCCTTCATCTGTTAGGCTTTGATCACATGGAAGATGCCGACAGGGAAGAGATGGAGAGTGCACAGAGGCTTATTCTTGAAAACACAGGTTATACCAGGGATAAATGAAACGTAAAAAAAAGAAATCTTCTAAATCATATGCCTTTTCGATAGGCATGATCATAATTCTTTTTCTTCTGATCCGTATTTCCGGAGTATACGGAAGCGGAAGTTTTTTATATGCCGCAGTACTGTGTTACCTGAGTGTAGCCGCATTTCCTTCAGTTGTTTCGTCTGAAGCGGGACGGTTTATATATGAGAGAAGACATTCAGGAAATGCCAGGGCTGCTTATTCGTTTTATAAATGCTGTATCGGAGTGGTATTCATTATATCCACGCTTACGGCGGCTTTGATGATGATCTTCAGAGCAAAATTATCTGACCTGTTTTTGTTTGGGCGTGACGGAGAAAAAATGATACTGCTGTTTTCGATCGCAGCCCTTCTGTATTCATATTCAAAAGCGATATACGTAAATCTTGCGCATCTTATGAGAAAAGCTTCGCTTAATCTGGCACTTTTCCTTTCTATGCTTGTATCCGTCTGCCTGTTTTCGGTTCTTTACGGGATATTTAAAAAACGTATGGAAATCGTATCAGGGCTTCTTGGCAGCCGCGAGGCAGGTGAACTTTCTATGGCGGGATTCTGTGCGGCAGCTATTCTTCTTACATTCATACTGGCTTTTTTCTATATCATTATTTCATATATACATTTAAGAAAACGTATCGAGCATGAGCTTTCTGCGGATATTACCAGGATAAGGGAGCCGGGGCTTGTCATGCTTGTTAAGGCCGGGATAAAAAGCTTTGCGGCTCTTCTTCCTGCACTTTTGTTTCTCCCGGCATTGTTTCTGATAAGCAAATACATAGGAAAAGCGTCTGAAGCCAGAAACTGGGCAGACGGAATTTCCATGTTTTTTGTGTTTTTCATACCTTCGCTGTTCTTTCCGTTAAACGTCGCTATAAGGGAAGCTGCCGAGGATGAGAATATGCTTTATCTTGCACT
Organism: Lachnospiraceae bacterium NK4A179; assembly: GCA_000421045.1. Taxonomy (GTDB): domain Bacteria; phylum Bacillota; class Clostridia; order Lachnospirales; family Lachnospiraceae; genus NK4A136. The sequence continues at coordinate 70,005 of ATWC01000010.1, forward strand.
GGTTCATAAGGAATCAAGTGAAGCCAGAAGCAGGCTGCAGGGAATGCTCCGTGTAATGCTTCCCACGCTGTTCTTTACGGCTGCATTGACAGCTTCTCTGGCTGAACCGTTAATGAAGGGGATCTGCAAGATAGATTCAAAGGTTTGCATGATATGTGTTTCCATTTCCGCGATCGCGATACCGTTTGCCGTACTCGGTATTTTTGCGGTTCATCTGCTCTTAGCATTAAGACGCAGGGGAACAGCGGCAATAATCCTTTATTCGGCTTTTGTTCCGGCACTTATTCTTATGTTTGTGTTCAAGAAGGTGGGGTTTGATCTGACGATCAGCGCGCTTATCGTAACTACGCTTGCCTCCGTGGTAATGTGTCTTACGGGTCTGCCGCTTTTATTCAAAACTTTTAATGCCGGATTTCCTTCACTTAAATTTTTAAAGACTTTCCTTTCGGCAGTCGTATCCGGCCTGATCATGTTCCTTATTTCATTTGCACTGGGGATGATCCCGCTGCATCCGGCGATAATATTTGTGCTTTCATTTTTCATCGGTGGATTTATCTATCTTATCCTGCTTTTCTTAACGAGAACGATGAATTCCAATGATGCAGCTGAGCAGCCTCTTTCTCAGGCAGTTGTCTTTATCGGAAAGAGCTTCGGATTCATTAAAAAGAAGAAGCGCAGGAGAGTCTGAATATGGGGATCAGTGCAGCGATAATCGGAGGAGGTTACGGTGGCCTTGTATGTGCATATTATTCTCTTAAAAAGGGAATAGCCGTAACTGTATTTGAAAGACAGGAAAAGACTGCAAAGAAGCTCCTTATGACAGGTAACGGCAGATGCAATATATCGAACGTATCTGTAGACGTATCTGATTATCTGACAGATGATGACGCGAAACTTTCAGACATACTTTCAAGTTTTGACAGACAGACAGAAGCTGAACTTTTTAAGGAGATCGGTCTTGAATTATTTCCTGAAGAGGGGCGGCTGTATCCTTTAAGCGGAAAGGCTGTTACCGTAAGGGAAGCTTTCATGGCATCCCTGTATGAAAAGGGATGTTCCTTTGAGACAGGTGTCAATATAGACGGATATTCCAAAACAGCATCCGGTAAATATATCCTTTCGGGGGATAATAAAAAAAGAGAGTTTGATGCTATTGTCCTTAGCTGCGGCGGGGCCGCCGGTGTATATGATGAGGAAAGAAAAAACGGTTTCGGTATCATTGGAAGTAAAGAGCTTAACTTTATTCCTTTAAGGCCTGCACTTACAAGATTGTTCCTCGAGAATGTATATGGCTCAAATCTTAAGGCTCTTGAGGGAATCCGTATAAAGGGAAAAGTAAGTCTTACTCAGGCAAAAAAAATCATTTCCGAAGATACAGGTGAAATACAGTTTATTAAAGGCGGTCTTTCAGGCATACCTGTATTTAACGTTTCCAGATATGTTGAAAAAAATATAGATCTGACTCTGTCACTTGATATGCTTCCCGGGATGGAGTTTGATGAATTTGCATCAAGAGTAAACCGCTTTGAAGGACGTACTCTTGAAACCTTCTTTTATGGTCTGTTCCTTAATGAGGTTGCAGGCGTGATCTGTGCTTCTCTTCATCTTTCAGTTCACAGGAAGATGAGCGATCTTTCGGAAGCTGAGGTTTTGTCTTTATATGACAGATGCAGGCATTTTGAATTTAAGGATATAAAAACAGACAGTTTAAAAAATGCACAGATAAGTGCGGGCGGGATAGCGCTTTCTGCGCTGGATGAACATCTTGCGCTTAAATGCGATCCTTCTGTTTATGTAATTGGTGAGATGCTTAATGTTTCCGGAAAATGCGGAGGCTACAATCTTCATTTTGCGGCTGCCGGTGCCTACAGGGTAGCTGCTTCGATAGGCGGTATGATCTGATGTTTAAATATGACGGATTAAAACTGAAATGTCCGGTTAAGGAGGAAGGCCTTCTTAACCTGCTCAAGGAGAGGATCGCAAAAAAACTGCGGATCAAAAGTGTTTTCATCAAGGATCCGTTTATTGTAAGACGTTCGATCGATGCCAGAAAAAAGCCGGATATTTTCTATGTTTATTCCGTAGCATTTTCGCTCATGCTTCCCGAAGAGGACAGAGAGGGACTCCTTAAGAAGAACAAAGGCAGCTTAAATATCTACAGGCCTGCGGTCTACAAACAGGAATTTGAATGGAGCGTTAATGTTTCAAGGGACATGGATGGCATCATTAAAAAGGTCTCATGTTCAAGAGATTTTGGCTTTGCCAAGGGAGGAAAGAGACCGGTCATCATAGGAACCGGACCTGCGGGGCTTTTCTGCGGCCTGATGCTTGCAAGGGCAGGCTTATGTCCGTTGCTCCTTGAACGCGGGGACAGGATGGATAAGCGGATCGAGAAAACTGAAGAGCTAAGATTAAACGGTATACTTGATCCTGCATCAAATATACAGTTTGGAGAGGGCGGTGCCGGGACCTTTTCGGATGGCAAGCTTTTCTCTCATCTTCATGACAGAAGCGGTATAACAGAATTCATCCTTAAGACATTTGTTTATTTTGGAGCTCCCTCGGATATCCTCTATGATGCAAAGCCGCATATCGGAACCGATGTGCTCCGAAAGGTCATAGTCAATATGCGTGAAGAGATGGAGATCTACGGAGCTGAATTCCGATTCAGAAATACTTTTATCTCACCTCTTCTTAGATTCGGCAAACTGGATTCGATAAAATACAGTGATGAAAACGGGATCGTTAAGGAGATGGAGTGTTCGGCACTTGTGCTGGCTCCCGGACATTCCTCCAGAGATACCTTCATAAATCTTGATAATGCCGGCATACGTATGGAAAGCAAGCCTTTTGCTGCGGGCTTCAGGGTAATACATCCTCAGGACCTTATAGATAAGGCACAATACGGAATTGCAGCTGATGATCTGGGCCTTCCGCCGGCAGATTATAAGCTTACGGCACATACTTCTACAGGGCGCGCAGTATATTCATTCTGTATGTGCCCTGGCGGGACCGTGATCAACGCATCAAGCGAGAACGGAAGACTTGCAGTAAACGGAATGAGCATGAGAGATCGTGATTCGGGCTATGCTAATTCAGCCATAGTTGCCGAGGTGGGAAGAGATATATTCGGTGACGGTCTTTTTGACGGCATGCATTACCAGGAAAGGCTTGAAGCAGCCGCTTTTGCGCTTGCCGGCGGAAAGATTCCCGTGTCATATTATGGCGATTACAAAAACGGGAATGAGGTCAGTCCTGAAAGCATAGTCAATCCCGGTATATGGCAGGCAGGGAGGGTTAATCTGCGAGGACTTTTTGATGAAAGGACTGAAGCTGATATCATCGAAGCTATGGAGCGTTTCGGTAATATCATAAAAGGCTTTGCTTCGGATGAGGCAATGCTTGCCGGTGTGGAGACAAGGACATCGTCACCTGTAAGGATCCTCAGGGATGAAAAAGGCGAATCCAATATAAAAGGGATATATCCGTGCGGAGAGGGTGCGGGGTATGCGGGAGGCATAACTTCAGCCGCTGCCGATGGCGTCAAAGTTGCGGATAAGATACTTCTGCTTTATAATGGGCTGAAGTAATCAGGAGAAATACAATGGATAAGTACAGGGAACTAATAAAGAATAAAAAAAGGATCGTTATCAAGATTGGTTCGTCCTCTCTCCGGCATAAGGAGACAGGGGATTTTGATTATATAAAGATGGAAAGCCTTGTCAGGGAACTCTGCAACTTAAGGAATCAGGGCAAGGATGTGATATTGGTAAGTTCAGGTGCCATAGCTGCAGGAAAAAAGGTCATTCACATCAAGGATGACTCGGAGATAGGCGTTAAGCAGGCATGCGCTGCAATCGGACAGGCAAAGCTTATGATGACCTATGAGAAGCTTTTTTCCGAATACGGACAGGTTGCTGCACAGGTTCTGCTTACCAAGGATACCATCATAAATGACTTAAACAGGTTTAATGCGCATAATACATTTATAGAGCTTCTTAAACTCGGCGCCATACCTGTTGTGAATGAGAATGATACGATCTCGACCTACGAGATCAAGTTTGGTGATAATGATACTCTTTCCGCGATCGTTGCCGCTTTGGTGGGCGCAGACCTTCTGATACTGCTTTCAGACATAGACGGTCTTTATTCAGGAGATCCCAGGAAAGATAAGGACGCAAAGTTTATCCCCATTGTTGACAAGCTTACACCGGAGATACTTGCCATGGCAGGCGATGAACCGGGGTCAGATGTGGGAACCGGCGGTATGGGAACCAAACTCAGTGCGGCCAAGATCGCTGTCAGATCAGGAGCAGATATGATCATTGCAAATGCTAAGGATGTACGCATTATACACAGGATCATGGATGGCAGGGATTTCGGAACACTTTTCCTTTCAGATAAGGATGAGAATTTTTTCATAGGTGATTACCTTGTGGATGATATGTCATGAATGAAGCAGATCTGTATGTGATTAAAAAAGAATTAAGAAGAAGAATGAATGATCTGAGGGACTCTATCTCTAAGGAAGAAAGAGAGAATGCTTCCGAAAAGGCAGCGGCCAAGGTCATTTTAAGCAAAGATTTCATTGAATGCAGTGACATACTGCTGTTTTCTTCATATCGTTCGGAGATTTCAACGGAGCCTCTTATAAGGGAGGCATTGAAGGCAGGAAAGAATATTTATCTGCCAAAGGTCTGTGATGATGAGATAAAGTTTTACAAGTATGACCCGGATGACCGCCTGAATGAAGGATATAAGGGCATACCTGAACCAACCGGAGAGACTGAAGAATATGTCCCATCACCGGAAAAGAAGGGCCTGGTTATCTGTCCGGGACTGGCTTTTGGAAGAGACGGTTCAAGGATGGGATACGGAAAAGGATATTATGACAGGTTTCTTAAGAATGCATCAGGCCTTAAGAAAACCGGAATATGTTTTGAGATACAGTTACTTGATACGGTTCCGCATTCAGACAAGGATATGTTGATGGATACGGTGATAAGTGAGAAAAATGAGGTGAAGATATGAGCAATGATAATGATCAGCTCTTACAGTTATGTGAAAGAGCAAGGGATGCTAAATATGCTGTTCAGCAGCTTGGTACCGATAAGAAGAATGCTGCTCTGAGACTTGTTGCAGATAAGCTTGTGGAAGCCACAGACCGCATAATCGAAGCAAATAAGATAGACTATAAGGCTTCTGAAGATAAGGGTGTATCACCTGCGCTTCTTGATCGCCTTATGCTTAACAAAGAACGTATAGAAGCTATGGCAGAGGGCGTACGTCAGGTTGCCGATCTTCCCGATCCGGTCGGAGAGATCCTTGAGGAATTTGAGAGACCTAACGGTCTTAAGTTTAAAAAGGTACGAGTTCCGCTCGGTGTTATAGGTATAATCTATGAATCTCGCCCGAATGTAACTGCTGATGCATTTGCGCTTACATTCAAGTCAGGCAATGCTGTTATCCTTAAAGGCGGATCGGATGCCATCAATTCAAACATTGCCATTGTTGATGCAATACAGAAAGGTCTTGAGGAAAGCGGGATCACCGGATCTGCGATCGAACTCATGAAGTCAACTGACAGAGAGACCACGACACGCTTTATGCAGATGAAGGACTATGTGGATGTGCTCATACCGAGAGGATCAAAAGGCCTTATAAAGGCGGTATCTGAGAATTCAAAGATACCGGTGCTCTATGCAGCTGCAGGAAACTGTCATATCTATATAGACAAGGATGCAGATGTTGATAAGGCAGTAAAGATCGCTGTTAATGCAAAGACACAGCGCCTTGGTGTCTGCAATGCAGCAGAGTCGCTTGTTGTGCATGAAGCTGTTCTTGATACCGTGCTTCCCAAAGTTGCTGCGGCTCTTCGTGAAAAGAATGTTGTTCTTTATTCCGATCCGGCTTCGCTCAAAGCATTTTCGGATGCCGAACCTGCGACAGAAGAGGATTTTGCTACAGAGTATCTTGACCTCAAGATGTCAGTAAAAACGGTAAAGAATGTTGATGAGGCTATAGAACATATCAACCGTTATTCAACACATCATTCGGAAGCTATCATTACCGAAAACAGTGAGACTGCCGAGAGGTTCCTTGATGGTGTGGACAGTGCCTGTGTTTACTGGAATGCATCCACAAGATGGACTGATGGTTTTGAATTCGGCTTTGGTGCGGAAATCGGCATATGCACACAGAAGCTTCATGCAAGAGGTCCCATGGGTCTTAAAGAGCTTACATCATATAAGTACAAGATAACCGGTAACGGACAGATAAGAGGTTAATTCAATGGATTCAAATTTCCGCTTTTGTGATGCGGACTATAAGTCATATACGAATACAGATGAGCTTCCCGCAGGTCAGGAAGCTCTTTTGCAGAAAAATGAAACAGAAAGGCTTAAAAGTCTGGTAAAAGAATACGGTGAGAAATTAGGCCACGAGCCGTCTGCTTGCGTGGTCACTTTCGGATGTCAGATGAATGCAAGGGACTCCGAAAAGCTTACAGGTGTACTGGAAGCGGCAGGGTTTAAGCTGACCGAGGATGAAGAGGCGGACTTTGTCATATACAACACATGTACCGTGCGAGACAATGCAAATACTCGTGTGTACGGCAGGCTCGGGCATCTTCATTCACTCAAGGACAAAGCTCCTTTAAAGAAGATCGCTCTCTGCGGCTGCATGATGCAGGAACCGTCAGTCATCGATACCATCTTAAAGAAATACCGTTTCGTGGATATGATCTTCGGAACCCATAATATATACAAATTCCCTGAACTCTTATGCAGGATGTTTGAGTCTGATGAGACTGTTGTGGATGTCTGGAAAGATACCAAAGAGATCGTAGAAGATTTCCCTTCCGTAAGAAAGTATCCGTTCAAGTCAGGCGTAAATATCATGTTTGGCTGTGATAATTTCTGTACATACTGCATAGTTCCTTACGTCAGAGGGCGTGAGAGAAGCAGGAGGAGCAGCGAGATACTAGCTGAGATAGAAAGACTCGCTTCAGACGGAGTAAGCGAAGTGATGCTGCTTGGTCAGAATGTTAATTCCTACGGAAAGGGCCTGGAAGGGGAGATCAGTTTCCCTGAACTTTTAAAGAAGGCTTCCGAGGTTGATGGTATTGAACGCGTGCGTTTCATGACTTCTCATCCAAAGGACCTCTCTGATGAACTGATAGAGACCATTGCTTCATCGCAGAAGATATCACGCCATCTTCATCTTCCGGTACAGTCAGGTTCGGATGAAGTGCTTAAGGCGATGAACAGACATTATACCCATGAGGATTATCTTAAATTAGTTGAAAAGATAAAGAAGGCAATACCTGATATTGCCATTACGACCGATCTGATAGTGGGCTTCCCTACCGAAACAAAAGAAGATGTGTCGCGCACGATCGATCTTGTTAACGAAGTGCATTTTGACAATGCATTTACTTTCATATATTCACCGCGTACAGGTACGCCTGCGGCATCAATGCCACGCGCAATGACAGATGAAGAGATTTCCGCATGTTTTAACAGACTGCTTGGTGCCGTGCAGGAAAATGCAAGGAGCGCAGCGGCGGCTCTTACAGGAAGCACAGGTGTTGCGCTTGTAGAAGAGCTTGATGAGAAGGATCCTTCACTTGTGACCGGACGTCTTTCGAATAATTATCTTGTGCATTTTCCGGGTGATGAATCCCTGATCGGAAAATATATAAATGTGAAACTTACTGAAAACAAGGGCTTTTATTTTATCGGTGAAAGAATCTGATGCTTACATATGCTGATGTAAAAATTGATGATGTCACGCCTATGATGCAGCAGTACCTCCTTACCAAAAAGGAGTATATGGACTGCATCCTTCTTTACAGGCTTGGCGATTTTTATGAGATGTTCTTTGATGATGCCGTTAAGGCTTCAGAGATACTTGATCTGGCACTGACCGGGAAAAGCTGTGGTCTTGAGGAACGCGCACCTATGTGCGGCATACCTTTTCATGCAGTCGATTCTTATCTGGATAAGATAATAGAAGCCGGTGAGAAGGCTGCCATCTGTGAACAGACTGAGGATCCTAAGCTTGCAAAGGGGCTTGTAAAAAGGGAAGTGATAAGGATAGTCACACCCGGAACAAGCGTCACTCCGCAGACACTTGAAGAGAGTCGTAATAATTTCCTCATGAGTATAGTGGATAACGGGAATATCCTTGGTATATCTTATGCCGATATCTCAACCGGTGAATTCTATGTAACGGAAACGGACACAAAGCGAAGGCTTCAGGATGAGATCGCAAAGGTGTCTCCGAGTGAGATCATTTGCACAAAGACTATGGACATAACCTGCCCTTTCCTTCCGCAGCTTTGTTCTGATTCTCATATCGCTCTTTCGGTCCCTTCAAAGGTTTTCTTTGAAAAAGATGAATGCGATAAAGTTCTTCTTAAGCATTTTAAAGTGGCATCCCTTACTGCGCTTGGCATAGATGACATGAAGACAGGCTGCATAGCTGCAGGGGCGCTTCTGCAGTATGTCTATGAAACGCAGATGATACCGCTTAAGCATATCACCCACATAAGCGCATATACGGAAAGCCGCTACATGCTCCTTGATTCAGGCACCAGAAGGAATCTGGAATTATGTGAGACCATGCGTGACAAGCAGAAGAGGGGAACTCTTTTCTGGGTGCTTGATAAGACAAAGACCGCTATGGGCGCAAGGCGTCTGCGTGCTGATATAGAACAGCCTCTTACAGATGAGGGAGAGATAATAAAGCGCCTTGACGGAGTGCAGGAGCTTACAGACATGAGCATGGACAGAGATGAACTCAGGGAATACCTGACTGCTGTCTATGATCTGGAAAGACTGCTCGCAAGGGTAAGCTATCATTCGATCAATCCAAGGGATATGCTCGCACTTAAACAGTCGCTTGGCGCAATGGCTCCGATAAAGCAGATCATAGCATCCTTTAATTCAGATATCATGAAGGAACTCGATGCTTCAATGGATGCGCTTTCTGATCTGACAGACAGGATCGAGAAAGCTATCATTGAGGAACCGCCCATTTCGATCAGAGAAGGAGGCATCATCAAGGATGGTTATGATGAGGATATAGATAATCTGCGATATGCCCAGAAGAATGGAAAGACTATGCTTGCGTCTCTTGAAGGCAGAGAGAGGGAACGCACCGGCATTAAAAATCTGAAGGTTAAATACAATAAAGTATTCGGATATTATCTTGAAGTCACCAACTCATATAAAGACATGGTGCCTTCAGATTATATGAGAAAGCAGACACTTGTCGGAGCTGAAAGGTTTATCACTCCGGAGCTTAAGGAACTTGAAGATACGATACTCAATGCAGAGGAGAAGCTTTCGGTTCTTGAGTATGATGCGTTTGTGGCTCTGCGCGATATCATTGAGAGTGATCTTGAACGTATCCAGAGAACAGCGCAGGCTGCTGCAAGGCTCGATGTTCTGTGCTCACTTTCATATGTTTCGGAACACAACAGATACGTTCGTCCCGAAATAGATCATAAGGGCGTGATAGATATAAAGGGCGGACGTCATCCCGTTGTTGAACAGATGATGGGCGATGGTTCGTTTATAGATAATGATACATATCTTGATAAAAAGAAGAAATGTATCTCGATCATAACGGGGCCGAACATGGCCGGCAAATCAACATACATGAGGCAGGTGGCACTCATATCTCTCATGTTCCAGATAGGCTGCTATGTTCCGGCTGATAAGGCTAAGCTCTGTATCGTGGACAGGATATTCACAAGAGTCGGCGCTTCCGATGATCTTTCAAGCGGACAGTCAACATTTATGATGGAGATGAATGAGGTGGCCAATATCTTAAAGAATGCCTCAGCCGATTCGCTCCTTATCCTTGATGAGATAGGCCGTGGAACTTCTACGTTTGACGGTCTGGCCATAGCATGGGCAGTTATAGAATATATCAGTTCCAAGAAACTGCTTGGTGCTAAGACATTGTTTGCAACGCACTATCATGAGCTTACCGAACTTGAAGGAAAGATAGACAATGTAAACAATTACTGCATCGCCGTAAAGGAACAGGGAGATTCGATAGTCTTCTTAAGAAAGATAGTTCCGGGCGGAGCAGACAAAAGCTACGGTATACAGGTTGCAAAGCTCGCAGGTGTTCCCGAACTTGTAACAGACAGGGCATCTGAAATAGTTGCGCAGCTTATGAATAACGATATCACGGAGAAGATCGCATCTATACAGGCGGAGGATCTGTCTGCAAAGAGAAATGCTGTTGTGATGGATGATGTGGACAAAGGACAGATGACTCTTTTCGATACGGTCAGTGATGAAGATATACTTAAGGAACTCGAGGAACTCGATATAACAAAGCTTACACCGCTTGATGCGCTTAATACACTATATAAGCTTCAGAGTTCATTAAAAAACAGATTATAGATCATAGGTTAGGAAACAGAATGAGATATACGGAACTTCATAAGGAACTGGGTATCGATGAAGATACTTTTGCTTTCGGTGAAAAGATAAGAGAAAGCCTAAAGGAAAGATTTAAAGAAATAGATGATAATGCTGAATTCTGCCAGCTGAAGGTCTTAAATGCAATGCAGAAGAACAATGTCTCAGAGGCATGTCTTTTAGGTACGACAGGATATGGTTATAACGATCTGGGCAGAGATACGCTTGAAAAAGTTTATGCCGATATCTTTCATACAGAGGATGCTCTTGTGCGTCCGCAGATCACCTGCGGAACTCATGCGCTTGCACTTGCGCTCATGAGCAATCTGCGTCCGGGAGATGAGCTCTTAAGCCCGGTGGGAAGACCTTATGATACTCTTACATCCGTAATAGGTATCGATGAGGATGAAGCATCAGGAGCTCACAAAAGCGGTTCCCTTAAGGAATATGGTATAAGCTATCGTCAGGTTGACCTGATCGGTAAAGATCAGTTTGACTATGAAGGGATAAGAGCTGCGATAAACGAAAAGACCAGGATGGTCACTATCCAGCGTTCAAAAGGTTATGCTGTAAGGGAGAGTTTTTCGCCGGAAAAAATAGGCGAGCTCATTAGTTTTATCAGGGGCATCAAGCCTGAAGTTATCATCATGGTAGATAATTGCTACGGTGAGTTTGTTCATGACAAAGAACCTTCGGATTACGGTGCGGATATCTGTGTGGGTTCGCTTATCAAGAATCCCGGCGGTGGTTTATGTCCGTGCGGCGGTTATCTTGCAGGCAAAAAAGAGTGCATAGAAAATGCTGCTTACAGACTCACATCACCGGGACTCGGAAAGGAAGTGGGAGCATCTCTTCAGACTCTTAGAGACTTCTATCAGGGACTTTTCCTTGCACCTACGGTTACTGCTTCGGCGCTTAAAACATCCATATATGCGGCAGCTCTTTATGAAGCTCTTGGATTTGAGACCGTGCCTCATTCAGACGAACAGAGAAACGATATAATACAGGCGATCACGCTTGGAAGCAGGGAAGGCATATGTGCTTTCTGTGAGGCAGTGCAGTCATCGTCTCCTGTAGATGCATATGTTACTCCCGAACCTTGGGATATGCCGGGATATGATGATCAGGTGATCATGGCGGCAGGAGCATTTGTTTCCGGATCAAGTATTGAGCTTTCCGCGGATGCGCCTATCAGAGAACCGTATGCAGTATATTTTCAGGGTGGACTCACATTCCCGCACGGAGCATACGGAATGCTAAGGACCGTGCAGTATATGAAGGACAGAGGGCTTGCCAAGCTTCCCTCTGCAAAGTGATAAATGGGAAAGATCAGATTATTAGACAGCAATACCATAGATCAGATAGCGGCGGGCGAGGTAGTTGAACGTCCGCTTTCCGTTGTAAAGGAACTGGTCGAGAATTCCATGGATGCCGGGGCAGACGCGATCACCGTTGAGATACGTGACGGTGGTATCGAGTTCATAAGGGTTACCGATAATGGTTCCGGCATAGATGCCGATGATATGGCCCTTGCTTTTGAAAGACATGCGACCAGCAAGATAAGAAGTATAGAGGATCTGTCGGATCTGCATTCAATGGGATTTAGAGGAGAGGCTCTTGCGAGCATCTCGTCCGTAAGCCGGGTCACACTTATCTCGGCAAAAAAAGGGGAACTTATGGGACACCGTTTCGAATCGGACGGCGGTGTTGCCGGTGAATTGACTGAAGTGGGCGCACCGCAGGGAACTACGGTGATAGTCGCTCATCTTTTTTATAATGTTCCGGTCAGAAGAAAATTTCTGAAATCACCTGTTACCGAAGGTAATGCGGTCGGTGAACTTATGGAGCACCTTGCGCTTTCCAGACCGGACATATCATTTAAATTTGTAAATAACGGGCGTACTGTTTTCTTTACCAACGGTGCGGGTGAACTCAAAGATGTTATCTATCGCATTTACGGAAGAGAGATGGCAAAAGAGGTAGTGCCCGTATCCTACGAAAAGGACGGGATAAGGATCGACGGTTATCTTGGAACTCCTTCCATAAACAGACCTAACAGAAACTTCGAAAACTATTTCCTGAATGAAAGATATATAAAAAGCGATGTTATAGCAGGCGGCCTTGAAGACGGCTATCAGGGCTATACGATGAAGCACAAGTTTCCTTTCTGTGTTATCTCGATAAATGTGCCTGCCGATTCGATAGATGTGAATGTACATCCTTCAAAAATGGATGTGCGTTTTAAAGACAGAGAATCATTTTTTGCTGCTGTTTCCGAGGCGGTACATAATGCTCTTCATGCGCAGGAGATGATACCTGAGGCAGATCTTTCAGGTGAGAGGAAAAGTATACGTCCTGTTGTCGACAGTGCGCCGGAACCGTATGAGATTAAACGAAGGAAGGATGAAGAAAAAGCAGACAGCGCAGAGTTGGCTGAAAACTCTACTAACGATAAAGCTGTTGAATATTCAGATGAAAAAATCTCTATAGATAAATCTTCTACGGATAAATCATCTACAGTTAACGAATCTGCAGATATAGAGTCCAAAAATGCAGAAATATTCTCGGTAGATTTCTCGGAAGACCTGCCTGTTCTTAAGGATGAGAAGAAAACTGAACGTGAAAGCACGCCGGCCGTTCCTTCGTTTGAAGTAAGGCGCAGCATCGATGATGTGAAGCCCGGTAAGCAGATAGAGATGCTTCCTAAAGAGAGAGTCATCTCAAAGAATGCCCGTGGCAGATATGAGCTCATAGGTCAGGTGTTCAATTGTTACTGGATATTTGTATATGAGGACAGGCTGTATTTTGCTGATCAGCATGCATGTCACGAAAAAGTAAATTATGAGCATTTTATCAAGGCTTATAAGGAACATGAAGTTTATAAACAGCAGGTCGATCCGCCTGTTGTAGTGACTCTTTCCAATGAGGAAGAGGAAATATTCTTAAGGTTTAAGGACTATCTGGATGAGCTTGGTTTTGAAGCTGATTCATTCGGAGGAAAGGAATATGCACTGCATACGGTTCCTCTCGATCAGTACAGAAAGGATGCCGGCACGCTTTTCCTTGATATACTTAATGATATACGCCAAAGAGGGATCAAGGCTACTCCCGATATGATAGAAAAAGTCATTGCTTCCATGGCCTGCAAAGCATCAGTAAAAGCAGGTGACAGGATACAGAGGGAACAGATGGATACCATACTTGACGAACTGCTTACGTTGGATAATCCATATCATTGTCCGCACGGAAGGCCGACTGTATTCTCGGTGGACCGTTACGAATTGGAAAAGAGATTCAAGAGAGTTGTCTCCTGATCGAATAAATAGATTTATGAAAGATTTGGTTGTTATCGCCGGACCTACGGCGGTCGGAAAATCAGATGCGGCTATAGAACTCGCCAAACGTACAGGTGGGGAGATAGTATCTGCCGATTCCATGCAGATATACAGGGGCATGGATATAGGTACCGCAAAGGTTACGAAAGAAGAGATGCAGGGCATACCGCATCATCTTCTTGATATTGCCGATCCTTCTGAAGAATTCAGTGCATCAGATTATAAGGCTGCTGCTGACAAAGTCATAGCTGATATCAGGAGCAGAGGTAAGCTTCCCATACTATGCGGCGGAACAGGGTTCTATATACAGGCTGTTCTTTACGGAATAGATTTCACAAATGAAGAAACAGACCGTTCCTATCGTGAGGAGCTTGAGAAGAGGGCTCTTACGGAAGAGGGCAGACGCGGCCTGGTTGACGAGCTTAAGGAAAAGGATCCGGCTTCGCTTGAAAAGATACATGAGAATAATATAAAGCGGGTGATCAGAGCTCTTGAATACTATCATGAGACCGGAGCACCAATTTCTGCCCACAATGCACTGATGAGAAAGAAGGAAGCGGTGTATGACTATGTTGGTTTCCTTATAACAGATGACCGAAAAGTCCTCTATGACAGGATAGACAAGAGAGTGGACCGTATGATGGAAGAGGGATTGGAAGCGGAGGTCAGGGCGCTTATCGAAAAAGGTGCCGGAAAGACAGCCATGCAGGCAATCGGATATAAGGAAATGGTCGAATATATAAATGGCAATATCAGTATTGAACAGGCCATAGAAAGTATTAAACAGGGCAGCCGTCATTATGCAAAAAGACAGCTTACCTGGTTTAAAAACCGGGAAAATTTTCATGTGATAGACAGAAGCACGCTTACAGATCCCGGAAATGAAATGATAGATATCATGCAATCTTTTATATGAAGTCTTTTCAGTAGACATAATAATGTGTTAAAATCAGATGTTACGCAGACAGTAATATGAAAGGGCAGTTTTTTATATGGGTATTAATGCTTACGGGATCGATCTCGGTTCCAGTAATATAAGAATATATAACGGTAATGATGATTCATACATGATGGAGAAGAATATGATAGCTGTCGAAGGCAAAGATACGCTTTTTGCCTACGGCGACTCTGCTTTTGATATGTATGAGAAGGCACCTGACAATATCACGGTTTCCTATCCTGTTGTCAACGGCGTAATAGCTGATATACGGAATATGGATACACTGGTCCATTATTTTATCAATGACCTGTGCAAGGGCAGCATCAAACCGGCAGATTATTATATAGCGGTTCCAAATGATGTTACAGAGGTGGAACGCAGGGCGTTCTATGACCTTGTCCTTGACAGTAATGTTAAGGCAAGGAACGTTTATATCGTTGAGAAGGCTGTGGCTGATGCTGTCGGAATGGATATAGACGTTAAGACTTCACAGGGTGTATTCATGATAGATATAGGCTATCAGACTACGGAGATATCGCTTCTTTCACTCGGCGGCATAGTTGCATCCAGACTTATAAAGGTCGGCGGGCAGAAGTTTGATGATGCCATAAAGGGTGCGGTAAGGAAGGAATACAACCTTTTCATAGGCAACAAGACGGCTGAAAAGCTTAAAGTTGCCATGAGAGATGTGCAGCACACTAACCAGAGTGCCATTGTCTACGGAAGGGATATAGTCATGGGCCTTCCTGTAGAAAAAGAGATAGATACCGAGATTGTATTTGAGAGCATGAGAGAGACTATCAGCTCTATCATAGACAGCATCAAACAGATACTTGAACGTACACCGCCCGAACTCGGTGCCGATATTTATCATAACGGCATTTACCTGACAGGTGGCGGTTCCCAGCTTGTTCATCTTGCGGATATGATCGCTGATGCAACAGGCCTTATCGTCAATGTTTCCGAGGAACCTGTGGCCACTGTTATAAGGGGCCTCAACTGCATCATGCGTGAGAAGAGATTTGCCTCACTTGCGAGGTCTATAGAGGAGACAAAATGAGTCCGGTATTAAAGAAAAAACCGGAAAAAAAGAAGATCCCAGGCAAGTATCTGCTTCTGATAGTTACGGTCCTTTGTCTGGGACTTATGCTGGTGACATTCACTACAAATATAAGTGACTCCTTTCTGAACAGTTCGGTAGGTGTGGTTGTCATACCTTTTCAAAAAGGGATAGTCAATGTCAGTTCAAAGCTTTTTGATTATGCAGAAAAGCAGAAGACCATAGAGGAGCTTCAGGCCGAAAATGAAAGACTGAAGGCAGAAGTTGATTCTCTTACAAGTGAAAACACACTGCTCATGCAGGATTATTATGAGCTCACATCTCTCCGTCAGCTCTATGATCTGGATCAGACCTATTCGGATTATGAAAAGGTCGGCGCAAGGATCATAGCTTCCGATTCCAGTTCATGGTTCAACTCATTCATAATCGATAAAGGTGAGGATGATGGCATAAAGCCTGATATGAATATCATATCGGGAGCAGGTCTTGTCGGCATAGTTACCGAGACCGGAAAGAATTGGTCCAGAGTCAACACTATAATAAATGATAATGCAAATGTAAGCGCGACCGTCCTTCATACCGGTGACAATCTGATAGCTGCCGGCAGTATCGAACTGATAGAACAGGGGGTTATCGCTTATTCTGGTCTTTATGATCAGGACGGAAACGTTAAAGAAGGTGACAAGGTGGTTACATCAAACATATCCTCCAAATACCTTCCGGGCATACTTATCGGTTATATCGATACAATAGAAATTGATTCAAACAATATGACTAAATCCGGTCTTATAACTCCTGTAGTGGATTTCGAACATCTTGAAGAGGTGCTCGTTATCAAGGAGCTCAAGAAGACTCCGGAGTCATAAGATTAGCTTATGAAGATCAAGAAATGGATAATCAGCATTGCTTCGGTTTTGTTGTTCTTTTCGCTTCAGACTGCGGCATTCAGAGTGTTCCCTATAGGACGTTCGGTTCCGGAACTTCTGCTCATAATTACGGTAAGCTACGGGCTGATGCGTGGTGAGCAAGACGGCATACTCACAGGTTTTTTCTGTGGGCTGCTTTTTGATGTGTTCTTTATGGATATACTGGGCTTTTATGCGCTTCTGTATGCTTTTATAGGTTTTGTATGCGGGGCGGCAAATGACCTGTTCAGAAAAGACGATATAAAGCTTCCGCTGATAAGCATACTGCTTTCGGAATTATTCTTCTGTCTGTGCAGATTTTTCTTCCTGAATGTGTTGCTTGGCAATTTTAATTTCAGATTTTTCGCAAGGGATATACTTCTGCCGGAAACCGCATTTACCATGCTTGTTTCCATAGGCGCATATCCTTTGCTTCTTATTGTTGAAGAAAGAATAGTAAACAGACAGTTTATCAAGAAGAAAGAGGAAGGAGAGGGTATCACAGATGCTTTATAAGATACGTGAACAGCTTGCTGCCTTCTTTTTCTCGAGATTCTTCGTGCCTTTTCTGATGCTCGGAGTTATTTTTGCTGTGCTGATGACAAGGATATTCACTCTTCAGATCGTTAACGGCGACTCCTACCGTACCAACTTTACCCTGAATATCAAGAAGAAGGTCAGTCTTCCTTCCAGCCGTGGAAACATCTACGACAGGAACGGAGTGCTGCTGGCATATAATCAGCTTGCCTATTCAGTGACCATAACGGATACCTATGAATCGGGAAGCAGAAAGAATCGTGATCTTAACGCTACCATATTGGATATGGTGGGGATCATTGAGGGCAACAATGACAGCATGCTCAAGGAGTTCGGAGTCTATCTTGATGAAAATGATAATTTCTGTTTCTCCTACGAAGGTAAGAAGCATCTGAGGTTTTTGGCTGATATCTATGGCAAGGCAAGGACGTCAGACTTAAGCTATACGCAGAAAAATGCAAGCCCCGATGAGATTATAAAATATCTCTGCTCATCTGCAAAGTACGGGATAGGAACCTATGCTGATGGCGGTGATAAATCAGGATTTATTCCGATGATGGGCTATACGAAGCGGGAGATACTCGATATTGCTATAGTCAGATACAATCTGAGTCTGAATGCTTTCCAGAAGTATATAGCCACAACGGTTGCGACGGATGTCTCGGAAAAGACTGTTGCCGAGATAATGGAGAATGCAGACAAGCTGCAGGGTGTGACCATAAAGGAAGATACCATCAGGAAGTATAATCACAGTGTTTATTTTTCCCAGATACTCGGATATACAGGTAAGATCTCAGAGGAAGAATATGAAGAGCTTTCGGCAAAGGATCCGAATTATACCAATACGGACTTTGTCGGAAAGACAGGTATCGAGTATTCGATGGAATCTGAACTCCAGGGCAAGAAGGGAAGCGAGACCCTTTTTGTTGACAATATGGGAAAGATACTTGATACGGAAAATGTTGTCATGCCCACAGCGGGTAATGATATTTATCTGACCATAGATTCAAATCTTCAGATGGCGGTTTATCATCTGCTTGAGCAGAAGATCGCCGGTATCGTTTCTTCAAAGATCACGCCTGAAAAGGATCCGGTACAGTACGGACGAAACAGGGTTATCTCTATTTATGATGTTTACTATGCACTTATCTCAAATAATGTTATCGATATAAGTCATATGAACAAGTCATATGCCGGAGAGACCGAGAGCAAAGTCGGCGCGGTATTTCTTACCAAGAGAGATAACGTCTGCGATCAGTTAAAAAATGAACTGCTCAACTCCGATACGGCATATAAGGACCTTCCGGAAGAATACAGAGAGTATGAGAGTTTTATCATAAGCATGCTATCCACCCAGAATTCCGGCGTGATACTTACCGATGAAGTGGATACTACGGATGAAATGTATCAGAAATGGCATGTTGCCGAGGATATTAGTATTAAAGAGTATCTGCAATACTGTATATCAGCACAGTGGATAGATCTCACAAAGCTTACGCTCGAAGATGAGTATTCAGATTCGAACGAGATATACAATGCTCTTACGGAATATATCATCGAGCATTTAAAGACTAATAATGAGTTCTCAAAGAAGATATATAAATATCTGATCCTTGATGACAGTGTTTCGGGAACCGATCTGTGCATTATACTCTGGGAACAGGATGTGATACAGCTTGAGCCCGGAGAGCTTGATTCACTTCGGAGCGGATCGAAGAGTTCATATGCTTTTATGAGAGGCCTTATTTCAGACATCAGGATAACTCCTGCACAGTTAGGTCTGGAGCCCTGTTCGGGATCATGCGTTATAACCGATCCGCAAAACGGTGAAGTGTTAGCCCTGGTTTCGTATCCGGGATATGACAATAACAAGCTTGCGAATAATGCGGATCCATATTATATGGCGCTGCTTTCAAATAATAAGTCCAAGCCTCTTTGGAATTATGCAACACAGCAGAAGACGGCACCGGGTTCAACATTCAAGCCTGTCAGCTCTGTTGCCGGAGTTGAAGAAGGCGTTATCGATCGTAATGAACTCATAACCTGTGAAGGTTCGTTTACAAAGCTTAACGGTACTGTTCATAAGTGCTGGATCTATCCGGGGTCGCATGGCCAGCTCAATCTTTCGGGAGCTATAGAGAATTCATGTAACTGTTATTTCTATGAAGTCGGATACAGACTGGCATATGACGGAACCGGCTATAATGATACCGAAGGTATAAAGAAGATCTCAAAATATGCCGATATGTTTGGACTTGGAAGCACCACGGGTGTGGAGATAGCAGAATCCGAGCCTCATATTTCGGATCAGTATCCTGTTGCATCGGCTATTGGTCAGGGAACCCACAACTATACGACAGCCGGACTTGCAAGGTATGTGAGCGCCGTTGCGAACAAGGGAACCGTATATGATCTGACCCTGATCCATGAGGTCAGAAATTCCTCGGATGTTACCATCAAATCTTCCGAGCCTGTGATCAAAAATGAGATAGTGGTTGAGCCGGAACTCTGGGACTCGATCCACAGCGGTATGAAAAAAGTGGTAGCCAACAAGGACTACTTTGAAAACATTTCTGTTGTCTGTGCCGGCAAAACCGGTACCGCACAGGAGGCTGCAAACAAGCCAAACCATGCACTTTTTGTAGGTTTTGCACCGGCTGATGCTCCAAAGATCGCCATGGCGATACGAATCGCAAACGGATACAATTCGGATTTTGCGGCGCAGCTGGGATGTGATATAGTCAAATATTACTTTGGACTCGAAGACAAGAACCAGCTGATAACAGGTAACGCTTCGGATGCTACCACGACTTCGGCCGGAGACTGATACGGAAAATGAAAGAAAAAACAGGAATAAAAAATTACAGCTTTTCCCTGATAGTTTTTACTATCGTTCTGAATATCATAGGGATACTTGCAGTCGGAAGCGCAAAGCCTTCGCTCCAGACTAAGCAGATAGGCGGAATGATAGTGGGAGTTATAATCATGATCGTCATTTCGATCATAGATTATGCTTTTATACTTAAGTTTTACTGGGGAATATACAGTCTGAACATAGCGCTTCTCCTGGCGGTCGAATTCTTCGGAAAGTCGTCTCATGAAGCGCAAAGA
Organism: Lachnospiraceae bacterium NK4A179; assembly: GCA_000421045.1. Lineage (GTDB taxonomy): Bacteria > Bacillota > Clostridia > Lachnospirales > Lachnospiraceae > NK4A136. Next base: position 90,335 of record ATWC01000010.1, read on the forward strand.
TGGCTTATCATACCGGGCATAAACCTGCAGTTTCAGCCATCGGAGCTGGCCAAGATATTGTTGATACTTTTTTTTGCGCAGTTTATAATGGTCCACAGAGAACAGCTGAGTACATTCAGGATGTTAATGCTCATGCTTTTACTTCTCTTTCCGATACTTTTCCTGGTTGTCAAGCAGCCGGATCTTTCCACAACGATCATGCTGTTTGTCATTTTCTGCATGCTTCTGTTTGTCGGGGGACTAAGCAGGAAGATAATCATAGGTATACTGGCGGTCGCAATACCGGCCGGAGCGGTTTTTCTGTTTCTGGTCCTTCAGCCTGATCAGAAGATAATAGCAGAATATCAGCAGAGGCGAATACTTGCGTGGCTGGATCCCGAGGAATATGCACTGACAGATGCATATCAGACGGAGAATTCCATTACTGCGATAGGTTCCGGACAGTTAGTCGGAAAGGGGCTTAATAATAACGAGGTTGCTTCGGTAATAAACGGCAACTATGTATCCGAAGCGGAAACAGACTTCGTTTTTGCCGTTATCGGTGAGGAGATGGGGTTTGTAGGCTGCAGTGCTGTTATTATCCTGATAACACTGATAGCCGGGACCTGTTATTATATAGGGACTAAGTCAAAGGATCTGGCGGGCACGCTGATATGTTTCGGAATGGGAACCATAGCCGCGGTCCAGGGATTTTTCAATATTTCTGTTGCAACAGGTATAATGCCTAATACAGGTATCCCGCTTCCTTTTGTAAGTTACGGACTCACATCACTTGTGAGTATGTATATAGGAATGGGATTTGTCTTAAGCATAGGTCTCAGGCGCAAAGCTCCTGAAAGACATACCACGGAGTTGGGACAGATAGGTTCTGAACTGGATTTGTAAAATGCATCTGGAGATTTCTGGAGGGATATTATGAAGATTGCTCTTATTGCGCATGATGCAAAGAAAAAACTTATGCAGAATTTCTGCATCGCATACAGAGGCATACTTGGACAGCATGAGATATATGCAACAGGCACCACCGGACGTTTGATAGAGGAAGTTACGAATCTTACCGTTCATAAGTTTTTGGCAGGTCATCTTGGCGGCGAACAGCAGATAGCGGTTCAGATCGAACATGATCAGATCGATCTTGTCATATTCTTAAGAGATCCGTTAAATCCCATGGCTCACGAGGTTGACAGTGCCAATATGTTAAGACTGTGTGATATGCACAATATCCCGCTTGCCACCAATCTTGCAACGGCGGAGCTTCTGATTAAATCTCTTGACAGAGGAGATCTTGATTTCCGTGAGATATACAAGGATTAAAACTGCATTTCTTATCCTGTGTCTGGTCGCTTTCTTATGTTCATGCACGGAGAAAACGGAGCAGCTTGCATACGGGACACTTCAGAATAATGAAGCATATTCGCTTGAGCCGGTTGAAAAGAAACTTGTACTTGATCTTTTTGCCGGCAATCTTGCTGCAGTCAGCGGTAACAGAACGGATTCATCGAGCATGGATACTGCTGCATTCAGTTCTGCCGCACTATACGATATCACTGATAAAGAAGTGCTCTATTCATTCGATGCATGTGAAAGAGTGGAGCCGGCAAGTCTGACAAAGCTGATGACAGCGCTCATAGTTCTTGAGAAATGCTCCAGACTGGATGATATCATCACTATAGATGATGTAAATATCAACGAGGAGGGCGTACAGCGCTTCGGACTCAAGAAAGGTGACAGGGTTTCTATACGAGGCCTTCTCCAGATCATGCTCATTCATTCCGGGAATGATGCCGCACTTGCTCTGGCGCAGTATACGGGATCGCTTACCGCAAAAGAGAATGACAGAGGCAGGGATCCGGTCACGGTTTTTACTGACCTTATGAATGCGAGAGCTGCTGAGCTTGGATGCTCAGGTACTCATTTTGCTAATCCTCACGGACTTTCGGATGATGATCATTATTCGACGGTTTATGATCTGTATATCATACTTAACAAGCTTTCACAAAATGAAGATTTTAAAAGCATCGCGTCAATGCCAAGCTGTACTATAAAATACAGTAATTCCGAAGGCGAGGTGGTTGAAAAGACGGTAACGAATACAAATCAGTTCCTTACCGGGGCCTATCATGCGCCCGAAGGGGTGACCATTCTCGGAGGCAAAACAGGTTCTACCGCAGCTGCCGGAAAATGTCTTATTGTACTTACGCAAAATGATTCCGGAAAGAGTTACATCGCAGCGGTTACGGGGGCTTCGGATTATAATACGCTATATGGCAGCATGGCTGAACTATTGAAAATAACTATACAGTAGGTTATAATCTAAATACATATATCTGGTACGAAATCTGCTGATTTCTTACAGATTTGGTGTTTTACCGTATAAGTTTGATCATATGGCGAAACACCGTAATATGACACCACTCGATAAATGGAGGTACGGTCAGATGATAAAGTTGATCATAGGAAATGAGGGAACAGGAAAGACAAGAAAACTGCTTGCTCTTGCAAATGATAAGGTGGTTGAGGCAAAAGGTGATCTTGTATATCTCGACAAAAGCGGAAGACACATGTTCGAGATCAATAATAAAATAAGACTTATAGACGTTTCAGAATTTTCTTTTTCATCAGCTGATGAGTTCTACGGTTTCGTATGCGGTATCATTTCACAGGACAGAGATATAGAGACAATGTTTTTTGACAGTTTCAAGAAGCTGGCAAAAATTGATGTTGCTGACCTTGCTTCTATACTTAATAAATTTGACGGCTTAAGCACAAAGTACGGTGTGGATTTCTGCATGGCACTTTCTGCTGAAGAGTCCGATATTCCTGACAGCTTCAAGGATTCGATCATTAAATAAGTGATCCGGAAAGTTTAAATTGGCTAAAAAGAAGAATAAAAAATCTGCTGCGGGCGCACTTTGGCGGCGCAGATCTGCCTATATTGAAAAAAACGGAGGAAGATTTCTGGCGATAGTCATAGCAGTCTTCCTCTTTTATTTGATGGTCCTGTTTTTTCAGGTCCTGCATGACAGCAGGGTGACTTCCTATATGGTGAGGAAAGGCTCTCTTACGCAGGATAATGTATACAGGGCTCTTTTGCTGCGCGATGAAGAGGTTGTCAAAGCTCCTGCTTCGGGAACTCTTATCTGTCTGGCCGGTGAGGGCGAGCATTCCGGCGCCGGTACCGAGATAATAGCGATCGATGAGACGGGGAGTTATTCTGCAAAGCTGCAGTCTGAGGGGATAAACCTTGATAAGAATGATGCGGAACAGATAAAGAATTACATAGATACCTTTTCCCAGTCTTTTGATCCTAAAGAGTTCAGGACAAATTATGATTTTGTCCATTCCATTAATTCGAGCATGTTAAGACTCTCTGCCGCCGGTGTGAGGGATGAGCTTGAGGGTCTCGGAAATATGAAGACTGTCAGAGGCGGATCAAAAGGCGGATATATCGTATATGCGATAGACGGCTTTGAAGGCAAGGGTATCAATGATCTGAATATGAGCATGTTTGATGAATCCGGCTATGTTAAGTCTCAGTTCATGACAGGTGATATGGTCGATAAGGATCATGATGTGTTTAAGTTAGTCAGATCGGATACCTGGCAGGCGGTTATCGTTACCGATACGGAGAATGCCGAGAGATTAAAGGATGAAGTCTACGTTGGGATCAAGTTCAAAGAAAGAGATATAAACTTAAACGGAAGGGTTTCCGTCAGTGCATGCGAGGGCTCTCCCGACAAGAGTTTCTGTATATTTACGTTCAACAGTTCCATGCCGAACTTCCTGTCGGACAGATATACGGAGATAGAGATATCGGATGAGCCGACTTCGGGACTTAAGATACCTAATTCGGCCATTGCCGACAAGGTATTCTTTACAGTGCCCAAGGAGTATGCGATATCAGGCAATGATGCAGTAAGTGACGGTGATGATACGATGACATTCCTTAAGCAGGTATATCTCGAAAATGGTGAGGCATCTGTCTTAAGTCTCGATATCAGTATCTATTCGGAAACCGAAGACTGCTATTTTGTGGATAATACGCAGCTTAAGTTCGGTGATGTGCTGATAAAGCCTGACAGCAACAAACAGTTTGTCGTTAGAGATACGGATACCCTGCGTGGTGTGTATAACATTAATAAGGGATACGCCAGATTCTATAAAGTAAATATCAGGGATCAGAACAGTGAATACACTATCATAGAAGATAATACGGTCTACGGCCTGAGGGAGTATGATTATATAATCCTTGATGCCGATTCGGCTGTTGATGATGAATTTATATATGAATGATCACAGGGAGGCAGTTTGATGATCGCGGAAAATATTGCAATCGTAAAAGAAAAGATAGCAGAAGCCTGCAAAAAAAGCGGAAGAGATGCGTCTTCCGTTACACTTATAAGTGTCAGTAAGACAAAGCCGGTCCCCATGCTTGAGGAAGCCTATGCAGCAGGAAGCAGGGACTTTGGTGAAAATAAGGTTCAGGAGATGTGTGACAAAATGGAGGTGTTGCCTGCTGATATCAGATGGCACATGATAGGACATCTGCAGACCAATAAGGTAAAATACATTTCCGGTAAGACATATCTTATCCACAGCGTGGATACTTATCATCTGGCGCAGGCTATCGAAAAAGAGGCTGTAAAGAACGGTTGCATTTCTGATGTGCTGATCGAGATAAATGCGGCCGGTGAGGAATCCAAATTCGGGACTTCAGATATGGCTGCCAATACCGAGCTCATCAAACAGGTTTCCGCACTTGAGCATGTAAGGGTAAAAGGCCTTATGACCATCGCTCCGATGACCGATGATCCCGAATCCAACAGAAAATATTTTGCGGCCCTCAGGGAGTTTTCTTTAAAGCCTGAATTCAAAGACTGCTTTGATGGAACGCCGCTGCTTTCCATGGGCATGACAGGCGATTATACTGTAGCCGTGGAGGAGGGAGCTGATTTCGTCCGAGTAGGCACAGGCATCTTTGGTGAGCGTGATTATGGGGTACATGTATAATTCAAAGTAACAGGTAAGAAGAATTTTACGGGCTATGTAACTTTGACAGCAGAAAAATAGTAAAGCTTTAACGGGAAAGTGCCAACCTCGAAATATTCGGGGATGGCACTTTTTTTATATCGCAGAGCCGCCGTAAGGAAAAATGTCAGCTAAAGCTGACCGGCGGCTCGCGGGCGAGTAGGGTGCGATTACATCTTCCCTACTCGATTACCTTCCGGCCGGGAGGGGAGAGGGGATAGAGGGAAAGGTTACATAAAAATATGCAAAGTTTACATAACATATTTAGAGGTTTACATAAATCAGTTTACATAAGATTGGAGGTAGGTAACATAAATTATTAACATAAAATAATGACATAAATATATTATCAGGTAACCGGTATCCCGATCCTGATCGTCCAAACCCTTATGTGTACGGCTTTTATATATAAATCAGA
>ATWC01000011.1 GCA_000421045.1 Lachnospiraceae bacterium NK4A179
ATAGTTGAGTTAACAAAAAGCGAATATCGATACTGTACAAGAGTCGATACCTATAGATTGGAAAATCAGGTGACGGGAGGAGCATCATCCTACGAATATTCTATTTGTGTAAAAAAAGGTGATAAAGAGGAGAAATATAAGGATAATTTCATAAAATCGCCTTTATATGAAATGGAAATGATTGAAGATATCAGATTTAATCGATTTGATCTGAATAACGCTACATCAAAAAAGCTTGTGCGGCTTGAGCGCTTTCTGGATGAAGGTAAGTTTGAGATGGCATCCTTTTTTTATCCCAGTACCAGAATAGAAGGACATGATTCGTATTATTATAAGAATGCGAATTGTAAAGAAGAAGAGTCTAAATGGTGGAATTTATTTACAGAATATAAACAAGAGCAGGATTTAAATGTGTTTTTATTCAAGCAATATGAAAAAGGGAAAATAGAATTAAAAGATATTAATCTGAAGGCTAGTCTTGATAAGAAAGTAGAATTGTTTGAGAGTATAACAGGAAGTACTGCTATAAATTATTTGGGGGGAGGATATAATTACAAGGCTTTGCTTACATCAAATGATAAGCCTATTACGAGTAAATCTAAGCAAACCATTTTAGATGATACAACAGAAAAATTAGACGGATACGACAATACGGCTTATGAGTATACAGAATACGGAAAGAATAATTATTGCTTATATGAATTATATCTACCAGATGAAGAAAACACTTATGTGTTGATAGTGGAGAAACCGTTATTAATGCCTAAGTGGTATCTGAAATGGGCGATAAATACTATTATTCTGAATGATAAGTTGATTGTATCGCCGGGACTCATTTATCAAGTCGTACTTTTTATGTTCTTAACTATACCTATATGTTTTTTGATAGGGTTCTTCGGAAGTCGTCGTAAAGAATGAGCCTTTGGCGACCATTAAAGTGTGGAGGAGAAAGATGAAATTATGCATTTGGTCAGGATTTTATTGATGAGTGCACTTCGCAGTCGTAACGCCTCTATATGGGTGACAACTATGGCCTTTCTTGTTGTTCTTGGTCTTAGTGGATTTGCAGCTTCCTATGGTGGTTACAATATTATCGATGAGGTATTTGGAAATTGGAATTGACTAATAAGGGACGGGGTTCATGGCTCAAAATGGGGACAATCGTGATAGTTCTCTTTTTGCTTTTAATGATTCCTCTTACTCAACAATTCTTTATTCCCATGATCAAAAAGCAGATGTCACTTGCGATGATCAAGAATCATTCGTTAAGCGAAGGTGATGTGATCATGTTCGGAGATAATGCGTGGAACAATACATGGTGTGTTTTAAAAATTGAAGATAGGAAAGTTCTTTTAATCAATAAAAGTTGTGTAGATATTAGAAACAGTGAAGGCTACGTAACAAACTTCGATCCTCATCTTGGTAAATCCTTTTTGTCCTTTCCATATATTCCGGAAAATGCTGAAATATATCATTCGGAAAATTGGGATAGATCAGGATTAAAGAAATGGTTAAACGACGAATATTATAATACTGCATTTAGCGATCCTGATAAGGAGTATATTCTGGATATCGGGTATGGAAATGTATATATACTTAACGCTGAAGAGGTTGTAGAATACTTTTCAAACGATACAGAAAGAACAGCTGAATACTATGGGGCGGCAATGCCATGGTGGTTAAGATCAACTGGCCGTTATGATTGGGAAACATACAATGACTATGTAGGTAAATCAGGAAGAATATTGGATAACGGCTATGCTTATTCTGAATCAAACATAGGTGTCAGACCTTCGATATGGATCAGATATGAATGATAAGAAGAGTTTTTGAAATTAGATTATGGCAATAAGGTTGTATGTGAAAGATATCCAGGGGAAGTATACGAGATAGGGCATCAGAAAGATGCTCTATTTTTTTGTTGACAAAACTAATGAGCGTTAGTATGATAACTAACAAACATAAGCGTGACCGGTAGCAGGGAATTTGCCGAAAAGAAAGGATTGTTGAAGAATGAGCAGAAAAGAGGAAATACTATACGCTACGCTGGAACTCGCGGCAGAGAATGGGATAAAAGGAGTATCCATGTCGCAGATCGCGGATAAGGTGGGGATCAAAGCTCCGTCACTGTACAATCATTTTAAGTCCAAGGATGAGATCATCAGGGAAATGTACAGCTTTCTGCGAGACCGGGCGCAGGCCGGAGGCAGTTCTGTACCGATGGATTTTTCTAAACTGGCAGATAAGAGTTTAGAAGAAATTCTGCTTTATTCTGTATCTGCATATATGGGGATCGTTACTGATAAATATATGCTCCAGTTCTTCAAAGTCCTTTATTCGGAAAGAGCCACTAATCCTTTAGCAGCACAGATAATTGTTGAAGAGACAGAGCGTATGCTTCAGTCTTCAAGAAATTTGTTTTATGCCCTGGTTGTTCATGGGAAAGTTAAAAATGACAATATTGATACAGCTGCCATGACGTACTCACTTACAATACATTCACTTATAGATTACAGAATGGACATGCTGACAGCAGGAAAAATAAAGAAGTTTGGGGAAAAAGGAAAAACTGTTCCCCAGAGCATAACAGATTTTATAAGATGGTTTAGTCATCAGATAGGAGTGAGCAATGAATAGGAAACTGATTAACTGGATCGGACTTACAGGGCTTGCAGCACTTATATCTTATGCGGTTGCAGCATACCTCTGCAGAGGGGCATTTCCGGGATATAACTGGATGGAGTCTGCCGTAAGCGATCTTTCGGCAGAGACAGCGCCTTCAAGGCAACTTTGGGATAAGCTTTCTTCCGTGTATTCAGCCGGAAGTATTGTATGTGCTACATGTGTAGCCATATACGTTTCGGAAATAAAAAAATCAACCAGGCTGTTTCGCATGGGAATATATTTGTTTACGGTAATGAACTGGATCTCAAAGATAGGATATGAAATGTTTGCTCTTGATGATGCCGGTAAACAGATATCTTCTTTTCAGGAAGTTATGCATATGGCTGTTACAGCGCTTGTGGTAATTCTTTCTATAGTGTCGCTGATCTTACTTATAATTTCAGGAATCAGGAATAAAGAGGTGAGAGGTGTAGGAATCTGGGCAGCCATATTTTTCGCAATGATGCTGATAGGGCCTATAGGGATGAAGACATTTCCGCCTCAGTATTTTGGAATAGCTGAAAGATTCAGTATATATTCTGCGATAGGATTTAATGCGGTTCTTGGAATATATCTTTTCAATGGATTTGAAACGGAGCAAGTTCGTTTATAATTGTTTTTGAGGTTGCGATTTGAGGTATGTTCACATACAATCAAAGAAAGTATATTGCCAAATAAGAAAGGAGCATGATCATATGATGATCAGAGTTGTTAATGCTCAGTAGTCTGAGCTTAGATATATGAATTGTAAGCTCAGATGAATCCTAAGAGAAATGATATTAGGAGGAACATTATGAGCTATATAAAGGCAGAGAATGTGCTGCCACAGGAATTAATAGAAACGATTCAGCAATATGTAGACGGTAAATTGATCTATATTCCCTGCAAGGAAAAACAGGAGTGGGGTACCACAACTTCTGCTAAAATTTTTTTTCGTGAACGTAACGAAAGGATATATGAAAACTATAAGAGCGGTATGGGACTGCGTGAACTTGCCGGGAGATTTTCATTATCGGAGAAAAGCATTCAGAGGATTCTCAGGGATCAGAGACTTGCCTTAAGAGAAGGCATTGAATCAGTCTGATATTGCTGAAATAAATAAATCACGGTCGGGACCTGTGCCCGGCCGTATTTTATTATCACATATGATATCATATTGACTTTGAATAGGTAATGTGTTACATTCTTGCGTAATAATGTAACACATTACCTATTTGAAATTTATTCAGGGAGTGACAGAAAATGAAAACGAAACATAAAATTATAATTTGCATCATAGTTTTGCTTGTTCTTACCGTAGTATGGTTTTGTATACCTTATTCACCTTTGAAAGCGGAATTCGAAAATGACACCGTAGAATTGATAGAGGAAAACAGTGTATTTGAAAGCGATGAAGTATTTTCCAAATCTGAATTTGAAGACTATCCACTTGCGATCAGAAAGTACATTGAAAACTGCGGATATATCGGCACAAGAAAAATGAACTATGTGAAAATGGAGTATTCTGATGTCGCATTCAGTCAGGGAAGGAGTGGACCAAATCTCATTATTGATTACACACAATATGATTTTGTGGTTCATCCGAGCCGTATGGCAATGATCGAAAGCAGTATGTTTGGAATTCCTTTTCAGGGGTATGATCAATATCGGGGTGGTAAAGGGGGAATGCGGGGAGTTGTTGCCAAACTGATTCCGATCTTTGATCAGACGGGTGAAGATATGGACAGAGCCTGTCTGGCAACATTTCTGGCGGAGTGTATGTTTGTTCCGACATCGTTTTTGCAAGACTATATAAAATTCGAAGAAATAAATGAGTTTCAGGTAAAAGCGACAATAGATGCATACGGGCAGACAGTCAGTGGTATATTCACTTTTAACGATGATTATGAGATGATATCATTCTGTACTAATGATAGAGCGGTTGTTGGGGCGGATGGAACGATAGAGTATATTCCTTGGTCAGCGGTATGCGGAGACTATAAAGTGGGAAATGATGGGATTCATCGTCCATCAACGTTTCAAGCGATATGGAATTATCCTGATGGAGACTTTGTCTATTTTAATGGTACTATAAGAAGCATAACAAGCGAGTAGTCAGAGAAACCTCATACGCGGAATGGATAGATAAGAATGAAACCCTACCAGAGTTTTAACTGGGCTGAGCCGGAATCACTAAATGAACCTAGGGGACGGGGTTTGTGGTTCATTTTTTCAAAGGGGAGTATCCGAAAATGGACCCCTAACCCCGTCCCCCTGGCTCATTTATCCGTAAAATGCTATTATCTTTTTACGTAGAAATGACTCTTGGGGGACGTCTATGAAACGTAAGAAGACTTCTATTGTTATATGTCTGGCCTGGATAGTCATATGTTTATGTATGACATTTCTTTTTAGTGGCAAGCATTATCCTGTGGCTGATGAGATATCTGTTGAAGAGCAGCCGAGTTCCGGATCGGTTGTGGAATTCAGTTATCATAATCTTTATAAAGCATATAAAGAGAATGGAAAGTACTATATCTCACGTCAAAGTCTGATATATCCTGATTCGACACCAAAGATTTTTGAAATAAGCGCAAAAGAGTATAGACACTGTGCAGGGTTTGACCCTGGCAGATTAGATAATTACGAAGACGGCTATGGTAATCAATATGACGTTAAAGTTCGATATGGAAAAGATGTGAAAGATTACAGCGTTAACGGATGGCCTTCGCCCCTCTATGAATTAGAGGAGCTTTATGACACGAAAGTGCGTTTAGGTGAACAGGAAACCTACCGTGACAGCATATGTGGTGCGCTTACAGAATTATTCGATTACTGTTCGATTGAAGCCGCATATGTATCCTATCCTTTAAAGAAGTCCTCGAAAAAAAAGTTTTATTATGGTGACGTGTCATCCCTGGGATTCGATGATGCTTATCGCAACTTGGCGACAAGGCATTACAGCAACCAGACTATAAACATCAAATTAATGAAGTTGTACGAGGATGGAAAGATATCTGAGCCTGATCTGAAAGCTGCCTATGAGGAGAAAAAGGCAATATACGAAAAGGCTACGGGGAAAGAATTTTATGAAGAGAATTCACCTTCACCCAAAACTAAAAAGTTTTTAATTGAAAATAATGTAGGTGTTATTTATGGAAATACTAATAAGGCATATAGTGATATTACCAGCGGATCTAAGGGTATGATCTATTATGAAATATATGATCCTGCTGATGCCCGGACTTACACTGTCTGTCTAAAAAAACCGGCTCTTATGCCTACATGGTATTTAAGGATGGCACTGGATCATATCCTCATTAATGATGGCAATACTTTACCATGGGGAAAACTCTATATATTCATGTTATCTGTTATCCCGGCAGTAGCAGGGTGCCTGGTAATATGGAAAATGAACCTGGGGGACGGGGTTCGTGGTTCATTAAAGGGAGAATAATTACGAACAACAAAAATGCAAATATACTATGTATCATATCGCTTATACTTAACTTTCTTATGCCCATTGCAACTTTTCTGATAGCGGTCATATTAACGAAAGGTGATATTTTAGGAGTATCAGCAGCCTCATACGAGGGCATGAACCTTGTTGGAATCGTATCGTATATCGCGGCATGGGCACTTGTGATCATTGCACGGGTAAAGTACAAGAGCAAATTCGCCCAGAACCTGCTGATCATATAGGGCATTCTACATGTGCTTGGTGTGATAGGAGTCATTGTTGTGTTTTGTATTTTAATTGGAATATTTTTACTCTGGTGAACGGGGTTAGGGGGTAATGACCCCCAAACCCCGTCCCCCCGGTTCATTATGCTGTTTCGATATAATAAAGAAAAGAGTAGGTGGATCATAATAAATGGACAGACCCGAATTTGATGATATAAAGGATTTTGCTGAATTCAGCAAGTATTACTGGTATAGAGATGAGCTGATAAAAATATGCAAGACACATGGTTTGAAAGCTCCGAGCGGTAAGATAGAACTGAATAAAGTGATTGAAGCATATTTTTCCGGAGAGAAGATTTTACCTGATAAGAAGCCGGCAGGCAGAAAACAGAAGATAGTTGTTACAGAGCTTACGCTTGATACAGGACTCATAGCATGCGGGTTTACTTTTGGTAACAGATTCAGGGATTTTTTCAGGAAGCAGACAGGTGAAGAAAATTTCAAATTCAATGTAGATATGGTTGAAACCGTAAAGGTTGTGAAGGCTACCGGCGATGAGGATTTTACACTTGGTGATCTGTTGGATATCTACTATGGCAAAAAAACTTATGCCACATATGATAAATCGGCTCTCCAATGGAATAAATTCGTAAAAGATTTTTGCGCGGATGAAGCGACACAGATCTACAGCGAACGTTTGAAGGCAGCGGCAGTTCTTTGGAAGATAGTCAGGGAGTCTGATATGAAGAAAGAGTATTCACATGAGTTGCTTGATAAATATAAACATGTTTTAGGGGAGAGTAAAGATTAATAGGGCTGATACAGAGGAAGATTATTGATCATAAGAGAATGAAAAGAGCGGAGAGGATGTAATATTGCCTCTTCGCTCTTTTTTACGTTGGCGAAAAAAGTTAAAATAGTAACTAAACATGACATACAGGTGACATGTTTAGTTTGATATGATTCATATGGAGCGTGAGAGAAATGAAGATAGACAGATTGATCGGAATACTGTCAGTGCTGCTGCAGGAAGAGCAAACTACAGCTCCTAAGCTGGCAGAGCAGTTTGAAGTTTCAAGAAGAACAATCAATCGTGATATCGAGGCTTTGTGTATGGCAGGTATTCCGATCCGTACAGCGCAGGGAACCGGTGGCGGTATCAGTATTATGGATGGATACCGGATGGACAGAACGATCCTGACATCAAAGGATATGCAGATGATCCTTGCAGGGTTGCGTAGTCTGGACAGCGTGAGCGGAAGCAGTTATTACGGACAGCTCATGGAGAAGATTCAGGCAGGATCATCTGAGTTCATAAGTGGCAGGGATTCCATATTGATCGACCTGTCATCATGGTATCGGAAATCGCTGGCTCCGAAGATAGAGACGATACAGGATGCGATCAGTGAAAGACATTTGATCAGGTTCCGCTATTATGCTCCATCAGGAGAGAGTGTGCGGACAGTTGAACCCTATTATCTGGTGTTTCGATGGTCGAACTGGTATATGTGGGGATGGTGCTTGAAAAGGAAGGATTTCAGGCTGTTCAAGCTGAATCGTATGGACAAAGTGAGTGAAACAGGAAGGTGTTTCGAATGCAGAGAGGCATCGGTACCGGATCTTTCAGATGAAAAGATATTTCCGGGTGGAATTAAAGTGAAGGCATTGTTTGAACCGGATCAAAAGTGGCGGCTGGTTGAAGAGTTCGGTCCTTCATGTTTCACAGAAAATGATGATGGCAGACTTCTCTTTACAGCGGATTATACGGACATGGATAATTTAGTCACGTGGATGATGACATTTGGAGATAAGGCAGAAGTGCTTGAACCCGAGGAAGTCCGTGAGAAGATAAAAGCAACTATTGAAGCAATGAGAAAGAATTACAGCAGGAGGAAATGACGGTATGAAATATCCCTGGATTGAAGATTATCTGATGAAAAAAACAGGTGTGACCAAAGATCTGCAGGCGGAATGGAACTGGATCCGCTTTCAGATCGGAGGGAAGATGTTCGCTGCGATATGTTTGGATGATAATGATAAGCCCTATTACATTACGCTGAAGCTTGATCCGCTGGAGGGAGATTTCTGGCGAAAACAGTATGAAGACATAATTCCCGGCTACTATATGAATAAACAGCATTGGAATTCGGTAAAGGCTGATGGAGAGGTGCCTGATGAAATCCTGAAGGACTTGCTTGATAAAGCCTATCAAATTGTGCTTGGGAGCTTCAGTAAAAAAAAGCAGAAGGAGATTTTAGGAGACGAATGACATGAATGATTTGATCAGTTGCTGTGGCTCTGATTGCAGTGCCTGCTATTGCTATGGTGAAATGTGCAAAGGGTGTAATGCCGTGTGCGGCAAAGTGTTCCATGCGCCTGAAGGGAAGGCGTGCTCTATATATTATTGTTGTCGGATCAAGAACGGTTTTCATTCATGCGGAGAGTGTGGAAAGCTGCCTTGTGATCTGATTCTGGGTACCAGAGACCCGAGTCTTTCTGAAGAAGAGTTTATGAAAACGGTAGATGATCGTGTAAAACGACTCAGGGGGTGAGGTATATGGCATTTGATTTCAAGAAGGAATACAAAGAGTTTTACTTGCCGAAGGATAAGCCTGATATTGTGAAAGTTCCGAGCATGAATTATATCGCTGTACGCGGTGAGGGGGATCCGAATCAGGAGGATGGAGATTATAAGAAGGCTATCGGATTACTGTACGGAATTGCTTTTACGATCAAGATGAGCAAGAAGGGTGATCATCAGATTGACGGATATTTCGATTTTGTTGTTCCGCCTCTGGAGGGATTCTGGTGGCAGGCTGAACGATATCCGCTGGATGCCATTCTGCAAAGCGACCGAGCCGGAAGATGTGAAGGTATGGATGGGATAGATTATGCCCACAAGGAAGATTTTCATTGGATCTCTGTGATCCGTCTTCCGGATTTTGTGACAAAGAATGATTTTAGATGGGCGATTGAAGAAGCAACGAAAAAGAAAAAACTGGATTTCTCTAAGGTTGAGTTTCTGACGGTTGAGGAAGGACTATGTGTTCAATGTATGCATATAGGTTCTTATGATGATGAACCGATTACGGTTGCCATGATGCATGAGTTCATGGAACGACAGGGGTATGAACTGGATATTACGGATAAACGTCTGCATCATGAGATTTATCTGAGCGATGCCAGAAAGGTTGCACCTGAGAAATTGAAGACCGTGATCAGACATCCGATCAAGCACAAAGGAGATTAAGATATGGAATACATCAGAGTCACAAAGGAAAATCTGGAAAATGAACACATATGTTGCGCGATTTCCAATAATAAGGACGTGCAGGTATCATCAAAGAAGGCCTGGCTTGCTGACAGGTTTGATGAAGGACTTGTTTTTCTAAAGAGTGTGGAGCGCGGCAAGTGCTTTATCGAATATATTCCGGCAGAAAATGCCTGGATCCCGATTGAGGCAAAAGGGTATATGTACATAGACTGTCTTTGGGTGTCCGGCGCTTTAAAGGGACATGGATACTCCTCGGATCTTTTAAATGCGTGTATAGAGGATAGTAAAGAAAAGGGACGAAAAGGGCTGTGTATATTGAGCGCTGCAAAGAAAAAACCATTCCTGGCTGATCCGAAGTTCTTAATATATAAGGGATTTATAGTCGGTGATGAAGCTGATAATGGTATCCGGCTTATGTATTTGCCGTTTGATAAGAAAGCAGATGTTCCGAGATTCAAAGAATGTGCTAAGCATCCGCATATAAAAGAAAAAGGCTATGTTTTGTATTACACCAGCCAATGCCCGTTTAATGCTAAGTATGTTCCGGTTCTGGAACGGACGGCCAAAGAGAATGGTATTTTATTCAGAGCAATTCACATTGATAGTAGAAAGAAGGCTCAGAATGCACCGACTCCCATTACAAATTATGCTCTGTTTCATGATGGTGAGTATGTTACAAATGAACAGATGAATGATAAGAAGTTCCTGAAGCTGGTCAAGGGATAGGAGAGATTAGGGGCAGAAAACATGGCGCAAGTTTTTTTATAATCATTGTTCAGGTTGAAATCTAAACTATCTTCACGTACATTTAAAATAGATCATACTTTATATCGGCCGGACTTAGATCCGGCCATTTCTGATTTTTAAATGTTTTATTGAAGTTACAGAGATAAAGAAACTGCGGAGGTGATAAAAAGTGAACAATATTAATGCAGAATACACATATTTTGAATTGAGAGAAAAGCCTGAATTAAAGGAGATGGCAGCAGACTGGTTTCATGAAAAGTGGGGCGTGCCCACAGAAGCTTATCTTGAATGTATGACAGATTATCTTGATGGAAAGACGGAAAATGGATGGTATCTGTGCATGCAGGGAGATCAGATAGTAGCCGGCTTGGGAGTCATAGACAATGATTTTCATGATAGAAAAGATTTAAGCCCAAATGTGTGTGCGGTATATACGGAAGAGGCTCATAGAAGACAGGGCATAGCCGGCAGGCTTCTTGATCTGGTGGTCTGCGATATGAGAGAAAAGGGAATATCCCCTCTCTATCTTGTGACGGATCATACCGGATTTTATGAGCATTACGGTTGGGAATTCTTCTGCATGGCGCAGGGAGATGATGAGCCTGAACAGACGAGATTGTATATTCACAAATAGTTGACAAAAACGACACATGTGTCTAAAATAGAAAACGACACAAATGTCGAAAATAGAAAGAGAATTATCATGTCAACGAAAAGAGAGAGAACCAGAGAATCGATCATTGATGCGTCCTATACGCTATTTGCGGATAAAGGCTTTAAGCAGGTAACGATGAAAGATGTATGTGAGATCACCGGCTTGAGCCGCGGTGGATTGTACAGTCATTTTTCGGGTACGGATAAACTGTTCGAGGCTGTCCTTGAGACTATAACTGAAAAAAGCGAGATGGGCTTTAAGAAAGAGATCGATAAAGGCACTTCTGCGACGGAGATCCTGGAAAGAGCTCTGGCCGATATGGAAAAAGAAATGATGCATCCCGAAGCTTCGCTCAGTATTGCATTATATGAATATGCTGAAACAGTGAATACCGATGTGATGGAGCAACTCGGCCGAAATGCGGAAGATAAATGGAGAAAGCTTATCCGATATGGGATAAAGCGCGGAGAGTTTCAAAATGTAAACGTCGATGAGATCGTCAATGTGATCCTATACTCCTATCAGGGGATCCGAATGTGGAGCAGGATCATATCAATGAAACCTAAGACGATCCGTTCCATTACAGGGCATATCAGAAAGCAGCTTACAGGAGAGTAGAAATGATAACACTTAAGAGACCTATAAAAGAATATGAATCAAAGGCGATTGCCTTTAAACAGGAGTTTATCGATAACGGAGAAAAAACCATAAACGGAAGTGAACTTTTCGATCAGATGGACTCATATGATGAGTGGCTTAAATCTGTAACAGATAATATTTCACATGATACTGTAAATCCGTCATGGGTAGTTACGGATACATACTTTGCATTTGATGAGAATGACAATATAGTTGGGATAATCGATCTTCGTCATGAGTTAAATGATTTTCTTAAAGATTTCGGCAACAGCGGTTACAGTGTAAGACCGTCTGAACGGCGAAAAGGATACGCTACGGAAATGCTGAAACTCATTCTGGAACGGGCTCGTCAAATAGGAATGAATAAAATACAGCTTTCGGTAGAACGGTCAAATGAAGCATCCGTAAAGACGATCACGAAAAATGGCGGGAAGTATGAGAGAAGTTTTTCTTTTGAGGGAGAAGAAGCGGATGTTTATATGATCTATTTGGCTTGAGTCAGAAACCGGGGGGTCATGTCCCTTTCGATGGTGGTGATACATTACCGATCGAAGGTGAGTATAATGACTTGACATCATAAAAAGAGGTATGTTAGTCTTATATAAGATTTTTGAAGATTCATTTTGCAACGAAAGAAGTTTATTATGTATTGGACAAATGTAAATGTACAACTGACTAAAGGTTTCACAATTCTCCCTTAAGGGGGATAGTGCGCCCATTTTCAGGTACATTTACTGAATATATTGCATTATCTCTCGTTTAGTTGACTAAACAGGTCCGATGTTTTGGACTGTTAAACTGAAGGGAGATTTTTTTATGTTTAATTTAAGAAGACAATTAAGATTATTATATACTACAGGCATCCTGGGAAATCTTTCCATAGCGGGAGCCTGGGTGGTTATCATGGCATCCAGAGGTTTTTCTCTGGTGCAGATAGGATTTGCAGAAACAGTATTTCATATAACCAGTCTCTTGATGGAGATCCCGTCGGGAATGCTGGCAGATGTTTATGGCAGGAAGAAAATGCTGGCACTGGGTAATATTATGGCAGTGACAGGAGATATGATCACGGCCATATCAGGGAATTTTACTGTAGCCTGCATGGCCATGCCATTTCATGCCATGGCTTTTAACTTTGCTTCCGGATCAGGAGAGGCTCTGGCCTATGACTCCATGAAAAAAGTCGGGAAAGAAGCTCATTATGAGAATTATTCCTCAAATCAGTCTGTTATATACCGTATAGCAAGCGGTATATCTACTCTCTGTGCGGGAGTTGCACTGTTCCTTGGATACCGGAAGACTTATCTCATAAGTGCAGCAATGGGACTTGTCACACTTTATTTTACTTTGAAGCTGGTTGAAGTCAGGGTGAGTGATGATGAATCTGATCCCGAGCAGGATTGTGATCGTTCCAAAGTGAAGAGACAAAATGATAAACAGCTAACAAAAAAGAATGACTTTTCAATAGTAAATACATTAAAGAAGATAATAACATATTTCATTGAAAGTATCCGTTTTCTGAAGCATCATCAGAAGGCCACGAAGCTGATGTTCCTGAATTCTTTTGTAGGAGCGGTGGATATACTACTTCTGTTTTTCCTGCAGACAAAGCTTAAGACTGCAGGAATATCAAATGTATTTCTCGGAGTTGCACTTTTCACTATGGAGCTGGGCGGTGTTATAGGTTCAAAGCTGATACTCAGATTTAGAAAAGTTAAATATGTTTATATTTTTATGGTATGTACACTTGGAGTTATAGCGGGAGTGATTTTGGAACATACAGGCATAGTGCTTATCATGATCCTTGGAGGGTTTATATCATCATTAGCAGATGATGCCATACAGATCAGAACAGATGCAAAACTGAATGATATGTTTCCGTCGGAGCAGAGGGCAACCCTGGTTTCGATTTCATCTTTCACATTTTCGGTGATCATGATCGTGCTTTCGCCTCTGGCAGGATATTTCTTCTCAATTTGGTGATCCATATTTGATGATATGCAGGTTGTTTTGATATTTCAAATGTGGTTTGGAACTAAATTCAGGTATTGACATTGAATAGGTAATGTATTACATTTATGATATAAATGTAATGCGTTACCTATTTTATTTCGCATCGGAGGATTGAAATGAATTACGATGAAGTGATGAAAATGGATAAAGTGGAATTCGGAGATATGCCGCCACAGGCCTTTCTTTTGGGACTGCTCAGTGCTTTCGACAACAGGTACCAGGCTGCTGCGGATGCTTTTTTCAAGGAGATCACATGGAAACAGTTCTTTGCAATCATATGTATAAATCTTTGTAAGGAGGCTCCGACTATAAATGAATTGTCAGATGTAATGGGAAGCTCACATCAAAATGTAAAACAGATACTGCTCAGACTTGAAAAAAAAGGATTTGTTTCAACTGTTGTCGATGACAGGGACAAAAGAAAGCAGCGTATTGTAGTTACGGATGCAGCAAGAGCATTTTTACAGAAAAACGATAATAACGGAGAACAGAGCCGGTATATGATCGGCCGCATCTTTGACGGGATCAGCGAAAAGAATCTGAAGACTACCATACAAACGATCATGAAAATGGAAAGGAACTTGAGTAAGATATGAAAACGCTTATAATATATACTTCGCAAACCGGATTTACAAAAAAATACGCTGGATGGATAGCAGAGAGAGTGAATGCTGATCTGCTTGAACTGAAAGAGGCACAGAAGAAAGGAGCGGATTTCTTCGAAGATTATGATGCGATAGTCTATGGCGGATGGGCAATGGCAGGAACTGTGTTTAAGTCAAAATGGTTCTTTGATAAAGCTTCGGGATGGAAGGATAAGCGACTTGCGATCTTCTGTGTCGGTGGAAGCCCTAATGAGAATCCGGATGTGGAGGTAATGCTTAAAAGACTTCTTACAGATGATCAGAAACAGTACATTGCTGCGTTTTATTGTCAGGGAGGTTTCTGTTATGAGAAGATGAATACTGCGTCCAAACTTGCTATGAAGATGTTCGTGGGATCACTTAAGAAAAAGAAAGATGCAACCGAGGAACAGAAGAAAATGGCTGAGATGATCTCTTCTTCTTATGATATCTCGGATATCAGTTATACGGATCCGATCGTAGAGTATCTGAATAACTGATTTTATAGTAAAAATATTTGATGTACTTCATTTAGGAACCATTAGCACATCGGGGGATTTAGAAATGATCGAACAGATAAAAGATAAAAATACAAAAAAAGAAATAGCGAGAAAGATCCTTGAATCGCTTCACGACTGGTTTGAAGTTGATGAGAGCAGAGAAAACTATATCAAAGAATGTGCCGATTGGCTGTTCTTTGCTGCAAAAGAAAAAGATGATCATGTAGGATTTCTTTGCCTTAAGGAAACCGGTCGCAGTACCGTGGAACTTGCGGTTATGGGAGTTCTTAAAGAATATCACAGAAACGGCCTGGGCAGGGCGCTTTTCGAAGAGGCGAAGAAGACGGCCGTTGAAGAGGGATATTCTTTTATGCAGGTTAAGACTGTAAAGATGGGTGTCTATGAAGATTATGACATAACGAACAGGTTCTATTTATCAATGGGATTTGAGGAATTTGAAGTTTTAGAGGAATACTGGGATAAAGATAATCCCTGCCAGATATATGTGATGTACTTGAAATAATAACAATGTTTATGTAACAGGGGGAGTTTTGATGAAGAAGTGGTATGATGAAGAATATGAGTTCACGATAGAAGTAACAGGATTTCTGCACGGAGATCATACAGAGAGATATTGTCGTAATGGCGAAGAAATCGGTGATAAATACACCTGTACCTACGGTTGTCCTGTTAATGAAGACGGATATGGCATTTGTTCGAAAACAATGATGATGCTGTATCCTTTGATGGAAGCAGTCAGAAGCGGGGGAGATCTTGAGAATCTGGGTGGTGACGGCAAGTATTCAAAAACTGTAGTGTGTCCGGACGGATGCGTGATCTTTAAACTGACGGCAAAGCCTCTTGGAAATGAGAATTTTCATAAGGGCGGATTTTATGATTATCCTGATCAGACATAATGTAAACAGTTCAATGATTTTAGGTTTTAAACCGTGGCTTATCAGTCACGGTTTTCTTTTGCCATTTTTTCGGGCGGTTTCTGTTATGAGAAGATTTCAGATTAAGGCACATTCTCTTGACAATATTCCACTTGTATAATATATTATTCAACAAGTGGAATAAGAAAGGAGCGAATATGCTAAAACATGGAATACTTGGATTGCTGAATTATGGAGAGATGACGGGATACGAAATAATGACGGCATTTCGTGATTCACTGCAGTTTTTCTGGATGGCAAATACCAGCCAGATATACAGGGAACTTCAGAATCTGAAGAAAAACGGTTTTGTTACCGATCGAAAGGTGGAGCAACAGAGCAAGCCGGATAAAAATATTTTTACTATTACGGATGCCGGTAAAGAGGAGCTTAAGAGCTGGCTTCGAAATGAAGATTATGGAAAACGGAATATTGGACTATTGATGAAGATTTTTTTCGCTGGAGAAATACCTCCAGGAGAAAATATTGAAAGATTCAGGCATATTCAGTCCGGGTGCAACAGATTCTTAGATTCACTATCTTCGGCGGATAATACAGTTGATCTGCACAGCATAAATATTACAGACTCGGACGAAAAGAGTGCGTATTGGAAAATGACTATTTCCTTCGGGAGGAAATATATGCAGATGATGGATCAGTGGTGTGATGAATGCATCGCTGAATTAGAGAAGTTAGAGGAGAATAAAATTGAAAATACTGGTCATAAACGGAAGCCCCAAGGGCGCAGGAAGTAATACTATGAATCTTACAAGAGCTTTCCTTGAAGGCATGGGAGAGCATGAAGTAAGAGAGTTTGACGTTGCTGCCGGAAAAATTGCAGGATGTAAAGGTTGTTTTTGCTGCTGGAACAAGACTCCGGGAAAGTGTGTCATAGCGGACGACATGCAATATGTCATTGAGTCCGAGATATGGGCAGATATCATTATATGGAGCTTTCCACTGTACTATTTCAGTGTGCCCGGCGGACTCAAGAATCTGATCGACAGACAGCTTCCCATGAACCTGCCCTTTATGACAGATCGTACTGATGGGAAAGGAAGTGGATCTCATCCTTCACGTTATGATATGAGTGGTAAGAGACATATGGTTATTTCTACCTGTGGTTTTTATTCGGCGGATAAGAATTATGATAGCGTGAAGCTTATGTTTGAGCATATTTGCGGTATAAACGGTTTTGATATGATCACCTGCGGTCAGGGAGAACTGTTTAGAATTCCGGAGCTAAAAAGCCGTACCAATGAGTATCTTGAAATCGTTAAAAGAGCCGGTAAGGAATTTGCAAAGGGCAGAATAAACGAAAATACTAAGGAAGAATTATCCGAACTCTTATATCCGAAAGAAGTTTTTGAGGAAATGGCAAATGCCAGCTGGGGTATATCAGAGGACGGAACAGGAAAGATTGATGAGACACTTTCCTTCACCAGACAAATGGCGTCTTTGTATAACAAAGATACTTATGATGGGAAGGATAAAATCCTGGAGATTGTTTATACGGATAAAGACAAGTCCTATCAGATCATCTTAGGAAAAGATGGAAGCAAAGTGCTTGAAGGATCTGAACTGAAAGCTACTACAAGGATCGAAACACCCTGGGATGTCTGGCTATCCATCTCCCGTGGAGAGATCAGGGGTGATGCCGCTTTGATGAAGGGATTATACAGGGTAACCGGTGATTTTGATCTGATGATACATTGGAGTGAATACTTTGGATCTGTATCGGATAAGAAAAAAAGTGAAAAGTCATCTGATGAAACAGCAGAGAAGAAAAAGCCCTCAATGAGTATACTGCTTATTCCATGGATAACATTCTGGGTTGCGTTATCTGTAAGTGGACAAATGGGGCCGGTTATTACGCTCGCGGTATGTTCCGCGCTGCCGCTTATATCTTTCAGGAGAAAGATGACTGTTTATGATGTGATAACACTTTGTACAGTGGGAATACTGTCAGTTGTGGCACATATCACGGGGCGTGCGGATATATGTACCATACTGGGGTATCTGGGATTTGGTCTTATGTGGCTGCTATCGTGTTTTACTAAAGAACCGGTATGCGCGGCATATGTAAAATACAACTATAATGGTGAGGATGCCTTGCAGAACCCGCTGTTTATGAAGACAAATTATATACTTGCTGTAGCTTGGGGAGTTCTGTATGTCATTATTTCCGTAGTGACATTCTTCCTGTATAGTAATGATCTTCAGATCGTGTCGGCAGTGGTCAATAATCTGGCTCCGGGACTTATGGGAATCTTCACGGTATGGTTTGAAGGCTGGTATCCTGCACGTGTTGCGGCAGGCAAAAAAATGTGTGATTGAAAAATCCCTTTTAAAATTGTGCATCTTATGTATCGTATATGGCATCTTACGTTATGACCTATTGAATTGATCTTACTCTGCTGATATTTATTCTTTATAAGCAAATTGAAAAGGAAAAATATCATTAGGAGGAAGAAAATGGAAAACGAAAATACAAATAAGGTTATTCCGGCTTGGAGATATGTTATCAAAGTTATGATATATCACGTAGTAACCTATATAATCTGTGGGATGATCTTTTCACACCTGTTTAATTACAAAGAATTGTTCGAATACGGGATAATGAAGTATTATATGCGACCGGCTGATTCCGTTCTTTCAATGGTGGGACCGATCTTTCAGATTATTCGTGGATTATTGTTCGGAGCCGTGCTGCTCATATTAAGGGAAAAGATACTGACAGAAAAAAACAGCTTCCTTAAGCTCTACGCATTGATGGTGATCCTCGGTATCTACAATACACCGGGGCCGGCGCCGGGATCCATAGAAGGCATTATCTATTCCCAGGTACCATGGAAATTTATTATCTGCGGTTCTCCTGAAATATTAATGCAGACACTTTGGCTTTCATATCTTGTTTCAGGAATTGATAAAAAGAATGCAAGCAGAAAAATGCTTTTGCCTGTTGGTATAAAACGAGCTTTGATCAGTTCGGCGATATGTGTGGCAGGCTATTCTGTAACGGGTATCATAATGTCATTAATGTTAAAAGTAGAAGTAAGTAGTTCGACGAATGCGTCGTCTTATATAATACTTGGAGTCACAGCACTTATATGTTTTGTGTTAACATTATTGTACATTCATAAACAGCAGATCAATAATCCGGCTTATAAGTTAATGTACTATTCGGCTTTATATATACTTTGCGCAGTCTGCCCATTCGTAATAAATACGATAACGGACAGTCCGTTGAAGACACCTCTTTCACTTATCATCTGCGTACTTCCTGTTATCGGAGTGGCGCTATACATTGAGAAGAGCGTTAAGGCGTTAGGATTAAATGAAAATTGAAATAGATATAAATGAAAAATATAATGATACGGAAGTTCTGATCAGGGCGAATAAGCTTGATGGCGATCTGGAAAGACTTGTTGCCATGATGCGTATGGTGAACATGCAGATCGGTGTGCGAAAAAATGATGAGACATATCTTCTGGATACCGAAAAGATCTTTTACATAGAGGCGGTGGAGAGAAAGACGTTTGTTTATACCGCAGATGAAGTATATGAATCGGATCTTAAACTGTATGAGATAGAACAGGAACTTCTGGAACGCGATTTCATTCGTATCAGCAAGCAGAGTATTGTGAACATCAGAAAGATAAAAAGTCTTAAAAGCGATATCAACAGGAAGATCAGGATCACATTAAAGAATGATGAACAGATCATCGTATCACGACTTTATTCCGATGAATTACGAAGAAAGCTGGGGCTCAAATGATGGAAGAGAATAAAACCGTATTTAATTATATAGGCCGTGTGTTTGCAATATATGGGATCGTTGTGCTGGTCTTCATCGTGTTAACGGGAGTGATAGGAGATATTACGAAGGGTTATTCGCCTTTATTTGAACTGGGGGGAGATGGGATATCGTTGCCGGTACTATGTGAACTCCTGTTGCTTGCGGTAATGATCACTATTGCGCAATTTGTATTTTTTACAGACAGATTGATCATGAATATGTCGATGCTTGTCAGAAATGTGCTGTTCTTTCTGACGATAATGATCGTGATGGTAATAATGATACTTGCATTCAAGTGGTTCGCGATAGATGATCTGACAGCTTGGATAGGTTTTGTTGTATCTTACGCGGTTAGCATGAGCGTCAGCGCATTGATCACAAAGTTAAAAGAAAAAGCAGAGAATATAAAAATGCAGGAAGCTTTGGATAAGTACAATAAAAAAATCGAAGACTGAGGATTCCGTATATGAAGATCATACTGACTCATTAATGGTTTCGGTATTGAATAATGATCATATCTGTGTTATAAAAAGTATTAGATAAAAAATTTAGGGAAAGAGAGGACATCAAATATGCGTTTTGAAAAATCAGAGATTGTAAATGAATATAGTATGATGACCTCGGTTTATGCTCTTTGATCCGTAAGCGATCAGTATAATTTCTCAGACAGACCGTGGCATATATGTCACGGTTTTCTTTTGCCTTTATCAGGCGATATCCGGGTGTATAAAGGTCTCCATACTATCAGACAGGACCGGCCAAAGAGAATACAATATGAAAATTCTCTTTGGGGTGATATATGTATTGCAGATCATAAGGAGATAAAGAATTGAATATTATAGATAATATAATCATAAGAAAAGAAACAAAAGATGACTATTATGCTACAGAATTATGCACGCTTCGCGCATTTTGGAATATCAACGGACCGGGTTGCAATGAACATCTGATGGTTCATAAACTTCGTGATTCCGAGGATTATCTTCCGGACTTAAGCCGTGTAGCTGAGCTGGACGGGCGGATAGTAGGAGTTGTCATGTACCACAAGGCAAGGATAGTTGATGGCGACAAGGAAACGGAGATCATTACTTTTGGTCCGCTGGCAGTAGAACCAACCTGCATCAATATGGGCATCGGCAGCAAACTGATGAAGGAAACACTTAAGTTGGCAAAGGAAGCAGGGTATCTTGGTATTGCTTTTTGCGGCGAACCCGACTATTATCCCAGACTCGGTTTTCGCAGAGGAAAAGGAACCGGACTTGAACATGCTGTTTTGGGAACTCCGGATGCTTTTATGGTTTATCCTTTAAACGACGGATTTGAAAAGCTCCGCGGGAAATTCTACGAGGCTAAGGTCTTTGAGGAATGTGATGACGAAAAAGAGATAGAAGAATTTACAAAGAATTTCCCATACTATAAACCGCTGAAGCTTTCATGCCAGTGGCTCCATGCGGAAAAGCTTGGGCGGATATGCGAGATTCAGAAAAACCGTTATATTATCCGCTTCTGGGAGATGGAAATCCCGGCAAAACTTAAGGGCAAATTCTATGAATCCGAAGATCTTCCGCTGGTGGGCGATTATGTAACATTCACTTACAATCCAGAGGGGGATTCTACGATACTTTCCGTCTGTGAAAGATCCGGTCTGCTTCAGAGGCCCGACCAGTCTAAGACCGGCGTAATGCAATATATGGCCGCCAATGTGGATTATCTTTTTATCGTAACGTCTCTTAACGAGGACTACAGCTATAATCGTATAGCGAGATATGTGAGCATTGCTATTCAGGGCAAGGCTACCCCGGTTGTGATCCTTACCAAATCAGATCTTTGCACTAATCCGGGAAGGTATGTGTGTGAAGTGGAACAGATATCAGACAAAGTACGGGCCCATGCGATATCCGCTTTGTATGATATCGGCCTTGATGAACTGAAGGAATACATGATCCCAGGTGCTACTATATGTCTGATGGGGTCATCAGGTGCCGGAAAATCTACGCTGATCAATTCAATGACCGGTGAAGAGATCATGAAAACATCCGGGATCAGAGAAGATGATGACAAGGGAAGACACACAACCACATATCGAAAGCTGATCGAACTTTCCGGAGGCGTAACCATTATAGATACTCCGGGTATGCGTGAAGTAGGTATGGCGAATGTGCAGAGAGGGATAGATGAGACCTTTTCGGATATAGTAGAATTAGAGAGTAGATGTAAATTCAGTAATTGCAGACATGATACAGAGCCCGGATGTGCGATCAAAGCGGCCATCGAAAGCGGAGAATTATCTTTGGAAAGATATGAACTGTATAAAAACCTGGGCAGAGAGAATACGAAAAATTACGCTATGAAGAAAGAAATATCCAAATGGGCAAAAGCCTATAAGAAGCACAACAAGAGAAATACAGAAATGTACTAGTTCATAGAATGATGAGAACACACAGGGAGAATTGATAAAATGCATTTTGTTGATGCCAAAGGTATACTGACCGGCAGCGGTGGACATTACGGAATGAATATCTATCGTGGATGCAGTCATGGATGTATATATTGTGACAGCAGAAGCCGTTGCTATCAGTTTACACATCCGTTTGAGGACATAGAGGTAAAACAGAATGCTCCGGAACTGCTGGAAAAAGCACTGCAGTCAAAGAGAAAAAAAGGCATGATAGGTACCGGCGCGATGTCTGATCCTTATATGCATTGCGAGGAAGATTTAAGGATGACGAGAAAATGCCTCGAGATCATCCTTAAATATGGTTTTGGAGTAGCTATACAAACAAAATCGGATCGCATCCTTCAGGATATCGATCTTTTGGATGAGATAAACCGTTCTGCAAAATGTGTGGTGCAGATGACGCTTACGACTTACGATGATGACTTATGCAGGATATTAGAGCCGAATGTTTGTAATACGAAGCGAAGGATAGAAGTGCTCCGTGAAATGCAGAAAAGAGGTATTCCGACAGTTGTGTGGGTTACACCTATCCTGCCTTTTATCAATGATACAGAAGAAAATATCACTTCAATCTTAGGAAGTTGTGTTCAGGTTGGAGTAAAGGGGATAATAGATTTTGGTATGGGACTTACGCTCAGGGAAGGCGACAGAGAATACTACTATGCGGCGCTTGATAAGTATTTTCCTAATATGAAGGAAAGGTACATAAAACAATATGGGAATGCATATGAGCTGCCTAGTCCAAGAGCAAAAGAATTGACAGCTATATTAAAAAGGATCTGTAAGGAAAATGGTATCCTGTCAACTCCGAAAGAATGCTTTGGTTACATGTATGAGTTGCCGGAGAAGTATACGCAGATGAGCATATTTGATCTTTAAGATGCACATAAAAGTGCTTAAGAAAAATAAAAATGAGAACAAAAAGTGAAAATCAGGAAACAGAAATTACATATAAGCAAAAGAATGACGAAATAGAATGTGTGATATACCGGAATTCGGTAAAGTCATTTGCACCGCATACTCATTCAAATCATCTGATGATAGGATACATAGAAAAAGGACAGGTATGTATCATTATTGACGGTGTAAATTATATAGTTACAGAAGGAGATGAATTTCAAATTCCGCCAAATACACTTCATGAAATAAAACCGGTTGATGGTATTCGATATTCTATGGTAGTAATGTGTGTAGCAAAAAAAGAAGCAATTGAGGATTCTGATATATCTCTAATACAGGAAACTATACTGGAAAAACCGGAAAATGCGTATCTGATCGAAGAAATGGCCACAGATTCTGCATTGAGTCCATATCACATGATCAGAAAGTTTAAAAAAGCGCTTGGACTGACACCACACCAATTTCAGGTGCAGTGTAAAGTCCGGCTTGCGCAAAGACTGATTGAAGAAAAACATAATATAACTGATGTGGTATACGAAGCAGGCTTTTGCGATCAAAGTCACCTGATCAGATGCTTTCGTAAGATTGTTGGAATGTCGCCTACAGAGTACATAAATTCAATTCAAAAGGATGATTAACACTGGGCTGGAATGAATTTGGCAAACATATAAAGCCCGTCCTGTCCTGCATGTACTTCGTGGTGTATTTTTTCGGGCATTATTGATATTACTCCCGGAGCATAGTGTATCTCCTTTCCGTCATTGATACATACTCCTTCACCGGCAATTACTTCATGGGTTTCCAGCTGCATTTCGTGAATGTGGTCAAAAATGGTTTTCCCCGGGGCGATCTTCACAAGATGATAGCTGAACTTCCCGTTCGTATCTTTGGCTGTGATAATGTTTTTTTGTTCAACACCCTCAAATTTAGGGTGTTTAGTCCAGGGTATATCTTTGAATGCTGTATTGAATTCAGGCAGGCAAAGATTACCGTTACTAAAGGTTTCAAATGTTTCAAGGTTCATGATTTATTCCTCCTTTTATGTTTGTAGGCTTATGTTATCAAGGCTTGTTTTATATTAATTGGATAAAATTGCTGTTTATTGAAATGGAAAGACTGATGATCAGAAATATGGAAAACAGATTGATGAGGGTGAAGAGATAATGAGTACAAAACATATAGTTGTTCTGCCATATGACAAGAATTGGAAACTGTGTTTCCTGCAGATAAAAAATGAACTTCAAAATGCACTGGGGAACCTTGCTATGAGGATTGAACATGTAGGAAGTACCTCTGTGCAGGGCTTGTCTGCAAAACCGATAATTGATATTGATGTTGTCATAAAAGACTATTCGGTTTTTGAAGATGTTGTATCAGCCCTGGCCACGATCGGATACCGATATGAAGGAAACCTTGGGATCGAAGGAAGGGAAGCATTCAAATACGATGATAAAGCTCATTTGCTGAAGCATCATCTGTATGTGTGCCCGCAGGATTCGGCGGAGCTTAAGAGGCATATTGCTTTCAGAGATTATCTTCGCTCAAACCCGGATGCAGTAAGGGAGTACAGCCGGATCAAAGAAGAAGGAGCTAAGCTTTTTCCATACGATATTGATAAATATATCGAATATAAGACTCCTTTTATAGAAAGTGTTTATACAGAGATTTTCACAGAAAAGATCATTGAAACAGAGAGACTGTTTCTTCTATAGTAGCTGTAAGGAAGACTTGATACATTAAAAAATGTATGGTACTCTTTTTTAGAACCGACAGCCTGTCTATTAGAAAGTGTGATAAGTATGAGAGTTGTGAAAGAAGCTGAAGAAAGAAAAAATGAGATACTTGATGCAGCTGAAGAACTATTTGTAACGAAGGGCTATGATGGAACAAGTACCGGAGATATCCTGGATAAGGTGGGTATCGCGAGAGGTACACTGTATTATCATTTCAAATCCAAAGAGGACATACTGGATGCTTTGATAGAGCGGATCAGTGCCTCGATGATCAGAGAAGCAAAAAAGGAAGCAGGAAATAAAAAACTTTCTGTTCCGGACAGGATAGTATCCTGCATATTGAAACTAAGACCGAAATCTGCGATCGGCAGTGAGGTTATGGAGCTGGTTAATAAGCCACAGAATGCTCTGATGCATCAGAAGATGCAGATGATCATGTTAAATGGGGTGATCCCTGTTATTGGAGAGCTTGTGGAGGAAGGTATTTCTCAGGGAATATTCAAAACAGATTATCCCTTATATGCGGCTGAGATGCTGATCGGTTATGCAGTGATCGTTTTTGATGATAGTTTTGAACAGTCAGAAGAGGAAACGGCAACAAGAATAAAGGCTTTTATCTATCATACTGAAAGGATGCTGGGAGCAAAAGAGGGTAGCCTAAAGAAAACCATGATGAAGATTTTTTCCGGAAAGGTCTGAACAGATAAAGTATTCAATGTGACTAAAGTCATATCAAAAAGGTTTCTTTTTTCACTACATAGCAAAACAGGGAATTATTATAATGAGTGCATCAATGATCGTTGATGCACTTTTTATATTATGCCAATAAGTAATTACACTTAATATAACGCTCCGCATTTATGACAAAACAAATAAGAAAGAAAGGTCTCATGCAATGAGTATAATTCTGAAAACAACCGATCTTACCAAGAAGTACGGAAACAAGGTGGTCGTTGATAATCTCAACATCAGTATAGAAAAAGGAGAGGTCTTTGGTCTTCTGGGGCCTAATGGAGCCGGTAAGAGTACGACAATGAACATGATAACCGGTATTGTGAAGCCTACATTAGGTGGGGTTGAGTTCATGGGAGAGGATTTCATGAAAAAGCGAAAGAGCCTGATGGATAAGCTTGGATATATCCCGCAGGAGCTTGCAATCCATGAAAACCTTAAGGCCTGGGAAAATGTAGAACTCTTTACGTCTTTATATGGGATCAAAGGCTCGAAACTAAAGCAAAGGATAGATGAGTCGTTGGAATATGTAGGTCTTCTGGACAGGAGAAATGATTTTGCCAAGACTTTTTCAGGAGGAATGAAAAGGCGACTTAACATAGCCTGTGCTATAGGACATCATCCGGACCTTCTTGTCTTTGATGAACCTACTGTTGGAATAGATCCTCAGTCTAGAAATTTTATTCTGGATAAGATAAAGGAATCCAACAGGAAGGGCGCAACAATCATATACACATCCCATTATATGGAGGAGGTGGAAGCGCTCTGTACAAAGATCGCCATCATGGATAATGGGAAAGTGATAGCAACAGGGACAAGCGAAGAATTAAAGAAGATGGTAAAGGATGATATCTCAGACATTACACTTGAAGAGGTATTCCTTACCATGACCGGTAAGAAACTGAGGGATTATTAAATGATCAGATATCTTATAAAAAACAATATCAAACTTATGACAAGGAGCATCACCAATATTGTTCTTTTCATAGTTGGTCCTCTTATGGTGATTGCCATATTGTCAAATGCTTTCAATGATCTTTTGAAAAAATATGAGAATGAAGAGATAAACGCCGGATATATGATAGAGGATGAAGCAATATCTGAGGAATTGCTGAATGCAATGATAACCGCAGCGTCAGATAATGATATTAATCTTGAAAAATATGATGATACCGATCCGGAAAAGACAGTACGTGAAAATGATTTATGTGGGTTCATAGTATTTTCAAAGGATAAGAATACTTTTTATGAGAATGAAGATCACATGATGTCAGCTAAGGTGCTTGAGTATTATGTTAGTGCTTTTTTTGAAAACGTTACCGTAAGTGTTTTAGGCCTGGATACCTCGGATATCCGAATACACACAGAGCATCCTTCGTTTACGCCTGAAATAGAAGCTGATGATTATTACGGAATAGTGGAAATTGTATACTTTGGCTGGTGTGCGATAGTGTGCGGGGCCGGATTATTAATGAGTGAGAAAAAGCACAGGATCGATAAAAAGTATACGGTATCAAACCTTTCTGCAATTCAGCTTTATCTGGGTAAATTTCTCGCACTTAGCATCGTAGTCGGATTGTCATCACTTCTGACAGCTGTTCTTTCGATACTCCTGTTTGGAGTTCACTGGGGGGCACCGATTCTGTCAGCCCTGATCTTATTGTTATCGGCATCAGCTGCTGTGGCTTTTGGGCTTCTTGTTTACAATGTTTTTGATAATCTGGTTGTCACAATAATAGCAGTATTTTCGATCGTCTGGATGGCAGGTTTTTTTGGAGGCGCTTTTGAAACTTACATGCTTTCCTCCTACCCGGAATCGGTCAAGCGGATCTCACCCATATATCACATCAACAGATGCCTTACTGAACTTTCATGCATGGGACACAGTGATTATATAGACAGTGCTTTATTATACTGTGTCCTGATAACGATCATATGCTCGGCGCTTGCGGTGTTGGCGGATATGATAAGGAGGAACAGAGTTTGAATTCAATGATCAAATCGACACTAAAACTGATATTCAGGACAGGGATATTCTGGATATTTATAGTGATCATGCCTGTAATATCAATTGTGATGTTTAAAACCAATATGGAGTTCTCAACTTTTACAGGGGAATCCTATAAGGTCGAAGAATTAGAAAATGCGGATGAAAAGGCCGGATATTTCGGCGGTAACGGAGGGTGTGTCATTAAGATATATGACGCATCAGGCTCTGAAAAATCTGAGTTTTTTATAAACAAGCTTTCGCAAAGCGGACTTTTCACTGTATGCAGAGCGGATATCTCGGGGGAAAATATAACCGATGATTTTATCAATACGCATATAGAAAATGACGGAAAAAATGACATTATGGGGGCAGCTGTTTATATTCCGGCTTCTTTCGATGATATGGTGATGAACGGAAAGTGTGAAGAGGCCATTACTCTTTATATCCTCTCCGATGATGAAAGAGTAGATGTACTTGCAGATGAATTAAAGCTGCAGCTTGTAAAGATAGCATCAGTTGCCGATTTAGATTCACTGGATGATCTTATCCCGGAAAGAGAAACTGTAAACGTAGCTTCTGCAGGTGAGGTGGTACTAACAAAAGAGCAAAATAATCAGAAACAGACAATGGGATATGCATTTTCGTTTCTGACGCTGGGATTTGTATTTGCCGGATTTTTTGTGGCGAATACCGCTATACGGGAACAGAAGAACGGAGTGCTGGTCAGGATCAATCTTGCCGGCATTGATACATTTAAATACTTCACATCGAAGTTTATATCGGTATTGGCAGTATCGATCCTCATGATGATAGTAGTCTTTGCCTGTTCTTTTGCCATAGATACATCGGAAATTGGAATGGACAGATTACAATATATACTTCTGATATTCCCTATGGGTCTTATCTTCAGTTCATTAAGCATGTTTATGGGGATCGTGATGGGAGAAGTTATGAGTGCCTGTGTGGCTACTTTCGTAGTATGGGTGATCTCATGTATGTTTAGCGGAATGTATTTTCCGATCACGCATACAACTGATTTTATTAAGTACGTGTCATATGTCATGCCACAGAAATGGTTTATGGATGTCGTAGATATGCTGTATATCGGTGACGAAAAAGCTTACGTTATGTTATTATGTATCACAGCAGCGTATCTTTTGTTGATAATCAGTCTGGGAAGTTTCGGGCTTAAAGTAAAAAGGACTGAATCATGGGGGAACAGTTAAGAGATAACTATTTTATTATAGTCAGAACCGTGCTTATGATCGTCTTAAGCATTTACGGATTTTTTGGCTTCGAATCCGGCAATCCGCAAACAGGGGTATCCGTCAGGATACTCCTGCTTATTTCATTTTACATATTTGTTATGGTTTTAAGAGAGTTGTTTCCCCGTTACAGATTTGCCTGTATTATGATCGGGGCGGCAGTTTATGCTTTTCTTCTGACAGGTGGAGGAGCAGGGTTTGTTTTCCTTGGATTCCAACTCGCATATGAGATTTTGATCATGCTGAAGGTAAGAATATTATGGTATTTTGTCCCATTACTTTTTCTTTTGGTGGATTCACCTGCAAGAAACATAACTTCCTATATTTTTGTGACTCTTATAATGCTTTTATACATGCAGGATCAATTCGTGGTTTCGGTCTACAAAAAGGAGATAATGGAAGGAACAGTAACGCAGCAATTCCTTAAGAAGGATATAAAGGATCAGGAAGATGCTGCGAAAGAAGAGATCAAACGGAACGCGCTGCGGGCTGAGAAAGAAATCCTCGAAGAGAGGGCGTCCCTGTCACAGACACTTCATGATAAGCTTGGACATAGTATCAACGGGTCCATATATCAGCTTGAAGCCGGAAAACTTCTGATGAACAAGGATCCCGGTAAAGCAGCGGATATGATACAGGCTGTTATCGATCAGCTTCGATCGGGAATGGATGAGATCAGGATGATCCTAAGAAAGGAGCGGCCGGAAAAGAAGAAAATGTCTCTTTTACAGCTCCATGAGCTGTGTGAGGATTGCATTGAAAAGGGCGTTGATGCGGAACTTGCAACGGTAGGGGATATAGAACTGATCTCCAATGAAATGTGGGAAATAATCCTTGATAATACCTTTGAAGCCGTGACCAATTCGATGAAGTATTCTAAATGTAACAGAATAATGATAAAGATAAATGTAATGAATAAGATGATACGTTGTGAAATATCTGACAATGGCATCGGATGCGGAACTATAGTTGATGGCATGGGTATATCAGGCATGCGTCAGAGGGTGCGCAGCATAGGGGGCATTATAGATTTTGAGAGTGAAGCAGGTTTTAAGGTTAGTATGCTTCTTCCGCTGTAGTATTTGATGAGTTTTGCCGGCTCAGAGAAAATACATACGCGGATTTCTCTTCGTGGAGGTACAAATGGATAAGATCAATGTGATAATAGCTGATGACAGTGATTTTGTGCGGGACGGTATGAAGATAATCCTTGATATGGATGATGACTTTAATGTGATCGGGACCGCAGCAGATGGAAAAGAGGCAATAGCGCTCGCGGAAAAAGAGAAGCCGGATGTGTTTCTTATGGACATTCAGATGCCGGGAATGGATGGGATCGAAGCTACGAAATATATAGTGGAGCATGATCTTGGCAAGGTTCTTATACTTACCACATTTGATGATGATGAGCTGGTTAAAAAAGCACTGAAAAACGGAGCAAAAGGATACCTGATAAAGAATCATACTCCGGATCATTTAAAACAGATGATCCGTTCCGTATATAACGGTGCAGGGGTCATGGAAGAGAGTATCTTAAAATCTCTTGCCGACGATACCGAGAATATAAATAGAAAAGACAGCTTTGATCCGTCAGGTTATAGTGAAAGAGAGCTTGATATAATACGCGCTGTCGCAGATGGTCTGTCTAATAAGGAAATAGCTTCCAGACTGTTTATTTCAGAAGGTACAGTGAAGAATTACATCACATCGATCCTGGCAAAGGAGAATCTTTCTCACAGAACAGCTTTGGCTGTATATTATCTGACAGGCAGGCGGGTTGAGTAAGGATCAAAAAGCTGACTCTGTGAGCTCTGCAGGGACGTTAATAAGAGTTTCGATAAAAAGCCGGTTTTGTCGGGAATAGATCCTGTTTTGTGCATGGGCTACAATCTTGACAATGTAAAGATTATGGTATATACATAACTTGACAGTGTAAAGTTTGGAGATACAACAAATGAAGAATAAGAAGAAAGCCGGGAAAAAGCTTATGATCTCTATTGCCATTACAATTGCTCTTATAGTTCTGTTATTTGTGGTATGGATCATAATAAGTCCCGGGGAGATCAGAAAATACGAAGGTGAAAAAAGTATATCCGAAAAATTTGTAATGGAAATAAACGGTGCACCAAACGTTTTTTTCATTAACGGAATTGATATCGATAATCCCGTTCTTTTACTGGTTTCAAGCGGTCCGGGTACAGATGATTATGTATTTACCGACAAATATAAGGATATGAGACTGGAGGAAGAATATACGGTTGTATATTGGGATTACAGATCCATGGGTATAGCCTATGACAAAGATTATGATACAAAGCAGATCACGATAGAGAATCTCCTGAAAGATACGCATGAAGTTACCGAATATCTCAAAAAACGTTTTGAAAAGGAAAAAATCTATATCATGGGATTTTCAGGTGGCTCACATATTGCACTTAAAGCTGCTCAGCAGTACCCGGAAGATTATTATGCATATATAGGCATGGCACAGGTTGTTACAGACTCTGATGAACAGACAAAGTTCATGTATGATTTTATGAAGAAAGTGTTTACATCCCGTGATGATAAGGCTTCACTGAAAAAATTTGAGAAGTATGTTGAGCTGACAGATGATAATGTTAAAATGACCGCAGGGTGGCCGGATTTTGTTTATCTGCTCCATAAGGCAGGTGGCGGAACAATAAAGGATAAGACAGAATTTGAAGGGATAGTACTTCCTATCATCTTCTGCAAATGTTATACCGTAGACGAGAAGATAAACTATGTTAAGGCGATGAAAATGTATCGTCAAACTCCTTTAAATGAAGAGCTTACGGACTATGATTACAGAAATGATATAACATCACTGAATATACCTGCATATTTTATTAGCGGAAAGTATGATTATAACTGTCCTTGGGAGCTGGTCGAGGATTATGAAAAAAAGCTCGATGCACCTGACAAGGATTTTTATCTGATCCCCGATTCGGCACACAGTCCTTTGTGGGAGAATTCGGAAAAGACCTGTGAAATACTAAAACAAATAAAGGAAAAAACGGAAAATGAGTGACAATTATCATCATGGCAATCTCAGACAGGCACTGATAGATGCAGGTATAAAGATCATAAACAAAAGCGGTGAGGAAAATCTTTCCCTGCGTAAAGCAGCAGCGATGTGTAATGTGTCTCACGCAGCTCCATATGCTCATTTTAAGGATAAGAAAGAACTTATAGAGGCGATAAAAGCAAGTGTTACCGAACAGTTTATGAAAGAGCTGTCTGCTGCAGTAAATGATTCACCTGATGCGGAAAGCGCTCTGATAAACATGGGCAGGCATTATATCGCATTCTTTGTACGCAGACCTGACTATTTCAGGTTCGTTTTCGGAAATCAGAATATAACCGCACATATATGTTTTGATAAAAAATATGAAAATGATTATCCGCCTTTTACACTGCTGAAAGAAACTTATCTTAGATATCTCAGGGAAAAAAAGCTGAAAAAAAGTAAGAAAGAAAAGGAGACAGAGTTGATACAATTATGGGCTTCCGCTCATGGGATCGCATCGATAGCCTGTATGTCCGGAGTAGAAACATCCTTTGAATGGGAGGATCGGATATTCAGCGACATGTTGCTCAGATAGAATAACTTATAGCTGATATAAAAGGACATCCTGAGTACCCGGATTACAAATACCGGAAATCTAATGGATGGATCGATCACAAAAGACCTTGGAGATAGTTTGTAATGACACTTGGAGTTATAAAGGAAAAACTTGATAAGATCAGGCCGCCAAAGACGATGACAAGGAAAAAAGATGTGGCAGTCGTCGTATTGGTTTTGTGTCTCGGGATTGTTTTAGGAATAATATCAAAGTATCTGGATGCTCTTGGACTTGATAGTACTGTGTGGTGGCACAGACCATTGGAAATACTCGATCTGGGCAATTTCTTTTCGGATTTTGCTATATGGTTGCTGATAGCGCTTTTGATCGCTGTATTCAGTGCTACGGCTTTGCGGGCGGCACTGAATGTGCTTGCCTTCTTTGTGGGAATGTGCGCAGCTTACCATATGTATACCGTGGTCTTTTGCGGATTCAATCCATCGAGCTATATGATGATATGGTATGGTATTACAATACTTTCTCCGATCATGGCTTTTTTGTGCTGGTATGCGAAAGGATCGGGTGCAGTTGCCGTTATTCTGGATATAGGGATAATGGCTGTATTCTTTCTCTCATGTTTTTCGATAGGATTCTTTTATCTGGCTATAAGAGGGATTCTATATTTGCTGACATTTGCGGGTGCTGTTGCAGTTTTATACAGAACGCCTAAACAGATCATAGTATCTTTACTGGGCGGTTTTCTGCTTTCGTTTCTGTTAAGTCCCGTATGGATATATTTATAAATTCCGTTTTATAATGGTAAAAATACAGATTGTCATGAATATTCAACAGGGGTGAGGTTATATGAAATGGATTTTTTTTGATCTGGGTGCAACGTTAGTTGATGAAAGCGATGTTTATAAAAGCAGATGCGAATATGCTATACGACAGTTAAATATTGCTCCGGAAGAGTTTATGAATAAGGTTGTCGAGAAGGCAAGGATATGTCCGACACCGATCATGGCAGCAGCTAAAGAATATGGAGTGGTTTTGCCGGAGTGGGATAACAGTCTGGAAAAACTGTATGAAGCAGCGCCCGGAGTTGTCGCTGCCTTACACAGCAGATTCAAGCTTGGGATCATT
This sequence comes from Lachnospiraceae bacterium NK4A179, assembly GCA_000421045.1. Lineage (GTDB taxonomy): Bacteria > Bacillota > Clostridia > Lachnospirales > Lachnospiraceae > NK4A136. Next base: position 33,318 of record ATWC01000011.1, read on the forward strand.
GCGAATCAGTCACTCGGAACTCAGGAAAGAATTGATAAATGGGGTATCGGACAGTATTTTGATGTTGTTATGGCATCGGCAGAAGCAGGGTGTGCAAAGCCTGACCCGAATATTTTTATTAGTGCACTTAATAAGGCCGGATGTAAAGCGACGGATGCTTTTATGATAGGGGACAGACTGGATAATGATATTATCCCGGCAAAGAAACTTGGAATGAAAACCATATGGGTACGTCAGGCATATGCTATATATCAGAAAATAGATGATGAGAGCAAAGTACCGGACTATATTGTTAACAGTATAGATGAGATACTGGCTGTTTTTTGATAATCGTAGTTGAAAACTATCCTTTCGGAGATGTTTTGTGACAAAAACAAGGGGATTAACGGATAATGAGCATAAGAAAAGAGATTGAATATAAAAAATTATCAGAAAAAGAACTGCCTGTGTTCATTCAGATGCGTATCAGACAGCTTCGCGAGGAAGGGGCTACAGAGGATCTGGATTTAGTTCCGGCTCTTCAGGATTATTATAAAAGACACATGGCAGATGGGACTTTTGTATCATGGCTTGCGATGGATGGAGATAAAATAGTCGGAACAAGCGGAATGTCATTTGTAGAGAAGCCTCCTTACTTTTCGTGTCCCAGTGGAAAGATCGGTCTGTTATCCAGCATGTTTACGGATCCGGATTACAGAAGAATGGGAATTGCAAAGGAACTGCTTTCAAGAGTTGTAAAAGAGGCAAGAGATTTTGGATGCGGAACCGTGCAGATCACGGCATCCGATATGGGCGTGCTTTTGTATACTGATTTTGGTTTTGTTAAGAATGGTAATTTCATGCAATACAAATTGTAATGAATTGAAAACAGTGCAATTTGCTGAAAGAAAACAGGATTTTTTGGTGATTTATCCAGCATCATGAACAAAATATGAACATATTTACAAATTGTTCATATTTATGCTATAATTCTCTCGTTGCAAAATATAAATGCAACTGAAACAGGGGGGCCAGGAGGAGAATTATGAAAACTATGCTTGATGAGAAGAATGCGATTGAAACTGCGGATGATAAAAGGCTTGATGAATTGGTAAAGCTTACAATTAATAAGATCAGATACTATAATCATCCGGTAGATAAGGCTGTGATAAAGGTTGACAGAACTAACAGCAGCAGCGAGATGACCAAGGTATGCAACAAGCTTGTTGAACTGGGCGTGCTGGGAAATGATTACAGACTTATGGGAGACGGCTTTTTTGTAGGAGCTGTTTGCCGTGACAAAGCTGAAGAATATGTGAGCTGAGATCATGAAAAATGGACGCCGTCCGGAAGGGCGGCGTTTTTTTGTGCGTTGGGCGTCGAGAGCATACCACACCTGCGCGGGTATACTCGGCTGACAGGCGGGACATGCTTTGTGTATAATATCCGATGTGATCAAATACTGTTTGATCGATATGAAGGAGATTTATGAATGAATACGGAGGCAAATAAGAAAAAAATACCGGAATGGCTGTTTGCAGGCTTGCTCAGTATTATTACCGGAATGATCGTCTTCGGAATAATGGATGTGCTTCCATGGCAGGATAAACTTGTTTTTTCGGGCGATGCGTTTGAACAGATCGTTCCCCTCACCAGGATGTTTTTCAGAAAGATGTTTTCAGGCGGAGATTTCCTTTATTCGGATGAATATATTCAGGGTGGAAATACTTCGCTTGCGTATTCATTTTACTGCAGCAGTTTCTTTAATTTACCTTTTCTGTTTATTAAGAATGTTGAGATTGCCGCTTTGCTTATGTTTCTTTTGAGACTGTTTGCAGCAGCCTCTTTCTTTTCTTTATTCGGGAAAAAAACGCTTAAGGCCGGCGGTATCTGGAATGTGTTTATTTCAGCGAGCTATGCACTCTGTGTTTTTTATTTTGCGAATATAAACATGCCACCGCTTCTGGAAGGGCATGCGTACCTTCCGCTGATATTGATGCTTATTGACCGGATGCTGAAAACCGGTAAGAAAACATTGCTTACAGTAGTGTTTGCGGCTCTTTTTATCTCGCAGTTTTACTGTGGATATGTTGTGTCGATAGCAGCAGTCGGTTTCTTTATCTGTGAGTTGATCATCAGAAAAAAAGAAAAAAACGGGAAAGAATGGGCCGCAGCGTTTGGCAATCTTGCGATTTCAGGTGTAACTGCAGCACTTATTTCCGGTATACTTCTGATCCCTGCCGGGTATTATGCCCTGTTTATGAATGCCGCTGAGCCGCCTGCGCCTGCAGATCTATACCCTGTATTTGTGCCTTTAGGAGTCTTTTATCCGTTTCTTCCCGGACGGATCCTGGAATTTGACACAATGATCCCGTTTTTATTCTGTGGTACAGCATCACTTTTTTCATGTGTGCTTTATTTCTTAGACAATAGTTTCAGAAAGACCGAAAGAGTGGTTACGGCAGTATGTCTTGTGATATTGTTTGCTTCTATTTATATACCGGGACTTTATTATGCTCTGCATCTTTTTAATTTACCGAATGGTTATACGATACGTTTTGCCTTTGTAATCGTATTTGTTGTATGTGCGGCTGCACTCAGGGAAGTATCTGCTGGAAAGATGGTTGTAAAGAAGACGGTGATAACCGGAACAGTAATGCTGTTGCTTTATTCATGTGTCTGGTTTGTGTGCAGGCTTGAACCATACGGAATGAGTGAATTGAGCGTTGGAATAAAAGGGTTTGCATTATTTGCAGCCGTACTTATTGTTTTTACACTCCTGTTTTCTTTTAAGCCAAAGTCATCACGTCTGTTTATTTCTGTGCTTGTGGCAACTGTTATCCTTGAAAACATATATTCGGGAATGATGGTAACGTCATATATAAACCTTGTTGACAGACAATGGTTTTTATCATCAGATCAGAAATGCAATTACAATATCAATAAAATAAAAGAGTATACGAACGGCGATTATGGACGTATAAAATACACAGATAACTTTTTTGTAAATAACGGTCCCTTTTATGACTACAGGACATATGGTTTTTTTTCATCGGCATATTCTGATGAGTACCAGAAGGCTATGAACGATATGGGACTCGCTTCTCAGCTCTTTGCGACTACAACAGAAGGGAGTTCTGAGCTTCTCGAACAGCTTATGGGAGTTAAATTCTATGTGTATCCTGCAGCAAAGGATGGAGGAGATAATTACAGCATAGTTGAATCTGAATATGCACTTCCTTTAGGCTACGCGGTTTCGGCTGATGCGGAAGGCATTGTCCTTCCGGAGAAATCTCCTTTCATTGCCATGAATCAGTTTGTTTCAGGATTCACAGGGATAAACATGGAGCCTTTTTCCGATGAAGGACAGGCAATGGGACTTGAATGGCATGATATGGATGCTTACGAGTATGAGGAAGGTTATATGTTTAAAATAAACGGACCTGATCCCTGTGTCATAATATCAGTTCCGCATATTGAAGATCGCATATCGTATATTTATCCTTCTTTTACAACCGGATACCGTGACCGTGTAAGGGCAGTAAATAGCAACACAGATAACAGGGAAACGAGAGTCTTTAGATTAAATAAAGATGTTAATTATGCAGTGCATGGAGAGCAAAACGGTGACAGGGATATAGTATATCTGAAATTTGACCGGCTCGGAGATGAAGAGCTTTATCTTGAAAATTCAACATGTTTTGCATATTTTGACCCGGATGCATTAAGGAAAACTCATGATATACTTGCACCCGGAGGTGTGAATATCACAGATCAGCGGGATGGACATATAGAAGGAAATGTAACTGTCGGAAGCGGACAGAATATGATCTTTTTCTCTATTCCATATGAAGAAGGATGGAATGCTTGGATTGACGGGGAAAAGGCAGAAGTTGTGAAACTCGTTGATGGAGCCTTTATCGGTGTAAGAGCAGGTGAGGGAACACATCAGATAGTTCTTGATTATGAAACGCCCGGAGAAAAGGAAGGTATTATCTCCTTTTCATTAGGCATGGTGATATTGCTTCTTACGTGGTTACTGGATAGAAAGAAGTATAAAAAGATATAGTGTCTGTTTTTGTAATTATATTCCTGTCGTGTTAGAATTAAGCGGTTATGTAATATTTATAAACAGACATCATAGATCAGGTTTTGGAGACAGTCATGGATGAGATAAAGTACTCAGTAGTCATCCCTGTATACAACAGTGGAGACTGGCTTGAGGAATTGATAAGCAAAGTTGAAGAAGTGATGAATTCACTTAACGGAAACTTCGAGATCGTGATGGTGAATGACTGCTCGCCGAAGATAGAGACCTGGTCAGTTATGTGCGGTCTGTCTGATAAGTATAAAGAACTGAAGATCATTAACCTCCGCTACAATTCAGGCCAGCAGAATGCTGTTATGTGCGGACTGAAGCACAGCAGGGGCGAATTTGTTATCACAATGGATGATGATTTTCAGCATGATCCCGATGATATAAAACTTCTTGTATCAAAGATGGAAGAGAGCGATACCGATGTTGTCATCGCTCAGTATGATATAAAGGAACATTCACTTCTGAGAAAACTTGGTTCTCATCTGGCGAATGAGATCTATGCAGGCATTTATTCAAAGCCTAAGGATGTCACCAGTAACAGTTTCAGGATAATGAAACGCAGACTTGTTGAAACTTTGATCGGTTATCACGGGAAATTTCCGCAGATAGGACCGATGATCTTTTCTCTTAAGCCTTCGATCGCAACGGTGACGATACAGCATAAGAAAAGAAAATACGGTAAGTCCGGTTATTCTCTGTACCGGCTTATCTCTGAAACTTTCAATATTATTTTAAACGGAAGTACTTTTATCATCGATTTCACAGCAGGACTTGGAGTTATCATATCGATGTGTTCTTTCGGTCTGCTGATCTATTATCTGCTGAAATATATCTTCGGCGGTATAGGTGTACCGGGATATGCATCCACCATACTGCTGCTTACGTTCTTCTCGGGTATCATTATCTTCAGTATAGGTGCCACAGGCAAATATATAGGTAAGATAGTTAAGGAAACGATGGGATTTCCGCCGTATATGGAAGGTGAGATACGTTCAGGGAAAGAGAGAGGAGATTCTGAACAATGAAGAAACTGCTGATCCTTGGAGCCGGCCGCTATCAGGTGCCGCTTATAAAAAGAGCCAAAGAGATGGGGCTCTATACCATTACCTGTTCGATAGACGGTGATTATCCGGGATTTAAACTTGCTGATAAAGTTTATTATGAGAATATAACCGACGCTGAGGCGGTGCTCAAAGTTGCACAGACTGAACATATCGATGCTATCGCAACAACCGGTTCGGATGTGGGTATTCCAACACTTGGAAAAGTCTGTGATGCGATGGGACTCCCGGGTGTGAGTTATGATGCTGCGAAGGCTGCTTCAAACAAGATACTTATGAAGCAGAAATTTCTTCAGGGTGGTGTGCGTACTGCAAAGTTTGAAGTGGTAAGCGATTATGATCAGGCGCTGAAAGCTGCGCAGGATATGGAGTTTCCCATAATGATCAAAGCTGCCGATCTTTCAGGCAGCAGAGGTATCTCCAAAGTACACAGTTTTGATAAGGATGCTGTTAAGGCAGCAGTTGAGAAAGTAAGAGATTTTTCCGGAAAAGAAGAATTCATAGTTGAAGAATGTATAGAGGGAATCGAGTTTGGCGCTCAGTCACTTGTGTGTGGCGGAAAGATCAAGTTTGTGCTTCCTCACGGTGATTATGTTTTTGAGGGAGACACAGGAGTTCCCGTAGGACACTACGTTCCGTATGCGGTGGATGCGGCTATACTTGAGGAGAGCATACGTCAGACTGAACTGTGCGTGAAGGCTCTTGGCATCGATAACTGTGCGATCAATATGGACTATATCTTAAAGGGTGATCAGGTATATGCACTTGAAGTGGGTGCCAGAGCGGGCGCAACCTGCCTTCCGGAGATGGTTTCCATCTATTACGGGATTGATTATTATGAAGTTATAATCCGTCTTGCACTTGGTGAAGAGATAGACGATATCAATACGGCTAATGGTATACCCAATGTCTGCAAGCTTCTTACAAGCGACAGGACGGGATATATAAAGAGCATAAGCTTCCCGGAAGATTTAAGCGATAATGTGCTTGAATTATCATGTGATTTTGGAGAAGGACACAAGGTAAACAAATTCCGTATCGGTCCTGACAGGATCGGCCAGATCATAGTAAAGGGAGATACCCTTGAAGACGCTGTGGCTGAAATGGAAGATACACTTGCTAAAGTAAAGATCGAAGTTGAGTGAGTCATGATATCGGATTCGGCAAAAATATATAAAGAAGCAAAAATCATTGATTCGCAGATCGGAGACGGCTGCAGTGTGGGCGATTTTTCCAAGGTTGAAGCGTCTGAGCTTGATGCCTTTGTAAGGATAGACCGCCTTAATTATATCTTCGGTTCTTCTCTCGGAAGACATTCTTATACAGGGAGCAATACAAAGATCATAAAAGCAACTGTGGGCGCGTTCTGTGCTGTCTCGTGGAATGTCACGATAGGGGGGGGGAATCACGATTATACCCGATTTACTAACCACAGTTTTTTATATGATAATGCCGGTACTTTGAGACCTGAAGGCGAAAAGCCGTTGTATGACAGGTTTAAGGAGCCTGTGGTCATCGGAAATGATGTCTGGATCGGAACAGGCGCGATCATACTTCGAGGTCTTTCGGTCGGTGACGGAGCAGTTATCGGCGCAGGCGCAGTTGTCACCAAAGATGTGCCGCCATATGCGATAGTTGCAGGTAATCCGGCAAGAGTTATCAAATATCGTTTTGAGGAAGCTGTGATAAAAAGAATACAGGCTTCGAAATGGTGGGAGATGTCTGATGGAGAAATAAGGGACAGATACGGTGAACTGCTGGAATTAACGAAAATGTAAAATACCCACGGGGTTCAAAAAGAACCTGCCCCGTGGGCTTTTTTTATCTCACCAGATCCAGATGCTGCACAGTTCCGGCTTTTCCGTTTTCAAACAGGAAGAAGCCGGTTTCGCGTATCATGCCGTTTGTCCTGTTGTCCTTTAGAGACTTCAGTGAAAAATCGGTTTCTACGCGTTTTAAGCATATGGCGCCGACACCCTTGTCTTTAAGACTGTAGAGAGTCTGGTTTCCGTCTGCATCCATAACAGTGATCTTTAACCTGTTAAAGATGCTGTCGGCTTCGTCTATCCAGCCGTTTCCGTCTTCATCGTAAGCAGCCAGATCAGAAAAGCCATCTCCTGACTTTGTTCCGAATAATTCAGAGCCGTCATTGATGATGCCGTCACCGTTGAGATCAAGAGAAAGATAGCCGCTGTCGCTGTTCAGGACAGATATGCTGTCTTTTTCTCCGTCAGAATCCAGATCGAACATGACTTTCTGGTCTGATACAGATGAGATGTTTCCGTTTAAGTTGATGACCAATGGATCGAGAACATTTAGCGCATTTTGGGCAGTGATCGCGGTCTGTTTCAGATATTCTTCTTTGAAACTCCGACTCATCGTAAGACTAAGATCGAATTCGATCTGTCTTCCGTCTGCGGTTATCACTGTGCCTGTGGTCTGAAAGTCAGTCTGTTCACTTTCTTCGTAGGATGCGTATTCTGTGTATGATGCGATAGTCTGCTGGTTTCCCGTACTGTTGTAGGAAATGCCGGCTGCCGCATCATGACCTCTTCCAAAAAGAATGCGATGCAGATTACTTAACAGATACATAAGGCTTGAACGTCTTAACTCCTCGAGTGATCGCTCGTTATCGGGATATCTAAGCTCATTATTAAAACCGATCTTCAAGCCTTCCTTTTGCTTCCGGGATTCTATATTGTCAGAATCCATGCGTTTCATGTTCACTATCCTGAATTCTTTTTCTCTCCTCATTTGAGAGACATAGTCCCTCTTAGCTCCCATACTTACCGTACCGGAACTTATTATCATTAAATCCTCCTTTTTTAACGGACGCCTCTGATGACACAGGTTCCTTCCTGTGGAAAAAGAAAAACTCCTTTCAGGCGCGATATCCATATCGTCATCTGTAAAGGAGTTCCTGTGTCCGTTACAGATTTGCGGATCTCTCATGGCCTTTGAACAGATCCGCTTAATCTGTATATCGGTTATTTATTTATTTTTCTTTATCTGAAGCAGCTTTGTTTTCGGATCCCTTTTTTTCTTCAGCTTTTGTCTCTGTTTCTTTTGCAGCGGCTTCTCTTTTTTCCTGTTCTGCTTTATCTTCAGCGGCTCTAGCTGCCTTCTGAGCTTCATATTTCTTTCTGTTCTTTTCTCTCTTCTTTGCGTCGGCTTTGATCAGACCCTTTATGAAAAGTGTGAAGATAAGCGCGATAATACCGATTACTACAGCCCAAAGAATGAGATAAGGTGATGCTATGATAAGTCCGATAAAGAAATTCTCAAGGCCTTCGAGCACGTCATTTGCACTCTTTGTGAAGCCCTTTGAGATGCGTTCCCATGCTGTCGGCTCTGTAAGAGGATCTTCCGGGACATCTGTAAGGATCTTAACTTCGGAGAGATTCAGATTAACGGTGCTGTAGTCGACCTGATTATCATAGGTGCGCAGCTGTGATTCGGAACTCTCTATCTGATAACGAACATTGGTGAGTCTTTCTTCTATATAGATCATGTTGTCTATGGTATCGGCAGTTTCAAGCATTTCAAGAAGCCTTTTTTCCTCAGCCTGAAGTGCTCTTTTTTTACTGTCGATATCTACATAGTCGAGGGTAACATCCCTTGTGCCCTCGGACTTGTTTACGATATTGGAGTTCTCCGCAATGTTGTTTACGAAATCATCGAGTTTATCAGCAGGTATTCTGATAGTCATATTAGCATGACGCAGTCCGGAGTTGGTATATTTACCGGTTTCGAAATCATAACTAAGCTGACCGTTGTAGATATTGGAATTCTCTATATAACCTCCGAGCTCTTTTACCTTTGATTCGATATTGCTCTTAAGTGCCTCAAATTCCTGCGTCTCAACTTCAAGTCCTACTGTGCGTATGAGCTTTCGACTTGTGCTCTGAGCACTCTCTGTTATGGTTTCGGATGAACTTTCGTTATCTCCGTCGGCTTCATCATAGTATTCTGCTTCTTCTGCATATGCGTCTTCTGCAGCGAAATTACCAAGGGCGGCGTTATCAGCCATAGCCGGAGCTGCTTTTGTAGTTACGGTATTTGCAGCTCCTGCTCCATATGACATTGCATCGGAAGCGGCGGTTGATTTTTGTCCGCATCCGCCTGCGAATATGAGGGCCGCCGCCATCATTCCGCATAATAATTTTTTAACATCGTTTTTTCTCATAATTCTACCTCCACGAAACTTTTCTCTCTTCAGAAATATGTTTTTTGTATTGCCTTCTGTTACAGATACGTTTCCTGTTCGGAATTTTTATGGTAAAACTTGACACTTTTATAAAACAACACTATATTTTCTGTGTTGTTAACAATTCTACCTAATGTGAGGAGTAAAGTAAAATGAGTGATATGAAACCTGTTAAGGAAGGAAAAGTCAGGGAAATCTACGATAACGGTGACAGTCTCATAATGGTTGCTACCGACCGCATCAGCTGTTTTGATGTTATCCTTAAGAATAAAGTAGAGAAGAAAGGTACAGTACTTACACAGCTGTCAAAGTTCTGGTTTGAGTATACAAAAGATATCGTACCGAATCATATGATAAGCACTGATGTTAAGGATATGCCTGAGTTTTTCAGAAAGCCGGAGTTTGAAGGCAATTCCATGATGTGCAAAAAGCTTAATATGCTTCCGGTTGAGTGCATCGTAAGAGGATATATCACGGGATCGGGCTGGGCCAGCTACGAGAAGACAGGTCTTGTATGCGGCATAAAGCTTCCCGAGGGTCTTAAGGAATCAGAAAAGCTTCCTGAACCTATCTATACTCCTTCTACAAAGGCTGAGATCGGCGATCATGATGAGAACATCTCTTTTGAACAGAGCGTAGATTATCTTGAAAAAAGCTTTCCTGGCAAGGGAAGAGAATACGCAGAGAAGCTGCGTGATCTTACCCTCACTCTTTATAAGAAGTGTGCTGATTATGCACTTTCAAAAGGTATCATAATAGCAGATACAAAGTTTGAGTTTGGACTTAATGAGGATGGTGAAGTGGTGCTTGGTGATGAGATGCTCACTCCCGATTCTTCAAGATTCTGGCCTGCAGATGAATATGAAGTGGGTCATTCAGAGCCTTCTTTTGACAAGCAGTTCGCAAGAGACTGGCTTAAGTCTGACGAAAACAAGAATGAGCCTGAAAACTGGGTTCTTCCCGATGAGATCGTTAACAAGACGATCGATAAATATCTTCAGGCTTACCGTATGCTTACAGGTAAAGAACTCTGATCCGGTATTGCATTCTGTGGGGGCGGTCATAAACAGACTGCCCTCGTTTTTTTATACGCCGGCCCGCATAAGGAAAATTCAAAGTCTGTAAAGGAGTACGTAACGTAAATGGCTGATACAAAAGACAGGGAAAAGATAATAGTCAGAACAAGTTTTATCGGCATAGCAGCAAACATAATGCTTGCGGGATTTAAAGCTGCCGTAGGCATAGCATCCAATTCCATAGCTGTTGTGCTTGATGCCGTTAACAACTTAAGCGATGCTTTTTCATCGATCATAACCATCATAGGCACAAAGCTTGCGGGCAAAAAGCCGGATAAAAAGCATCCTTTCGGATATGGCCGGCTTGAATATATGAGTCAGCTGATAGTAGCTGCGATCGTGCTTTATGCAGGTGCTACGGCTCTTGTTGAGTCGATAAAGAAGATAATAAAGCCCGAGGTGCCTGATTATAAGCCTGTTTCACTTGTGATAATCGCATCAGCGGTTGTTGTGAAGCTTCTTCTGGGAGTATATGTGAAGAAAAAGGGGCAGGAAGTAAATTCGGGCTCGCTTATCGCTTCCGGTTCAGATGCACTTTCAGATGCGATCCTTTCCATATCCGTGCTGGTTTCGGCAATCGTATTTCTGATATTCCGCATAAGTCTTGAGCCTTATGTGGGTGTTGTCATTTCTCTGATAATCGTAAAATCCGGAATAGAGCTGATAAAAGAAGCTGTGGATGAGATACTGGGTCAGCGTGCGGACAGAGAACTCACGATAAAGATAAAGAAACTGATAAAGAGTACGGAAAGTGAAGTTCACGGTGTGTACGACCTATTCATGAACAATTATGGCCCGGACCGTTACATTGCATCATTTCACGTGGAAGTCAGGGATGACATGACTGCGTCAGAGTTTGACAGCCTCACCCGCAGCATATCAGAAACAGTATATAAGGAAACAGGTGTGATAGTTTCGGCTGTGGGTCTGTATTCCGAAAATGCCGATGGCACACCCGGAGGCAAACATCGCGCCAAAGTCCGTGATATGGTAGTGGCACATGATGGTGTTATGCAGATGCATGGGTTTTATATAGATGAAGAAAAGAAGACCATGTCATTCGATGTAGTTATAGATTTTGCGGTTCCGGACAGAAACGCTCTTTATAAAAGTATATGCACCGAGGTAGAAGAGGCGTATCCGGACTATTCTATAAGAGTTAACACAGATATTGATGTAAGCGACTGAAATGTGATTATTTGGTATAATAAGTGCTGCTTTACTAAAAGTATTTCCGTTTACTAAATTTATGAGGATGCAAGATGGATTTAAGAAAAGTTAAAGCTGATCTCAGCGGATTTGACAGAAAATCCGTAACTTCCATTAACAAAGTGACGATGGGTAAGGCCGGGTTCGCACTGGATCTTGGTGATGGAAGTGAAAGAGCCGAGTATGTTGGACAGGATCAGGTGATCCAGACACTCGGCCGTCCTGTGAGACGTATCAGCATAATGTTTACATATTATCCGAATAACCCTGAATGGCCTGCCCGTTCGAGCGAAGCATATCCGGATATGGAAGTGACCGGACAGTGGGGCTATCCTTATGATGACTATTTCCCATATAAGGGTGGGATAAACGGTGATAAGGATTCGGAAGTGTTCAGACAGATGCGAGATATCAGGCGCCACGGTGAAGATGTTACGCTTACTCTTACCTGTGACTGCAGCATAACGGAAGAGCAGATGCGTGCGATAGCAGAAGATCTGAAGCCTTTCGGAAGATTACGTCTCAGGATCAATCATGAATGCAATGGTAACTGGTTTAAGCATAATCAGCTTTATTCATATGATGAGATAGCTGAGTTCTTTGTGAGATTCAGTAAGATAGTAAAAGAGATCGCTCCCAATGTTGATACGGTCTTCTGTGCAGGCATAATAACCGATGAGGGGACTCTCGAAAAAGAGGAATCCTTTACGAAATGCTACAAGGCAGCTGATCTATGGTCTGCTGATAAGTATTTTACTCTTCATTACGGCTGGCCGTTCAATGTGGCTGAAAAAGGCGGGCTGAGCAAGACCTATGCGCTCACTCCCGTTGATGACATGTATGACAAATTTGAAAAAGCAGCCGAGAGGATGTATGAGATAACAGGCGATAAGGAAAAGAAGCTTGTGATGTCGGAACTTAATGCCGACATGGATGTTACGGGACCCTTCCTTCAGGGCGAACCCTTTAAACGTTTACTCGAAATGGTAAAGGAAAAGAAACCGCACTGGTTTGAAGGTATTGCATATTATCAGTTTCGTGACAGAGGCGGACTCGGTCTTGAACTTGAGGACCCCAACGACTCTTCTGTCGGTCATCCGCTTCCGATGCTTGATGAATTCAAGGGCTTTTTAAATGATGATCATTTTATGCCTACGCAGACTGCAGGTGAAAAGATCGCAGAGGATGCTGAAGTTCCAATGCGTTATGGCGCCTCAGATGATGCGGATGGCATTGAATATACCGTTCATCTTGACGGACAGCCTGTTTTCTTTGAGATAGCTGCAGGAAAGAATGATAATCTTATGATAGATGTGGACGGAAAATGGTTCTATAAGTCCGCAGGTGTTGAAGTTATAAATGTGATCGAAGCATTTTTTGACAGAAATAAGAATAAGGAACCTCGTGATATAAAGATAAGATTCTATGCGCCGCCCGCAGATGGAGAGAATCCCAACACCGGAGCGGCAGACTGGGATACAGAATACCGTACGGTCATAAAGGAACTTCCGATGTTCCGTATACGCTATGAAGCTGTTGATACGGTATGCTGAGTATAAGGAGAAATAATTATGAAAGTTGCAGTTCTTGCAGGTGGCACAAGCAGCGAAAGGGAAGTGTCGCTGATTTCGGGAAAAGGAATATATGAGGCCCTGAAGAGTAAGGGGCACAAGGCAGTGCTTCTGGATGTTTATCTTGGAGTTGATTATGATGCTTCAAAACTTGATGGTATTTTTGATGATACCAGAGACTGGGGCGAAGGTGTATCTGCCATCGCTGAGAAGAGCCCGGATCTTAAGGAGATAAAGAAATTAAGAAAAGACGGCGGAAGATCTTTCTTTGGACCGAATGTGCTTGAAGTATGCAGCAGGGCAGATGTAGTATTCATGGCATTACATGGAGCAAACGGAGAAGATGGAAAGATTCAGGCAACGTTTGAGCTGCTTGGCATTCCATATACAGGCACAGATTATCTGAGCAGCGGTATCTGCATGAATAAACTTATCTCCAAGGAGATAATGAGGGCTAACGGTCTTCCTACTCCGGATGGCTACTATATGAAAATAAACGATCCCATAAAGGAAATAGGATATCCTGCAGTGGTAAAAGCCAACAACGGTGGTTCTTCTGTAGGTACATATATTGTTAACAGCCTTGATGAGTTTAAGAAGGCACTTACAGATGTTGCGCAGTATGATGAATTTGTAGTGGTTGAAAAGTTTGTCAAAGGTCGCGAGTTTACATGTGGTGTGATAGATGGCAAGGCTCTTCCTATTGTGGAGATCATTCCGGGGGAAGGCGGCTATGATTATAAGAACAAGTATCAGCCGGGGATGACCAAAGAAGTTTGCCCCGCTGAACTTAATGCAGCAAAAACAAAGGAAATACAGGAGACATCCGAGCGTATTTATACGGCTCTCAGGCTTAGCGCTTATGCGCGTCTTGATTTTATGATGGATGAGGATGAGAACATATACTGTCTTGAGGCAAATACGCTTCCGGGCATGACGCCTTCATCGCTCTTGCCCCAGGAGGCTGCACAGATTGGCTTGGATTATGCGGAACTCTGTGAAAAGCTTATAGAAGTTTCCTTAAAAGAACGAAATAAGGAAAGATGATCATGAAGGGAATGAATGTTTCGGCTATAGCAGCCGCATGCGGGGGAAATCTGTTTGGAGAATTTCCTTCTGAAAAGGAAGCTTCGTGTGTTGTAATAGATTCAAGACTTATAGAAAAAGATGGAGTTTTTATCGCGACTAAAGGCGAGCGTGTTGACGGTCACGATTTTATACCACAGGTTTTTGAGAAAGGTGCGCTTGCGGTTGTATGCGAGAAACTTCCGGAGAATCCTGCGGGTCCGTGTATTCTTGTAAAAGACAGTTTTGAGGCATTGAGGAAAATTGCAGCTTATTACAGGACAGAACTTGATTGTCATGTTGTGGGAATTACCGGAAGCGTTGGCAAGACAAGCACTAAGGAACTCATTGCATCTGTATTAAGGCAGGGGAAAAAGACCTGCGCCACGGAAAAGAATTTTAACAATGACATAGGCGTGCCTCTTACGGTACTCCGTATCAGAGAAGATGATGAATACGCAGTCATTGAGATGGGTATCAATCATTTCGGTGAGATGAGTGAACTTACAAAAATAGTTCATCCGGATACAGTTGTTTTTACCAATATAGGTGAGTGTCATCTTGAAAATCTTCACGATAGAGACGGTGTATTAAAAGCAAAGAGTGAGATATTTGAGGGGCTGACCGGAAAAGGAAATGTCATCGTCAATGCATCGGATGATAAGCTCTGTTCATTACAGGAAGTGGCAGGTAGGCCGACCGTAAGATACGGTTTTGATGAAAGCTTTGATGTGTATGCATCGAAGATCGGGAATGTGAATTTTGAGGGTACTGATACCGTATTGAACATAAAGGGGAAGGAAGAGTTAAGCGTTCATATTCCTCTTCCCGGAAAGCATATGGTACTCAATGCATGCGCGGCAGCAGCCGTGGGTTTTTCTGCCGGATTAAGCCTGACGCAGATAAAGAACGGAATAGAAAGCGTTCCCGTAACAGAAGGCAGGAGCCATATTATTAAAACGGACAGATTCAATATAATTGATGACTGTTACAATGCAAATCCGACGTCCATGAAAGCGGCACTAGACCTGCTTTCGGGATCCGAGGGACGGAAGGCAGCGATACTCGGAGATATGTTTGAATTGGGTGCTGATGAGGCGGAACTTCATGCATCTGTCGGTGAGTATGCGGTAAGATTAAAAACGGATCTGCTTGTTTGCATAGGCGATCTGTCAAAGAATATGTTCAAGGCTGCGGAGGGCTCGGATACTGAAGCACACTGGTATGCATCGGTCGATGATTTTATACGTGATGCATCTGCAGTGCTTAAAGGAGCTGATACTGTATTGATCAAAGCTTCTCACAGCATGAACTTCGGAAAGATAGTCGAAGAACTGAAGTGATCTTAGGGTCAAAAGTTACAAAGCAATTTCTTTAAAATGCTCAGGAGGTATTCTATGGATTATGACGTGATAATAATAGGTGCGGGCCCGGGCGGCATATTCAGTGCCTATGAACTGGTAAAACTCAGAAAAGATCTGAAGATTGCTGTTTTTGAAGTGGGCAATCCGCTTGAAAAAAGAAAATGTCCGATAGACGGAGAGAAGATAAAGAGCTGCGTAGGCTGCAAACCCTGTTCCATAATGAACGGATTTGGAGGCGCAGGAGCCTTTTCTGACGGAAAATATAATATAACAAATCAGTTTGGCGGAACGCTTTATGAATATGTGGGAAAGAAAAAAGCTATTGAGCTTATGAAGTATGTGGATGATATCAATACTTCACATGGCGGTGCACAGACAAAGCTTTATTCCACAGCAAACACAGATATAAAGAAACTCTGCCTTAAGAATGACCTGCATCTGCTGGATGCATCTGTAAGACATCTCGGAACAGATATTAATTATGTCGTTCTTGAAAATATTTACAATGAACTGAAGAACAGCGTAGATTTCCATTTTCTTTCATTTGTTGAAAAGGTAGAGATGGAAAAAGACGGAAGCTACAAAGTGTATGTGAAGGATGAAAGCTTTACGTCAAAATACTGCATCATTTCGGCAGGCCGCAGCGGAAGCAAGTGGATGGAGCAGGTAAGCCGTGACCTTGAGATACCTACAAAATCAAACCGTGTGGATATAGGCGTAAGAGTTGAACTTCCTTATGAAGTGTTCTCGCATCTTACCGATGAACTTTATGAAAGCAAGATAGTCTACAGAACTGCGAAGTACGGAGATCTTGTCAGAACTTTCTGTATGAATCCCAAGGGTGCTGTTGTTAATGAAAATACAAACGGTATCGTGACCGTGAACGGACACAGCTACGAGGATCCTGAGAAACAGACCGAGAATACAAACTTTGCGCTCCTTGTGGCAAAGCATTTCTCGGAACCTTTTAAGGACAGTAACGGTTATGGTGAGAGTATAGCAAAGCTTTCGAACATGCTGGGAGGCGGAGTGATAGTCCAGCGTTTCGGGGATCTTACAACAGGTCACCGCAGCACACAGTCACGTATTGATGAAGCTTTCATCACGCCTACACTTGCCGCCACACCGGGAGACTTAAGTCTTGTTATGCCCAAGCGTATACTCGATGGGATCATAGAGATGGTCTACAAGCTTGATAAGATCGCACCCGGCACAGCCAATGATGATACGCTTCTTTATGGCGTGGAAGTAAAATTCTACAACATGGAAGTGGATATAAATGAGAATCTTGAAACGCTGCATAAGAATCTTTTCATTATCGGTGATTGCAGCGGTATCACACATTCACTTTCACATGCATCAGCCAGCGGTATTCATGTGGCAAGATGCATAGCAGAAAGAAATTATAATAAATGATATGAAAAAACAACGACAGACCTCAAAGGTCTGCCGTTGTTTTATTTTTTTATACGCCCTCCGGGCCTATTGCTGCGGCCTGTCTGAATTGCCCCGGCGTCATGCCGGTGGCTTTTCTGAATACGCTGTTGAAAGCACTCTGACTTGAGAAGCCAAGTGACAGTGCAATATCCATATATGAATAATCGGAATATATCAGCATGTTTTTGGCTGTGCTGATACGGGCATTGGTCGTGAATTCCTTCACATTGCAGCCTGTCTCTTTAAGGAAAAGCTTTGAGAGATAGGTTTTATCTATACCAAGATAATTTGCGAGTATCTCGTTTGTGATCTTTTCATGAAGGTTTGAGTAAATATAGTCGATGCATTTTCTGATATGGAGAGAAACTGCGTTGACCTTCTGGAGATCTTTCATTCTCTCGGCATAATCTATCTGCATCTCACCCTGTATGTCTATCAGTTCTTTTACAGTGGTGGCAGCATCGGCCCTGAGTATGTAAATATCACTCAGAGCATAAGCAGTATCGATGTCCATGCCGTCTCGAACACATACTCTTGAAGTGACTGCAGTCGAGATGATCACATGGTATCTTGCATTTCTGAGTGGATCCTCCGAAAGAAGTCCTTTGCCCTGGAAAAAATTCTTCTTTCTTTCGGCGACCATTTCCTTAACTTTTTCAACATTGCCCGAGCTTATATCCTTATAACGTTCGAACTCAACCTTGAAAGGAGTACGCCTGAAGTCGATCTCACGCTGGATATAAAGGTGGTAATTGAGATCTGAATTTGTATTCAATTTTTATCCCCTATGAATGATTAGTACCTGCGTAACATAAGAGTGTTACGGATACATAAACAGTATGCCACATTTTTGCAACATAGTCCAAGGAAATGATATAAAAAACGTTTTAAAAAAGTAAATTAAACAACATAAAGGGATGAGATAAAGCACATATGTAGGTTATTCGGAGAAGAGTGCCATGAAGAAGACATATGACCTGACGGTAGGAAATCCTGCCAGACTTATATTGAATTTCTATTTCCCTATGTTGTTCACCAATTTACTGCAGCAGGTTTACAATGTTGTGGATACGGCGATCGTAGGAAAAGGTCTGGGAGACAATGCGTTGGGCGCGGTCGGAAACATGTCATCGATCATGTTCTTCACCTTCGGGTTTTCGATGGGCCTTACAAATGGTTTTGCCGTTATAATCGGACAGTATTTCGGAGCCGGTGATAAAAAGAATCTCAGAAAAACGATCGCAGCTTCAGCAACGCTTTCAGCCATACTTGCTGTGTTGCTTACGCTGATAAGCAGTATAGCTTTACGGCCTCTGCTGGTTGCGATGCAGACTGACCCTTTGATACTGGATGACAGCCTTAAGTATGGACATATACTTTTGGGATGCATAGCGGTCACCATATCATATAACCTTGTTTCCGGAGTGCTTCGTGCATTGGGAGACAGTCGCACACCGTTAATGGCTATAATCGTTGCGACGGTGATCAATATAGTATTTGACTGGATAGCGATCAATAAATGGGGTATGGGTGTTGAAGGCCCCGCATATGTAACTGTTATTGCTCAGATAGTTTCAACCCTGATATGTCTGGTCAGATTCAGAAAAATTGAGGAAGCGATACCTAAACGTGCCGATTTCAGACCGGATATGGTAATGTTTTCAAAACTTCTGGGGAACGGTGTTCCTATGGCGCTGATGAATTCGATCACTGCCGTAGGATGCATGATAGTACAGTACTTTGTAAACGGCATGGGCCTTGTTTATACATCCGCATACTCGGCCTGCAGCAAATATCTGAATATCTTCATGATGCCTTCTTCAACGGCCGGCAATACGCTTTCGACTTATACAAGTCAGAACTATGGCGCGAAGAAGTATATCCGCATAAAACAGGGACTTCAGATATGTTTGACCATAGCACTTATATCTTATGTACTTCTGGGATCTGTTATGGTATTTGGTTCGGAGCAGCTTGCAGGATTCATGCTTACGGGATCCGAACAGATAAAACTTGCTTCGGGCTTCCTGATCAGATGCGGGATCATGATATTCGCAGTGGACTTTCTGTTTATAGTCCGCAATGCGGTTCAGGGAATGGGAAAGCCGTTTATACCGATGCTTTCCGGGATACTTGAAATGGTCTTACGTATCGGAACGATAATGATATTCACAGCAGGTGCCGGTTTCGCAGCAGCTTCTTATGCAGAGATAGCAGCCTGGACCGGAGCGTTGCTTATGAATATATATGCTTTTGTCAGAGTGTATCGTCCACTTATTGCTGACAGTGGATATCGACTAAACAGGACGGTTGCTCCGGCAAAGTAGCATATTTATAACCCACCATACCCCCCTATGGAAAAAATGCCGCCCTTGCCCGGACGGCATTTTTTTTGTGCGATCATGAGATATTTCCGTCAGATCATTGCCTGATTCCTGTTGTATACCTGTATCATCTGTTCCCTGATCTTGTCGGGGAGCTCTCTCTTCTCGGCTCTTCCCATTCCTGTCATATCGATGGGTTTCATATATTCGATGATAACGTGCTGTGACTTTATGGCAGGGAGATGATCCTCGAATATCGGAGAAGTGTTATTGAGTACCACCGGAACTATACGGCAGCCTGCCATTTCGGCAATCTTGAAGCTTCCCTTGTGGAATTCGAGGATAGTTTCCTCCGTATTCTTGTTTCTTGTTCCTTCGGGGAAGATCGCCATTGAAATGCCTTTTTTGATCTTGTTTACGGATGATTTCATCATGTTAAGTCCCTTTCTGGGATTGTCTCTGTCAAGAAACTCGCAGTGGAGGAACATCATCCATGTGCTGAGGGTTGCATACTTTGCCATCTCTTTCTTGGCGATAAATCCGGTAAGTCCGGGCATAAGAGTATAAGTGAGGATAATGTCAAAGATGCTCCTGTGATTCATTACATAGAGTACTGCTTCATCCTTTGGTACGTTTTCATAACCTATGACTGTCTTCTTTATTCCGGAGAGCTTTATGACTACGCCAAAAGCCCAGTTTACTATGCGGAGACTTGTTTTATCCCTCACATCGGGCGCCACAAAGCCTATCAGAAGCATTACCAGCTGGATGGGGATTGAAACTATCAAAAAAATCACGAGAAGTATTGCAATTATAATAAATCTGATCATATTAATATTTCCTCACTTTAATAATGCATGGTTATGTCCGTGATCATTTTACTACACCGCCTGTTTTTGTAAAATCCCCACTGATGCTTTATAATAGTGTCCATGCGAAATCTGAATCTTTCCGTCTGCCAGATGCAGATGACAGACGATGTAAATGAAAATATCTGCAAAGCTGACAAACTGGTGCGTGAGGCTGCGGAGAAAGGAGCAAATGTCATACTCCTTCCGGAGCTTTTTGAACGTCCCTATTTCTGCCAGGAACGCAGATATGATTTTTATGAATATGCCAAAACAGTGGATGAGGATCCTGCAGTCATTCATTTCTGCAAGACTGCAAAAGAGCTTCATGCCGTGATCCCTGTGAGTTTTTATGAGAAGGCGGGAACAGTTCTTTATAACAGCATTGCAATGATAAATGCGGATGGAAGCCTCATGGGTGTGTACAGAAAGACACATATTCCCGATGATCATTTCTATCAGGAAAAGTTTTATTTCACCCCCGGCGATACAGGTTTTAAAGTATGGGATACCGAGTTTGGAAAGATAGGTACCGGCATATGCTGGGACCAGTGGTTCCCCGAAGCTGCAAGATGTATGGCACTTAAGGGGGCGGAAGTGTTGCTTTATCCTACTGCTATCGGTTCGGAACCTGTGCTTGAGACAGATTCCATGCCGCACTGGCGCAGATGCATGCAGGGCCATGCAGGCTGCAATCTTATGCCTCTTGCTGCGGCCAACCGTATCGGGAAAGAAGCGGTTAAGCCATGCCCTGAAAATAATGAACAGAGTTCAGAACTGATTTTTTACGGTTCATCATTTATATGTGATGAGACGGGAGATATAAAGGAATCTGCGGGAAGGGATAAGGAGGAAGTCCTTGTGCATTCCTTCGACCTTGATGAGATCAGTGAATTGAGAATGAGCTGGGGGGTATTCAGGGACAGAAGACCCGGAATGTACAAGACGCTCAGCGGACAGGAGTAGATCTGTATGAAGGTTATAATCGTAGGCTGCGGTAAACTTGGACTCCTGCTTGCAAAGCAGCTTTCTGATGAAGATACGGATGTTACGGTCATAGACCAGAATGCCGAAAAACTTTCACGTGCGCTTTCGATGGTCGATGTGCAGGGAGTGGCCGGTAATGGCACATCTTTCAGAACACAGGCTGAAGCGGGTGTTCCGGAAGGCGATCTGATGATCGCCGTAACAGGCGCTGATGAGGTGAACCTTTTATGCTGTCTTATTGCAAAGCATTCCGGTGTGAAGCATACGATAGCCAGGGTCCGCAATCCTGTTTATAACGATGAAGTATCGTTTCTGTCCGGCCGTATGGGAATATCGATGGCGATCAATCCCGAGCTTGTATGTGCCGAAAATATAGCCAGACTTATAGAGGTGCCTGCGGCACTGGAGATCACTTCTTTTGTGCGCGGTCGTGTTGATCTGTTAAAACTCCCGATACCGGAAGGGTCTGTATTGAACGGTATCACGGTCATGGAGTTCGCTTCTAAGATACACAGAGGCACTCTTATCTGCGCGATAGCCAGAGGAGGGGAAGTCATCATCCCTGATGGTCATACGAAGCTTATGGCCGGTGATGATATGTATGTCATCACTCCTCCTGTGCAGATACACAAGCTGCTCAGCAAGATAGGCATAAAAGAAAAACCCGTTAAGAACGTGACTATTGCAGGAGGCGGTACCACAGCTTATTATCTTGCAAAGCGTCTTGAAAGGGATTCGATCGATGTGAAGATCATCGAGATGGACAGGAAGCGTGCAGAACAGTTAAGTGATATGCTTCCCGAAGTGATGGTCATAAACGGTGATGCATCCGACAGACAGCTCCTTATGGAAGAAGGTGCTGCTGAGTGGGATGGCTTTGTGACTCTCACCGGTCTTGATGAAGAGAATATGGTACTTAGCATGTTTATCAATAAAGTGGGACATGCAAAGACGATAACAAAGCTTAATCATATTTCTTTTGAAGAAGTTGTAGCGGACCTGCCGCTCGGCTCAACCGTAAGCCCAAAGGATTCCATTGCAAAGATGATCATACAGTATGTCAGGGCGATGGAGAATTCATACGGCAGCAACGTAGAGACATTGAGCCGTATCCTTGATGACAGGGCAGAGGTTCTTGAGTTTGCGATCAGAGGTGAGTCTAAAGTGACGGGTAAGCCGCTTATGGAACTTTCTCTTAAGAACGGACTCCTCGTATGTGCAATAGTACGTGACGGTAAGGTTATAACCCCCGGCGGTCATGATGAGATAAGGATTGGCGACAATGTTGTGATCGTGACAACAAACAAGGGACTCAGGGATATTAAGGATATACTTTTATGAACATAGCAATGATAATTTACCTGCTTGGTCGCGTCATGCAGGTTGTGGGCGCTATGATGACAGCGCCGTTCATTGTTTCGCTGATCTACGGCGAAAGATCGGGACTGTATTTCCTGATCTGCGGAGTGCTGACTGTTACGGCAGGAACATTGCTTACTATCAAAAAGCCGGCTAAATCTGCCTTCTATGCAAAAGAAGGATTTGTTATGACTGCCCTTTCATGGGTACTGCTTTCGGCTTTGGGAGCACTTCCTCTTTATTTTTCCGGTGAGATACCATCATATACAGATGCGCTCTTTGAGTGCATATCAGGTTTTACCACAACGGGCGCATCAATAGTGCCTGTAGTTGAGGATCTTTCAAAGTCCGTGAATTTCTGGAGATGTTTTATCCAGCTGATCGGAGGTATGGGAGTTCTGGTATTCCTTCTTGCGCTCCTTCCGGTAACGGGCGCGCAGGATCTTTATATAATGAAGGCCGAGTCACCGGGACCTGATGTGGGCAAGCTTATGCCCAGAGTCAGACAGACAGCTTTCTATCTCTATATCATTTATTTCGCACTTACAGCAGCAATGGTCATAGCTCTTTTGATCGCGGGAATGCCGTTTTATGACAGTCTCTGTGCAGCGTTTGCAACGACAAGTACAGGCGGCTTTGGAATAAAAAATGCATCTTTGGGAGCCTATGATGCAAATATACAGTATGTGGTCTCCGTGTTTCTTTTTTTCGCCGGGATAAACTATAACTTTTATTTCTATATCTGGATGAAGCGCGTCAAAGAAGCGATCAATATCGAGGAAGTGAAAGCCTATACGGGTATCTTTGCCGCAGCGGTATTTTTCATTTCGATGTCGCTCATGATACGTGGTAATTATGATGCCGAGCCTGCTTTCAGATATGCGTTCTTTCAGGTCGGCTCGATCATGACTACTGCAGGTTTTTCTACCTTTGACTTTGACACATGGCCTGCTCTGGCCAGGGAAATACTCATCTTCCTTATGCTGATAGGCGGATGTGCCGGAAGTACCTGCGGCGGTGTAAAGATAAGCCGTGTGATTCTTTATCTTAAGATGCTCGGAAGGGAGATAATGGGGCTTTGTCATCCAAAGCTGGTTAAGACTATACGTATGGATGGCAAGAGGGTAGAAGATGATGTGCTCCGTTCATCTCTCGTATTCCTGGCTGCATACGCGATAATATTTGTAGTATCGATACTTGTGATAAGTTTTGATGATTATGATTTCACGACCAACTTCACTGCTGTGGCTTCAGCACTCGGAAATATCGGTCCCGGATTTTCTCTTGTCGGACCTACAAGGAATTTCGCACATTTTTCGGTGCTTTCCAAATGCGTGCTCATGTTTGATATGCTTGCGGGACGTCTTGAGATATTCCCCATGCTGGTCATATTAACCCCTGCTACCTGGAAAAGAAAATGACTGATAATAAAACTGAAAATAGAACTGAAAAGAAAAACAGACTTGCCTTAATAATACCTCTTGTCATTGCGCTTGCAGCAATGTGCGCGGAGACAGTGAGGTGTTTTTACGGAATAGATATGGGTGATGAAAGCTTTTATGTAAGCGAATCACTTGGGCTTTTTCAGGGAATGATGCCTTTTGTCGAAAAGACAAATTCGGGAGTGGGAATGTCTTTTCTGCTTCTTCCCGTGATGTGGATCTATAGTATGTTTTCACCGGATCTTTCCGGCGTGATACTTGCGCTCAGACTCACTTTTATGGTATTTCGCTTTGCTGTATGGCTGACGATATTCCTGCTTCTTAAAAAGCATGTTCCCTCAGAAAGACTTATGTGGGCCATGCTTGTTCTTGCACCGTTTACCGGATCCTGTGGCACTTCGCCGGGACTGGCACTTAGCTACAATACTATCGGTGCGCTCTTCATGCTTTTATCGGGCGTGCTGCTTTACTGTGCGGTTAATGAAGAACAGGGCAGATCGTATGTTGCAAAGCTTGTTTCGGCAGGCTTTCTCTCAGGCATTGCCGTTTTTGCACATCCGCTGCAGGCCTTTACCGTTATAACGCTGATGACGGTACTCTTTATTTCGGAGAAAAAAGGCAGACGATTCAAGTCGGTATTGCTTTATGCGTCAGGAGGCATTGCCGAGATACTTATCGTTATGATCCCTGTGATGGCACAGAGCGGCCCCGATGCACTGTTAAAAGGTCTTGGAGCCTATGTTGGAAGAAAGGCCAGCATGAAGCGTGATACCATGGAAACGCTTGTGAGTATTAAAGCATTCTTCCTTAAGTTCTGGTTCTTTATGTGTGCTACTTTTGGCGCGGCTGCTGTATTTTTCTTTGCGTTTAAAAAGAAATTAAGCCTTGAGATAAAAGATATATTCATGTGTGCGGCTGCTGCTTCGGCATTTGAAGGCACAGCTTTTGTCATGCTGCAGCCTTATAACGACATGGGAATGCCTGAACTGGGAGCAGCGGGAATGCTGTGCATGTTCTTTACCTTTTTCTTTGGTAAGAAGAACAGACTGGTTTATTTTGTATCACTCCCGTGTTTTATATTTATTCTTCTTGAGATATTTGTGGCAGCGACAGACAGACCGTCAAACCGTTTCGTATTTATGGTTCCTGCCGTATGGGTATTTGTACTGGTTCTCATAACGGCAGACAGAAAAATGCTGCTTCGTGCAGCCTGTGCTACGGCTGTCATGGCTCTGGTATGTGAACTCAGACAGTTCTTTGTGTTTCGAGATCTGGAGGAGGGGGCAAAGCTTGATACGAAAATGGGATCCGGACCATATGCGGGGCTGTATACTTGCAAAGAAAAGGCAGACCAGATAAATGCGCTTCAGACCTACATAAAAGACAATACGGATCCCGGTGACAGGGTTGCTTTCAGGGATTCGTTTTCTGCCGGCTATCTTATGTCGGATGGTCTTGTGTGGGCCGATTCCACCTGGGATACATTGCACTATTTTGAAAATGCGAACGCAAACGACTACTGTATCTATCTGTTTGAGTTCTATCAAAGAACGGGAGCCATACCGGATACCGTCTTTTATGTTGAGAAGAGCAGGGCGACCAGTATAGATGATGATTCAGTGACCTATACTGACTTTGTGAAGCAGTATTATGATGAGACCGGAAGCCGGGAATTTGAGGGCAGTATAAAGCGTATAAGGATTTTTACAAACAACGGGACCTTTGACGGCAATCTCGAAAAATGGATGGAGTAAAAGCGGTTTTTATGCTATTATTGTAAGCGGGGTTTTAGCCTTTTACAGTTTCAGGCAGCGAAAGGAGACGGGGGTTTATGTTAGCTACACTGATACCTCTTTTTGATCATGATATGAATGTCTGCGCCTATTCGATATTTGCGCAGAAGGAAAATTTCCTTCTCAATCCGCGCATGCTCGGTGTAGGACGTTTTGACGGTGCTTCAAATATAGAGGGTATGGAGATCGTTGAGAGCATGGGACTTGATACGGTTTCCGGTGATAAGGCAGTATTCATTGAAATGAACAGCATTTCGCTGTTTTCTGATATAGCTTCCCAGTGCGATGTCCCTCATGATAAGCAGGTGCTTCTCATAGACAAGGATGTTCCCGCAGAGGAGCGATACATTGAAAGGATCAGAAGTCTCAGGAAAGAGCATTACAGACTTGCCATCCGAAAACTTCCGGTGAGCATGTTTGAAAGCTATAAGGAGATCCTTAAACTCGTCGATTACGTTTTCCTCAATCACAAGAAGATAGATATCACCAAGGCAAAGGTATACTTCTCAAGGATGTATCCCAATGTGAAGCTGGTGGCTGTTAATGTTAATACAAAAGAGGAATTTGAGGTCCTCAAGGAAGGTGGCGGCTACGATCTTTATGAGGGTGAGTTCTTCAGGACTCCCGTAAAGCATGGTGAGGAAGAGATCGCTCCTATAAAGACAAATTATCTGGAGCTGCTCAATATAGTAAATGATATTGATTTTGATCTGACCGATGCGGCTGATGTTATAGGTCGCGATCCCGCGCTTGTCATTTCGCTTCTTGAAATGGTAAATCGCATGACTGTAAATTCCGGCATAAATTCGGTTCGCCATGCTGCTGCAATGTTAGGCCAGAGAGAACTCAAAAAGTGGATCAACACCGCAGTGACCAAGGAACTTTGTGCTGATAAGCCCAGTGAGATACTGAGGACTTCTCTTATCAGAGCGCGTTTTGCAGAAAATCTTGCACCGGTATTTCAGATGGGTGGTCTTTCGTCAGAGCTTTTCCTGATGGGGCTTTTCTCAGTTCTCGATGTTATACTTGAAAAGCCTATGTCTGAAGCCCTTGACAGAGTCAAGATTTCAAAAGATATCAGACAGGCACTTATTGATCGTGATGGCCAGTTTGCTCCTGTATATGATTTTGTACTTCAGTATGAGGGGGCTTCATGGCAGGAAGTTTCAAGACAGATGGTCATTGCAGGCATTGAGGAAGATACGATCTACAAGGCATATATTGATGCGCTCCGCTGGTACAAGGAGCTTTTCAATCTCGGAAAATAATAAAAGAAAATTTAAACGGAGTAACTTAAAAGCCGGCCGGCGTGCCGGCTTTTGATTTAATAGATGAAAAAGATCATGACCTGGAGCGCGGCACGGGCAAAATGTGCAATGCGCGATAAACTGCATATGTTTGATCACAGGAAGAGCTACGGAGGAAGAACCAACGTTGATTCGCAGACCGGAGCTGATGAACTTGCGCGTCTGATAGAAAGCGGAAAGCCTTTTCTTGCCGGCCGTCTCGGGCAATTTGAGACTGCAGCTATGCATATGTTTGAGTTTGAACGAAAGAGCGGTTATCAGAAGATAATGGACCAGCTCTATGACTGCGCCGGGTTTTTCCCTAATGACATAAGCCTCGGAAAAAGATTTCTGCAGGTGAGCCTGGAGGCATTTGAGAACTGTGATATCTATGCCTGCAATCAGGTCTTTCCGGAGGAATATTTTATTAAAAACTATCTTCCTAAGGATTCGATGATCGTACGCAGCATCAGGATATTTGAAAATCATAGATTTGAACGTCCCTGGAGTGCTGCGCTTAAGGGGAAGAAGGTTCTTGTGGTCACATCATTTCCCGATACTGTAAAGAGGCAGTATATCAACAGGGAACTGCTCTTTCCTGATACGGACATACTTCCGGAGTTTGATCTGCAGGTATACAAACCTCTTATGACAATAGGCAATATGAGGGATGATCGGTTTAACGACTGGTTCGAGGCACTTGAATTTATGAAAAAGGAAGTGCTTGAGCTGGATTTTGATGTGGCGCTTGTGGCATGCGGAGCCTACGGATTGCCGCTTGCTTCGGCGATAAAGAACAGCGGAAGGGGCGCGGTCCAGATGGGAGGCGTGCTTCAGCTCCTGTTCGGAATAATAGGTAAACGCTGGGACGGCTCGCGTTTCGGCGGAAAGGAACAGATGGACCCGTATCTTAAAAGATATTACAGTGATGCGTGGACATATCCTCTGGAAAAAAAACCTGCGGAGGCTATGAAAGTTGAGTATGGACCATACTGGAAATAAAAAGAAGAATAAGAGGATGGAAGGCGCATGGAAGGGTGAACCCCGAAAACTCGCGCTTTTCAGACACCGTGTATTTAATATCATAGAAGTGGGCTATAACGAAGATTTTATAGGCCGCGGCTATGATGTGGTGAATCTTGTTGCCATAGTCGTGAATATTGTGATCTCTATACTGCTTACGTTTGACAGTATTGTCGAAAGGTACAGCGGGATCTTATATGCTGTTGAGGCTGTGACGGTTGCATTTTTTGCGTTTGATTATCTTCTCAGACTTATCACTTCGTCATTTCTTTTTCCGGAGAAAAAGCCTTTAGTCGCACTTTTCAGATATATGATCAGTTTCAACGGTATAGTGGATATCTTATCATTCCTGCCTTATTATCTGCCTGTGTTCTTTCCGGCGGGGGCGGTTGCATTCCGTATGTTCCGCGTGATGAGGATATTCAGGATATTCAGGATAAATGCATATTATGATTCGCTTAATGTCATAACGGATGTTATTAAGAGCAAGGCTAAACAGCTTCTTTCTTCAATGTTTGTGCTGCTGATGCTTATGCTTGCCGCATCCCTGTGTATGTACAGCGTTGAACATCCGGCTCAGCCTGAGGTGTTTAAAAATGCTCTTTCCGGTGTCTGGTGGGCATCAGCTACACTGCTTACTGTGGGATATGGCGATATTTATCCCATAACGGCTGCCGGCAAAGTGCTCGGTACTATCATTACTTTTCTGGGAGTCGGGGTTGCGGCTATCCCGACCGGTATCATTTCCGCTGGTTTTGTCGAGCAGTACTCAAAACTGCAGGGCATGGGCAGAAGTGATGGTGTGCTTCAGTTTATCCGTGTGAG
This sequence comes from Lachnospiraceae bacterium NK4A179, assembly GCA_000421045.1. Lineage (GTDB taxonomy): Bacteria > Bacillota > Clostridia > Lachnospirales > Lachnospiraceae > NK4A136. The sequence continues at coordinate 62,273 of ATWC01000011.1, forward strand.
GATAGAGGAGAAAGATGAGTGGGCAGGCAGGAAGATCGCTGCACTGGATCTACCGGAAGGTGTTATAGTTGCAGCGGTTTTAAGAAATGGAGAGATGCAGGTCCCGAGAGGAGATATCGTTATCCAAAAAGGTGATATACTTGTGCTTGGAGCCGAGGCATATAATGACGGTTTTGAGGTGACACTTAATGAAGTGAAGCTGGATGCCGCACATGAATGGTCCGGACAGAAAATAAAGGATCTGGATATATCAAGACAGAGTTTTATAGTTTCAGTAAAGAGGCGCGGCAAAGCGCTGGTTCCGGGAGGGGATCTGAAGCTTCTTTCCGGAGATATTGTTATAATGTATACGAAAAAGAATAAACTGATCTAAGGAGGTTTTATGGCAATACTTGTAACAGGTGGCTGCGGTTTTATCGGAAGCCATACAGTGGTTGAACTTCTGAATGCCGGAAAGGAAGTTATTGTTATAGATAATCTGGACAACTCTTCTGAAAAGTCTCTGGAGAGAGTTAAAGAGATAACAGGTAAGGATGTTGTTTTTTATAAGCTTGATATAAGGGATAGAGAAGGGCTTGAAAAACTTTTTTCTGAAAGAAGTGATATAGAGGGATGCATTCATTTTGCAGGAAAGAAGGCAGTCGGCGAATCCGTGCAGCTTCCGTGGGAATATTATGAGAACAATATAGGGGGAACACTCACTCTTATCGATGTGATGAGAAAACACAATGTGAAGAACATTATATTCTCATCTTCTTCGACCGTATACGGAGATCCGGACAGTATACCTGTCACAGAGGAGAGTCCTGTTAAGAAGTGCACAAATCCTTACGGCTCGACCAAGGCCATGCAGGAGACGATATTTACCGATATATGGAATGCAGATAAAGAATGGAACATCGTCCTTCTCAGATATTTCAATCCTATCGGAGCCCACCAAAGCGGAAAGATAGGTGAAGATCCGAACGGCATTCCTAACAACCTCATGCCTTATATCACGCAGGTGGCGGTCGGCAAGCTGGAGTGTCTGCAGATATTCGGTGACGACTATTCAACTCCCGACGGAACCGGTGTCAGAGACTATATTCATGTAGTAGACCTTGCAAAGGGACATGTGAAAGCACTTAAAAAGTTTGATGAAAAGGGCGGACTTTCCGTTTACAATCTCGGTACCGGAAAGGGAAACAGTGTGCTTGAGGTGGTGAAGAGCTTTGAAGAGGTGAATGGCATTAAGATCCCTTACAAGATCGTAGCCAGACGCCCGGGTGACATTGCGGCGAACTGGTGCGATGCCTCAAAGGCAGAGAGGGAGCTTGGCTGGAAGGCTGAATATGATATAAAGGATATGTGTCGGGACAGCTGGCGTTGGCAACAGATGAATCCGAACGGATACAGGTAATATAATGAGCCGGGCAGGGTAAAACCTCCCGGCTTCTATATTTAGTTCTTAAAGCCTGAAATTTACATAAGATCAAGGTATCTACAGAATGTGGATATTTATTAAAAAAAGCACAAAATCTATTAAAAAAGCTACCAATTTTTGCAAATAAGTGTATAATTAGGACCGTGGCGTGTTTTTTCAATACCACTATATGTAGTTTTACATATGAGGGGCTTACCTACCGGCTTTTATTATGGCCGGGACATGGCGGGAGAGTTTGTGTGAGAAACAGAGGATATAGATTTATCATCAGGGATCTGGGATTTGACAGAGGATGTGCTGCTATGTGCATCAATTCAACCTGGATCAATGAACTGCTTAAGGATCATGGTGTTGATCCTGTCATTTTCAGAAAACTCAAATGGAATGATCTGGCTGCAGTATGCAAATCAGGCAGGGGCAGGCAGATATTTGAGGATCTGAAGCCTAAGAATTTCTGGCAGATGTGCGATGTCGTATCGCTTATGTATGTCAAATACGATTCCGTTGGAAACGGTCAGGCATACAGAAAACGCTGGTTCAAACAGTATCCCATTTTAGTTGAGGAAGATATCTACGAGTTCCTTCTGGAAGAGGGCTTCAGCCAGGAAGAGGCTATGGAGCTTACTGTATTTTACAAGGATCATCCGGAGAAAAAGTATCGTAAGGATGTCAGGGATATGCTTGAGCTTTATGATGTGCCGGATGATATAAGCAGTGTTATACTCGACGCCGGCAGGCTTCCTGCCAGAGAAAACATGATCAGGGAACTGATGAAGCTTATAAGGCTTGCCGCGGGGGTTTACGTGGAACAGTCAGTTTACAGGGAGAGCAAAGAAGTCTGTTAGGAGAAAAATATGAATAAGATAGTGGCATACATTATCTCAGGCGTATGCGTAGTCCTCGTGATCGCTTCTGTTATTACATGTGTTGTGACCAATGAGGATTATGTTTCTGCAAACGAAGAGATCAAAGAAGAGCAGGAGTATCTTAAAGAACTTGAAAACGATGCCAAGGAGGAAGCTGAAGAGATCAAGGCAGAAATGACTGAGATGCAGGCGTCAATAGATAATTATAAATTAAGCACTGTATCACAGGATGAAATAAACAAAGAGCTTGAAGCTAAGGTCGCTGAACTGTACGACCAGGAAACTGTAGATGATATCAGAGCAGCCTATTATGATGACGGCGATACTGAAGATGCAGACGAGTCTACAGATGATAGCACCGCTGAAGAGACAACAGAAGGAGAGTGATAGGATATGAAGCTTGAGAATCTTAAAAAGCCGCATATCATCATTCTTGCAGTATGTGCGGTACTTGCATTGATCTCTGTAATATTTACCGGGGTCAGACTTTACAAGATAAACTTCCTTGATTCCGAACTTGAAAAGCTTTACGCAAAAGAAGAGGAATATGAGAATCAGGCATTATGGGACGAATATGATGCTCTTTCGGAAGCTGCCGATGATGCTGAATTTGCATATGATAATGCCGTTGATTACGGTGATGAGCTTCAGTCATACATCGATGACTATGATGTTTTTGAAGAAGATGAAGATGACGAGGAAGATGATGAGGATGAGATAGTACCTGATGCCAAAGATCTTCCTTCCGTAAATCTTAACGATTACGATGATACGGATGCTGACGATGAAGATGATGCAGACGTTGAAGATGATACCGACATAGAAGATGATACTGATGTTGATGATTCGGAAGATGACTCCGATTCTGAAGATCAGGATCCGAACATGCCAAGCGGAGTCCTTGATTATGATGATGAAGGTTGGTGGGATCTTGAAGGTGAGTATCACTGGCTTGAAGAGGAAGGTACACCCTCATGGTGGGGAAGCGTTTCTCACGATGAAGACGATTAAGAACCTAATTTTAAAAGCGCCTCAGATGAGGCGCTTTTTTATTTGTTTTTCTGCGATGCGGGACCCAGTCTGTTATCTCCGAGGAAGAATATGGCTATGGTACCGGGACCAACATGAGAACCTGTGCAGAGGTCATAGTACCTGACTATCACATCCTGTACAGGGAGTTCGTTCTTAAGATGAGAAGCTATGTATTCAGCCTCCATTTTGGCGTCACAGTGACAGATGGAGATCATCTGCTTCTCGGGTTCCCTGATGCGCTCCTTGGTCATGTTTATAAGGTAATCCAGAGCATTTCGTCTCTTTCTTACTTTATCATGTACGATTATCATTCCGCGGTCATCTGCTTTAAGTATGGGCTTGATCGAAAGTACATTTCCTATGATCGCCTCGGCAGCAGAGATGCGGCCGCCTTTTTTCAGGTATTTGAGGTCTCCGACGGTGAAGATATGATTCATCCTGAGTTTGTTATCCTCATAGTATTTTGCAGCTTCCTCGATCGTGCTTCCGGATGCACGCAGTTTTGAAAGATTTATCACCATTAGACCTTCACCGAGTGATGCAGAGAGGGAATCTATACAGATGATCTTTCTGTCGGGATATTCCTCAAGAAGGTCCTCTGCGGCGATCCTTGCAGACTGTATTGTTCCTGAAAGTCCGCCTGAAATGCTCACAAAGATGATATCCTTTCCTTCTTTCAGGATGGGCTCGAAGTAATCATGAAATACGGACATATTTATAAGTGAAGTGTGAACATCGGCGCCTTCACGCATTTCGTTGTAGAAATGTCTTCCGCTTAGTTCGTAATCCCTGCCGCGTTCATAACATTTGAATTCTTTACCGTCAACCATGCTTATATACGTGAGCATTTTTATATCATACATATCCAGCAGATCATCAGTAAGATTGCTTGCTGAATCCGTGATTATCTCGTAGGCGGTTTCGTTCATCATTTTCTCCTCGTATCTGTTTTCTGAGATCATCAGGTTAATAGTATAACACTTTTGGTATAATCGGTTTATCTGGGGTGTGTTTACCGCTATGGTTGATAAGGAATTGAGAATAGGTTAATATAATGGTCATGAAAAAAAGATTGCTATCGGCATGTTCGCTGATGATGACAACAGTAATGCTTTTTGGCTGTTCATCTGAAACCCCGGCGAGCGTGTCTGTGGATAATACAGTAGTGGTTTCGGAAGATGAAACTGTGAGCATTGATCTGCCAGGCCTTACAGGGACAGAGTCTTATTCAGGACTGTTTTTTTATATTCCTGAAAAGTTTGTTCCCTCTTATGAGAATAATGAGGCGATGGAAATGTATGCCAGTCCGGAGTCGGCTGATGGCTCATATATAATGTACAGACGTGATCTCCGGGAAAAAGAGGATGATTACAGTATTTTTACTATTGAGGATTACAGGACAGCTCTTCAGCAGAGTCTTTCCGGAAACATAGCTGTTCCGGAATTCGAAAATACCATATCCGAAGATCTGGGTATAAGGGTCATAAACTCTAAGGTCATAATAGACAATGAAGATAAAGAGTTTCGTATGACGGAATATATATTTGTCAGTGATAAATATGTGTTTACACTTATCTACATGCTTGATCAGTCCTCTGAATGGAGCAGTGAATTTGAGAAGAGCATGGGGAGTATAGAATTAAAGTAAAAAACGGGAGGTAGCAAGGATGGGAAAACCTACACTGGTTATTCTGGCAGCCGGCATGGGAAGCAGATATGGCGGTCTCAAACAGATAGATCCGGTAGACGCTGAAGGTCACAAGATCATAGATTTCTCAATGTATGATGCAAAGCGTGCAGGTTTCGGAAAGGTGGTCTTCATAATAAAGAAGGCCATAGAAAAGGAATTCAAAGAAGGAGTGGGCAACAGGGTTGCGTCATGCATTCCCGTTGAATATGCATTTCAGGAGAAAGAGGATGTTCCTGAAGGTGTTGTCATTCCCGATGGAAGAGAAAAGCCCTGGGGTACGGCACATGCGATATATGCCTGCAGGGATATAGTAAAGGAGCCGTTTGCGGTTATCAATTCAGATGACTATTACGGAGTGAGTGCATATAAAGCACTTGCAGAGTTTCTTAATGCACCTGAGGCAGAAAAGCCCGGACTTGCAGCATACTGCAATGTTGCATATCTTCTTAAGAATACTCTTACCGACAATGGTTCAGTTGCACGCGGATACTGCCGTGTGAATGAAGCAGGTTTCCTTACGGGTATAGATGAGCTTACAAAGATAGAAAAGACCGCTACAGGTGCAAGATATACTGAAGATGACGGAAATACCTGGAAGGATCTTTCTGTTGATGCTCCGGTATCAATGAATATGTGGGGATTTGATCCCAGCATCTTCCCTTATCTGAAGACGTCTCTTGACAGATTCTTTGCAGAAGAAATGGAGAAGAATCCCTTAAAGAGCGAATGTTTTCTTCCTATCGAGACCGGCCGCATGATCGCAGAAGGAAAAGCTTCTGTAAAGATGCTCTCCTCTGAAGATAAGTGGTTTGGCGTTACCTACAAGGAAGATAAGCCCGGAGTAATGGCAAGCATCAAGGCACTTAAGGATGCCGGTGTTTACCCTGAAAGGCTCTGGGACTGATGTAACAATAAGACGGATTCGTACGTACCTTAGTAAGAAAAGACCACCGGTTTAGCCGGTGGTTTTTGAATGCTTTATTTTGCTTTCTGAGCCTTTAAGATTTTGCTCTGAGAAGCATCAGGGATATGAAATATCCTTTCTGCATGAGGCTTGAGAGCAAAAAGCAGGACCATGCCCATGATACCGCAGGATATGACCTCGCCTGCGCCTACAGTTGCGGTGAAGTAAAGCAGAGTTCCTTCAAGCATATAAACGTGCATGAGTACCTGAGGAACAATTATCATGTTTGCGATAATGGGAGGGATGGGCGCAGCCCAGGGATTCTTCATTCCCTTGCAGATGAGCCTGGTAGCAACTGCACCGGCAAGTGTTGCGAGGCTTCCGAATACAACGTCCCATAATGCACAGCCTGTAAGTATGTTGGAGAGCAGACAGCCTATGAAAAGACCGGGTACCGCAGCGGGCGTAAAAAACGGCAGGATAGTGAGCGCTTCAGAGAAACGCACCTGTATGGCTCCGCTGGAAAGCCCCATCATACTTGCTAAAAAGGTGAGCACAACATAGAGTGCAGCGATCGCCGCTGCGTGAACGAGATAGATTACTTTTGAATTATTCATTTTTTTCTCCTGGTTTTGATTTAGGGAAGCGGACCTTCCGCAATCCCATGTGAGGATGGACTTCGAACTCACGACGCATATCCTAACCGAAATGCTTTTTGTGTGCAAGTACTTATTTAAGAACATCATATGAGCACATGGCGGGCCGGTTGGTAGTAAATGTCATGTAATGTTATAATTACAGATCGGGGGTTGCGGATAATAACGGGTCTTATAGGCGATATTGATAAAAATTTGAGAGGCAGAGTGAAAAACATATATGAAGAATGAAAGAGTAAAGCATCTGGTGAAGGCAGCACTGCTTTTTATATTATTGTATCTGATAATGTTTCTCCTGTTTTCTTTTTTAGGTTTATCAATATCTGATACGGAAACCTATATGCGCTGGGATTCATATCTGTATCATTCGGTAGCTGCAGACGGGTTTACCTGTTATTATGACGAAGCTCAGGCGAACTGGCAGGGAAATGCAGGATGGTATTTTCTTTATCCATTGTTTGCCAAGCTTTTAAGTTTTATACCGGGACTCGGTGATATTACATTTTCGGGATTACTTGTTTCTGCTTTATTTCTTTTCGCATATATATACATTCTGGATAAGGTGATCGGAAAAGAAGAGGATGATTCATGGACAGGTATACTTACGATCCTGTTTTTCCCAGGATGGATATACCTTGCTGTATTTTTCCCCATGTCATTATGTCTGTTCGGAACAGTTCTTAATCTGTATTTCATGAAAAAGGAGAAATATACACTTGCCGGACTTGCAGGTATCCTGGCGACTGCTTCGTATTCTACGGGAATGTTAGTATGTGCTGCAGATCTTATCTATATCGTTCAGAAGGATGTGATTGATGATCGCAGCAGATTGAAGAAGTTGCCTTTTGATGCAGTTAAAAGCTGTGGCATTGCATTTTCCGGTTTTGTTCTGCAACAGATCCTTGTATTTTTGCAGACCGGATATTGGAATGGGTTTTTCCTTGTCCAGGAAAAATACGGTCATGGCATCCACAATCCGTTTGATACACTTGCGTTTTTTCTTACAGAGTCATTAAATCCCAAAGCTGTCAGAGAGCTGGGATATGTCAATATCTTTGTGTTTGTCTACCTTATCGTAACAACCGTGATTTTCGTAAGAAAAAAGCAATATAAGGACCCGGGAACAGCAGTATTTTATTATTATGCGATACTGGTATATGTGTTTATGCTCGTCATGGGTAAAGGTGTATGGCCGATGCGTCAGTATCTGCTCATGTCAATATCCGTAGTATGCTGGAAGGATTGCAGTCAGCGAACGAAGAATGTCCTTCTGTGCATCACATCGGTTTTATCGGTGCTGACGTTATTTATGTTTGCTGCAGGACTGAGGATCTGATAAGGCCCATCCGTAACGAAAACTATACATTTGCAGCCCTGTGTCATATAATTGGGTGTTGGAAAAAATTAAGTGAGGAAGCGATATGTATCAGCTTGATTTCAATAAGCCGGTGAAGGTTCACTTCATGGGCATAGGCGGTATAAGTATGAGCGGCCTGGCAGAGATACTTCTGTCGGAGGGCTTTAAAGTCAGCGGCTCAGATGTGAAAGAGACTGCGCTAACCGAGCATCTTGAAAAACTCGGGGCCAAGGTCTTCATAGGCCAGAAGGCCGAGAATATCACATCTGACATAGATGTGATGGTATATACGGCAGCCATCAGTCCGGAGAATGAAGAATACAAGGCGGTTCTTGCAGCAGGCATTCCTGTTCTGAAGAGGGCGGAGCTGCTTGGTGAGATAATGAGAAACTATAAGGTTGCGGTTGCGGTCAGTGGTACACACGGAAAGACTACTACCACATCCATGGTTACAGAGATACTGCTTAAGGCGGGGCTTGATCCCACTGTAACAGTCGGCGGTATGCTTAAGGATATAGGCGGCAACTTAAGGATAGGTCATTCCGATCACTTTGTTGCAGAAGCCTGCGAATATACGAACAGTTTTCTTTCGTTTTTCCCGACGATAGCAGTGATCCTCAATATAGAAGAGGACCATCTTGATTTCTTCAAGGATATAAATGATATACGCGCTTCATTCAAAAAGTTTGCCGGGCTGCTTCCCGATAACGGAACACTTGTGATCAATGACAGTATTGACCGTTTTCAGGAGATCACGGAGGGACTGGGATGCCGTGTGGTAACCTACGGAAAGTCAGAGACATCTGATTATTACGCTTCGGATATCTCATATGATGAGTTCGGTCGCGGAAGCTATACACTGCACCGGAAGACTGATTCCGGGGAGGAAACCGAAAGGATAGATCTTTCCGTTGTGGGTGAGCATAATATATATAACTCAATGGCGGCTGTGGCTGCGGCTGATGCAGCCGGCGCTGATAAGGCTGTGGTGCATGATGCCATAAAGGCATTTACGGGTACTGACAGGCGCTTTGAATATAAGGGCGAGGCAGGCGGAGTGAAGATAATAGATGACTATGCTCATCATCCGACTGAAATAAAAGCAACATTGAAAGCTGCCCTTAACTATCCTCATAAGAAATTGTGGGTTGTTTTCCAGCCTCATACATACACACGTACAAAAGCGTTCATGGATGATTTCGCAGATGCGCTCTCGATGGCAGATGCAGTCGTGCTTACGGATATCTATGCGGCGAGGGAGAAGAATACGATAGGTGTTTCCTCGGGAGACCTTAAGAAGAAAATAGATGCAAAGGGGACAGAATGCCATTACTTCTCATATTTTGATGATGTGGAGAGCTTTCTGCTGCTGCATGCTGAGCCCGGAGATATGATAATGACAATAGGTGCCGGAGATGTATACCAGGTAGGCGAGCATCTCCTGGGCAAATAATTTGAAAATCTTTTAACAAAAATTTTGGTTATGAAAAAACGCATATATATGCGTTTTTTTAGTATTATTCACATTATCCACATATTCCACAATCGCGAAAACCCAGTATTTACGTGGGGTTGTGGACATTGCCGGAGTTGATTTTATGCCTGTCTTTGCTATACTCTCTATTCGGAAAAGCATTACGGTAAAAGGGGTTTTTATAGGGGATGGCAAAGGTACGGCTTACAACGGCACGCAGAAGAGGCGTGACAGAGGTTTCCGATATTTTTATTGACAGTTTCATGAATGATGCGAATGAGGTGCAGCTCAAGCTTTATCTCTATCTGCTTAGGCACAGCAGTGTATCGGGCGCACTTGATATTTCAGGAATGGCTGATGCATTGAATTTCTCGGAACGTGATATCATCAGAGCGCTTGATTACTGGGAAAAAAAGAGAGTGCTCCATGCAGAATACAGCACAGAGAAAACAAGCGGCAGAAGGGATACCGAAGCTCTTGAAGGCATACAGTTATTTGATCCGTCGGAGACTGCTATGGATGAAGAGAACAGAGAAAACAGCAACATGGAGAAGAAAGCTTTTTCTTCAGGTGATTTCAGTCCGGAGGATGTTGAGAGATTTGCTGACGATCCGGATACCAAAAATCTGATCACTGCAGCGCAGCTTTATTTCGGAAGGCCTGTCGGTGTTAAGGAAATACAGATCATCATGTATATGGTGAATACGCTCGGATTTGATGTGGCGCTTGTGGATTATCTTATGCAGAAACAGGCCGAGCAGGGGCTCAAGGATTTCAAGAGCATGGAACAGACAGCGGGCAGATGGCAGAAGGCCGGTATAAGCACTGTAGCGCAGGCTAAGGAGGCCGAAACCGGGATGAAGGCCGGTAATGTTCCGGACGAGAGAGAAAAACGCATATGCGCTCTTCTGGGCCGCACAAAGAATATCACACCCGGTGAGCTGGAAGCGGTAAGGAAATGGACGGGAAAATTCGGTTTTCCCGATGATGTGATAGAAGAGGCTTGCAGAAGGACTGTTATGAATGTGGAGGATCACAGGTTCGCTTATGCCGAATCGATACTTCAGGACTGGTTCTATAACGGTGTGAGGAGTATGGAAGATATAGCTGCGATGGACGAGGCTTTCAGAAAGAATTCAAAGCAAAAGGCTAAGAAGAGTGTTTCCGCAGCGCCGGCAGCCAAGACGACTCCGAAGAATTTTGATAATGCAGCCAGACGTGAATATGATTATAATGAACTCGAAAAAAAACTGACAGGGAAATGATCCACTGATGCAGCTTACAAACGAAGAATACAACCGGATAAAAAACATATATGATGAGCGCAGGCGGGCCCGCGACATTGAGATGACCAGACGCAAGGCTCTTGTTTTTGAAAAGGTGCCCGGGTATAAGGATGCCTGCAGTGAAATGATAAATCTTTCCATGAAGGCTGCCATGAGCCTGATAGACGGCGAAGATGCAAACGTTAAAGAAGAACTTCACAAAAAGATCGTATATTATTCCGGTGAAAAAGAGCGACTGCTTAAAGAAGCCGGATATCCTGCCGATTATCTGGATGTGCCCTATGAGTGCCCTCTTTGCAGGGATACAGGATATATAAACAATGAGAAGTGTCAGTGCTTTGTTAAGCTTGAGGTGCAGACACATTATGACACTTCACATATGAAAGAATGGCTTGAAGACAACAACTTCGATGAACTCAGGGAAGATTTTTACGAAGGTCAGGAACTTGAGAACTTCAGAAGCGCTGTGAAGGAGTGCAGAAGCCTCATTGAAGACTTTGAAACGGACAGGCGCGGGCTGCTGCTCTACGGCAATGTGGGAACGGGAAAAAGCTTCCTTTCCGGATGTGTTGCAAAAGAACTCCTCGACAGAGGGAAGACAGTTGTGTATTATGGAGCGGCGGAACTTTTTTCGCTCATATCCGAAAAAGCCTTTGCTGAGTCGAAAGATGAACTCAGACTTTTCATGGAAATGCTTTATGACTGCGATCTGCTGATCGTGGACGATCTGGGCACGGAAAAGGGAACCGATTTTACCTTCACGCGTTTTTTTATGATATGCAACAGGCGCATGATCAAGAAGATGCCGATGATCATATCTTCCAATCTTGATCTGAATGAGCTTGATAAGCTGTACACCGACAGGATATTTTCAAGGATGATAAGTACAAGTCGTGTTTGCAGGCTTACAGGGCCTGATATAAGGATGCGTAAGCGTATAGAAGAACATTGCAGTTGATATTAACAAATCATTAAAGGAGAAAACTATGACAGCCGTCAAAGACGAGATCAGAAACCTTAACACTATACCGGTAGGGGCACTTGGTATAATCCCTTTAAAAGGATGCCTTCACCTGGTTGAGAAGGTGGATCAGTATCTTGTGAAATGGAGAAAAGAAAGAGAGAATGAGCATGCAGATACACTTGCATTCTCCGGGTATGAAAGAGAATCTTACATTCTCAACGCTGATGTACCCCGTTTTGGAACAGGTGAAGCAAAGGGTATCATTAAGGAGTCGGTAAGAGGTACAGATCTTTTCCTCCTCGTTGATGTCTGCAACTACAGTCTTACATACAAGCTTTTTGGACAGATCAATCATTATTCACCTGATGATCATTATTCGGATCTGAAGAGGATAATCGCTGCGGTAGGCGGCAAGGCAAGAAGGATAACGGTCATCATGCCTTATCTTTACGAAAGCAGACAGCACAGGCGTACATCACGTGAGTCACTTGACTGTGCATACGCTCTTGAAGAGCTTACGTCAATGGGCGTTGATAATATCATCACATTTGACGCACACGACCCCAGAGTACAGAATGCTATCCCTCTGAAGGGCTTTGAGACAGTACAGCCCACATATCAGTTTATAAAGGCTATGTGCAAGACACATAAGGATCTGCAGTTCAATTCAGATCATATGATGCTTATCAGCCCGGATGAAGGCGGAATGGGCCGTGCGATCTATATGGCAAACGTTCTCGGTCTTGATATGGGTATGTTCTATAAGAGGCGTGATTACACAAGAATAGTTGACGGAAGGAATCCTATCGTCGCCCATGAGTTCCTCGGTTCATCCGTGGAAGGAAAGGACATGATCATTGTAGATGATATGATCTCATCAGGCGAGAGCATGATCGATGTTGCGCGTGAGCTTAAGGCACGTAAGGCAAGAAGGATATTCTGCTGTGCAACCTTCGGTCTTTTCACAGGTGGCCTTGAACCCTTCGATAAGGCACATGAGGAAGGCATCATAGAGAGCGTTCTCACAACAAACCTTATCTACCAGACACCTGAACTTCTTTCAAGAGACTGGTATATCAACTGCGATATGAGCAAGTATATTGCATACATTATCGATACTCTCAATCATGATGCTTCGATCAGTGATCTGCTCGATCCCAGTGAGCGTATCAATAATCTGATGGCAAGATATAATGCAGGAGAGTATTAAGTCTTTACATTTTATTCAAAAATTGCTAATATATTGACGAAAAGAAAACCCCGACAGAAAAGGGGTTTTCTTATTATCCGGGGTGTAAACCTGTGTCTTATAATGGTGACAATCCCGTTGTTTTTTACATAATAGTAGCTGACATTTCTATACTAATTGTATAATTTTTTGGGGCGATTTTTTCTAGATATTGCGGTTTTTGTAAAAATATACTACAAAAACCCCTTGTTTCGAAAAGATTTTTGTATAAATTATTCACTTCGGCCTCCCGATATGTTATAATATTTCGTGGCAATAAAATTTCTGCACAAATATTAGCTAGAGGTGATGACATGGTAAAAAAAGAAATGATCGCTATGCTTCTGGCGGGGGGCCAGGGCAGCAGACTTGGAGTTCTGACCAGAAAAGTCGCCAAACCTGCAGTTTCTTTTGGAGGAAAATACAGGATCATAGATTTTCCTTTAAGTAACTGTATTGATTCCGGAGTTGATACGGTAGGCGTGCTTACACAGTACCAGCCGCTCAGACTGAATACCCATATCGGCATCGGTATTCCCTGGGATCTTGACCGTAATGTCGGCGGTGTCACAGTTCTTCCGCCCTACGAGAAGAGCACGAACAGTGAATGGTATACAGGCACGGCAAATGCCATATACCAGAACATAGATTATATGGAAAGCTACAATCCTGATTACGTGCTTATTCTTTCAGGCGATCACATTTACAAGATGGATTATGAAGTGATGCTTGATTTCCATAAGAAGAACGGCGCAGAAGTGACGCTTGCTGTTATGCCGGTTCCAATGGAAGAAGCAAGACGTTTCGGTATAGTCATTACAGATGACAACCGCAGGATAGTTGATTTTGAGGAAAAGCCTGAACATCCACGCTCAAATCTTGCGAGCATGGGCATCTACATCTTCAATTGGAAGACCCTGAAAGATGCACTTATAGCAAAGGCAGATCAGCCCGCGCTTGACTTCGGAAAGCATGTCATTCCGTATTGCCACAGCAAAAAGGCTCCTATATATGCGTATGAATATAACGGCTATTGGAAAGATGTCGGAACACTTCATTCATACTGGGAAGCCAACATGGAGCTTATAGATATCATTCCGGAATTCAATCTCTACGAAGAGTACTGGAAGATATATACAAAGTCGGATACGCTCACACCTCAGTACATCTCACCCGAGAGTAAAGTGGAGAGATGTCTTATCGGAGAAGGTGCAGATATATACGGTGAAGTGTACAGCTCGATAATCGGCTGCAATGTCGAGATCGGAAAGGGTGCAGTGATCCGTGACTCGATAATCATGAATGATACGGTTATCGGTGAAGGTGCACAGATCAACAAGACGATAATTGCCGAGAATACAGTGATAGGCAAGGGTGTAGTGACAGGTACGGGTGAGGAAGTCGATAACGAAACGGATCCTCATATATATAATAACGGTCTCGTGTGCATAGGTGAGAAGACTACAGTTCCTGATAATGTAACCATCGGCAAGAACTCTGTTATTTACGGAAAGACTGATGCGTCAGACTATCCGAACGGAGAACTTGGAAGCGGAAGGACGTTGATCAAGGAGGGTGATAAGGCATGAGAGCAATGGGAATCATCCTCGCCGGCGGCGGGATGAAAAACAGCAGGATGGGTGAATTGGCAGCTAAGAGAGCCGTTGCAGCAATGCCTGTGGCAGGCAGCTACCGTAGTATAGATTTTGCGTTGAGCAATATGAGCAATTCGCACATTCAGAAAGTCGCCGTACTTACACAGGATAACGCAAGAAGCCTCAATGAACATTTAAGTTCATCAAAATGGTGGGATTTCGGCCGTAAACAGGGCGGCATGTATGTGTTCACTCCTACAAGGACACTGGATAATTCGGACTGGTACAGAGGCACAGCTGACTCGATTGCCCAGAATATTGAATTTATCAAGGACAGTCACGAGCCTTATGTGGTGATCGCTTCCGGCGACTGTGTCTACAAGATGGATTATGGTGAGGTGCTTGAGTATCACATCGATAAGAAGGCTGATATCACGGTTGTCTGCAAGGATATGCCTGAAGATGTGAATGTGGAGCGCTTCGGATGCGTAAAGACAGATGCTGACGGCAGGATAACAGAGTTTGAGGAAAAGCCTGTGCAGGCTACATCAAACACTATCTCATGCGGTATTTATATCATCAGGAGAAGACAGCTTGTCGAGATGATAGAAAAGGCATCTCTTGAAAACAGGTACGATTTTGTTAAGGATGTGCTTATCAGATACAAGGATATTAAGCGCATTTATGCTTATAAGATGACGGATTACTGGAAGAACATATCTACCATTCAGGATTACTATGACACAAACATGGATTTCCTGAAACCGGATATCAGAAGATATTTCTTCAAGACTTTTCCGGATATCTATTCCAAGGTTGATGATCTGCCTCCTGCAAAATATAACGTGGGTGTGGAAGTCCGCAACAGTCTTGTGGCCAGCGGAAGCATAATAAACGGAACCATTGAGAATTCGGTGGTATTCAAAAAAGCTTTTATAGGTAACAACTGTACTATCAGGAATTCCATAATCCTCAATGATGTTTATATCGGCGATAACTCGTATATTGAAAACTGCATCGTCGAAAGCCGCAGTACTATAAGGGCTAATTCAGTACAGAAGGGAGATGACGGAATAAAAATTGTTGTCGAAAAGAACGAACGTTATGTTATCTAGCAGTAAGGTTTTCAGAGAAGAAGTAAGAATTAATAAAACAGGGGGTTTTACGGGGTTATGAATGTTACAGATGTACGCATACGGACTATGGAAAAGGAAGGAAAGCTTAAAGCAGTAGCATCTATAACGATAGATGATTGTTTCGTTATTCATGACATCAAAGTCATTGAAGGCGATCACGGGCTTTTTATAGCTATGCCCAGCCGAAAGGCTCAGGACGGAACATATAAGGATATAGCACATCCTATCAATTCCGATACCAGAGCTGAACTGCAGAAACTCATCCTTGAACGTTATGAAAGTGTAGCAAACAGCGAAATGGAGAGTGCAGCGCAGTAAGGAACTGTTCATAAGATCCTTAAGTGCATCTTTGGCAAGACATTATAATATAGGATTAATAAACACAGCAAAAACGGGACCGGGTTTTACCGGTCCTGTTTTTGTTGTTGTCCATCATTCTGTATTGAAAAATAACATAACGCGTTTTAAAATTAATGTCTGAATATTAGCTGGTAAGTTTAAGTTTTTAAGAGGTAAAAAAGATGTATATGGTAGCCGGCCTGGGAAATCCGGGCAGACAGTATGAGGGCACGAGGCACAACTGCGGCTTCGAGGCTCTTGATGTGCTTATGAAAAAGTATTCAGTGACTCTGACAGAGACAAAGTGTCAGGCATTTTATGGTAAATGCATGATAGAAGGTCAGAAAACACTGTTAGTAAAACCGCAGACTTACATGAATTTAAGCGGGACTGCGATACAGGGACTTGCTGATTTTTACAAGATAGATACAGCAAATGAACTGATAGTGATATGTGATGATATTAATCTTGCTCCGGGGCTGCTGCGTGTGAGACCTAAAGGATCGGCAGGAGGTCACAACGGACTTAAGGATATTATCAGCAAGATAGGAAGTGAGGACTTTATACGTATCCGCGTTGGCGTGGGTGAAAAGCCTGCAGGCTGGGATCTGGCCGATCATGTGCTCGGACATTTTTCCGCTGAAGATGAGAAGCTTATGGAAGAGAGCAGACAGAGAGCTGCCGAGGCTGTCGAGATGATAATAAGCGGTGAGCCTGTTGATAAAGTAATGAGTAAGTACAATACAAAAAAGGTCTGATTGATGAAAATATTAAATGCTCCGCTTAAGGAACTGAGCTGGTTTGAGGAAGCTGCTTTTGATGTCGAAGAAGGAAAGGCAAAGCTTTCGATAACAGGAACGGTTGATTCTGAAAAACTGCATATGATAAGTGCACTTGGTGAGAGGACCGATGTTTCGGTCATCATCACTTATTCTGATGTGAATGCTGCAGCGATCGCAGAGGAGTATCGTTTTTTTGACAGGAATACTTATGTATATCCTGCAAAAGATCTTATCTTCTACCAGGCAGATATAAACGGTGCGGAGACACTTAAGAAGAGACTTTCTGTCATAAAGCAGCTGCTTACGGGAGGGCATGTGACAGTAGTCACTACTTTTGATGCGCTGATGGAACCGTGCCTTCCGCTTGATGTCATAAAGGATCATATCCTCTATGTAGAAAAGGGAAGGATCATAGAAGAGGACGCCGCAGCGATAATGCTCGTATCCATGGGCTATACACGTACATCGTATCAGGTTGCCTCTCCCGGAGAGTTTTCGATACGCGGCGGTATCATTGATGTGTTTGATGTTACGGCAGAGAACCCTCTGCGTATAGAACTCTGGGGCGATGAAGTTGAGTCCATAAGATATTTTGATGCAGAGAGCCAGCGCTCCATCGAAGAGATAGAAAAGGCTGAAATATTTCCGGCTGCGGAGATGATACTCGGAAAAACTCTGCGCTATGAAGGTTACAGAAAGATAGAAACCGAGATGAAGGCGCGCATAGAGGAATTCCGTGATGCGTATAAACCTGAAGAGGCTTCACGTCTTAAGATGCGTCTTGAAGAGCTTGAGAATGTGCTCATTCATGATACGGGAGTTTTAAACCTTGATGGTTACATCCATTATTTCTATCCGGAGACGGTGAATTTTCTTGATCTGCTCAAGGGACGGAGATACTGTGTGTTCCTTGATGAACCTGCAAGACTTTCCGAATATGCTTCGGGTGTAGAGATCGAATATAACGAAAGTATGAAGAACAGACTTGCCGGCGGATACTGTCTGCCTGGACAGGCGGATATACTTACGCCTGTGAATGCAGTGCTTCATCGTCTGAATAATGAAAGTACGGTTCAGTTGATGGCTCTTCCGAGAGAGGACATTCTTTTTCCCGGAGAACGCAAAGAGTCTTTGAACGTTCGTACACTCTCGTCATATAACTCAAGCTTCTCTGCACTTACTGCTGATCTTAAAAAACTTAAGAATGAAGGTTACAGAGTTGTGATCCTTTCGGGTTCACGCGCGAGAGCAAAGCGTCTTGCGGAGGATCTGGGATATGAGGATATCATCGCAGCTTATACTGAAAATGCAGATGATGAACTGGTGCCGAAGGAGATAGTAACTTTTTACGGAAGAGTAAGAAAAGGTTTTACTTATCCTGATCTTAAGTTCACGGTCATAGCCGAGACTGATATTTTTGGAGCAGAGCATAGAAAGAAAAAAAAGAAGAAATCCAGATTTGCTCCGGGAAGAAAACTTGAAGGTCTTTCGGATCTTCATGTCGGTGACTATGTTATCAACGAAGACTGCGGTGTAGGTATATATCGTGGTATAGAAAAAGTTGAGATAGAGCATATCCGCAAGGATTACATGAAGATAGAATACAGGGACGGAGCCTTTCTGTATGTTCCGGCAACTGCTTTTGATAAGGTTTCATTGTATGCGGATAAGGATGCCAAGAAACCAAAACTCAACAAACTTGGCACTGAAGAGTGGAATCGTACCAAGGAAAAAGCAAAGACCGCCGTAGATACCGTAGCTAAGGAACTTGTGGATCTGTATGCCGCAAGGATGATGAGCAACGGTTATCGTTATGGTGAGGATACGGTATGGCAGCGAGAGTTTGAAGAGATGTTTCCGTACGAGGAGACCGAGGATCAGCTGAATGCCATTGAAGCGACCAAAGCCGATATGGAAAGCAGCAAGATTATGGATCGTCTTATCTGCGGTGATGTAGGATTCGGAAAAACAGAGATCGCAATACGTGCTGCATTCAAAGCGGTGCAGGAGAATAAACAGGTTGCATATCTCGTGCCCACAACAATACTTGCGGAACAGCATTTTAATACCTTCACGGAGCGCATGAAGAATTATCCTGTCAGGATAGAAATGCTTTCGCGCTTCAGAACACCTGCGCAGATAAAGAAAGCCCTGGCTAATCTGAAAGCAGGACTTGTGGATATAGTTATAGGAACACACAGGCTTCTTTCAAAGGATGTACAGTTCAGTGATCTGGGACTTCTCATAATCGATGAGGAACAGCGTTTTGGTGTAGGACATAAGGAAAAGATAAAGCAGCTTAAACAGAATGTGGATGTCCTTACACTTACCGCAACACCCATACCGCGTACGCTTCACATGAGTCTTGCCGGTATCAGGGATATGAGCCTTCTTGAGGAAGCTCCTCAGAACAGGCAGCCCATACAGACTTTCATCTGTGAATACAATGAAGAGATGGTAAGGGAAGCAGTAAAGAGAGAGCTGATGCGCGGAGGTCAGGTTTACTATGTTTACAACAGGATTGCCAACATAGCAGAGATCGCTGACGAAGTGTCTGCGCTTGTCCCGGGAGCGAAGGTTGCATTTGCACATGGTCAGATGAGCGAGAACATGCTTGAGGACATAATGATGTCCTTTATTAACCGTGAGATAGATGTGCTCGTATCAACAACTATAATCGAAACCGGTTTGGATATTCCTAATGTAAATACGATGATCATCAGGGATTCCGACAGGATGGGACTCGCACAGCTCTATCAGCTTCGCGGACGCGTGGGAAGATCAGAGCGCACGGCTTATGCATTTCTCATGTATGACAGAAATAAGATACTCAAGGAGACAGCGGAGAAGAGACTTTCCGCGATCAGGGAATACACTGAGCTTGGAAGCGGCTTCAAGATCGCGATGAGTGATCTGGAGATAAGAGGAGCCGGAAATGTTCTGGGTAAGGCGCAGCATGGACAGGTCGAAGCGATAGGTTATGATCTGTATTGCAGGATGCTGGAAGCTGCGATCAAGGAGAAACGCGGTCTTCCGCCTGAAAGAGACGAAGGCTGCGAGATGGATATGAACATAGATGCTTTCCTGCCGCCTTCATATATAGTGAATGAGCTTCAGAAACTCGACATGTACAAGCGTATAGCTGCTATAAGGAATGAGGCTGATGCGGGAGATATGCGGGATGAGATGAAGGATCGTTTCGGAGGCATACCGATAGAAGCAGAAAGGCTTATACAGATCGCTGAACTTAAGGCGGTGGCTTCTTCGGAGTATATCACGAAGGTAAGCGGACGTGACGGTAATCTGAATCTGACGATGGATCGCAATGCACCGGTTGATGTTGACAGGATCCCGTATCTGCTCAATGATTACGGCGGAGATCTGAGACTCAAGACTGTCGGGGATCCTGTGTTTACGCTTCTTTATGAAGGCAGCGGTCCGGAATTGATGCTTGAAAAGACAAAGGAACTTCTTGAACATATGAAGATGATAATTATGGTAAAATGATTTAGTTCATAAAAAAGCTCAGAGAAACCGCATACGCGGATTTCTCTTCGTGGAGGATTAAAATGTCTGATACAAAATTTTGTCCAAGCTGTGGAAATGAAGTATCCGTAATGACAAAATACTGTGATAACTGCGGATATGCATTCCCGCGTGAAACTATACCTATGGCAGCATCGTCTGCATCTGAAGCATCACCGGTACAGGCAGCGCAGTCGCCTGCAACATCACCGGTGCAGACACAGCCTGCACCTTCAGCAATGCCGGTACAGACCCCGTTTGCAGCTGCAGCGGCACCGATACAGGCAGCATCACCTGTACAGACACAGCCTGCACCTTCAGCAATGTCGACACAGACACCGTCTGCGCCTGCATCAGCACCGGTACAGACAGCGCAGTCGCCTGCAACATCACCTGTGCAGACACAGACCATACCTTCAACAATACCGGTACAGACACCGCCTGCACCTGCTGCATCGATGCCGACACCACCGGTACAGAATAGTATAAATACATATATGCAGGGGACTCCTTCATATGATCAGTTCAACAATTATGGGAATCCGGCTCAAATGGGAGTGCCGATACAGAATTCGAATATGAATCAGAACCTGAATATGAATCCGAGTTCACCGATGAATCCGAATATGAATATGAATCGTAATCAATCGATGAATCAGGGATATGGCGGTCAGTATCAGCAGGGAATGCCTATGCAGAATGCGCCTATGAATCAGAACAGGCCCGGCCCCAATCCGTATATGCAACCCAAGCCGTCGATGAAGAATCCTTATCTTGAGGGCGGCGTGAATGTTAACAGTCCTTATATGCAGAGCAGCAAGCTTTCAGCTCTTCCGTACGAAAATGCACCGTCGCCTGCAACAGCGGCACCTGCAGCGATCACTCCTTCAGAGAAACCTGCTGCGGCGCTTATGCCAAAGCCTAAAAAACATACCGCTCTGATCACAGTGCTTGTTGTGCTTGCAATACTCACCTTCTTAGGAGCCGCCGGCACTATCGCATTTCTGCTCCTGATCGTATAATGATTTGAGTATTGAACAGCGAATGCATGACAACGGTCGCTGGCTTTGATTTACGTTGTGAATATGGAACGGGCAGCGTGTTAAGTAAGAGGGCTTATGCACTAAGTGATTAGTGCGAGGGCTCTCTTTTTTTGCTGGATAATAGATTTCTTTGTAAGTATTTTGATGAGATAGTGATTTGAAACAGTTGTACTCTATCTACTGTTACAGTAGTATGACATCTATGTATGTTGAAATGTTATCATGGAGTCTCCAACCGGGAATGAATAATGGATACTATTCGTGTTATAAAAAAATGTTGGATTTTCGACTCGTTGTATAAGAAATATTGCGCAATTGCGTATTCTGGGTGAAAATGAGTATTATGAATACACAAAAAGTGATGCCTGGTTATGGTACGGCTTTTTAATTGACTTTGCTACCGGACTAAGTGACGTCAAGAATGTCGTAGAAAAAAATATGGCTGATGTGAAGTTAAGAACAGATGCGATGAGAATCAATCTTTCCTCAAATCTTATGTGTTCGGTAGAATAAGGAGCTAAATATATGGATGCACCATTTTGGATGATATATTTTATAACTCTTGGGGGGGAACTAGTATGGGTTATCAATCTGAAAATTAATTATTTCAAAAGTTATGGCCTTTGTCTGGATTATGATACCTCTCCGTTTCCGTTTGTTTCTTATCCCACATATGAATATGAAATAGATGAGGATGGGATAATTGTAAATTATGTTAACAGAGGAACATCCATTTTGTATTTTGGAAAAGGGAAAAAACAAAGAATACTTATAAACAAAAAAGATCATAATAAAGTTGTGGGATA
>ATWC01000012.1 GCA_000421045.1 Lachnospiraceae bacterium NK4A179
ATGGTCAGTACGAAGATGAGCAGTCATATGACGAAGAAGCTCAATATGAAGACGATCAGGCATATGATGAAGATGGTCAGTATGAAGATGAGCAGGAATATGATGATGAAGCTCAGTATGATGAAGACAGATCATATGAAGTTCAGTCTTCAGAAATAGAAAAAGGTTATGAAGAAGAGGCTCCAAAGGACAGGCATGACAGAGACAGCCGTATTTCAGAGACGGCAGAGCTTGTCGGTGGAGAGACTTTCTTTAGCGATAAGACAAATGAGCTGGTGATAGATATACCGCCTCTCGGTGTAGGCCCCGCATATGGCGGACCGGTCGAAGCGGGAGCACTGGCTGCAGCCGGCGCAGTTGCCGGAGGAAGGGTACGTACAGTGAGAACAGGCCACAGTTATTCTGAGAAATACTTCGAGGGTGATGACGGACAGCTTAGCCTCGGAATTCCTGAGCAGGATTCAGTTGAAAAGCAGATCACGGGTCAGATGACTCTTGGTGAGGAGCTTGATAACTGGGAGGAATTCAGACAGAAAAAAGAAGCTGAACTCCGTCTTAATATAGAGAAAAACATAAAGGATACCACGGGTCCTATATTTGCTGATTTTGAAAAGAAAACTCAGGAGAGCCTTTCAAGACATGCCGATCATGTTGAGATAGGCATCCCCAGAGAGAGGATTTTTGAGGATAAGTATGATACCAGGGGTGTTGATCTGATCCCTCCTCTTGAGGAAGTGGAAGAAGAGTATTCTGATGCTGAATACGAAGATGCAGAATATGCAGATGCGGAATATGATGACGCTGAGTACGAAGACGCAGAATACGAAGATACAGAATATGCAGAAGATGCTTCCGGTACTGAGCCTGAATATTATGAAGAACAGGCAGCAGATGCAGATCCTGTATATGCTGCGGAGGCAGAGACAGCGCAGCCTGAGCCTGAACCTGAACCTGAGCCGGTTTCACAGGATACTCATGGCACCACTATATGGAAGGAAGTTGATGCTGCGATACGTGCAGAAAAGCATGCGGCAGCGATCGCGGCCGGTGATTTTGCGGCAGCAGCAGATATAGCGGCAGAGGGGCTTGCAGCAGGAACAGAAATTACCGCAGCTGCTGTAGAAGGTGCGGTAGTAGCAGAAGGAGCAGAGGTTGCAGGTGAGATGGCCGCAGCCGGTGTTGCAGTTGCAGGCGCAGAAGTGGCAGCAGAAGCTGTCGCGGAAGTAGCTGAAACTGCCGTCTCCGGAGCAGAAGCTGTTGCGGAAGCAGTTGAAGAAGCCGGTGAGGCAGGTGCCGCAACAATAACGGGAGTTATCGCAGAGGCTTCGGAAGAGTCTGAACCCACTGAAGAGGAAAAGATGGCAGAGCCCGGACTTTCAACGGATCAGATGGATATAATTGCTGATGCTCTCGAGACAGATGCCGATAAAGTGGGAATCCAGACAGCATCTGATATGAATGATGATTACACACCGGGAGAAGCCGATGAACAGGCGTTTTCCGATGAAGAACTTGATATATTCTCACGTTTCCTTTACTCAAAGAAGATGCGCCGTCAGATACTCAGTGCCATAGATGAGATAACACTTGCAGCATGTGTCGGCAATGCGATCATCACCGGTGATGAACAGCGTGAGACCAGAGCTCTTGCGAAGGCTCTTCTTAAGGAGATACAGCTTATCGATGGCAATTTTGACGAGAAGCGCATAGCGAGGGTCAGCGGTTCAAAGATGAACACCAAGGATGTGGCAGGAGTATGCACTCAGCTTGAGAATGGTGCTCTTGTTATAGAAGAGGCCAATGATCTTGAGATGGCTACGCTTGAAAGACTCACATCCGTACTTGAGAATACAGAGGCAGGGATCGTTGTCATCCTTATCGATGACAGGGATTCAATGGATGAGCTTATTGCTGATTATCCCATGCTCACCGGTTATTTCAGTGCCCGCATAGATATGCCTCCTCTTACTGACGGAGCGCTTGTTGACTATGCGACAGACTATGCTTTTGACAGGGAATACATGATAGACAGTGAAAAAGCAGTCCTCGCGCTTCATCAGAGGATAGACGAGCTTCAGATCGGTGAACATAATGTTACACTGGCAGAAGTTGAGCATATTGTGGATGAGGCCATAGAACGCTCCAAACATCGCCCTGTTTCAAGTTTTTTTGAAATTTTAGGCGGAAAGCGTTATGATAATAAATATGATATGGTTGTGCTGAAGGAGAAGGATTTCCAGCGCTGACCAGGGTTTTGGGGGTAACATTAATATATCCGGAAGGAGTATTTCTTATGGCAGGAAAAAAACAGGACGTCAGAGTAACTGCGCCTGTTCTCCAGGAGGAGACGGTATTTATTTCTGAAGCTGACCAGTATGTATTCGGTCAGGGTTCTCATTATGATATTTATAAAAAACTCGGAGCACATCCATGCACGAAAGACGGCAAAAAGGGTGTGTTTTTTGGTGTATGGGCTCCTCATGCAAGGAGTGTGAGTGTTGTCGGGTCATTTAATGACTGGGACACAAAAGCCTGTCCGATGCAGAAGCTTGGGGATGGAGGCATTTATGCCTGCTTCGTTCCGGAGGTAAAAGCCGGTGAGCTTTATAAATTCTTTATTGTGACTGCGTCAGGTGAAGGCATCTATAAGGCCGATCCTTTTGCAAACTATGCTGAGTTACGCCCGGGTACTGCTTCTGTCATCTTTGACATGAAGACTTTAAAGTGGTCTGATGAGAAGTGGATGAATGAGCGAGCTGCGAAGGATCCGTTTGTTTCACCCATGTCCATATATGAATGTCATATAGGCTCCTGGATGAAACATCCTGACGGAACAGAGGACGGTTTCTATAATTACAGAGAATTCGCTGATCGCATAGTTGAGTATTTCGATCATGCAAAGTATACACATATTGAGCTGATGGGCATACTTGAGCACCCGTATGACGGCTCATGGGGATATCAGGTTACGGGATACTTTGCTCCAACATCAAGATATGGAACACCTGAAGATTTTGCATATCTTATAAACAAGCTTCATAAAGCGGGTGTAGGTGTGATCCTTGACTGGGTTCCTGCGCATTTCCCGAAGGATGCCTTCGGTCTTGCGGATTTTGACGGTGAGCCCCTTTATGAGCATCCCGATTCAAGGCTTGGCGAGCATCCGGACTGGGGCACAAA
Source organism: Lachnospiraceae bacterium NK4A179 (assembly GCA_000421045.1). Lineage (GTDB taxonomy): Bacteria > Bacillota > Clostridia > Lachnospirales > Lachnospiraceae > NK4A136. The sequence goes on from ATWC01000012.1 coordinate 3,181, forward strand.
GATATTCAATTATTCAAAGTCTGAAGTAAGGAACTTCCTTATAGCGAGCGCTCTTTACTGGCTCAGGGAATTTCATGTTGACGGTATAAGAGTAGATGCGGTTGCCTCCATGCTTTATCTTGATTATGGAAAGCAGGATGGACAGTGGGTCGCTAACAAGTATGGTGGAAATGAAAACCTCGATGCCATTGAATTCTTCAAGCATATGAACAGCATAATAAAGAAGATGGGCAATGGTGCTATCACGATAGCAGAGGAATCCACGGCGTGGCCCAAGGTTACGGCTGCTCCGGAGGATGACGGACTTGGATTTACATTCAAGTGGAACATGGGATGGATGCATGATTTCTGCGAATATATGAAACTGGATCCGTATTTCCGCAAGGATAACCACAATAAGATGACCTTTGCGATGAGTTATAATTGCGCCGAGAAATACATACTTCCTCTTTCACATGATGAAGTGGTGCATCTCAAGTGCTCTATGCTTAACAAGATGCCCGGTTATCAGGTCGATAAATATGCAAACCTCCGTCTTGGCTACACTTTCATGTTTGGACATGCGGGAAAGAAACTTCTCTTCATGGGACAGGATTTCGGCCAGGAAAGAGAATGGAGCGAAAAGAGGGAGCTTGACTGGTTCCTGCTTGAAAACCCTCTGAACAGAGGCATGCTTAATTTCACCGAAGAGCTGCTTGCTTTGTACAGGGAAAACCGCTGTCTGTATGAGCTGGATGATTCCTGGGAAGGTTTTGAGTGGATCAATGCAAATGACAATTACCGTTCAACTTACAGTTTCATCCGTAAGTCAAAGGACGGAAAGAATAACCTTATCTTTATCCTCAATATGACACCGATGGAGATAAAGGATTACAGTGTAGGTGTACCGAAGAAAGGCAAATACAAACTGGTCCTCAATTCCGATGAAGAAAGATTCGGAGGAAACGGAGCAGTACTTCCCGCAGAAATAAAATCCAAAAATTTTGAATGCGACGGAAAAGATCATATGATATTATTTGATCTGCCTCCTTTTGGAGCTGCCGTATACGGATTCTCCTATATTTGAGATTTCTGCGGTAAAAATTTGAAAGAAATGATTTATTCTGGAGTAAAATGGCTGGCGATATAAACATAAAACCTGTTCCGAAGAGTGAATCGGAACGCCGGTATGCATCCGGTACCAAAGAACTCAGATGGCGTAAGCTTATGGATTCGGAAAGGGACAGGTTAAGAGATTACTATAGGGGAGAATATTTTGCAGGTTCCGTATTTGTGGCGATACTTCTTGTAATATCCCTTGTGTTTACCGTTATTACTGTATTCAGTTCGGTTGTACGTTTCAATCAGGGTGAACATATGCAGGCGTTAGTATATGCAGTGATCCTGATCATCCTGTATGCCCTGCTCATAACACTGACGCGTCTGCTTATACATCAGCCCAAGAGGGAACTGAATGCGATAAGTAATGATACCGCGATCGCCTGTGAGACTTCGATAGAGAGCAAATATCTGCAGAAGAGGGCTTCTTTGGAAGACTACATTTCGTCATATCGCCTGCGATGCAGGGCTGATGTCAGACTGCCATATGATGAAGACGAAGTGGGAAATGTAATAAGCAGGGGCCGTTATCCCCTGAAGGCAGTCGGTATGAACGACCGTGTTTACAGAAGAGTGAAGAACGGTGAAGATGTGCTGGTTGTGTTTTTCCCCGAGAATCCCGGAGATCAGCCTGATGAACAGAATATGGAGATATTCAGGATAAGGTGATCAGGGGTTAAAAAATCTGCCGTTCTGTCCGAAATTATAAGTGATAATAGCTTATTTCGGAGAAAATGCCTATGAACAGCGCAAATTATGATCACATGATAAATGATAAACGTCCCGCAGACAGCTATGCTTCCTTAAATGGAGCAGCTGTTCCGGGATTTTTTAGTGTAAAGGAAACCGACAGGGAAGAGTTGAAAAAAGCAGTAAGGTCGGCAGCAGGAAACACATATTCGGTGAATCTGGGGAGCAGCAGTATTGTTCCCGGTACAGGCGCTTTTGATAAGAATGGGCTCATTGACGGGGTATCCGGCAAAAAGAATGCTGCAGCCCTTTTGAATGATCCTCTTGCAAAAGACAAAGCATCGGTTATGAAGGATAAGATGATACTCTTATCCAATACGATGTCTGATGAAGGTTATAAAAAGGCCGCAGAAGACGGTTTTGATCTGGCTGCGATCGACCCTGATGAGGCAGTTACAATAGGTGACGAGATAAGAGCCACTATGGCCAGGGCCGGCGTTGTGATAAATGGCTTCAATGATGATATAAGCACGGAAAAGCTCGCCAGGATAACCGGAAGCCCAGCTATGGCAGAGTCTATTAAGAAGAGTTTTGATGCTGCAGGCCTTCCTCTTACCGCGGAAAATGCAGCAGGCATGAAGGAAATGCTCGATATGGCCGAAGGCATTAAGGCGCTTTCAGAAGATACAAAGCTTTATATCGCTGCCAATTCCCTGGAACCGACGGTTGAGAATATATATTATGCCGGGCACAGCACTGGAATGACTAAAGCCTATGGGAAAGAGACTGCTGATCTTCCCGAAGCTATCATGGAGCAGTTAAAGAAAGTCATAGAAGAAGCGGGATTCGTTTCGGATGATAGTAATACCGCAGCGGCTGCTGCTCTGGTAAAGGCTGATATACCGGTTACCGCAGAAAGTTTTGCTGCATATAAGGAATTGGAAAAGATAGATTTCCCGCTTGATACGGATAAGCTTATCGAAGCAGGTACAAAGGCTGTTGCTGACGGAAAGCCCGCATATGAAGCTGATCTTACAGGCAGGCCTTCACTGCTTGAAAGAGCGGTATCTGCCAAAGAGACGATAGAAAAAGCAGATGATGCCACTATAGGAAAACTTATTTCTGAAGATAAGGAAATAAGTATTGAGAATCTGAAGGCAGCAGAAAATGCAGCTGATAAAGGTGCATATGAAGTTACCGATACAAATGTAAACCTTGTAAAAGCCAGACGTATCATGGAGGAAACAAGGCTCCACATGTCCGTTCAGGTTAATTTCACTATGCTTAAGCAGGGGATATCGATCGAAACAGAACCTCTTTCGGATCTGGTTGAGAAACTCAAAAGTGCTGAATCAGAGATAAACAGGATAAGATTTGATGCGGAAGAAACGGCTGAAGCCGATACAAGGGCGGAACTCTATAAAGAGAGCCTTGATACGGTGGAAAGCCTCAAAAATATGCCTGCTGCTGTATTTGGAAGCTATGTTCAGATAAGCATTCAGACAGTGAGCATAAACGAGCTGTCGGTTCAGGGCGAAACCCTGCGCAGGCAGTACGAAGCCGCAGGTCAGGCATATGAGACCATGCGTACAGAGGTAAGGACGGATCTGGGTGATTCACTTAGTAAGGCATTTGCAAATGCAGGTGATCTGCTGGATGAGATAGGGATAGAAAAAACCGATCCGAATTTAAGGGCGGTAAGGATACTTGGTTACAACAGCATGGAGATAAATGAGTCTTCCGTAAATTCTGTTAAGGCTGCTTACAGCTATGTTGACGGGATAATAAACAGGATGACACCTGCTGCGACCTTAAGCCTTATCAGGAGCGGAGATAATCCGCTTAAGATGAGCATGGACGAGCTGGACAAACGTCTTGCGGCTGAGGATACGTCAAACAGCCCTGAAAAATACAGTGAGTATCTCGTGCGGATGCAGGAAAAAGGACTTATAAGTGATGAAGAATCGGAGTCATTCATAGGTATATACAGACTGCTTCATCAGGCAGCATCAAATGACGGCGCCGCAGTTGGAATGCTTATGAAATCGGGAGCCGAGATAAATTTTGCGAATATACTAACAGCAGTAAGAAGCCGTCGTGATACAGGTCTTGATGTGACAGTTGATGATCTTTATGACGGGATGACTTCGAAGGTTTCATCTGATATCTCTTTACAGATAGAGACTGCATATACTCAGGTCCGTGCCGAAAGCAATATGGAAAGCATAAGGGATGCGGTCCATATTCCAACGGAAATATATGAAGAACTGATAGAGAGTGAAGTGATAGCAACCGCCGATCATGCACGGGGACTGGACGCCCTCAGAAAAAACAGAGGAGGCCTGTTTAAGACTGGTGAAAAGTCGGCATCTCTGCTTGCTGCTGATAATGCAGACGCAGGAGATATTGTAGGTGCAGCTATAGAAGATATGATACGTTCTTCTTATGCAAGAGTTATCGATGAATTCAATGACAGGGACAGTGCGGGAGCAGCGTATTCCGAAATGACATCTCTTATGGAGTCAGTATTTGAGAGTGCGGCCTTTAAAGACGGTGAACGCATAGATGTCAGGGAGTACAGTCTTGCCATGAAGCAGCTCCATGTGGCCGGAGACCTTGCACGTGAAGAATCTTATGAGGTTCCTATGGAAATAGGCGGTGAGATGAGTTCCGTAAGCATCTGGATCCGCCATGAGGGCAGAGGTGAAGCTTCAGCTGAGATAAATATGGAGACCGTCGGTTTCGGAAACGTCAGAGGAAGGCTTGAAGCAGCTCAGGGCAGCGTCAAGGCTATGATCCTTACAGGCAGCAGGGAGCTTAAGTCTGAAGAAAACAGGGTTTTGGGACTGCTTTCGGAGGCAATGCATGCGGAGGGTGTAAGCTTCGGTGGTGCTGATATCATATACTCTGAGAAGATGAGTGTTAATATTTCGCACAGAAATGCCGATGTAGATAGTAACAGTGACGATACAGCAGCGCTTTACAGAGCATCAAAAGTATTTATAAAAGTATTCGGAGGTACGTTATGAGGATTAATTACAATGCCAGTGCAGTAGTGACAAACAAAACTCTTAACAGAAATGACGAACTCATGAGTCAGTCAATGGAGCGTCTGTCCTCCGGTTTTAAGATTAATTATGCCAAGGATAATCCTGCAGGTCTTGCCATAGCAAACAGAATGAATGCACAGATCAAGGGCTTGGGCATAAGCGGAAGAAATACTAATGACGGAATATCTGTTGTTGAAACTGCAGATGGTGCTCTTACAGAGGTAACAGCCATACTGCAGCGTATGAATGAACTTGCCGTAAAGTCAGGAACAGATACTCTCACTGATGGTGACAGAGAGATGATACAGGCTGAGATAGAACAGCTTCAGAAAGAGATAACCCGTATTGCAAAGGATACTGAATTTAACGGTCAGCCGCTTTTGGACGGTACTTTTGATCTTAAGGCATACAGTGACAACAAGGCTGTGATGGATATAGATTACTATACCGAGGATGTTGATCCCGGAAAATATACCGTTGATCTGAGCCGGCTGCTACACTTCGATGCAAACGGGATCCCTGACAGCGTGGATGTAACATCAGCAGCGCTTACTTCAGACAATTTTCCTTCAGCTGATACTCTTTCGGGATCTGTTGAAGCCATAACGGATGAAAACGGCCAGCTGGTTAGAAGCCGCGTTAGCATAAAGGGCAGCGGTGGATTTGAAATGGATTTCAAGATCGAAGGATCACAGGCAAATGTAACCGGAGCCGGAGTTGTAACAATAGATGTTACCGGCATAGGTGCAATGAAGATACAGACCGGAGCCAATGAAGGCAATGAGATCGCTATACAGATAAGAGAGATATCTCTTTCAAAGATGGGAATTCCATTTGATGCTAATGATCCTGAAAGACTTGATCTTTCAACCAGGGATGGAGCGGAGAGAGGCATCGAACAGGTTAAGGGAGCACTTGATTACGTGAACAGTGTACGTTCAAGGCTCGGTGCTTTCCAGAACCGACTTGAGCACAATGCTACAAGTGTAAGTGTTTCCGAAGAGAATATGACTGCTTCATATTCAAGGATAATGGATGTGGATATGGCTGAAGAGATGACCACATATACGACACAGCAGGTGCTCTCACAGGCAGGTATATCGATGCTGGCACAGGCTAATGAAAGACCTCAGCAGGTTCTGCAGCTGCTTCAGTAATATACGGATAAAGGATAATCAAAACCAATGAAAGGAAGATGAGCATATGACAAGTGAAGCTAAACAGGATTTCATGCTCCGTATAAGCGAAGCGAATAAAAGCCGCATGGTTGTTATACTTTACGATATGTTTCTTACATATGTGAAAGAATCTGTTACCAGCAGATCCGGTAAAGAATATACCCTCGAAGATCTTGAAACGTACAGGATAGGGATAAGGAATGCAAAGGCTGTACTGCGTGAACTTATCGAGTCACTGAATATGGAATATGACATAGCCCGCAGGACTTATCAGATATACCGTTTTGTTGAAAGAGAATTGATCATGGCAGACATACGAAGGGATCCCGAAGGACTTCCCGAGGTAATAAAGATCATGAAATCTTTAAGAGATGCCTATGAAGAGGCAACTGAAGCGGATGATTCGGAACCTCTTATGAAAAACACGGATATGATATATGCGGGAATGACTTATGGAAAAGGTACGCTTGCCACAGGAAGCAGGGCTGCCGGTACTAACAGAGGTTTCCTGGCATAAGAACAGAGCTTACATATCTAAGAATAAGACCTGATAAAACAGGTCTTATTTTTCTTTTGTTTTATAAAACACGTGGTCTTGTCATGAGAGGTTTAAGAAATTAAAATTAACTGCATACTGTCATCAATACATATTAGAGAAGGAAAAATGAAGAAAATAAATATAAAGAATCGGTTTTTAAAATATCCGGTCTCAATAGCTGCATTGATCATTACAGCAATATTCGTATTGTCACTGTATGATTCTTTTGATATTAATGGTTTATGGCGTTATCTGATCGGAAGAGACATACTGGAAAGAGGCATTATCTTTGATAATCAGTATACATGGATAAATGGAACAGAATGGTCTCAATCAGAATGGATGTTTGATCTGTTGTATTATTTTTCTGTGAAGACATTTGGGATGGCCGGATATGTTATCCTGTTGATCATTCCGCTTGTAGCGATATGGACGATAGGCTATTTACAGAGGAAAAATGAAATAAGTGCTTTTTTGTATTCTGTATTTTTCATGGTTGCATTCATTTCTTTTCCTAAAGATACGGCGAGTTCTCCGACATTCGGTTCCGCCATACTTTTACCTGTGCTTATAATTGGGTATCTTAAGTTTGATTCTATAATAAAGAAGTTAATATTGTCATTTGTGTCTGGAATCGTTCTTTCTAATTTTGAGCTTTCTGAAGCTGTTATCGTAGCATTCTTTCTTATCCTGTGCTTTATCATAGATCAGGCATTCGATCTGTATAATAAAAAGTTTGATCTGAAAACATGTCTTAAATCATTGGGAATTCCGTTCGTTTATCTGGCAGGTATGTTTGTAAATCCTGCAGGTATCAATGTAGTCAGGGAAGGAAAGCATCTGATATCGTATTACTTTGACGGGCATCCGTATGCTCCGGAGAAGCTTATACCGTCTATAGTTGTACTCCTTGTGATCATGACCTGTGGATATGCTGTTATATCCGATCGAAAAAAAGAGGATTGTATAGTTTTTGTTGAGGTAACAGCTGCAGTAATGCTTTCTTTTGTTTCGTGTAAAGTCGGAATATCAGCGATATATCTGATGATCGTTTTTCTGCCGGTATATTTTTACGGAATGTTTAAAGGTATTCTTGGAGATCTGATCAAAATTCAGATCGAATATCAGCCGGCAGATCGATTGACGATCATAGGTGTTCTGATCGGAACAGTTATTTCCGTGATCGTATCGATAGCCGGATATCCGAAAGATTATGGATCGTATGTTCATAATGAACAGGCAGCAGTTATTTCGGACGAAATGATAGAGTGCCTGAAAGGGGCAGAGGGACTTTACATGCTTCACAGCGATGAAGTGGCCGACTATCTGATGTGGAATGGGATATCGGTAATGTATGATACGCGTGATATTAATTATTCTATTGGAACAGAAGGAGATGTTACGCAGAACGGGATCATTTCTTCGGTAAAGAATGGGAGTTTTGCTGAGGGTCAGTTTGATGAATTGTTTAAGTATTACAATTCCGTACTGATAGATCCTTCATGCGAAAGATCGGAATGGTATTTTAAATATAATTCGGCTTTCGAACTGGTGATGACGGATGACTGTGGTAATTCGCTGTATATAAGAAGGTGAGATTAAATGGAAAAAAATAAATCCGGTTTTTTACAGATAATGATTAAGATCACAGTTTTTGTTGCGGCGATGTTCTTCTTATGGTTAGGCGTGTTTAAACTGTTCGGGAATTTAGATTATGATATGATATGGCATTACCTCATGGGGAGGGATATACGATTAAACGGAATATCATGTGAAAATCCCTATTCCTGGATAAAAGGAACCGTATGGAATCAGCAGGAATGGCTGTATGATCTGATCTTTTATTCAGTGGTTGAGTTTGGTGGAATGCTTGGATATATGATAATGGCGCTAATACCGCTTGTGGTTATATATGTAGTGGGGATTCTTTACGGCACTAAGGGAAAGAGTGCTTTTATCTATCTCATTTTTTATGCAGCCGTATTCATCTTTATGCCTAAAAATGCTATCAGTAGGCCGGTATATTATTCAACACTTTTTCTTCCGATACTTGTTTTGGTATATTTAAAGCTTCAGAAAACCTTAAAGATGGTGATCATTTTTTTTCTGTCAGGGATTCTTTTGTCAAATATGCATCTCGGGCAGGGTGAAGCAATAGGTTTATTTTTGATCATATGTTTTATGGTCGATCTTGTATACGGAGTGATGAATAAAAGTATTGATCCAAAGTATTATGCCGGAAGGATATCCGGGATCATTCTTTTCTTTGTCGGGCTGTTTTTCAATCCTGTAGGGGTAGGAATGGTCATGGAAAGCTTTAAGATGCTGCTTTTTGGTGTCAGCTCAAAATATAATTCTTATATAAAAGAATGGAGGCCCTATTCTCCGAATAATCTGCACAGGGCTTTATTTCTGGTAATGGTTGTGCTTATCTGCGGATATGGTTTGTCCAGATTCAAAGAAAAAGAAGATTATATAAAAATAGGTCTGATCCTTGCTTCAGTGCTTGCGATCTTTAAATCTGCCAAGTGTGGAGTAATTTCTGTAATGCTGATACAGGTATTCCTTTATAAGTATCTGATTGATTTTGCAAGATGGATCGCAGGAAACAAGATCAAATATATAGATAAGCATAAACCATTAAATATGTATTCTGTTGCCGGAATGGTAGCAGGTATTGTGATCTCGATAAGTATCCTGCTTAGTAAATATCCGGACAGCTTTGGTGAATATGTAGATCAGAGCCGGGCTTTGAAGATTTCGGATGAGGTGATGGATTGTCTAAAGGAAAGGAAAGACATCCATTTGCTGAATGGATACAATAGCAGCAACTTTCTGATGTGGAATGATATAAAAGTTATGGTCGATACAAGGTTTTTCCCGTACGATTATGAAGATGATGAAATAAATGCAATAGATGGTGTTCTTTCGCTTGTTCTAACGAGAAGTTCAGCGGAAGAAATAAAGGAAGTACTGGATAAATTTGATATTGATACAGTATTGATAGATGATGAATTAAAACCTGTTGAATGGTATTTTAAATACAGCAGTAAGTATGAACTTGCTGTATCGGATTCATTCGGAAATGCCGTGTACATTCGTAAACAATAGAGATCATATCAATAGAAATTATATCAATAGAAATCAGATTAAAATCAGATTAATAAAGATCAGATCAACAGAAACGGAAACCATATCATGAAGAAAAAAGCAGTTAAATATTTGCTGGCCACAGTCTTATCGGTAACATGCCTGTTCGGTTCTGATATGTTTGCGGCACCCGGTCTTAAGTATGTTTTTGCAGGGGAACAGCTCGGAGAGAATGATTTTGATGATGGCAAGGGGTTGCCGTGGCATATAGTTGAATCCGCGACAGGTGAGATGGAGTTTGAGATCGCAGATGGCGTGTACCGTATCACAATAGTTAATCCGGGCGGAGCATCCAACGGAGGAGAGGACCGTTGGGACTGCCAGTTCAGGCACAGGGGTCTTACCATAGTTCAGGGGCACAATTATCATGTGCATTATGAGATAAAGGCCTCCAATACAGGAAAGTATTACACAAAGATTGGTAATCTGGACGGCACCAAAGAGATATGGCACAACATGAGCAATGGTTCGGATCTTGATTCCACATGGGATCCTATCTCTTATGATACTGCTGATCAGTGGAAGACAGTGGATCTTAGCTTTACTGCAAACCAGAGTATGGATGTGGCAGAGTGGGCATTCCATCTGGGCGGCGATGGACAGTATACAAATGGTGTGTGCTTCCCTGCCGGAACAGTGATCGAGTTTGACAACATGTCTCTTATTGATGAGTCATCGGATGAGAATGATTATGTGGCTGAGGTTCCGTGGGTACGTTCCGATATACTTACCAATCAGGTGAGTTATTTTGAGGGCATGCAGAAGAAAGCTACCATGCTCTGCTCTGACAGTTCACCGGTAAAGTTTTCGCTCTTTGATGAAAACGGAAAGGAAGTATGGAACGGAAAGTCAAAGCCCGCAGGCCATGATGCCGATTCGGATGATGATGTGCATATTCTTGATTTCTCTGAATATGATAAGGCAGGCAGGTATACGCTTAAGGCCGGAAACGGTGCGGTTTCAAGGGAGTTTTCCATAGGTGATTCCGAAACCTATTCCGCGATGCTTTATGATTCGCTCAATTACTTTTATCAGAACAGATCCGGGGTCCCCATCGAAAGTCAGTTCATTACGTCAGGAGATAAAGACCGTCTTGCAAGAGCAGCCGGACATTCTTCCGACAATGCTCAGATAGTTTCATCATTTACAGACAATACAGCGGTGACCGGACAGAGTCAGGATGTGACCGGTGGCTGGTACGATGCGGGTGATCACGGAAAATATGTTGTTAACGGCGGCATCTCCCTCTGGCTTTTACAGAATATGTATGAAGCTGCGTTAAAGACAGGGAATGAAAAGGCCTATGCAGATGGCTGCATGAATATTCCGGAGAATAATAACGGATATCCGGATATCCTTGATGAAGCCCGTTTTGAAATGGACTGGATCCAGACTATGCTTGTAAAAGAAGGTGAATACAAAGGCATGGTTTATCACAAGGTTCATGATGACAAGTGGACAGGGCTTGGCATAGCACCTTCAGATGATGATAAGACAAGAGTGATACTTCCTCCCACAACAGCGGCAACACTTAATGCCGCAGCATGCGGGGCACAGGCTGCACGTCTGTGGAAGGGGATAGATGATGCATATTCCAAACAGTGCCTTGAATTTGCAAAGACTGCATATGAGGCAGCAAAGGCTCATCCTGATCAGTTTGCTCCCAGTGGCAATTTCGAAGGCGGTGGAGCATACGGTGACGATGATGTGAGTGATGAATTCTACTGGGCTGCAGCGGAGCTTTATATAACAACCGGTGAAGCAGCCTATCATGATGATATGAAGGGATCAGGGTTCTTCTTAGAGCTCCCTACTGTTCTTTCCGGAGGCGAAAGCGTTGATACCTGCGGTAGTTTTGACTGGGGGCATACAGCAGCACTCGGGACCATTTCGCTTGCGATAAACGATGACAAAGTTGACAAAGCGGATGCCAAGAGCGCGGCCGCTGCTATCATTTCTTCTGCTGATGAATTTATAAAAATGGAAGATAAGCAGGGTTACGGACTTCCTTATGGTCAGAGCACGCTTTCAAGCACAGACAGTGATACAGGATATATATGGGGCTCCAATTCGCTGGTTGCGGATAATGGAATAGTGCTTGCGTATGCATATATCTTAAACGGAGAAGCAAAGTATCTGAACGGTGCCGTGTCGGCAATGGATTATCTGCTCGGAAGAAACGCAATGGATTATTCCTATGTGACAGGTTACGGCACCCATGCTGCAAGGTATCCGCATCACCGCTACTGGGCCAATCTGATAGATGACAGTTTTCCGTCAGCGCCAAATGGCGTGCTGGTTGGCGGACCTAATTCCGGAATGGAAGATCCCTGGGTAAGAGGAAGCGGCTGGAAAAAAGGCACCATTCCTCCGGCAAAATGCTATATGGATCATATCGAAGCATATTCTGCTAATGAATGCACGATCAACTGGAATGCGCCTCTTGCATGGCTCACGGCTTTCATTACTGAAAACACAAAAGAAGGCATAAAGCAGGGTGCGGTCAATCTGAGCCCTGCCGCAGTCCCGTCATCATCTGAAACAAAGATAAACGAGGCAGCCGGAACCGCTCCTGCAAATAATGGTGACAATCCGTCTCCTTCAGAGCAAAATGCATCGGAAAAAGGCGCAAAAGGAGAAAAACAGGGTGTATCCATGTGGATCATCGCACTTATCATACTTGCGGTCGTTGTGATACTTGTTACGGCTGAAATACTGATCTACAAGTTCCTTAAATCCAGGAAGGCTAATTATATCGCAGTTCCTTCAGGCGGCACGGATGAGACCGGAAATGATACCGCAGTTCCTCTGGGCGGCACGGATCAGACCGGAAATGATACCGCTGCTTCCTATGGCAACATGGATCTAAGCAGTAGCGGTATCGCAACTACTTTGGGCGATACAGATCTGAACAGTATAGATACCGCATCTCCTTCAGGCAGCACATATCATAACAGGGATCCGGAGTTTCTGTATGATGCTTACGGACAGCCTCAGATGCGCATATTATATGATTCTGAAGGAAATCCTGTTTACTTGCCATTGAAGTAATGTTATAATTTGTCGTTGCTGATTTTTGCTGAGCAGGGAAAGGAATTAATCCATGAGCGGTATCTTTGGTGTTGCTTCAAAAAAGAATGCTTCGATCGATCTGTTTTTCGGTATAGACTATCATTCGCACCTTGGAACAAGGCGCGGCGGTATGGTCGTATACGGAAAGGATGGCTTTTCAAGGGCCATTCACAATATAGAGAACACTCCGTTCCGTACCAAGTTTGAAGATGATATGGAATCCATGCAGGGTGGACTTGGAATAGGATGTATTTCCGATTACGAGCCTCAGCCCATACTTGTACAGTCGCACCTCGGAACATTTGCCGTTGCCACTGTCAGCAAGATAAACAATATGGATGAACTCATAAAGGAAACCTACAGTACACGCTCGCAGTTCCAGGTAATGAGTTCGGAGGAAGTAAATGCCACTGAGCTTGTGGCATGGCTGATCAATTCAAAAGACAGTATCGCGGAAGGTATCCAGTACGCGCAGGAAAAGGTAGACGGCTCTCTTACGCTTCTTGTTCTTACAAAAGAAGGCATATATGCCGCCCGTGATCCTCTGGGACGTACACCTCTTCAGATAGGTAAAAAAGAGGATGCCTACTGTGCATCATTTGAAAGTTTCGCTTATGTAAATCTCGGATATAAGGATTATTCGGAGCTCGGCCCCGGTGAGATAGTATTTATGACTCCCGATGGCATAGAGCAGATAAGAAAGCCCGGTAACAGAATGCAGATATGTGCATTCCTCTGGGTATATTACGGTTATCCCAACTCAATGTATGAAGGTGTAAGCGTTGAGGAAATGCGTTACCGCAACGGTGCGATGATCGCAATGCGCGATGAGAACAGGGATGAATTGGATTATGCGGCAGGTGTTCCGGATTCAGGTACCGCACATGCCATCGGTTATGCAAACGAGGCAGGGATCCATTTCGAAAGACCTTTTATAAAGTATACACCCACCTGGCCCAGATCTTTCATGCCTACAAATCAGAGCGTGAGAGAGATGATCGCAAAGATGAAGCTTGTGCCGGTGGAACATCTTATACAGAACAAGAGCATGGTGCTTATCGATGACTCGATCGTAAGAGGCACACAGCTCAGAGATACGATAAAGTATCTTTACAACAGCGGTGCAAAAAAAGTGCACGTAAGGGCAGCATGTCCACCTATCACGTTTGCATGTAAGTTCCTCAATTTCTCCCGCTCAAGGTCAGTGATGGACCTCATAACCCGTCGTGTAATACACGATCTGGAGGGTGACAAAGATGTGGAGAAACTTGATGATTACAGCAATCCCGATCATCCTTGTTACAGGCACATGGTTGCAGAGATCTGCAAGAGACAGGGCTTTGATTCCCTGCAGTTTGAGCGCCTCGATGACATGATAAAGGCGATAGGACTTCCTGAGTGCAATATTTGTACATACTGCTGGAACGGAAAAGAGTAAATAGGAGGAAACTATGGACGACAAGACTAGAAAAAGTTTTGAGGAAGATCTTGATAAGTTCATAAAGAAAGCCAAGAAGAAGGGCGTCACCGAGTATCAGGATGTCGTCAATGTCTTCAATAAGTATGAGCTTACGGAAGAGGAATTTGATCTTGTATGGAATGCCCTCGATAAGAACAGCATAGTTTTAAGCAGCCCCGTTGATGATGCTCCCGATTCGGAACTCGATGAGATCGATGAGGAGAGCGAAGAGATCGAAAAAGAGATAGAAGATCTCGATAAGGACAGCTCACTTGATGAAAACGCCGCTATGGCCGATTCCGTTCACATGTACTTAAAAGAGATCGGATCTGTTGAGCTCCTTACAATGGAAGAAGAGATCGAACTCGCCAAGCGTATCGAAGCAGGCAAGGCGGCAAGGGAAGAAAATGAAAAGCTTGCCGAGAAGATAGAAGGTCTCAAGAAGGCAAGGAATAAGGAAAAGGCTGCCAAGGATAAGAGAACATGGCAGGCAAAGATGCGTGCAAATAAAAAGGTCATCGATGACGCAAAAGATGCTATCGATCATCTGACAAGCGCAAACCTTCGTCTTGTTGTAAGTAACGCAAAGCATTATCTCGGCAGAGGCATGAACTTCCTTGATGTTATTCAGGAAGGAAACTTAGGTCTCATGAGAGCCGTTGATAAGTTTGATTATCACAAAGGCTACAAGTTCTCCACATATGCAACATGGTGGATACGTCAGGCTATAACAAGATCCATCGCCGATCAGGCGCGTACAATAAGACTTCCGGTGCACATGGTTGAAAACATCAACCGTATCGTACGTATCAGAAGAACTCTTACCAGCGAACTCGGACGTGAGCCTTCAACTGCAGAAGTAGCAGCCAGAGCCGATATGGATGAGGCTAAGGTTCAGGAGATCATGAGGATCTCGGCAGAGCCTATATCACTTGAGACTCCTGTCGGTGAGGAGGAAGATACAACGATCGGAGATATGGTGGACGACAAGACCACGGTTGCTCCTGAGGAGGCAGCTGCAAAGACACTCTTAAGGCAGCAGATCATGGAATCCATGGAAGCGCTCGATGAAAGAGAGCGTGAAGTGCTTATCTTAAGATATGGTCTCCGCGATGGCCAGCCCCAGACTCTTGAAGAGGTCGGAAAGAAGTTCTCGGTAACACGAGAGCGTATCCGTCAGATCGAGGCAAGAGCTATAAAGAAGCTGAAGCTTCCTTCAAGACTCAAGAAGCTCGATGGTTTCATCTGATAATCACAAAGGTATTAAATCATGAAAAAGACAGACGCTCCGGCAGGCAAAGAGAAAAAGTGGTTTGCAGCTGTGACGCTCAGCTGTCTTTTTCTTTTTGTACTTTGCGCCGGACTTACGATATTTGTTGATCCGTATTTTCATTATCATGCTCCGGTGGAAGGCATATCTTATTCGCTTACGGACGGACGCTATCAGAATGACGGAATAGCAAGACACTTCAAATACGATACTGTTATCACCGGCACTTCCATGGCGGAGAATTTCAAAACAAGCGAAGCGGATGTGCTCTTTAATGCGCATACAGTAAAGATCACATACAGGGGCGGACTTTTTAAAGAGGTTGATCAGGGTGTGAAGAGAGCGCTTTCATCGGGCAATGATGTGAAGCGTGTGATCAGAAGTCTTGATTATTCATTTCTTGTAAAGGATAAGGACCAGAAGCATGATGACCTGGATTTCGGTCATCTTGAACCTCCTGAATTCATGACCAATGACAATCCGTTTGATGATGCCGCATACCTTCTGAACAAATCGATATTTACGGAAGCGGTTGCAGGGGATCTTAAGAATTCGTTTGACGGTGAACCTTCCGATACATTTGATGAGTACGGCAACTGGATGGCAGAGGCACCGGGCTTTGGAAAAGATCAGGTGCTCTCAACCTATGTCATACAGGGACGTGTGTCTGAAGAGGTTCCGGTAAGTGAAGCAGAGCTTAAAACAGTTCATGATAATCTTGAACAAAACGTGATACAAACTGCGCTTGACAATCCCGAAACGGAATTCTATCTCTTCATCACGCCATACAGCATATATTACTGGGATATGATGGATTCACAGGGGAAGCTTAAGTGGCAGCTTGATATAGAAGAGGCAGCAGTAAGACAGTTGCTTGAAGTGCCTAATATTAAGCTTTTTGCCTGGGGGGACAGAGCAGATATAGTCACAAACGCTGATAATTACAAGGATCAGGCCCATTATGGCGACTGGATCAATACGATGATACTTAATGATATGGCAGCAGGAGATTCACTTATCACAAAGGAAAACTGTGACGGGTATTTTGAACGTGAAAGGGAACTGTATATGAACTTTGATTATGAGGGCCTTCACTGATGTCCTTTGCAAGTTACATATTCATACTCATATTTATGCCGCTCACGGTGTTTATTAAACTTTTCCTGGACGGCAGGAAATATTACAAGGCAGCTGATATCTTTCTCATCTGCGCTTCTTTTGTTTTCTGCGGATTTTATAAACCTGTTTATGCCTGCGTGCTGCTTGTGTCGCTGGTTATTAATTTTCTGTTTTCAAGATTGTTATTAAAAAAGAGCGGACAGAAGATGCTTTTAACAGGAGCGATAGCCGTAAATGTTCTGGCGCTCTTTTATTTCAAGTATTTTAATTTCTGCCTTTCGGCATTTGCAAAGATAAGCGGCGGTGAGTTCAGGGCGTTAGATATAATTCTTCCGCTCGGGATAAGCTTTTATACATTCAGACAGCTTGCCTATCTTGTTGATTCATACAGAGGTGAGACAAAGGATGTGTCATTTAGGGAATATGCACTCTTTATCTCTTATTTTCCTACGCTTATACAGGGCCCCATCACGCTTCAGGAAAGCTTCATCCCGCAGCTTAAAGATTTAAACTCCAGAAAAGCAGATTACACAAGGCTTTCACACGGTCTGTATCTATTTTCCGTAGGGCTTTTAAAGAAGACTCTGTTTGCGGATGTGTTCGGAAGAGCCGTGGATACAGCCTTTGCATATCCGGATCTGCTTTCGTCATCAGATGTGATACTGATCTCACTCTTTTATACATTCCAGCTCTACTTTGATTTCAGCGGCTATTGCGATATGGCTGAGGGTGTATCCGGGATGATGAACATAAAGCTTCCGCACAACTTTGATTCTCCGTACAAGGCGGTATCCATAGAAGATTTCTGGAGACGCTGGCATATGACTCTCACAGGTTTCTTAAGGAAATACATATACTTTCCGCTTGGGGGAAGCCGCAGGGGAAAGATAAGGACATATATCAATATCATGATAATATTCCTGATAAGCGGTATATGGCACGGAGCTAATTATACGTTTATAATATGGGGCCTGATACACGGAATGCTCAACTGCTTTGACAGGCTGATTAAAAAACTTATGCCGGAAAAGCAGAATACATTGGTAAAATGTATAAGGGTAGTTCTTACTTTCACAGCTGTGAATTTTCTTTGGCTGCTTTTCAGATGCGGAAGTCTTTCACAGGCTGCGATGCTTTTCGGGCGACTCTTTGAGGGGCGTACCGAAGGGATGACAGCAGTGATATCATCAGGATTTAACATACCGGAATTCAGGATAGTTGAGAGCTTTGTTCCTTTTGCTGCAAGTATGGTTACAAAGATGCCGGCACTGCCTGCTTACATTTTCCTCGGTGCTGCAGCTGCTGTGGTATTTGTTTGCAGGAACAGTCATGAAACTGAGTTTAAGCCGGATGTGAAGACGGCGTTGTTCACGATAGCGGCTCTGTTCTGGTCGGTGATGAGTTTTACCGGTATTTCGTCATTTATTTATGCAGGTTTCTGAAGGAGGAGTTGATATATGGAAATCTATCTGATCATTTTATCAGTGGTGCTTCTTATCATAAATACAGTTCTTATCATCATGCTGATCATTTCAGGCAAAAAGAGGTCTGAAGGGCCCGATGCAGCAGCGGCAGCAGAGGAAGCCAAAAAAGAGATACTGGATGAGCTTGATGCCACAGCGGATGATCTTGAGAAGGATATGAGAGATTATATTTCTCTTCAGATAAATCAGGTTCGCAGTGATTTTGGACAGAAGCAGTCCGAACTTAAGCAGGAACTTATGACCAGCGAAGGCGCGATGAAGCAGGAGCTTATGGCTTCACAGGCTTCACTTAAGCAGGAACTGCTAAATTCACAGCAGTTGCTCAAGCAGGAAGTCACAGCTTCACAGACAGCTCTTAAGCAGGAGCTTACCGCATCTCAGGAGAAGTTCGGAAACCAGATAACGGAAGCACAGAAGGCTGACAGAGAGTCCATGAACGAACTGCTCGCCACAAAGTTAAGCCATCTGGATGAGACTTCAAAGAAGCAGACAGAGAGCATGGAGAAAGGGATCACTGCCCTCAGGGAAAGCACTGAAAAGAATCTTACTGAGATAAGAGAGAATAACGACAGAAGTCTTAACCGCATCCGTGAGGATAATGATAAAAAACTTACCGAGCTCAGCGACCGTACCGATAAGAAGCTTGATGAGATAAAAGGTACGGTTGATGAAAAGCTTACAGAGACATTGAACAAGCGTATCAGTGAATCCTTCAAGAGCGTGAGCGACCAGCTGGAGCAGGTGTATAAGGGCTTAGGAGAGATGAAGAATCTTGCCGGAGATGTGGGCGGACTTAAGGCGGTTCTTTCCGGTGTGAAGACCAGAGGTATACTCGGTGAGTTTCAGCTTGGAGCCATACTTGAGGAAATACTCAGTCCCGAGCAGTATGATACGAATATAGCAACAGTTCCGGGCAGCACAGAGCGTGTAGAATATGCCATAAAGCTTCCCGGTTCGGACGGAAGCCATGTTTATCTGCCCATAGATGCGAAATTCCCGGGAGATACATATCAGACACTGCTCGATGCCTATGATTCGGCTGACAAGGCTGTTATAGATGCCGCAAAGAAGCAGCTTGTCACAAGATTTAAGGCTGAGGCAAAAGATATTAAAGACAAATATGTCGAAGTGCCGTATACTACCAACTTTGGAATCATGTTTCTTCCGTTTGAGGGACTTTATTCGGAAGCTGTTAATCTGGGAATGGTGGAGCTTCTCCAGAAGGATTATCAGGTCAATATAGCAGGTCCCAGCACAATGGGAGCCATGCTCTCGAGCCTGCAGATGGGCTTCAAGACACTGGCTATCCAGAAGCGCAGTAATGAAGTATGGAATGTGCTTGCATCCGTAAAGACGGAATTCGGTAAGTTTGGAGATGTGCTCATTTCGATGCAGAAGCATCTTGATATGACCAGCAATGATCTGCAAAAGCTTATGACCACCAGAACGAATGCCATCAACAGAAAACTCCGTGATGTGCAGGCACTTGAAGATAAGACGGATGTTTCTTCGGAGGAACTGTCCGGGATCGAAAGCATAGAGGAAGGAGAGTAATAGACTATGATAGGTATAATCTGTGCTATGGAAATCGAAATGAAGAAGCTGCTTGAGGATATGACGGATATATCCGAAGTAAAGCATGCGGGTCTCAGATTCGTTACAGGTAAGAAAAAGGATAAGGATACGGTCATGGCGATAAGCGGTGTGGGCAAGGTAAATGCAGCCGTATGTACGCAGATAATGATAGATCTTTTCAAACCTGAGATAATACTGAATGTCGGTGTGGCAGGAAGCCTTACACCGGATCTCAATGTGACTGATATAGTTATAGCGTCACAGCTTGTACAGCATGATATGGACTGTACGGCTCTCGGGTTTAAGAAAGGCCAGATATACGGAAGCGGTGAGCGTTTCTTCCCGGCAAACCAGTATGTCGTCGATAAACTCAAGGAAAGCATAGATATCCTTAATTCTGAAAAGGAAAAGAAGGGCGAGAAGCAGATCCATTCAATGTTCGGCACCATTGCTTCCGGCGATCTGTTTGTTTCCGAGGATTCCGTAAAAAAGAAGATAGTCGCTGAATTCCAGGCTGTAGCCTGTGAAATGGAAGGGGCGGCTGTAGCTCAGGTCTGTGTAGCCAACGAGCTGCGTTTCGGAGTGGTCAGA
Organism: Lachnospiraceae bacterium NK4A179; assembly: GCA_000421045.1. Lineage (GTDB taxonomy): Bacteria > Bacillota > Clostridia > Lachnospirales > Lachnospiraceae > NK4A136. The sequence continues at coordinate 23,455 of ATWC01000012.1, forward strand.
GCCATCTCAGATTCAGCAAATGAATCATCTAAAATGGACTACGGAGAATTCTGCAGACAGGCGGCTGATACCACCGCGGAAGTGGTTAACATGTTTATGACAAGAGTATAAAAAACAGGGGCCTTAGGGCTCCTTTTTTTGTTTACTTTTAATAGTTTTGGTGTTAAGATTATTTCCGACATGCCTTTGGGCATACATGTTTATAATTTTATTAAGGAGGAAATAACATGGCACGTAAAAAAAAGACGATGGACGGCAATGAAGCTGCTGCACATGCAGGTTATATCTTTACAGATACTGCCGCTATCTATCCCATCACACCGTCTTCCCCCATGGCTGAGCACACAGATGAGTGGGCGACTCAGGGAAGAAAGAACTACTTCGGAAAGACCGTAAAGATCGTTGAGATGGAGTCAGAGGCCGGCGCTTCAGGTACCGTTCACGGTTCACTTGTAGCAGGTGCTCTTACATCTACTTATACAGCATCTCAGGGTCTTCTTCTTATGATCCCGAACCTTTATAAGATTGCAGGTGAGAGACTTCCGGGTGTTATCAACGTAGCTGCCCGTTGTATTGCTTCTCACGCTCTCAATATTTTTGGTGATCACTCCGATGTATATGCGTGCCGTCAGACAGGCTGCGCTATGCTCTGTGAGTCATCCGTACAGGAAGTTATGGATTTAACTCCTGTAGCATATCTTTCAGCTATAAAGGGACGTCTTCCTTTCATCAACTTCTTCGACGGTTTCCGTACATCTCACGAGATCCAGAAGATCGATATCTGGTCAAATGAGGATTTCGACGATATCATCGATCTGAAGGCTATTGATGATTTCAAGGCAAACGCTCTCAATCCTAATCATCCCTGCGAAATGGGTTCAGCTCAGAACCCGGACATCTTCTTCCAGTCAAGAGAGTCATGCAACGTGGCTTATGACGAGATGCCCGCTATCGTTCAGGAATACATGGACAAGATCAATGCTAAGATCGGTACAGATTACAAGCTCTTCAACTACTACGGCGCTGCTGATGCAGAGCATGTTATCGTAGCTATGGGTTCTGTAAATGATACTATTGAAGAGACTATCGATTATCTCGCAACTAAGGGCGAGAAGGTCGGCCTTGTTAAGGTTCGTCTCTACAGACCTTTCGATGTTAAGTCATTCCTTGCAGCTATTCCTGCTTCTGCTAAGACAATCTCTGTTCTTGACAGAACAAAGGAGCCCGGATCTATCGATGAGCCTCTTGCACTTGATGTAAAGAGCGCACTTATGAGCGATCCTAAGTTCAAGGATGTTAAGGTTCTTGCAGGCCGTTACGGTCTTGGTTCAAAGGATACAACTCCTGAACAGATCGTTGCTGTATATCACAATACAGAAAAGACCAAGTTCACACTTGGTATCAACGATGACGTTACACATCTTTCACTTGATGCAGGTGCTCCTCTCGTTACAACTCCCGAGGGAACAGTTTGCTGCAAGTTCTGGGGTCTCGGCGCTGACGGTACAGTCGGAGCAAACAAGAACTCCATCAAGATCATCGGTGATAACACAGACATGTTCGCACAGGCATACTTCGATTATGATTCGAAGAAGTCCGGCGGTATCACAATGTCTCACCTGAGATTCGGTAAGAAGCCCATCAAGTCAACATACCTCATCCACAAGGCTAACTTCGTAGCCTGCCACAATGCAGCTTACGTAAGAAAGTACAACATGGTTCAGGAGCTCGTTGACGGTGGCACATTCCTTCTTAACTGCCCTTGGGAGGGCGAAGAGCTCGATGCTCATCTTCCCGGTCAGGTTAAGAAATATATCCATGACCACAAGATCAAGTTCTATACCATCAACGGTACAAAGCTTGGTATCGAATCAGGCATGGGACCCACACGTATCAATACTATCCTTCAGTCAGCATTCTTCAAGCTCACCGGCATCATCCCTGAGGAGAAGGCTATCGAGCTTATGAAGGCAGCTGCTAAGAAGACATACGGCTTAAAGGGTGATGACGTAGTTCAGAAGAACTGGAACGCTATCGACCTTGGTGCTACAGGCGTTGTTGAAGTCAATGTTCCCGATTCATGGGCTGACGGCAAGGACGAAGGTCTTGACTATCCTGCAGCTACAAAGGGTACTCAGGCTCAGAAGGATTTCGTAAACAACATTCAGATCCCTGTATCTTCTCAGGAAGGTAACAGCATACCCGTATCTGTAGTTCAGACATATATGACAGGTGATACACCTTCAGGTACAGCTGCATACGAGAAGCGCGGAGTTTCAGTAGCAGTTCCTGTTTGGAATCCCGATACATGTATCGAGTGCCAGCAGTGCTCATATGTCTGCCCTCATGCAGCAATCCGTTCTATAGCTCTTACCGAAGAGGAAGCAAAGAATGCTCCTGCCGGAATGCAGCTTAAGGATCTCACAGGTATGCCCGGATACAAGTTCGCTATCGTTGTATCTCAGATGGACTGCCTTGGTTGCGGATCATGTGCAAATGTCTGCCCTGCAAACAATGCACCCAAGAACGTTGAAGCAAATATCAAGACTCTTGCCATGAAGACTCTTGATGATGATCTGAAGGCTCAGCAGAAGTATTTCGACTATGCTGTAGATCTTGATGAGAAGCCTGAAGTTATCGAGAAGTTCAAGCTCGATACAGTTAAGGGTTCACAGTTCAAGCAGCCTTACCTTGAGTTCTCAGGCGCATGCGCAGGCTGCGGTGAGACACCTTATGCAAAACTCGTTACTCAGCTCTACGGTGACAGAATGTACATCGCAAATGCTACAGGCTGCTCATCTATCTGGGGTAACTCTTCACCTTCAACACCGTACACCATTAACAAGAAGGGTCAGGGTCCTGCATGGGCTAACTCACTCTTCGAGGATAATGCAGAGTTCGGTTTTGGTATGTACCTTGCTCAGAAGACTCTCCGCGGAAATGTAAAGGACGAAGTTCTTGCACTCCAGGCTGAGACATCTGATGCAGCAGTTAAGTCAGCTATCGATGAGTATCTTGCTACATTCGATGAGACTCTTACAAATACTGAAGCTACAGACAAGCTTCTTGCAGCTATCGCTAATGATTCCAGCGCACATGCTAAGGAGATCATCAAGAATAAGGATTTCGCAGCAAAGAAGTCTCAGTGGATCTTCGGTGGTGACGGATGGTCATTCGATATCGGTTTCGGCGGACTCGATCATGTACTTGCTTCAGGTGAGGATGTGAACGTATTCGTATTCAATACCGAGGTTTACTCAAATACAGGCGGACAGTCTTCAAAGGCTACTCCTATCGGCGCAGTTGCTCAGTTCGCAGCAGGCGGAAAGGCAATCAAGCAGAAGGATCTCGCAGGTATCGCAATGAGCTATGGTTATGTATACGTAGCACAGGTTGCTATGGGTGCAAATCCTAACCAGCTCGTTAAGGCTATCAAGGAAGCTGAAAGCTATCACGGACCTTCACTTATCATCGGTTATGCTCCTTGTATCAACCACAGAATTAAGGGTGGTATGGGCATCGCAATGGCTGAGGAGAAGAAGGCAGTTGATGCAGGATACTGGAATCTCTTCAGATTCAATCCTTCAGCTGAGAAGAAGTTCACTCTTGATTCTAAAGCAGCTACAGTCGCTTATGCAGACTTCATCGGCGGCGAGGCTCGTTACACAGCCCTCAGCAAGGTTAACAAGGAAAAGGCCGGCGAGCTCTTCAAGGCAGCAGAAGAGAATGCAAAAGAGCACTTTGAGCATCTTCAGAGCCTCGTAAATCTTTACGACAAGAAGGACTGATAAAGCTCTAAAGCTCAATAAATGATCTACAGGCCCTGCGGGTAACCGCAGGGCTTTTTATATTTTCTTTTTTTTACTATGGTTTTTTGATAGAATTGAAAAGATATGGGGATCACAATTCTACCTGAAAAAAAAGAAGATGGAAATGAGAAGGGTCTGGCTATAAAGACAGGACTTTCTATTCTTATTGCCGCCGTTCTGTATCATTTGATCGTAGGTGGATTCTGCTTATTCACAAATGCTCCGGTAAATAAAGTAAAAGTCGAAGATTGCAGTGTGCAGACAACTGTCATACGTACTGACGGGGCAGTGGAAAAAAGCAGAAGTATGATCTTTCATCCCATAAGCAAGGATGAAAAGGTCATAATCGATTTCGTTGCACCTCATACGGATTTCATCAATCCATCATTGTATTTTTGCCTTTATAACACAGGTGTACGTGTAACTTGCGACAATGAAGAGATATATAACAGTTCCATTGAGGATCTTAAACCCGGAAGGAATTTCGGAAACAGGTATTTTTGTATTCCTCTGCCGTATGATTCTGAAGGTAAAGATATCAAGGTTGAGATCGCACAGAATTCATACAGGCTTCTTTACAGAGTCGATGAGATGTATGTCATATCCGGCAATGATCTTGGCAATATGATACTTGAAGGCAAGCATTTCTATATGATCACATTTGTATCATTGTTTGTCATGTCTGTGCTTATGCTTCTTTTCTTCCTCGTACGTACTGTTGCAACCGGAAAGCTTCAGAATGGCTCGCTGATCTCATTGTTCTCCATGCTTATATCGTTATGGTATTTGGGCAATTCCAGAATCCTTTATCTGCTCACTTTAAATACGACTTTCTGTTCTACAATTGAGTATCATACGCTTTTACTGGCTCCCGTTCCGCTGTCTATAATGGTTTATCTTGAGATACAAAAGAAGTCATTCAAAATGATAGACAGGATGTTTACCATCATTTATACAGTGTTCTACTTTGTTGCTTTCATAATAGATCATTCGAGACTGGATTACTGTTATTCGGATATTATGCCGTTCTTCCATGTGCTGCTCATAGCCGGAATCATATCTTTCGCGATGCAGTTGTTCGTTGAAAGGGGCGAAGGCGGTGAAAAGGCGGAAAAGCAGCCTCTTCATGTGGGGCTTGTGGTTGGAATGCTGGTGACTGTATTCGAGGTATTCAGGATATACACGGCAGATAATCTGAGTCTCCTGATAGGAAATGATATCAGTATATACTCTCTTGCTCCGATAGCAATATTGATACTGGTGTTTTCGTTTATGTATTATACTATTATGCGCGCTACAAGAGCACATGTAAAACGAATCGAAAAAGAACAGCTGGAGATCCTTGCTTACAGAGACCAGCTTACAGGTATTCCAAACAGAACTTCTGTATATAAGGATATAGAAGCTATGAATGAAAAAGACATTATCGAATATACAATGTTCTTTGTAGATGTGAACGGTCTCAAACAGGTAAACGATAATTACGGTCATGAAGCAGGAGATCTGCTCATAAAGACAGCAGCGAAAGCGGTTTCTACCGCTTTCAATGATCCGGAGAACGGCTTCTGCGGCCGTTGGGGCGGTGATGAATTTGTAGCCTGTGTGTTCGGAAGCACTGAGAAGGCAAATGAAAAAGAACAGGTCTTCCATGAAACCTTTGAGGAACTGAAAGCAAAAGAGGATGTGCCCTTTGTTATGGAAGCAGCGATAGGAAAAGTAAGATGCACCAAGGCACTTCGTGTCGATCCGATACAGGCTATAGATCTGGCCGATCAGTCCATGTACAAGAAGAAAGTTCAGATGAAAAAGGAAAGAAATACTGATTTAAAGCGGTAAATATGATAAAATTGAAATCGTGAGAGTATTTCACGCAAACTATAAATCATATTTAAGGAGGGGTTCCACATGAATTATCAAATGCTTGGTGATGCAGATGCTGCAGTAGTAGAGGTTGCTCTCAGAGCCGGAGAACAGGTCAAGATCGAAAGCGGAGCAATGGTCTATATGCAGGATGTTACACTTGAGTCAAAGACAAATTCAAACTCAAGCGGTATTGGCGGGCTCTTAAAGGCAGCTGCACGTGCAGTGGTTTCAAACGAGAGCATGTTCATCACATTCGCAAAAGGTAATACTGATAATGCCCGCATCGGTATAGCACCCGGTGCACCCGGAAGTATCATGAAGCTTGAAGTAGGTGCCAATCAGTACAGACTCAATGACAGCGCATTCTTCGCATGTGATGCAGGCGTAGAGTACCAGATGAAGAGGCAGGAGCTTGGCAAAGCGGTATTTGCCGGCACAGGCGGATTATTTGTAATGGAGACTGCAGGAAGCGGTGATCTTCTTGTAAATGCATTCGGATCTATCATTGAGTTGCAGGTAACACCTGACAGACCTTTGGTTGTTGATAACAGCAATGTTGTTGCTTGGGATGCTTCTCTTGCATATCAGATGAGGATGGCTTCAAAGGGAATCCTTTCAACCCTCACATCCGGTGAAGGTATCGTTAATGAATTTAGCGGAAGCGGAAGAGTATTTGTTCAGTCAAGAAGTGTTGAAAGTCTTGCAAGCAAACTCATCCCGTATCTTCCTAAGAGCAGCAACTGATCAATATAATGATCATGCCCCGGGGGTTCAGGCCCCCGGGGTTTTTTTCAAAAAAGCATGAATATAAGGATCATATTTACAGGCGGGACCATAGGTTCTGCAGAAAAAGACAATATTATATCAACAGACTCTAAAGCAGCTTATACACTTCTTGAAAAATACAGGAAGGAATACGATGCTGCAGATGTGAGTTTCGAAACGTCAGAGCCGCTAAGGATGCTTAGCGAGAATCTTTCCGCTTCAGAAATAAACCTCATTATAAAGTCTGTCAGAGAAGCGGTCACAGAGGATACAGACGGTATCATAGTAACACATGGTACAGATACGATACAGTATACTGCAGCAGCGCTTTCTCTTATTCTTGATAGTATAAACATTCCTGTAATGCTTGTTTCAAGCGCATATCCGCTTGATGATGAGAGGCAGAACGGTACGGATAATTTTGCGGCAGCCGTAGAGTTTATAAAAGAAAAAGCCGGATGCGGAGTTTTTGTTCCTTATAGAAACAAAGAAGACGGTCCTGTAATGATACATGATGCGCTTATGCTTATGTCGCATCACGAGACTACAGACAGTCTGTTCAGCCTTGATGATGAGTATTATGCATGCTATATGAAAGATCATAATGAGATCATATTGAATGCAGGCTTTCATAAAGCAGAGATGTCAGAGCATGAAAAGCCTGCAAATATAGGATACAGTGATGATCCGGGCATACTTGTTGTGGCGCCCTATCCCGGTTGCAGTTATGAATTCGGAGAGCTGACCGGATATAAATATGTGCTCTTCAGACCTTATCATTCGGCAACTCTGGATACTGCCAATGAAAAGTTTGTTTCATTTTGCAGGAAAGCAACTGAAGCAGGTCTTAAGCTTTATCTGTCCGGATGCAGCCGCAGTACTATGTATGAGAGCACACTTACATACAGATCACTTGGTATTGAAATTCTTCCTTATGCGCCTTTCCCGGCCGATTATATGAGGCTTTGGGGCGGGTTCATATAATTTGACATATAAACTTCCCATACCGGCTGCTTGGCGAACGATACTACCGTCAGACAAGCTGCCGGTGTGGGAAACTATATTAAGACAAATTTAAGAGTTTTATAACTTTGCCTTAAAGATGAAAAAATCGCATAGGCTTATTATCTGACTATAAAGCAGGAAAGGGAGGTCTTTATGTCAGAGGAAGTCATATTAAGTACAACAAATCTTTCTAAGTCGTTTTCAACAGGCGGCGTACTTCAGCATATTCTTAAAAATCTCAATATAGAAATATATAAAGGAGAATTCCTGGTTATCATGGGAAGCTCCGGCGCAGGAAAGTCCACGCTTCTTTATTCGATCTCCGGAATGGACAAGCCATCGCTTGGTGAGGTTGTATGCTGTGGTGAGAATATCACGAAATACTCTACCGATAAGCTTGCTGATTTCAGGAGCAGGCATTGCGGTTTCGTGTTCCAGCAGGTAAATCTTGTGGGTTCCATGAGCCTTATGGATAATGTGCTTACACTTGGACTTCTCGGAAAGACACCTAAGGCCGAGATCATAGAACGTGCGAAAAAGCTTTTCGAAAAAGTGGATATTCCGGAGATCACACAGGCTAAGTTTCCCAATCAGGTGAGCGGAGGTGAAGGGCAGAGAGCAGCTATAGTAAGGGCTCTGATAAACAATCCGGACATTCTTTTTGCCGATGAACCGACAGGTGCACTCAATGCGGCTAATACCAAGGCTGTGCTTGATATCTTTACGGAATTCAACCAGGAAGGACAGACGGTTGTAATGGTCACACATGATATCAAATCGGCAAGACGTGCGGACCGGATCATCTATCTTGATGATGGCAAGGTTGCGGGCGAATGCAGGCTTGGCAAATATGTGTCGGGCGATCAGGACAGACATGACAGGCTTGGTGCGTTCTTAACAGGTATGGGATGGTAAGGAGGCATTATGAATAACAGGATTCAAAGACTTGTTATGTTGATGCGCTCCAACATAATAAAGAACAAAAGCAGGCTGTTAGTTTTTATCGTTATATCTTTTATCTGTTCAACTCTGATAAACCTTGGTGTGGAGTTAAAGATAGGTTTTCAGGAATATTTATCGAAAGAATTTGATGAATATGATTCTTCTGATGTTGTATTGATGACAAACGGAGCTAACAAAAAAAATGAGCTTTTGAGAAAACTGTCTTCCTATGATGAGGTCGATCATGTTGATACCTTTGAGATATTGAGTTCAAATTCGGAATACGAACAGTATGGAGTTCCGGGAGATTATGGAGTAACGGTTTGGGATATGAGCGAACTGGATTCTCTAGGTCATGATCGCTATGGAATTCTTTTTGAAACAAAGGAGAAAAGCGAAGATGGTGTATACCTTCCGGTATTTCTTAAATATATGGGACATCGTATCGGAGAGGATTTTAATATAACATTTAAGAAAGGTAATGATGAAAACCCGTATACATTTAAGGTTAACGGATTTTATACGATGCCGCTTCTGGATTCGCCTTCATTGCAGGGTATAGGTTCTCCGCTGCTTCTTTCGCATAATACATATAAAAAGGTTGAGAGTGATTTAAATGCAGGCAATTCAAGGCTTTCAACGCTTTATTATATCAAAATGAAGAATAGGCATATGAACACAGAGTCCTTAAGTGCCAAGTATTCCAATATGTTTGAGGATTCAGGTGTAAACTGCAATTATTCAGACTATGATCTGTATTTAATGGTATGTAATGTATATCCTGCATTTACTGCTGTGTTCTTTATCGTGCTTGCCATAATAGCCGGTCTTATCATGATGATAATGACAGGGTTCAGGATATTTACCGAGATAGAGGAAAATCTGGCAGAGTATGGTTCATTAAAAGGTGGTGGAATAAAGAGCATCGAGATCAGATCGGCCATAATCCTTACCTTCGTCTCTATTGCGGCAGTGGCTTCGATTCCGGGAGCAGTGGTGGGTTGGATCCTTACTCCGAGGATATCGGATATATTCTCATTTCAGAGCGGAAAATACTGGAGACCGGATTTCGATTTCAGATTGTCAGGTATCATATTTGTGATAATAGTCCTGTCTGTATTTGTCATAGGTTTGATGACTACAAAAAAAATAGCTGTGATCTCTCCTCTTTCTGCATTAAGGGAAGGCATATCATCACACAGCTTCAGAAAAAATCCATTTCCTCTGGACAGGACAGGTGGAAAGATCAATATGCTGCTTGCACTTAAGCTGTACAGCATTAGTTTTAAACAGAACATACTTCTGATCATCAGCTGTATCCTTATAGGTATGTTGGGATACGTAGCAATTTTATTCGGTTACAATCTTGCAGCAGATCCTGAAAGCATTATTACATCAATATCGGCCGGCTTTCCGGATATCAGTTTTTCGATGAAGAAAAGCGGAGGAAATCCGGATCATATCATAAGGTATCTTGAAGGCCTTGATAATGTCAGTGTTGTGGAAATGAATGGTTTTTCACTTGACTGTGGAGAATACCGGGTATGGGCAAAAGCATATGATGATATTGACAGTGCCAGACTTTCTATCCTTAATGAAGGCAGGTACCCTGAACATGATAACGAAGTGACTATTAATGTCATTCTTTCCGATGCAATGCATCTGTATACCGGAGACAGCATTGAACTTAATAAAGGGGACAAGGTCTGTGAGTACATTGTTGTCGGTATCTATCAGGATACATACGTTGATAAGGGCGTATGTATGACTGAAGGAGGTATGAAGCGTTTTGGAAATATAAATGACCTGATCACAAGTACAAACGTCTATTATGACTATGATGCGGCCGGGGTTAAGTTATATTCCGATGAAATGTTCAGCATAACAGATGATCTGGAGCAGAAGTTCAGTGAAGAAGCAGGTGACAGGGTGAACATCAGATCCAAGGCAACAGATGGTCAAAATCAGATAAATACGATCATCGCAGCTTTCAGGTCAATAGCTATTGTGATAATGCTGATACTTGGCATACTGACAGCAGCTATAATAATACTTATAGCCAAAACAGTAATGATATCCAGGAGAAAATATTTTGGCATACTTGCGGCAGGCGGATATTCATCCGGGATGCTCAGAAGGCAACTGGCAATGAGCTTTATACCGAATGTTATTTTAGGTGTGACGGCAGGAGCGATACCGGCTGAAATGTATGGAGCTGATGTGGTAGCTTTGTTACTGAGGCATGTAGGAGTGGCAAGACTCAGAATGGATACCTGCTGGTGGATGCCTGTTGCGGATGTGGTATTCTTTTCTTTGATATGCTTTGCGGCAGCGTATATAATATCAGCAAAGTTTAAGGATCTTTCGGTATATGAGCTTGTAAATGAATGAGGTGCAGAATGGACTGTCTTATCATTGATGATGAAAAGCCGCTTGCAGAGGCGATATGCGAGTATTTTAATCTGTTCGGATTGAGTGCATCGTATGTGTGCGATTATGCTGAATCGCTGAAAGCCGTAAAAGACAATGACTACAGGATGATAATACTTGATATAAACTTAGGTGAGAGATCAGGTTTCAAGTTATGCGAAGAAATAAGGAAGATCACGAACATTCCCGTGATGTTCTTAAGCGCAAGGAATCTTGATGATGACATACTTGCAGCACTCTCCATAGGCGGCGATGATTATGTGATAAAGCCATGTTCTTCAAGCGTGCTGCTTGCAAAGGCAAAGGCGATACTTAAAAGAACAGGAAATGAGAAGCCTAAGGAAACTGTTCTGCAGATAGGTAAAGTGATCCTCAACACGGCGGATATGACTCTTACGATAGGTGATAATACGACACGCCTTCCGCTTCTTGAATATAAGCTTCTTGAATACATGATGAAAAATCCTGACAAGGTCGTGAGCAAACATGAATTGTTCGCGAAGGTCTGGGATGATGCGATAACAGGAGACGGGACATTAAACGTTCATGTATTTAAACTTCGGGAAAAGATAGAGAAGAATTTATCAAAACCGGAAGTGATAACAACGGTCTACAGGACCGGTTACATATTTAATTCAGATGCGGCAGAGGATTTATGAAACCTGTGCGTAATGAAACAAAGCTATATTTTCTTATAGCGCTGCTTATCACAACGGCAGCGCTTATTTCTGTTTTGCTGCTTGTGTGTCCGCTTGATCAGATACGGGCTTCCTATGATGTGACTCAGATAAATGATGTAGCGCAGACTGCCGCTGAAAACTGGGATGCGTTCATAAGTGGACGGCTGCAGGGACACGAAGAAGAGATTCTTCCGGAATGCGTATATGATTATGCGATAATCACGACGGATAATGAACTGATATATGCGACAAGTTCAGATATTCCGGTTAATATCATAGACGCGGCAGCAGCAGGCTGTATCAATTACCCTGTTCGTTCATTTGATAATGCGGATGCTACGGAACTGCTGGGATATATGATAGTACCGCCGGTGAATGCGGAGGTATACGTAAAAGCTGCTGCTTCATACCGACTGTCTGTTGTTATAGTTATGCTGGCAGTGGCGATCATATTATCCGGAATAGTTTTTTATATAGCTTCAAGGATTTTGAAACCATTTGGAAAGCTGCGTGATTTTGCAGACGAGGTGGCTCACGGTAATCTTGATAAGCCTCTGGAGATGAATAAGGGGAACTATTTCGGAGCTTTTACCGAAAGTTTTGATATGATGCGCAATGAACTGAAACGATCAAAAGAGCGTGAGGATAAGCTGATACAGAGCAGACGTGATATGGTCGCCCAGCTTTCACATGATATCAAAACACCTGTTGCATCGATCATTGCCACATCCGAAGTGCTTAAGGCAAAACTGTCTGATAAAGAAAATATAAATAAAGATAAGGCGAATAAGGAAGCTTCAGATAAACTGGATGTGATAATAGAAAAGGCTACGCAGCTTGCCGCACTCTCGGATGAGCTTAACGGCATCACAAAGAATGAGATAGACAAACTGACAGTTGATTGCGAGACAGTGTCTTCGGATGAACTGCAGGAGATGATAAAAAATTCTGATTATAATGGACTGATAAAAGACTTTGAATTACCGGATGCCCTTGTGCTTATCGACAGAAGCCGTATGAAGCAGGTTATCGATAATGTTATTTCCAATTCATATAAATATGCGGGAACAGAGATAGAGATCAATGTTTCGATAAGCAGTGAGTTTCTTATCGTAAGGATAAAGGATAAAGGGCCCGGTGTAAAAAAAGAAGAGCTTAAAAATATCTGTGATAAATATGTACGCGGCTCGGAAGCGGGGGACAAAGAAGGTGCCGGTCTTGGCCTGTATACGGCCAGACAGCTGATGACTGCCATGAACGGTGACTTTCAGGTAAATTCGGAATATGGTGAGTATTTTGAAGTTATGCTTGTTATTGCGATGGATATCTGAGAATATATTACGAGTGTTTAGAACTTTAGAACAGATACTTAAAAACTTCCCACACCGCGTAGCCTTATCTGACGGTGGTACCGTTCGCTAAGCAGTTCTAAAGAAAATGCCCCCAACTATGGCATAGTTCCGGAACCGCTCACACGCCACATCCATGTGTCGTTGTTCGCTCGGCCCGCCATCCATGGCGGCCCGTTCCTGATGTAACTATGCATTTTCGAGAACTGCTAAAGCTCACTTAAATACCGTCAGATAAGGCTACGCGCTGTGGGAAGTTAGTGAAATGTATTAAATGTGAAGTTCTAAAAATTTATTTGGGAGAGATCAGAAGAAAATGTTTGAATCAATTACAGAGTGGGACATATCTGTCCTTTACTGGATCCAGGAAAACTTAAGAGGTGTATTTGATCCGATAATGAAATTTCTTTCTATTATAGGATACGGCGGGGCCATATGGTTTGTATTTATAATCATCATCGCCTTTATGAAAAAATACCGGAAGGGAGCGAGCCTTGCTGCCATATCCATATGCGGTACTTATCTTATAAATGATATCATCATTAAGAATATTGTTATGAGGCCGCGTCCGTTCAACACATCGGATATACTTATCCCGCTTGATACGCCTTCAAGTTATTCGTTTCCATCGGGGCATACTGCGGCAGCTTTTGCGGTATCGCTTATACTGATACATTTTCTGCCAAAGATTCCGGGAATACTGTTTGTGATACTTGCAGTGTTAATTTCATTTTCGAGGATGTATCTGGGAGCACATTTTCCGACTGATGTAATGTGCGGGTTCCTGGTAGCTGTTGTGACCAGTCAGCTCCTCTGGTATCTGTTTGGGAGAAAGTGGCTGGAGAAACCGGAAGCCGTGAAGGAAGAGAAGGCTCAATAGATCGTTTTTTCAGAGTCTTTGGAATAATCCATGAAAAGCTTAAGGCATTCTTCTCTGTCTTCTTCAATGACAGGAAGGATGTCTTTTTTTCCGTCGAGATATTCATAGAAACGGTCGTCACGGAAGCCTATGCTGTCGGTGTCTTTGCGATTGCAGCCATATCTTACTTCTTTGATATTTGCCCAGAGGGATGCGCCAAGACACATGGGACAGGGTTCTGCGGTGGTATAAAGCACGGCACCGTTCAAGTCATAGGTGCCTTCATTTCGGCATGCATCACGTATAGCTTCCACCTCACCGTGACATGTGGGATCATTATTTAAAAGCACGCGGTTGTGACCGCGCCCGATTATTTTTCCGTTTTTTACTATCACACATCCGAAGGGACCGCCATGATGGGCTTTGATACCTTCATATGCTTCCTTCAATGCTTCGTTCATAAAACTATTTTCAGCAGACATATACTTACCCCAATTAATCCAGTACGTTCTTCACATCAAGAATATTATCATAGTATGCATCACCTATTTTTACACCGGCACCGGAATTGGCCGAATGTATGATCAGATCGTCTCCGATATAGATCGCAACATGTGAGCATTCTTTATCGCCGTAGCAAACTATATCTCCGGGCTGTGCCTCGGAAATGTCTATACTGCGGCCGTCATAGTGATAGATCTCGCTTGATGTCCTGTAGGTTTCTATCCCAAAATCCCTGAATACATAGCATGTAAATCCCGAGCAGTCTGTTCCGCCTTCAAGTGTGGGACCGGCAGGCACATATCTGTTTCCGAGATACTGCTTGGCATATTCGACTATGGCGCTGCGCAGTTCGGTTATTTCCTGTGGTGTGTAATTGCCGGATGCTTCATGTCTTATCCTGGGTTTATCTACCTTCATCGGGAGATAGTCTAAAGCATTGTTTGATTCGGAATAGATAAATGAATAATTGTGATTGCCTAATGGCGTATAATATCCGGAATATCTTTTATATGCGGAGCTGAAACCGGATTCGGGAATATCAGCTTCCATATGTATATCTGAGCCGGCATTTTCTGATGTAGAGCTCGTACTGTTTTCGGAGGCGGTATCATTTTCCGAAACGGAACTGTTTTCTGAAGTGGAAATGTTTGTGGAAACCGCTTCTACGGTATAAAGAGAATCAGCGGCATGAACCCGGTTGCAGAATGGCTGCGCCTGTATAAAGGCAAACAGGGAGAGGATCATCGCACATACAATGATGATCTCGTATATTCCTGATATTCTGTTTTTGTTGTTAAAGTTCGTCATAAAACAATTTGATCTAGGCATTCTGAATTCGTTAATTCCCTATTATATAAAATATGGCCGGATATGTCATATTCCTGATCTGAAGACAAATAAAAAGGACCGCAAAGGAAACGGAGAACTGTTTCCTGCGGTCCAATGAGGGGGAATAGTTAATTGTTACTTCCGTGGATCACATTTCTTAAGTTTTTGTCCATTCCTATACCGAGAGCGACTGCAAGTTTGATAAGGTCAGGTATTATGAAGGGAAATACGCACCAGCCAAGCGTCATCATAAGTGTTGCGCTGCTGCCGTCTTCGGCGGTGTAGGTATGCATGAACCATAATGTACCGAGAGCATAGCAGGCTATAAGACCAAGCAGCATTGAAACGATCTTCAGCCAGTATCTTTTCTTTGAAATGTTCTCAAACATCCACATGATAAGCGATGAAGCGATAAATCCGACGATATATCCGCCTGTAGGACCTGCAAGTGTGCTTAATCCTCCGGAAAAACCGGCAAATACAGGTATACCGATCCCGCCCATCATGATATAAACGAGTATCGCTATTGTTCCTCTAAATCCGCCGAGGAGCAGAACGGTAAGGAAAACGGCAAATGTCTGCAGTGTAACCGGAACAGTGGTAGGTATGCTGATCCAGGAACATACAGCCATTAATGCTACTGCAACAGCTGTATAAACGATATCTTTGGTGGTAAACAGCTTTTTGCCGGTATTTACACGTTCGGTTTTGTTTATTGTTTTGTTTATTGTCTTGTTTTTGGTTTCGTTTTTAGCAATGTTCGTATTGTCAACTTTTTTACGACTGATATCTTTGATCATTTCTTTAAAACCTGCCTTTTCTTAAATTGAAACGAACATAGGATAGCAGTTTAAAAATCAATTGTCAACCTAGTTAACAACAAGAGTTAACAATGATTAACTTCTAAATATATGGAAGTAAAACATAAAATAATGTATCATACACATAAATCTGGACTAAATTTATATATCAGGAAGACTTGTAGAACATGGATATGGAAAAACAACACAGAGCCCCGATATGTGAGGCTTTGGAACGCTTCAGGAAAAAAAGGGTAGTCCCGTTTGATGTGCCGGGACATAAAAGAGGGAGAGGGAATCCGGAACTGACACGCATGCTCGGTGAGCAGTGCGTTGGTATTGACGTTAACAGCATGAAGCCGTTAGACAATCTCTGCAACCCTATTTCTGTAATAGCAGAGGCTGAGGATCTGATGGCTGATGCCTTTGGTGCAGCCCACGCTTTTCTGATGGTGGGAGGTACCACAAGTGCTGTTCAGGCAATGGTACTTTCCGTCTGCAAGGCAGGTGACAAGATCATAGTTCCCCGTAATGTGCACAAAAGTGTTATTAATGCACTGATAATATGCGGGGCTATTCCTGTATATGTAAAACTCAAGATCCATCCTGTTATCGGAGTGGCTCTCGGTATGGAGACCGATGCGCTCAGGGAGGCTATAAAGAACAACCCGGATGCTAAGGCGGTACTGATAAACAATCCTACTTATTATGGCATATGCTCCGATCTGGTTGAACTTACAAAGATCGCTCATGAGAACGGACTCAAGGTTCTCTGTGATGAAGCTCACGGCACGCAGCTTTATTTTGCGGAAGGCCTTCCGGTTGCCGGAATGAAGGCAGGCGTGGACATGGCCGCGATCTCTATGCACAAGTCAGGCGGTTCACTTACACAAAGTTCGGTTCTTCTTCTCGGAGAAAACATGGATCGCGCATATGTGCGTCAGATAATCAATCTGATCCAGACCACCTCGGCAAGCTATCTGCTCATTTCAAGTCTTGATATAAGCAGGCGTAATCTTGCACTGCGCGGAAGGGAATCTTTTGCAAAGGTTATCGCTATGAGTGAGTATGCACGCAACGAGATAAACGGCATAGGCGATTATTATGCATATGGCAGGGAATTGATAGATGGAAGCAGTGTATATGATTTCGATGTTACAAAGCTCTGCATCTTTACAAAACCCATAGGCCTTACAGGCATAGAGGTGTATGATCTGCTCCGCGATGAGTACGATATACAGATGGAATTCGGTGATATAGGAACGATAATGGCCTATATCTCCATAGGTGACAGAATGCAGGATATCGAACGTCTTGTAGGTGCGCTTACTGATATAAGACGTTTATATAAAAAGGATAAGGAAGAATTAAGCTACGTAGATTCAGTCATTCCAAAGGTTGTATGTTCACCGCAGGAATCTTTCTATGCAGCTAAGGAAACACTTCCGATAAAGGAAACTGCGGGACGTGTCTGCGGTGAATCGGTAATGTGCTATCCGCCCGGCATTCCTATCCTTTCGCCGGGAGAACTCATCACGGATGAGATAATAGGCCATATACTTTATGCAAGGGAAAAAGGCTGCAGCCTGCAGGGAATGGCTGATCCGACAGCCGACAATCTTCAGGTTCTTGCAGGTATAAGGGCGCAGGAATAATTTTTCGGGAGGCATTTGTTTAGGATGAAGAATAATTCTGAAATATGGTTTTCGGATTCGCAGACAGATTCGGTATGTCTGAATATAAGAGTTACAAATCAGCTTTATCACGGTATAAGTGAATTTCAGGAGATAGATGTTTTTCAGTCAGAATCTTTCGGAAAATTCCTGGTACTCGACGGAGAAGTTATTTTCTCTGAAGCTGATGAATTCATATATAACGAGATGGTCGTGCATGTTCCGATGGCTGTTCATCCGAATGTCAGGAAAGTCCTCATAATCGGCGGTGGCGACGGAGGTGTTGCGAGAGAGTTCACGGCATATCCCGAGATAGAGCAGATAGATGTTGTTGAGCCGGATGAGCAGATGGTCGAAGTCTGCAAAAAGTTTTTCCCTGATTGTACAAAGGGACTTGATGATGAGCGTGTGCAGGTTTCTTATCAGGACGGACTGCGTTTTGTACGAAGCCGTGAAAATGAATATGACATCATAATCAATGATTCTACCGATCCTTTCGGACATACAGAAGGATTGTTTACAAAAGAGTTTTACGGAAGCTGCTACAGGGCGCTGAAGGAAGACGGCATCATGGTATACCAGCACGGCAGCCCGTTCTTTGATGAAGAAGAATCAACCTTCCGTTCGATGCACAGAAAGGTGTTCCGTACATTTCCGATAAGCCGTGTTTATCAGGCACATGTGCCCACATGTTCGTCGGGTTACTGGACGTTTGGATTTGCCAGCAGAAAGTACCATCCTATAGTCGATTTCAATCCCGAGCGATGGGACAGCAGAGGGATAAAGACCTGGTATTATACAAGTCAGCTGCACAAAGCTGCATTTATGCTTCCGAGATATGTTGTAGACATACTTCACGAAGAAGAAAAAATCTAATATGAATGCCTGACAGTTTCACCTGTTTTTGAAGTGAAGATGGCCGGCGTGTCATATAATGAGAAAAATATGGAAGAGGTACGCTTACCGCATACGGTAAAGGAGCTGCCCTTCCATTATTTTGATGAATCTCTTTGTGCCGCAGCAATAGTAGATTTTCATATTCTGTAAAAATATTTTTTTTCACCATAAAATTCCGGCAGTCCGTACGTATCATTATCAGGAACGCAAAAACACCTTTGCGAAGGAGGATATGAAAATGAAGAGACGGATATTAGCCATAGGAATGTGTATGATGATGCTGGCGGGATGTGGAAAGAATACTACTTCCAAAGCTGATGCTGTTACCGCAAGTATACAGGATACTGCTGAACAGGCTTCAAGAGAAGAAGCTTTTGAGCAGGAGGAATCACTGCCTGAAGTGGCCGAAGCTGCAACAGAATCTGATAGTGCACTGTCCTTTAAAGGTGGGACAAACGCTTCATTTGCATTCAGCGCAGGCAGTTCAGCAGCAAGTTCAGCCAGCTCAGCGTCGAAAGCAAACGGCGAATACCGCGATTATGATTTCGGAGAATATGAATACAATACCGAGGAATACAATGAAATTACCGAGAATGGTTTCAATGACGTACTGACGAACCCGCTTTCAACCTTTGCTGCAGATGTGGATACAGGTTCATATTCAAATTTCAGACGCATGATAAATGATGGATATGATCTGTATGATATACCGGCTGATGCAGTCAGGGTAGAAGAAATGCTCAACTATTTTGATTATGATATCGATAATGAGTATATCTCTGACGGAGCATTTTCAGTACAGTATGAAACAGGCAACTGTCCATGGAATGAAGATAACAAGCTTCTGTATATGACGATAGAAGCAAACAGGACCAGAAATGCGTATGAAGGGAACAATTATGTTTTCCTTATCGATACATCAGGTTCTATGGATAATGCGGACAAGATCGATCTGTGCATAGAGTCTTTCAAGAAATTTGCAAACACGCTTAAAAAGGATGACAGGGTTTCGGTAGTCACTTATGCGGGAAGCTCAGAAGTACTGCTTGAGGGAGCCAAGGGAAGCAATGAAGACAAAATAGATGAAGCGTTTGATGAGGCATATAGAAACTGCGTCAACTATGGAGGAGGCACCAATGGTTCAGGCGGTATAGAAGCAGCATACAGGGTCGCAGAGCAGAATTTTATAAAAGGTGGGAACAACCGTGTGATCCTGGCATCTGATGGCGATATGAATCTGGGTATTACCAGTAATGAAGGACTTGTGGATCTGATAAAGGAAAAGAAGGAAAAAGGCATCTTCCTTACAACTCTTGGATTTGGCTCCGGCAATTATTCGGATGCAAATATGGAAGCTATCGCTGATGCCGGAAACGGAAATTATTACTACATCGATTGTATGGATGAAGCAAAGCGTGTTCTGTGTGATAAGGCATCACAGGCATTTATAACAGTGGCGAAGGATGTAAAGTTCCAGGTTGAATTCAATCCCGCATACGTATCAGGGTATCGCCTTGTGGGTTATGAGAACAGAGTGATGGAGGCAAGGGATTTCAAGGATGATACGAAGGACGGCGGAGAAGTGGGAGCCGGCGCACAGGTTACGGTTCTTTATGAACTGGAGATGAGTGGCTCTGATGCAGGTATAGATCTTAAGTATCAGGAGCAGAACAGAACTCTTTCGGATGCAGCGGATTCAGATGAATTGTGCACGGTATCGGTGAGATACAAAAAGCCAAATCGTGATGAAAGTACAGAAGAGGAATATGTAGTAAAAGATACCGGTAGAGGCAGCTCAGATAATTTCAAGTTTGCATCGGCAGTGGCAGAAGCAGCACTTGTTATCAGAGACAGCGAATATAAGGGAAATGCAAGCCTTGAAGCCGCTATGGAAAGAGCAAAGAATTCGGCAGGCGGTGATGAACTGAAAAAACAGTTTGCAGAGCTTCTTAAAGAACTTGATTAAGACAGAATATGAAAAAAGGGATCGCGGAAAGTTCCGTGATCCCTTCTTTAGTAAGAGCGATAAGTAATTGTGGTTACTATACTTGACATAGAATATCTGCTTTGATATTTTAAAAGTGTTGATATTGTTTTCACATGCGAATGGCGGTATGTGACAGGACTGAGACAACAAAAGGTTTCAGAGAAAGAAGTGAATGAATGAAAAAAGAGTATTCCCTTATGTAACTAAATATCGTTACAGCTCCTTCTGTCTTGAAGAGATGCTGTATGCGCGGGAATACGTCTGTCATTATATATTTTATTATTTAAATTATTCAAAAGATGCAGATGCTTCTGCATCTTTTTTCTTTATCGTGGAGCAAGGTGCGATCTCATTTTCCTTTCTCGATCATGGTCGGTGTATTTCTGCGTCATTGGAAAGGATTGTAGCAGCAAGTAAATTCGCTACAGTTCCCAAGAAAAGGAGAAATATATGTCTGTTATAGAGATAAGAAATTTAAGTTTTACATATGAGGGCTCTTCAGAGCCTGTGTTTGATGGAGTTTCCTTTATCATTGATTCAAACTGGAAGCTTGGTTTTGTCGGAAGGAACGGTAAGGGTAAGACTACGTTATTAAAGATACTTCTGGGAGAATGTGAATACAGCGGAAGCCTGATTTCCTCGGAAGTCTTTCAGTATTTTCCGCGCATCATCCCGGAAGAAAAATGGGACAGTACAGCAGATGAGCTTATTGAAGAAGCGTACCCCGGAAGGGAGTCATGGCGCATCCTTGCCGAGATCGATAAACTTGGAATGGATGCGGAATTGATGTACAGACCGTACAGAACCCTGAGTTTTGGAGAGAGGACACGTATTCAGCTTGCAACGCTTTTTTCGGGGGATAATGAATTCCTGCTGATCGATGAACCTACCAATCATCTTGATGAAGAAACCAAAGAACAGATAAAAAAATATCTGAATTCTAAGAAGGGTTTTATACTTGTTTCGCATGACAGGGATGTGCTGGATGCATGTACCGATCATACACTTGCCCTAAACCGCAGCAGCATAGATGTGTGCAAAGGGAATTTCAGCAGCTGGTATGAGAATAAAGAAAAACGGGATCATGATGAAGCTGTACGGAATGAAGCACTTTTGCGGGAGATAAAACAACTCGAAGCTTCCGCAAGGAAGACAAGGGAACATGCCGACAGCATAGAGTCCAAAAAGATAGGCTTCGATCCTGTAAAGGATCATGACAGATCAATAGCTACCAGGTCATATCTCGGAGCCAAATCAAAGACTTTGCAGAGCAGGGTGGGAAGCATGCTTGAGAGACAGTCCCGCGACATAGAAGAAAAGAAAGGTCTGCTAAAGGATATCGAAAAAATATCTGATCTAAAGCTCTTACCAAAGCAGTTCAGGGCGGGAAGCATAGTCAGGGCAAAGGATATGAGCATTGCATATGATGGGAGGATCATATGCAGAGGAATTGATTTTGAGATAAAAAGCGGTGACAGGGTGTTGCTTAAAGGGCGGAACGGAAGCGGCAAATCAAGCATCATTAAAGCGCTGCTTAAGCAGAGCAGAAGATATGAAGATCCCGTTCTTAAGAAAGAAACGGAAAACCTGTCATATGAAGGAGAACTGTATCTGGCACCGTCCGCCGTCATTTCGTACTGTTCCCAGGACACATCCTTCATGAAAGGTACGCCTGCTGAGTATGCGGAGCAAAACGGAATAGACAAAACACTGCTTTTTACGATATTGAGAAAGCTTGATCTTGAACGAAGCCTTTTTGAGAGTGATATAAGAGAATTCTCGGAAGGGCAGAAGAAAAAGACGGCAATAGCTGCGTCTCTTTCACAGTCTGCAGATCTTTATATATGGGATGAACCTCTAAACTATATCGATATATATTCGCGTATGCAGATAGAGAAACTTCTTAATACATACAAGCCTACCATGCTCTTTGTAGAGCATGACAGCTGTTTTGAGGAGAAGATCGCAACTTTGACAGTTAAAACTGAAACAGTTTTGTAACCAGACGATAACCCAGATGTAAACGCAGGATATACTGGAGGCCGGGGGAAATATATGCCCGTGCGGCACGCTTGCGCTATTCAGTCGCTCGTAACGGACGCTAAGAACGCTGAATGCTGGCTTTTGCAAGATTCAAATTATTTGAGCACGGACGCATTCAAACCGCGTTCAAGCGCCGACGGCGACTGGGATGCCGCACTAAGCATATTATTTCCCCCGGCCGCCAAGCCACTCCTCATAAATTGCAAGCTGTAACATAACTTGGACTGCAGTGCGGCGGTGCATATGTGTTCATTCCGTACCCCTGAGCTGCGGAATATATAGTTCATGAGCAGAAACTAAGCGAACAGCGCTTTAAAAAATAAAAGCCGATTAAGGCTTTTATTTTTTGCGGTGTGAGCACTCGCTTGCGAAGGGTTAAGGAAGGAATCACATATCGCCGCCTCAGCACTGCTGCGTTTGAGTATTGTGTACGGTGTGATTATCATTTATGAAGTATAATTCCATTGCATGAACAGCTGATTGAAAGTAAACTGTTATCCTGTAAGGAGAATATATTATGGCAAAAGCACTGATAGCAATGAGCGGCGGAGTAGACAGTTCTGTTGCAATGTATCTTATGCAGCAGAAAGGCTATGAGACAATAGGCGTGACGATGCATCTTTATGAGAACTGGCAGGCGGGAGTGAGTGAGTATTCTCCCTGCTGTTCTGCAAAAGATATTGAAGATGCTAAAAATGTCGCTGCAACTTTCGGTTCAGACCATATAGTCATAAATTATATGGAAGAATTCAGAAAGCATGTGATAGAGAATTTCGTTAAGACATACATAGACGGAGCAACTCCGAATCCGTGCATTGAATGCAACAGGCATCTGAAATTTGATGCCCTGTTTAAAAAGGCAGAAGAGCTGGGCTGTGAAAAGGTTGTGACAGGTCATTATGCCATTGTTGAATATATAAGTGAATGTGATGAGTATTATCTGAAAAGAGCCGAGGATGATACAAAGGATCAGACTTATGTGCTGTATTTTCTTGGGCAGGATAAACTCTCAAAGCTGGTTTTCCCGCTGGGAGAGCATAAGAAAAATGAAGCGCGTGATATCGCGGAAGCACATTCGATAATAACTGCAAGGAAACATGACAGTCAGGATATATGTTTTGTTCCGGATCATGATTACAGCAGGGTGATAAAAGATACGCTCAAATATCAGCCTGAGCTGGGAAGACTTCCGGGCGAAGGAAACTTTGTGGATAAGGACGGCAATGTGATGGGCCGTCATCAGGGATACTACAGGTATACCGTAGGCCAGCGAAAGGGGCTGGGGATCTCATCTGACCGCCCGTTATATGTAGTGGAGATAAGGCCTGCTTCAAATGAAGTGGTGCTGGGGCGTGAAGAAGATCTTTATACAACCCATGTTCATGCAGAAGATTTCGTTGTGATCAATACTAAGTTTCCTGACGGGACTGAGATACCGGACAGTTTTGAGGTGACTGCAAAGGTGCGTTATGGTCACAAAGAAGCTCCCGGGCGTATCACGGTATATCCGGATGGCAGTGCCGATATGGAATTTGATGAACCCGTACGAGCGGTTGTACGCGGCCAGAGCCTTGTGATCTACAGAGGCGGATATTGCCTTGGAGGCGGACGCATATCGTAAAGCATTGGTGTTATAATACATACATTAATTGATACAGGAGGGTAAAAAATGTCCAGACTTCTTATTATCGGCTGCGGAGGCGTTGCAAGTGTTGCTATTGCCAAATGTTGCCAGAATTCAGATGTATTTGATGAGATATGCATAGCAAGCCGTACTGTTTCAAAGTGTGAAGCGGTTGCTGCAAAGTGGCAGCCACTCACCAAGACAAAGATAACAACGGCTGCAGTTGATGCCGAGGATGTACCGGCACTTACAAAGCTTATAAATGATTACAAACCGGATGCCGTACTTAATGTGGCACTTCCTTATCAGGATCTGACCATCATGGACGCCTGTCTTGCTGCGGGAGTTCATTATATCGATACGGCAAATTACGAACCCGAGGATACGGATGATCCCGAGTGGAGAAAGATCTATGAAAAGCGTTGCAAGGATCTGGGCTTCTCGGCCTACTTTGATTACAGCTGGCAGTGGGCATATGAAGATAAGTTTAAGAATGCAGGCCTTACCGCACTGCTTGGAACCGGTTTTGATCCCGGTGTTACAAGCGTCTTTGCAGCATATGCCAAGAAGCATTATTTCGACACCATAGATACTATCGATATCCTTGACTGCAACGGCGGAGATCACGGATATGCCTTTGCTACTAATTTCAATCCCGAGATCAATCTTCGTGAGGTTAGTGCTCCGGGCAGCTATATGGAAAACGGAAAATGGGTTGAAGTACCTGCAATGAGTATCAAGCGTGAATATGATTTCCCTCAGGTGGGAATGAAGGATATGTATCTTCTTCATCATGAGGAGATAGAGGCGCTGGGAAGAAATATGCCTGAGGTGAAGCGCATACGTTTCTTCATGACATTCGGTCAGAGCTATCTTGATCATATGCGCTGTCTTGAAGATGTGGGAATGCTTTCCACCACACCGATCAAATTTGAGGGCCGCGATATTGTGCCTATCCAGTTCTTAAAGGCACTGCTTCCCGATCCTGCAACCTTAGGACCCCGCACAAAGGGCAAGACCAACATAGGATGCATTTTCACCGGAAAGAAAGACGGAAAAGAAAAGAAGATCTTCATATATAACGTTTGCGATCATGAGGAATGCTACAAGGAAGTCGGTTCACAGGCTATAAGCTACACAACGGGCGTTCCTGCAATGATAGGTGCGATGATGGTCGTAACGGGAAAATGGCAGAAGCCGGGTGTATTCACCACAGATGAGTTTGATCCCGATCCTTATATGGAGGCTCTGAATAAGTGGGGCCTTCCCTGGGTAGTGGATGAGAATCCGGTACTTGTGGATTGATCTTGGACCCTGCGACGTATATCAATATAAAAGTCAAAAGGTTAATTTGCCTCCGGGTATATACCCGGAGGTTTTTTATCGCAGGGGCGGCACCGTTTGCCATTGCATGAGCGGTTAGATTGTGTTATAGATAGACATGCTAAACAAGAGTTAGGAAAGGTGGTCATTTTTATGACTAAGAAGCAGGAAAATCCTATAAATACACTGGAAATGCTTGAGCCCGGAATGAGCGCAACTATTACGGAAGTGGGTGGTGACGGAGCTCTGAGACAGCATTTTCTGGATATGGGACTGATACCGGGGGAACGTGTATCCATGATCAAGTATGCTCCCATGGGCGATCCCATGGAGCTTCGTATCAGCGGCTATGAACTGACTCTAAGAAAAGCCGATGCCGCAAAGATAAAGACAAAGGATGTTGGAAAGAGTTCCGAAAAGGATGAGATCGATCCTGCTGATGAAGTGAGTATAGATATACGTGATGAGGATGAACTGCCACATCCCGGTATAGGAGAAGGCAAGCCTGATGATATTAGGAAGGCCGGATCTGATAAGCTTATTTTTGCACTTGCCGGCAATCAGAATTGCGGAAAGACCACACTTTTTAATGCTCTAACAGGATCTGACCAGCATGTAGGAAATTTTCCCGGAGTGACAGTGGACAGGAAGAGTGGAACGATAACAGGGCATCCGGGGACTGAGGTGGTCGATCTTCCCGGTATTTATTCGCTTTCTCCTTATTCCGGTGAGGAAAGAGTTTCCAGGGAATACATTCTTAAGGAAAAACCTTCGGCCATAATAAATATAGTCGATGCAACAAATATAGAACGTAATATGTATCTTACGATGCAGTTGATGGAGCTTGGCACGCCAATGGTCCTTGCTATCAATATGATGGATGAACTCAGAGGCAATGGGGGGTCCATACGTATCAATGAGATGGAGCATCTGCTTGGCATACCTGTCATTCCCATATCAGCCGCAAAGAATGAAGGTATAGAGGAACTGGTCAATCATGCGCTTCATGTGGCCGAGAACAGGGAGACTCCGGGACGTATGGATTTCTGCAGTTCCGAGGATCACGGAGGAGCGGTGCACAGAGCTATACATGGCGTTATGAATCTGATAGAGGATCATGCCATAAGGGCTGACATCCCCGTGAGATTTGCCGCTTCAAAGCTTATAGAAGGAGACGGACTGGTACTTGATGCTCTGAAGCTTGATAAAAATGAAACCGAAATGATGGAGCATATCACCGGTCAGATGGAAGAAGAACGCGGCCTTGACAGGGCAGCAGCCATTGCGGATATGCGTTTTTCATTTATAAAGAGGCTTACAAAGAGAACGGTTGTGAAGCCTAAGGAATCCAAAGAGCATGAGCGCTCCAGGAA
This sequence comes from Lachnospiraceae bacterium NK4A179, assembly GCA_000421045.1. GTDB lineage: Bacteria > Bacillota > Clostridia > Lachnospirales > Lachnospiraceae > NK4A136. The sequence continues at coordinate 50,209 of ATWC01000012.1, forward strand.
GATAGATGAGATACTGACAGGCAAATGGACTGCTATTCCTTTATTCGTGATCATCATGAGCCTTGTCTTTTTCCTGACATTTAATGTTATCGGTGCATTCCTTCAAGATCTGATCGCACAGGGCATAGAAATGTTTACTGTCTGGATCGACGGGGTCATGACAGAGGCCGGAATAGCCGCTCCCCTTCATTCACTTGTCGTGGATGGCGTCCTGGAAGGCGTAGGTTCTGTGATCAGCTTCGTGCCGGTTATCATGATACTTTTCTTCTTTCTCTCGCTTCTCGAGGACAGTGGTTATATGGCGAGAGTCGCGTTTGTTATGGATAAGCCGCTCAGAAAGATAGGACTATCGGGAAGAAGCATAGTTCCGATGCTTGTAGGCTTTGGATGTTCGGTGCCTGCGGTAATGGCAGCGCGTACCCTTCCCTCCAGAAGAGACAGAAGGATGACCACCTTCCTTATACCTTTTATGAGCTGCTCGGCCAAAATGCCCATATATGCGTTTTTTACGGCGGCTTTTTTTCCAAAATATGCGGCCCTGATAGTCGGTGGACTGTATTTCGGCGGTATACTGATGGCGGTGCTTACGGCATACTTCAGTAAGAATACGGTATTTAAGGGTAAAGCAGTTCCGTTTGTTATGGAGTTGCCCAATTACAGGCTTCCCGGCCCAAAGAATGTCACAAGGCTTATGTGGATCAAGGGGAAGGATTTCATCCAGAGAGCCTTCACCGTGATATTCCTGGCGACGATAATCGTATGGTTCCTTCAGCATTTTGATTTCAGATTCAATATGGTCGAGGATACGGAAAGCAGCATACTTGCCATGATCGCCGGGTTTATGGCTCCCGTATTCAAACCTATGGGGCTTGATGACTGGCGTGTCGTCACAGCCCTCTTCTCAGGTTTCATGGCAAAGGAGAGCATAGTTTCAATGATGTCGCTGCTCTATGGCGGAACAGAGTCTTTGCAGGCTGCTCTATCTACCGGAGAGGCACTTGCTTTCCTGACTTTCTGTCTTTTGTATACCCCGTGTGTGGCTGCTGTTGCAGCGGTAAAAAGAGAAAGGGGCATCAGATATGCGGCTGTAATGGTACTGTTTCAGTGCGTGATGGCCTGGATCTGTGCATTTGTTGTAAGCCTTGTAGCACAGATGTTTATTTAATAGTTACTATTCACAGCCCTTCGTACTGTGATGGTAACATTTTTAAACACAATTACATCCGGTTTAGTGATACAATATTACAACGATTCGATTTTTTATAAGGTAAGAATGGATGTTATTTAAGAGCGGAGAAACGCCAGTTGTACTGACGGCGAAAGAGATAAGAAACAATGCTTCATCCGCAAGGAGGGCGGGACAGGAAAAAAAGGAAGTACCTGAGGAAAAGACAGAAGAAAAACTTATTCCTGTGCTTGAAGCAATTCCCGAAGAGGAAGTGGATGATACCGTATACGGAAAGTATGAACGGTACGTTGCTTCCGAGCTTTTATTGCGTTATGAACGCAGTAAGGCATACAGGGACGGCACCAGCAGCCGTAAGGTCGCTATAAGGGTCGACCAGCTTAATGATATAGAGGATGATCTTGACGATCCTGCCGAGAAAAATGCTTTCAGGGAAGATGTCGGAAAGCTTAAGGATGCAGGTATAGTAGATTATTCCTATGACAGTGATGATGCAAACGAGATCGACAGGATCTGGCTTATCATAGATGAACAATCAATAAAGATGGCTTACAGGAGAGCCGGACGCAGACCTAAAAAGGATAAGATAAAGGATCTTCTGCGTTTTATCGATACAGCCTGTGCTGCAATGCTTCCTGACAGCCGTTACCTTAAGTTCTTAAAGGATCAGAAGGAACAGATCGAGGAAAAAATGGATTATACCAGATATTTTTCCGAAGATATGAAGCAGAATGCAGGCCTTCTCAGATTCCTTCTTTTTCTGGATTCAAATGAAGAAGAGAAAAGTGAGCAGATGGAGAGAGTTCTTTCTGCCAGACTTTTTAATGACAGCAGATATTTTGAGAATGAGATACGTTCACAGGCGATCGCTATTCTTTATCAGATAAAAAAAGATTATGAAGGCGGCCTGATGGGCAGGAAAAATATGGCACTTACCACTGATGAAGGAGAGCAGCTGCTTGCCGAGAAAGGTATAGTGCGTTTCCCTGAAATTTTTGAATTCTGCGGAAATATCACGGTGATGTTTGAAGATAACAAGTCTGCGGATTTTTCGGCGCTCACCTACGGTGCCTGCATCAATGCATCGATGGCCGAAAGAGTTGTATCCGTTACATTCCGTGGTGTGAAGAGTCTTATCTTTATAGAAAGCAAGGCTGTCTATGAAGCTTATATCCTTGGAAAAAGAAAGACCAAGGAACTGGTGATCTATCATGGCGATTTTGTAAGTCCCGCAAAAAGAAACTGGTTTGCCTGCATTGCAAAGGAAGCCGTACGCAATGAACTTCCGGTATCTTTCAGAGGAAATATAGATGCCGGCGGCTTCAGGGCATTTGTAATGCTTAAGAAATTCTGTCCCGATATAGAGCCCATAGAAATGGGAGTGAAAACGCTTCAGATGTATTCGCAATATACATCGGAACTTGAAGAAGGACGTGAAACTGAAAGGCTTAAGGTTCTGATGGAGGATGATACATATATCCCGTTCAGGGCTGTAATGCTTTATATGCTTGAGAAGAAAGTATATCTGGAGCAGGATAATATACCGCCTGCAGAATGATCGGTATTTGTTATTATCACAGCACAAAGGGCTGTAAATAGTAACCGTTTGGAGGAAGGCATGAAGAAAGGGCTTATAATGGAAGGCGGTGCTATGAGGGGTATGTTTACCTGCGGTATCATAGACGTTTTCATGGAAGAAGGAATAGAATTTGACGGTGCTGTAGGTGTTTCCGCCGGCGCGACATTCGGATGCAATCTTAAATCTAAGCAGCAGGGAAGAGCACTGCGTTACAATATAAAATACAGCAGGGATCCCAGGTACGGAACCTTCAGGTCATGGCTTAAGACAGGCGATATGTATGAAGGAAAGTTCTGTTATGAAACACTTCCTTTCAAACTTGATCCTTTTGATATAAAAGCTTTTGAAAATAATCCCATGGCGTTTTACTGTGTTGCCACGGATGCGATAACCGGAAAGCCTGTCTATCACAAATGCAAAACGGGAACCGGTGAAGATATGCGTTGGATAAGGGCTTCAGCCTCTATCCCTCTTGCTTCCAAAATGGTCAGGATAGGTAACGGTTATTTCTGTGACGGCGGAGCTGCCGATTCGATCCCTTTAAGATTCTTTGAAGAAAAAGGTTACGAAAAGAATGTCGTGATACTTACCAGAGACAGGGGATTCAGAAAGAAACCCGATAAGCTTGCACCGTTATACCCCCTGCTCCTTGCAAAGTATCCCGGTGCGGCCAAGGCTCTTGCGACACGTACCGACATGTATAACAAAGAGCGCCGTTATGTTGAAAAAAGAGAGAAACAGGGAAAAGCTTTCGTGATATATCCTTCGGCACCTATCGATATCCCGCGCACAGAGCATGATCCTCATGAGCTGAAGCGTATCTATTATATGGGCAGGGATGTGGCGCATGCAAAGCTTGATGAGCTGAAAGAATTCCTGGAGGGATAAGGCGATACATACCGAATGTTTGAGAATATACGGCATAGTTCAGGGGGTGGGTTTCCGCCCCTTTGTTAAATGTCTTGCGGATGAATGGGGACTAAACGGTGATGTCTGCAACTATGGACCTTTTGTTGAGATAAACGTATCCGGAACAGAGGAAGCAGTCTCATCATTCAAAACAGATCTTATTTCCAGGGCTCCCAAAAGAGCGGATATCAAAAAGACAGAAACGATAGAAATCTCTGAAGCTGTGCTAAACAAAGGCTTTTATATCAAAGCCAGTGAAAGCACGGACGGTCTTATTTTTATTCCACCCGACATAGCCATATGCGATGAATGCAAAAAGGAACTTTTTGATAAGGATGACAGACGTTATCTTCATCCTTTCATAAACTGTACCCAGTGTGGCCCCAGACTCTCGATCCTTAAGAATCTTCCGTATGACAGGGAACGCACGGCTATGAAAGAATTCGCTATGTGTCCCGAATGCGGCAGGGAATATCATGATCAGGAAAGCCGGCGTTTTGATGCACAGCCTGTATGCTGCAATGACTGCGGCCCTTCTGTTTATCTGCTTGATAAAAACGGAAAAGAACTTTGCAGGGATGGAGCAGCGATCACAAAAGTACGAAAGGTCATAAAAAACGGCGGCATAGCTGCGATCAAAGGTATAGGCGGTTTTCATATGGCATGTGATGCTTCATCCGGTGATGCAGTTAATGAGCTTAGAAACAGAAAGCATAGACCTTCAAAGCCTTTTGCAGTGATGATGAAGGATATGGATACGGTTTTCAGAGAGTGCATTGTTAATGATGATCTGCACAAAGCTCTTTTGGAAGGTCCGGAAAAACCGATACTTTTGCTTGATAAAAAAGAAGGCGGGATTGCTTCTGATGCCATTGCACCGGGGAATCTTTCCATCGGAGTGATGCTTCCGTATGCTCCTCTGCAGCTTCTTTTATTTGACTATCCGGATGATGTGGAAGATTTTCCGGATATGCTTGTGATGACGAGCGGTAATGTATCGGGTGCTCCTATATGCAGAGATGAGGCGGAGGCGATCGAAAAACTCTCAGGCATTGCGGATGTGTTTCTCTCAAACGACAGGGAAATATATACGCGTGCAGATGATTCCGTGACTGACTGCTTTGAGGGACAACCTCTTATGATAAGACGCTCGCGCGGTTATGCGCCTGTTCCCGTTAAGATTACAGCAGACATACCTGCGGACAGATGTATAGCAGCCATAGGCGGTGAATTGAAAAACACCTTTTGCATCAGCAGGGGAGATCTGTTTTATCCTTCATCATATGTCGGTGATCTTTCTGACATCAGATCGGCTGAGGTGCTTGAGGAAACAAACAGACGCTTTCTGCATATGCTGGAAGCAGAGCCGGAAACAATAGTCTGTGATAAGCATCCGCAGTATGTTTCCGTAAAAATTGCAGAGAAGCTGTCCGAAGAAGCAGGGATACCGCTCATAAAGATACAGCATCATTATGCACACGTGCTTTCATGCATGGCCGAAAATGATCACAGAGGACCGGTGATAGGTATTTCCTTTGACGGTACCGGTTACGGGGACGACGGGACCATATGGGGCGGTGAGGTGTTCATTGCGGATGTGCATGGATACAAGAGAGCAGGACATATATCACCTTTTGTGCAGGCAGGTGGTGATGCTTCATCAAGAGAAGGATACCGCATCGCATGCTCAATGATGCAGGGTAAGGTTTCGGATAGAGATGCGCTTAAGCTTCTTGGATCCTGCATGGATGAGAGATCATTAAAGATCGAAAGATCCATGACTGAAAATAATATAAACTGTGTGCTCTCAACAAGCGCCGGGCGTCTGTTTGATGCGGTTTCGGCAGTGCTTGGCATCAGATACCGTTCGACCTTTGAAGGTGAAGCTGCAATGTCTTTGCAGACTGAGGCATTAAAATATCTGAAAGAACATGATCATATTGAGAAACAAGTTTATGAATGTGAAAACGCTGATATAGACACAGACGGGTTGTTCGGTTATATTCTGAATGAGCGCTTAAGCGGAGCTGATGTGAAAAAACTCGCTTTTGACTTTCATGATATGCTTGCAAAAAGGACCGCGGCAGCAGCTGCATATGCCGCATCGTCTGCAGGTATCGATACAGCGGCACTTAGCGGAGGATGTTTTCAGAATACTTTATTCATGGGACTTGTAAAAAAGGAACTTGAAAAGAAAAATATAAAAGTGATAACACATTCCATGATCCCGCCAAATGACGGCGGCATCGCACTTGGACAGGCTTATTACGGCGCATTTAATTCTGGCGACAGGAGGAATCTGATTTGAGCAAGATAGCATTTGCAAAACCCGGAACATTGGTTAATCCCGTACCTGCAGTACTTGTAAGCTGCGGAGACATAAACGGCAAGATGAATCTGATCACTATAGCATGGACGGGAACCATATGTTCAGATCCTCCCATGGCATACATATCAGTAAGGAAGGAAAGATATTCATACCCGATGATAAAGGAATGCGGTGAATTCGTTATTAACCTTCCTGATGAAAAGATGGCGAGAGCTCTTGATTTCTGCGGATGCACAACAGGTGCAAAGCTTGATAAGTTCAAAGAGTGTTCTCTTACTCCAGAAAAAAGTCTGACCGTAAAAGCTCCGTCTGTTCTTGAAGCACCTGTTTCAATAGAGTGCAAGATAAAACAGATGCTTGAGCTTGGAAGCCATGATATGTTTATTGCTGAGGTTACGGCAGTAAGAGTTGATGAAAAGTTCATGGATGAAAAAGGTGCATTTCATATGGATGATGTGAAGCTTATCGCTTATGAACATGGCACATACAGGAAGCTTGGAGACAAGCTTGGAAAGTTCGGCTTTTCCGTTAAGAAGAAATAATGGGAAGATTCTATATTTCAGATCAGCATTTTTTTCATGAATCTTTGAACAGCAGGATGGATAAGCGTGGTTTTTCATCCGTTGAAGAGATGAATGAATATATGATAGCCAGGTGGAACAGCCGCATCAGAAAGAATGATGAGGTTGTGATACTCGGCGATTTTTCTGTTGCCAAAGCTCCTGAAACAGAGGAGATACTAAAGCGCCTCAAGGGAAAGAAGATGCTGATAGAAGGCAATCATGACAGGTATCTGCGGGATAAGAATTTTGATCGCGATCTGTTTGTATGGATAAAGCCTTATGCATCCGTTCATGACAATAACAGAAAAGTGATACTCAGTCACTATCCCGTGTTCTGTTATGACGGGCAGTATCATATGTCCGACAAGAATAAACCTCATACATATATGCTGTACGGTCATGTGCATGACACTTATGATGAAAAACTTGTGATGCGTTTTCAGAAGGAGACAAGGCTGGAAACCAGAGAAGTTTATGGTTATGACGGACCCATGTCCATACCGTGCAATATGATAAATACTTTCTGTCTTTTTTCGGATTATCTTCCGCTCACATTGGATGAATGGATAAAAGTCCAGGCAGAAAGAGAAGGAAGAGCTTGCGATATACTACCGGATGGAGGTGCGACATGATGACATTAGACGAAAAATATCTTAAGCTTAAGGAATACTTAAAGACATTTGGCAGCGTGGCTGTCGCATTTTCGAGCGGGGTGGATTCGACATTTCTTCTGCATGTCGCAAAGGAAGCGCTTGGTGCTGAGAATGTTGTAGCCGTTACGGCAAAATCCGAACTGCTTCCCGGAAGTGAGTATAAGGAGTCGGTTTCATTCTGTGAGTCAGAGGGTGTAAAACAGATCGTTATCGATCCGAAGGAACTGGATGTGCCGGGCTTCCGTGAAAATCCCAAAAACAGATGCTACCTTTGCAAGAAGACACTTTTTACAAAGATTCTTGAGGTGGCAAAAGATAATAATATAAATGCCGTAGCTGAAGGATCCAATATGGATGATAACGGTGATTACCGTCCCGGCCTTATAGCTATTGAAGAGCTGGGCATAAAGAGTCCGTTAAGATTTGCAGAGCTTACAAAGCAGGACATACGCGATCTTTCCAAAAAGGAAGGGCTTCCAACCTGGGACAAGCCTGCCTTTGCCTGCCTCGCATCACGCTTTGTATATGGTGAGACCATAAATGAAGAACGTCTGTTAATGGTTGAGAAGGCAGAGGATAGTCTTCGCAGAGCAGGTTTCAAACAGTTTCGTGTAAGGATACACGGTATGGGAAAGGGAGTACTTGCCCGTATCGAAATACTGACTTCTGAGTTTGATAAGATAATGAACGAAGAGGTGCGAACAGGTATAATAAAAGAGATCAAGGCTGCCGGATTTGCATATGTGACGCTCGATCTTTCGGGTTTTGTATCAGGCAGCATGAATGTGGGAGTTTCGGATAATAAATGATAAAGGTTTTTCTAGTAGAAGATGAGAGTATAATACGTGAGACTCTGAGGGATACTTTTCCCTGGGAGGAGTGCGGCTATACATTTGCAGGTGAGGCATCGGATGGTGAGATGGCACTTCCGCTTATCAGCAGCACGCGTCCGGATGTACTCATTACGGATATCAAAATGCCCTTCATGGACGGGCTCTCATTAAGCAAGCTTGTCTTAAAGGAACTTCCCGATATAAAGATAATAATCATCTCAGGTTATGATGATTTTGAATATGCGAGGCGCGCGATAGAGATAGGTGCCGAGCAGTATCTGCTTAAGCCTGTGACAAAGTCTTCACTCATGAAGACTCTTACGGAAGTAAGGGAAAAGATAGAGCAGGAGCAGAAGAGCATACAGACCGAATATCAGATGGAGAGTCAGGATTACGAGCAGCAGGTACTCAGAAGCTTTGTGGAACGTGTTGCCGCAGGACGCATTTCCGTTCAGGAGATTTATGAGGATGCGGAGAAACTTGATCTTGATATAAGGGCCGAAAGCTACTGTATTGCCATGTTCTCGGCTCTTGAGGAAAAATACAGCGAGAAGGATTCCATGGTGCGCGAAGCCATACTGGGCTTTTTTATGAAGCGTCCCGAATATGTGCTCATACGTTGGAACATCACGACTTATATGGTGCTGATAAAAGGAAATGCGGATCGTATGGACGGCTATCTCCAGGAATGCATATCCGCAGTGCAGAACGGTTACAGTACCTATGACAGGCACGGTGCGTGGTATGTTGCTGCAGGCACACCCGTAAACCGCTTAAGTTCTATCCCTGAATGTTTTGAAAAAGTATCACGCTTCTGGGCATACAGATACATACAGCCGGATTGCCACATACTCACGGAAAAAACCGTGGGTGAGAAAACAGATACTCCGATGGGCGCGAGCATTGACAGCGTTGATGCCGCAAAGTTCAATCCGAATATACTCTTAAAGGTTATGAAGACGGCGACACCTGAGGAAGTTCCTGATTTTGTAAATGAATTTCTTTATGACATAAGAAGCGGTATCGGATCATATCTTTTCTGCCAGTATATTATGCTCAGCGCACGTTTTACGGCTACAGAGTATGCAGCAGAGCTTGGTGTGGGCAAAGAGGAATTTGAAAAAGGCGTATCATGTCTGGATATGATAGAAGGACAGGTGAAGGAAGATGATCTGAGAGCATATCTTACAGAGATACTTCTTCATGTGATAAAGATACGTGTAAAGAATACTTCATATCAGTACAGGGATATCATCAATCAGGCGACAGTGTATATAGACAGTCATTATACGGATGAAAGCCTGTCACTCAATCAGGTTGCGAAAGAAGTGAATATAAGTGCAAATTATTTTTCTGCAGTATTCAGTCAGGAAATGAAATGTACGTTCATAGAATATGTGACTTCAAAGCGTATGGAGAGGGCAAAGGAACTGCTGCGCACGACCGACAAGCGTTCAGGCGAGATAGCGCAGGAGGTTGGTATCAAAGACCCTCACTATTTCAGTTTTCTTTTCAAAAAGACTGAAGGCTGCACTCCCAGGGATTACAGAACGGGAGCAAAGAAAAAATGAAGAGAAGGAAGACTTCGATATCAGGACGCGTAAGGCGCCTGTTTATGGCCTTCGCTTTTCTTACGACCTTCACTGTCATGATGATGGTCTTTACGGGCATCTATTACAAGGTCTCTTATCAGGGACTTATCTACAACATATCAACTGCATCTGAATTCAACAGAGACTTCAAGACCGATGTCGATCTGAAGATGTATTACTATGTGATCGAAAGCCGTTATTCGGAAGGTCTTCCGATGGATGAGGTCAATGAGGCAAAGGCACTTGCAGAGAAGCTGCGCGGAAGCACAAAGGACAGAGACAGCCTGCAGGCTATAACCAGTGTGCTTGACTTAAGCTGCAGCCTCGAGGAAGCAATGCTTGAGATAGAGCAGACCGAAAGCTACGATGAACGTCAGCTGCAGCTCGAAAACAATATCTACGTACTCACGGCTCTCATACAGGAATACATGTATGATTATCTTTATTTCGAGGCTGTCCAGATAAACAATATCCAGAATGAACTTGAAGCCAGACTAATGCTCGAGATCATTGTCATACTTATAATCATAGGCAGTGCATTCATAATTCTTCTTAACTATTCCGGAAGGATAGGCAGATCGGTATCCGAGCCTGTTGAGAAACTGAGCCGCAGAATGCAGGAGATCGGCGGTGGCGATCTGTCGCCTCATGAACCGGTGTCATCAGATATTAACGAGATCGATACACTCAGTACCGGCGTTGAACAGATGGTGGGCGAGATGAATACGCTCATAAAAGAAGGTACTGACAGACAGGAAACTCTCAGAAAAACAGAGCTTGCCCTTCTTCAGGCTCAGATCAATCCGCATTTCCTTTACAACACAATGGATACCATCATGTGGCTTATAGAAGCGGGAAGCAGTGAAAAGGCCGTGAGAATGGTTTCCGATCTTTCTGATTTCTTCAGACATTCACTCAGTAACGGTAAGGATGTAGTAACCTTGGGTGATGAGGAACAGCAGATAACAAGCTATCTTCAGATCCAGCAGGTACGCTACAAGGATATATTATCGTTTTCGATCGATATAGATGACGGGATAAAGAATCTGAACGTTCCCAAACTGACACTGCAGCCGCTCATAGAGAATGCGCTCTATCATGGTGTAAAGGAAAAGAGAGGAAAGGGAAAGATCACTGTCACAGGAAAAGAAGAAAACGGTAAGGTGATACTTTCCGTAAAGGATGACGGTGCGGGTATTTCCGAAGACAGACTTGATGAACTGAAGGAAGCATTTGTGACAGGAGAAAGGATAGGCTTCGGACTGGTGACGGTTCATGAGCGTTTGAAGCTGTTTTTCGGTGATGCCTACAATATCGATGTAAAGAGTAAAGAGGGCGAGGGAACCGAGATTTCATTAATGATCAGGAGGACGGATGATGAAACGGTTTAGTCTGTGCATGATCATTATGATCTGCATGATAAGTATTTTGCTGGCAGCCTGCGGGCGCGTGGCAGATACAGAAGAGAGCGGCATTTCCGATGATGACAAATATATAGTTGTAGGTCTTTCACAGGTAGGCGCAGAGTCAGACTGGAGAGTTGCGGATTCCGAATCGATGAAGCAGACCTTTACAGAAGAGAAAGGCTACAGACTTCTGTTTGATGATGCCAGACAGAAGCAGGAGAATCAGATAGGCGCGGTAAGAAAATATATCCAGCAGAGAGTTGATTATATTGTCCTTATGCCTGTCGGTGAAGATGGCTGGGATTCGGTGCTGCAGGAGGCGAGACATGCGGGCATTCCCGTTATCGTTGTGGACCGTATGGTAAATGTGAAAGATTCATCGCTTGTGACAGCACATGTCGGAGCTGATTTTTACAGTGAAGGCAAAAAGGCTGTGGAGTGGATCGAGGGGAGGTATCCTTCAGGAAGGAATCTTCACATAGTCCATATACAGGGAACCCTGGGTTCGACAGCCCAGATAGGAAGGACTGCTGCTCTTGATGATGCATTATCAAAGCATCCCGAATGGCAGCTGCTTGCACGCATGGATGGTGATTTCACGCAGGCCAAGACATATGAGGCTATGAGTGACTATCTGGAAAATGCACCTGTCAGGCCGATAATAGATGTGGTCTATTGTGAAAATGACAATGAAGCCTTCGGTGCGATAGAGGCACTTGAAGCGCAGGGTTATCTTTGCGGTCAGGGAGGCGTTTCGGTGATCTCGTTTGATGCAACGCATGATGCTCTTGTTGCGGTTAAAAACGGAAAACTTTCATTATGTGTTGAATGCAATCCCATGCTCGGTCCGCTTGTTGAAAATGTGATACAAGAGATCGAAGCAGGAAAGGTGCCTGAAAAGAACCACTACGTTGAAGAAGCGGTATTCACTCAGAATGATGTGACGGATGAACTTTTGGAGTCGAGAGAATACTGATCTTAGCTGCTCTTTCGTTCAACAAGTTCCCACGGAAGTGAAATGCTGCGTACGCTTTTGCCTCTGAGCAGATTTAATAAAAGCTTGGCTGCTTCGCTTCCCATGTTCTTGGATGAATGCCTCATGCTTGTGATGGGAACCGGCGATATCTGACTTAAATAGCTGTTATCAAAACTTACAACAGCTATATCATCGGGCACTGATTTTTTAAGATTCTTCAGAACCTGTACAAATCTGTATGCTATCTCATCGTTGTAGCATATCACGGCTGTTGTATCAGCCAGTCTTTTGGGATACAGTCTTTTCCATATATCCTGATCACCGGTGCTAAGTAGAGCAAGTCTCTGATCTGTGTCATACCAGCATATGTTATGGTCGGGAAGTTCGAGTCCCGCATCACGTATCGCATTCATCATTCCGTGATAACGTTCCACACCCTGTATGTCATCGCTTTTGAAGATGCCGCCTATCTGCTTATGGCCTTTTTTTATCAGGTAGTCGGCAAGGATGTATCCGCCGGTGTAGTTGTCGTCGGTTACTGACGGATACATGGGAAGTGTGCTGTAGTTGCCCTGAAAGAAAACAACAGGCGTGCCGTTTGCTTTAATCTTTGCGTAAAGATCTGCATTGGGATTGGGCAGTGCGGTCATTGAACCTTCCACGAGAATGCCTCCCACAGGATTTTTAAGGATCTCCTCAAGTATCTCTCTTTCAACGGAGACCCTGTTAAAGGTAGTATGCACGGTCAGAACGTATCCCTGCTTCTGAAGAAGCGATTCCATATCATGAAGCACTTTCGGAAAAATATATTCATCAACAAATGTGACTATAACTGCGATCTGCATAGATGCAGAGCTTGCATCGGGAGAGGCGTATGAACCGCTTCCCTGTCTTCTGCTTATGAGCCCTTCTCCGGATAGTATCTCAAGTGCTTTTCTTACAGTATGCCTGCTTAAGTCAAAGCGTTCGGAAAGTTCTCTTTCCGTAGGCAGGCGATAAGTTTTATCTGTGATGTGTCGGCTTATATCTTCTCTGAGGATCTGAGCAAGTATCTGATATTTTGCGGGCATGTATGTGTCCCCTTTTTTGTGTTTTTATCTGATTATCCGTTGAAAATAATAATGATCAGTCGAATTTTCAAAGGATTTTTTTCAGAAGATATTGTAAATGTTCTGAAAATATCGGCAGCAAAATGGTACGGTTTTGCAATTATGATTATATATAAATTTATGTATAAGGGTACCAAAAACGTAAAATTTTGACAAAAATAAGCCAGATTTCGTAAAAATCTGTAAAAAAAGGGGTGAAAACTGGAATATTTGTACCCTTTTCTCGAAAGCGGTCAAAGTTTGTACCGGATTGAATTTTGAAGACCGTTCCAAATGTTGACTTTGCTTTGCACGGCCCGCAATAATGAAATTACAAAAAAGATCCGGCTGTCGGATCGGCAAATTTTCGCAAGAGAAAATTTTCAATTTTCAAAAAAGAAAGAGAGGGTAACGAAATTATGAAGAAGAGATTGTTAGCAATGCTTATGTCAGTAACAATGGTAGCCGGCATGACAGCATGCGGCGGTTCAACACCTGCTCCTGCTGCTGACCCCGCACCTGCAAAGACTGAAGAAGCTCCCGCAGTTGAAGAGGAAGCTCCTGCAGAAGAAGCAGAAGTTGAAGAGGAAGCACCTGCTGCAACAGCAGACGGCGAGCTCATCAAAGTTGGTATCATCAACAACGATCCTAACGAGTCAGGCTATCGTACAGCTAACGATGCTGATATGAAGGCAACATTCACAGCAGATAACGGCTATGATGCTTCTTTCGCATACAGCTTAAAGAATGAAGAGCAGATCGCAGCAGCTCAGAAGTTCATCCAGGATGATGTAGATTATCTCCTCATCTCTGCAGCAGGAACATCAGGCTGGGATACAGTTCTTACAGATGCTCAGAACGCAGGTATCAAGGTTATCCTTTTCGACCGTACAATAGATGCTGATGAGAGCCTTTACGAGGCATCGATCGTATCTGATATGGCTAAGGAAGGCCAGACAGCAGTTGACTGGCTTGCATCTCAGAATCTTCCTGAGTACAAGGTTATCCACATCCAGGGCGTTATGGGTTCAGCTGCTCAGATCGGCAGAACAAAGGCTATGGATGACATGGTAGCAGCAAACGACAACTGGACAATGGTTACACAGCAGACAGCTGAGTGGAATGCAGAGACAGCACAGCAGATCGTACAGTCAGCTATCGATTCAAAGGAAGACTTCAACGTAATCTATGCTGAGAACGATGATATGGCTAAGGGCGCAGTTGCAGCTCTTGATAAGGCAAACATCTCTCACGGTGTTGACGGTGACGTTATCGTAATGGGTTATGACTGCAACAAGTGGGCTCTTGAAGAACTCCTTGCAGGTAACTGGAACTACGATGGACAGTGCAATCCTTTCCAGGCTTCATACATCGATGAGATCATCCAGGGTCTTGAGGCAGGTACAGCTCCCGCTCAGAAGACAGTTATCATGGACGAGAAGGGATTTGATGCTAAGACTATCACACAGGATGATGTTGATAAGTACGGTATCTGATGACATAAGGCTTTAAGCACCGGATTTTTGATCAAACTCAACACGCGGTACGGATGGACCTATGTCCGCGATCTGTATCGCGTGTTTTTTATCGCAGTCAAGGGAGGTATTTGCAGTGCAGGATGACGTAATACTTAAGATGAGGAATATCCGTAAAAGCTTCGGCGGTGTTCATGCACTTCATGAAGTGGATTTCACCCTGCGCAGGGGGGAAATACACGCATTGATGGGTGAAAACGGCGCCGGCAAATCCACGCTGATAAAGGTCCTTACAGGTGTTTATCAGAAGGATGAAGGTACGGTTGAAATAGAAGGAATTCAGGGAGAGGCAAATATCAGATCTCCGCAGGATGCCCAGAACTCCGGCATCAGTACGGTTTATCAGGAAATAAGTCTCTGTCCCAATCTTACGGTTGCAGAGAATATGTTCATAGGACGCGGAAAAGGTGCTTTCACCGACTGGAAGTCCATGAACACAAAGGCAGATAAGATGTTAAGGGAACTCGATATCCCTACATATGCCACAGAACAGCTTGGCAGCTGCTCGATCGCAGTGCAGCAGATGGTTGCTATCGCAAGAGCAGTAGATATGGAATGTAAGGTGCTCATTTTAGATGAGCCCACATCCTCACTTGATGAGCAGGAAGTTGAGAAGCTCTTCAAGCTTATGAGAGACCTGAAAGCAAAGGGCGTAGGAATAATCTTTGTTACGCATTTCCTTGATCAGGTTTATGAAGTATGTGACAGGATCACGGTCCTTAGAGACGGCGGTCTTGTGGGTGAATATGTTATAGAGGATCTTCCCCGAGTTAAGCTTGTTTCAAAGATGCTTGGCAAGGAGCTGGATGATATTTCGGATATAAAGGGCGAGGAAACCGGAAAAGCAGAAGATGACGGCAGCGTTCCCGTATTCGAGGCCAAAGGTCTTTGCAGTACGGAAGGTATAAAGCCGTTTGACTTTTATATCAAAGCAGGCGAAGTCAACGGATTCACGGGACTTCTGGGATCAGGACGAAGCGAGTGTGTCCGTGCGATATTCGGTGCAGATAAAGTTACCGAAGGTAAGGTAAAGGTAAAGGGGAAAGAAGTTACGATCAAAAAACCCATTGACGCAATGAAGCTTGGAATAGGCTATCTGCCTGAGGACAGAAAGCGCGACGGCATAGTATCAGAGCTCTCGGTAAGAGATAATCTGATACTTGCTTTCCAGGTGATGAAGGGATTCTTCCATCCCATTTCAAGAGCCAAGGCGGAAGAATATGCGGATGAGTACATCAAACTTCTGGACATAAAAACTGCGTCTTCCGAGACTCCTATCGGAAGACTTTCGGGCGGCAATCAGCAGAAGGTCATCATCGCAAGATGGCTGCTCACACATCCCGATTATCTTATCCTTGATGAACCTACCAGAGGAATAGATATCGGTACAAAGATAGAGATTCAGAAGCTTGCGCTCAAGCTTGCTTCGGAAGGCAAGAGTGTGACATTCATCTCATCGGAAGTTGATGAGATGCTCAGAACCTGCTCAAGACTTGTGGTCATGAGAGACCGCGCAGTGGTAGGCGAGCTGTCGGGATCAGATCTCAATCAGACAAAAGTCATGGCTACTATTGCAGGAGGTGAAAGTAAATGAAACAGAAAAAATCATTCGGGGAGATTGTGAATGTCATTGTTCACAAACAGATATTCATACCCCTGGCTGCGCTTTTCATACTGGTGGTTTTCAATTTCATAGCTGATCTGATAGTCAATGACGGAACATCATTCTTCGAGATCACTTACGGAATGAGTAAAGACGGATATCACGTTCTTTCAGGAAACCTCATCACGGTAATAGACAATGCATCGGAACTTGTGCTCCTTGCAATAGGAATGACACTTGTTACCGCGGCTTCAGGCGGACAGGATATTTCGGTCGGTGCCGTTATCGCTATCGCAGGTTCAGTTATCTTAAGGATAGTATGCGGAGACGGATCTGATGCAAATACACTTCAGGCTCCCATTATCCTGGCATTCTTTGCAGCCTGCATTGTAGCAATGCTTTTCGGTGCGTTTAACGGTATGCTGGTGGCTTACTTCAAGATACAGCCGATGGTAGCAACACTGATACTTTTCACGGCCGGCAGATCGATAGCTGCATGGATCAATAACAATGAACTTCCTGTTATGAACGCTCCTTCATTCGGATACTTCGGAAAGTTCATACCGGGCATAGCAGTTCCCACGCCTGTGCTTATAGCGATCGCAGGCATGATACTTATAGGTCTTGTGCTTAAGTTCACAAACTTAGGTCTCTATGCGCAGTCCGTAGGTATCAATCCCAATTCATCAAGACTCAACGGTATCAATCCCGAAGTGATCAAGCTTATCACTTATGTGATACTCGGCTTCTTTGTTGCCATAGCAGGTCTTATAAAGGTAAGCCGTGTGCAGTCGATCAACTATTCGGTCATTGCAAAGGATATAGAAATGGATGCGATCCTTGCGGTTGCTCTGGGAGGCAATCCTCTCGGCGGAGGCAAGTTCAATATCTGGGCATCGATACTTGGTGCATACGTAATACAGATGCTTACAACAACACTTTTCAGATATAACGTCGATGCAACGGCTCTTCCCGCATACAAGGCAGTGGTTGTCGTTGTTCTGGTGGTACTCAGTGCACCGGTTGTAAGAGAGAGACTTAACAGATTATTTGCCTCCCTCAAGTCAAAAAATGAAGGAAAGGAGGCAGCCTGATCATGAAAAGAAAAAAGAGTCTTTCTGATACAAACCTGCTGCTTCTTATCACGATAGTCGTTTTCTTCGTGATGTATATATCTGCGATACTGTTTCTGAAGCAGGGCTTCTTAAAGCCTCAGGGATTTTTCAACATCCTGAATGAAAATGCCTACCTTATAATCCTTTCATGCGGAATGAGCCTTGTCATGATAACGGGCGGTATCGATATCTCGGTAGGAACCCTTACAGCCCTTATCTGCATGAGCAGCGCCGTGCTTCTTGATATGAAGGGCGGAAACGTTGTGGAGGCGATCCTCCTTTCACTGGCTATAGGCTTAGCCTTCGGTATAGTGCAGGGTTTCCTTATCGCCTATCTGGAAATACAGCCGTTCATAGTGACTCTTGCAGGTCTGTTCTTTGCAAAAGGCATGACAACGATAGTAAACGCAACACAGTTCAACGTGGAAAATGAGGAGTTCAAGGCTCTCAAGGCCACCAGGATAATCATCCCCGGAATGGGTGTTGTGAACAGAAAAGGAATTTATGTTCCCGCATATGTCGAAATAGGTGTTATAGTAGCACTAGTGGTAGTGGCCATTCTGTTTGTGATACTCAAATGGACAAAGCTCGGTCGTAACTTCTATGCGATAGGCGGAAATGCGCAGAGTGCTTCCATGCTTGGTATCAACGTAAAGAAAACAAAGTTCATAGCATATCTTATGTGCAGTGTACTTGCTTCCATAGGCGGTTTCGTATTCTTCATGCATGCGGGCTCCGGTTCGCCTTCACATGCATCGGGTGCGGAAATGAATGCCATAGCTTCTTCCATCATCGGCGGCACGATGCTTACCGGTGGCGTAGGAAACATCATTGGAACATTCTTTGGCGTAATAAGCTTAAGTACCATCAAGAACATAGTTACATCTCTTGGCCTTGATGAAGCATGGTGGACCAATATCACAGTCGCACTCATGATATGCATCTTCCTTCTTATACAGAGCCTGGTGCTCAAGAGGAAGGCAGCACAGAAAAAGTAGTTTACGGAGGGATTTGACAAGTGGAAAGATATCTGGGAATTGAATTCGGATCGACGCGTATTAAGGCAGTCGTAATCGATGAGAATTACGTGCCTGTTTCTTCCGGGGATCACACCTGGAAGAGCGAGTATAAGGATTCGGTATGGACCTATAGCCTGGACGATGTCTGGGCAGGCCTTAAAGATGCCGTTTCAGGCATCTCCGATAAAGAAAGCATTACAGCCATGGGAATATCTGCCATGATGCACGGTTATCTGGCATTCGATGAAAAGTGGAACCTCCTTGTTCCTTTCAGAACATGGCAGAATACCATGACTGCAGATGCTTCCGAAAAGCTCACTGAACTCTTCGGGTTCAACATTCCCCAGAGATGGAGCATAGCACATCTTTATCAGGCGATACTTAACGGGGAGGCTCATGTAGAGCAGATCGCACACATTACCACACTGGCCGGATATGTGCATTACAAGCTCACCGGAGTCAACGCTCTGGGCGTAGGAGATGCCTCCGGAATGTTCCCTATCGATCCGGCAAAAAATGACTATGACGAAGCAATGATTGGGAAGTTTGATCAGCTTATAAATGATAAAGTTAAGTCATGGAAGATAAGGGATATACTCCCTGCAGTCCTCTCCGCAGGGGAAGACGCAGGCAGCCTTACCGAAGAGGGCTCCGGGCTTCTTGACGGTATGCTTCCCGCAGGCATAGCATTTGCTCCGGCAGAGGGCGATGCCGGCACCGGAATGACAGCAACAAACGCTGTTTCACCGGGAACAGGAAATGTATCGGCCGGAACCAGCATCTTTTCAATGGTTGTGCTGGACAAGCCTCTTAATAAAGTTTATCCCGAGATCGACATGGTCACCACTCCTTCGGGAAGCCCGGTTGCCATGGTTCACTGCAATAACTGCACCGCAGACAGCAATGCCTGGGTATCCGTCCTGAACGAGACGGCAGAGCTCTTCGGCAGCAAGCCTGATACCGGTGATCTTTATACAAAACTTTACGAGAAGTCCCTTGAGGGTGATAAGGACTGTGGCGGAGTAGTCTGCATCAACTATCAGGCAGGCGAAGGCGTAACACATTTCGATGCCGGACGTCCCATGGTTGTGAGACAGCCGGACAGCAAGTTTACACTTGCCAATTTCTTCAGGGCAACGATCTACTCATCCATGGCGACACTGAAGATAGGCATGGATATCCTCGCTGAGGAGAAGGTAGAGATAAAGAGACTTACAGGACACGGTGGCCTTTTCAAAACGCCGAAGGTAGGACAGAGCTACATGGCAGCAGCCTGCAACGCACCTGTCACCGTAATGAAGACGGCAGGTGAAGGCGGTCCTTACGGAATGGCTCTTTTAGCTGCATTCCGCGCAAAGGGAGAAGGCGAGAAGCTTGAGTCATTCCTCGAGAACAAAGTCTTTGCAGGTGCCGAAGCAATGTCTCTCGAACCTGACAGCAGCGACGTGAGCGGCTTCAATAAATACCTTGAAAACTTTAAGGCTGTACTGAAGGCAGAGCGTGCCGCAGTAGAAAATTATTAAACAGTAAGCCCTATAAGAGATGATTTACCGACCGGGGACGGTTTTGTCAGGTCAGATATAGGACCTGACAGGACCGTCCCCGGCAGGCAGAAGAGATAATAATCCTTTTGGGAAAGTTTCTATAAAAAAACACCTGTATGGGCTGGAAAGGATATAAAATGTTAGAGGATTTAAAACAGAAAGTTCTGGAAGCGAATCTGCTGCTTCCGAAGCATGGGCTTATCACCTTTACCTGGGGCAATGTTTCAGCCATAGACAGGGAAAAGGGACTGGTTGTCATCAAACCCAGCGGTGTTGAGTATGATGATATGAAGGCCGATGACATGGTAGTTACGGATCTTGACGGAAAGGTTGTTGAGGGACACTACAAGCCCTCAAGCGATACCCCCACTCATGTGGAGCTTTATAAGGCTTTCCCGAATATCGGCGGTGTGGTACATACACACTCAAGATGGGCTACAAGCTTTGCCCAGGCCGGAATGGGGATCCTTCCCTACGGAACCACCCAGGGCGACACTTTTTACGGTGAGATACCCTGCACTAGAAAAATGACTCCCGAAGAAATAAAAGGGGAGTATGAGAAAGAAACAGGCAGTGTTATAATTGAAACGTTCCGTGACAGAAAGATAGAACCCGATCAGGTTCCTGCGGTTCTTGTCAACAGCCATGGTCCGTTCACCTGGGGTACAGATGCTTTTGATGCAGTGCACAATGCAGTGGTCCTTGAAGAATGTGCATTTATGGCATTCCATTCAAAGATGATGAATCCTGAATTAGGACCCATGCAGCAGGAGCTGCTCGATAAGCACTACTTAAGAAAACACGGGGCAAATGCCTACTACGGGCAATAAAATAAAACACAAAAAAGAAAAGAGGAGAAGAAGAGATGAACAATTTACCCGAGATCAAAATTGGAATTGTCGCTGTCAGCCGTGACTGTTTCCCTGCTTCACTTGCTACTAACAGAAGAGAAGCTCTGGTAAAGGCTTACAAGGAGAAATTCGACGCAAAGGACATCTATGAGTGCCCTATTACTATTATCGAGAGCGAGATTGATATGCAGAATGCTCTTGAAGACATCAAGAAGGCAGGCTGCAATGCGCTCTGCGTATTCCTTGGAAACTTCGGTCCCGAAATTTCTGAGACTCTTCTTGCAAAATATTTCGAAGGTCCCAAGATGTTCTGTGCTGCAGCAGAAGAGAGCCAGAAGGATCTTATGGACGGCAGAGGAGATGCTTACTGCGGTATGCTGAATGCAAGCTACAACCTTGCACTCAGAAATATCAAGGCATACATCCCCGAGTATCCTGTAGGTGATGCAGCTGACTGCGCTGAGATGATCCATGAGTTCGTTCCCATCGCAAGAGCCGTATATGCACTTCAGAATCTCAAGATCATATCATTCGGTCCCAGACCTCAGAACTTCCTTGCATGTAACGCTCCTATCAAGCAGCTTTACAACCTCGGAGTTGAGATCGAAGAGAATTCAGAGCTTGACCTTTTCGAGTCATTCAACAAGCATGCAGGTGATGAGAGGATTGATGCTATCGTTAAGGAAATGGCAGAAGACCTCGGATCAGGAAACAAGATCCCCGAAGTACTTCCCAAGCTTGCTCAGTATGAGCTCACTCTTAAGGATTGGGTAGAAGGCCACAAGGGCTGCAGAGAGTTCGTTGCTCTTACAACAAAGTGCTGGCCTGCATTCCAGACACAGTTCGGATTCGTTCCCTGCTATGTAAACAGCCGCCTTGCAGGACAGGGCATGCCCGTTTCATGTGAGGTTGATATCTACGGCGTTCTTTCAGAGTTCATAGGTCAGGCAGTCAGCGATGATGTCGTTACACTTCTTGATATCAACAACTCCGTACCTAAGGATATGTACGAAGAGAGCATCAAGGGCAAGTTCGATTACAAGTTCACAGATACATTCATGGGCTTCCACTGTGGAAATACCTGCACAAGAAAGCTTTCATTCCACGAGATGAAGTATCAGAAGATCATGGCACGCGCACTTCCGCGTGAAGTTACGAACGGAACTCTCGAGGGTGACATCCTTCCCGGCGATATCACATTCTACAGACTGCAGAGCACAGCAGATGGCAAGATCAGAGCTTACATCGCTGAAGGTGAGGTTCTTCCTGTTGCAACACAGTCATTCGGTTCGATCGGTGTGTTCGCTATAAAGGAAATGGGCAGGTTCTACAGACACGTCCTTATCGAGAAGAATTTCCCTCATCACGGTGCAGTTGCGTTCGGTAATAACGGCAAGGCACTCTATGAGGTATTCAAGTACATCGGTGTTCCTGTTGAGGAGATCGGATACAATCAGCCTGAAGGCGTAAGATATCCTACAGAGAATCCCTGGGCATAATAATTCATGAATTTGAGTCTGGTGGCGAAAGCCGCCGGACTCAATGTTTATATCGCAGAGCCGCCGTATGGAAAAATGTCAGCTAAAGCTGACCGGCGGCTCGCGGGCGAGTAGGGTGCGATTACATCTTCCCTACTCGATTATGATGACAAAATGTGAGGTGGATATGGATTTAACAGAGCTTAAAAAAACAGCGAATAAGGTAAGGATCGATATCGTAACAGCTGTTCACAGTGCTAAATGCGGTCATCCCGGCGGAGCCCTTTCTTCTGCCGATATTCTTACCTATCTTTTCTTTGAAGAGATGAACATAGACCCGAAGGATCCGAAGAAGGCCGACAGAGACCGTTTCGTTCTTTCAAAGGGTCATTCGGCACCCGGATATTATTCCGTACTTGCCGAGAGAGGATACTTCCCCGTTGAAGACCTCAAGACATTAAGACATACAGGATCATACCTTCAGGGACATCCTGATATGAAGCACATTCCCGGTGTTGATATGTCCTCCGGTTCACTTGGACAGGGCGTTTCTGCAGCAGCAGGTATGGCTCTTGCAGCCAAGATGAAGAATATGGACAGCAGAGTTTACTGTCTGCTTGGTGATGGTGAGATCGAGGAAGGTCAGGTATGGGAAGCAGCAATGTTCGCAGGCTTCCGCAAGCTCGATAATCTTGTGTTTATCGTAGATAACAACAATCTTCAGATAGACGGAAGACTTGATGAGGTATGCTCACCTGATCCTATCGATAAGAAGTTTGAAGCATTCAACTTCAACGTTATCACGATCGACGGAAACGATATGGAAGCAGTTGCAAAGGCATTCGCTGATGCGCGTGCATGCAAGGGCAAACCGACAGCTATAGTTGCAAAGACAGTTAAGGGCAAGGGCGTATCCTTCATGGAGAATCAGGCAGGATGGCACGGCAAAGCTCCTAACGATGAAGAATTTGAAACAGCTATCAAAGACTTGGAAAAGGTAGGTGAGGACATTGGAAAATAAGAAAATCGCTACCAGGGAAAGTTACGGAAATGCACTCGCAAGCCTTGGCGAGGAACACGATAATGTAGTTGTCCTTGATGCCGATCTGGCGGCAGCCACCAAGACCTCTACTTTTAAAAAGGCATTTCCCGACAGACATATTGACTGCGGTATCGCAGAGTGCGACATGATAGGCATTGCAGCAGGTCTTTCAACATTCGGATATGTTCCGTTCGTAAGTACCTTCGCAATGTTTGCATCAGGTAGAGCATATGAGCAGGTGCGCAACTCAGTTGGTTATCCGCACCTTAATGTAAAGATAGGCGCTACACACGCCGGCATTTCAGTCGGTGAGGACGGCGCATCACATCAGTGCAACGAGGACCTTGCGCTTATGCGTATGATCCCGGGAATGACAGTTATCTGCCCTTCAGATGACATTGAGGCAAAGGCTGCAGTTAAGGCTGCATACGAGATCGACGGACCTGTTTATATGAGATTCGGCCGTCTCGGAGCTCCTGTTATCAACGATACTCCCGACTACAAGTTTGAAGTTGGAAAGGGTGTTAAGGTTATTGACGGATCAGATGTTACGATCATCGCTACAGGCCTTGAGGTAGGCTTCGCAATGGAAGCTGCCGAGAAGCTTAAGGGCGAAGGCATCAGTGCTGCTGTCATCAATATGCACACCATCAAGCCCATTGATAAGGATCTTATCCTTGCTGAAGCAAAGCGCACAGGAAAGATCGTTACTGTTGAAGAGCATTCAGTTCTCGGCGGACTTGGCGGAGCAGTAACTGAAGTTGTTTCAGAGAGCTGCCCTGTTCCTGTTCTCAGGATCGGTGTAGAGGATGTGTTCGGCGAGTCAGGCCCCGCTATGGAACTTATCAAGAAGTATGGCCTTGATGCTGACAGCATCGCAGCTAAGGTTAAGGACTGGCTGAACAAATAATACTTTATCCGGACAGGCTGCATCAGATAACGGTCTGCCACGGTGTCTCAACGTATAACAAAATCTCCCGACAGTGAAAAAGTCTGGCGGGAGATTTATTATGCACTTATAAATATTTGATCTATCTGGGGAGGAAATAGAATGATACTTGCGGTGAAGGACCTGGAAAAGAGCTTCGGAAAAAAAGAGGTTCTGAAAAAGTTTAACTTTGAATTTGAAAACGGAAAGATATATGCATTGCTTGGACGCAACGGCGCCGGCAAGACCACATTTTTTAATATACTCAACTCTGATCTGAAGCCGGACGGAGGCGAAATCTGTCTTACTGACGGAGACACAAAGAAGCCTTTGGTACCGGAAAACATAAGCTACGTGCTTTCAACACCTTCGGTTCCCGCATTTCTGACGGGAAGAGAATTCATTTCATTTTTTATAGACGTAAATAAAGACAAGATCGACGGTCTTAAGGATCCCGAATACTATCTTGATATGGTCGGTATCAAGGAGGAGGATCGTGATACCATCATGCACGATTATTCGCATGGAATGAAATCCAAGATGCAGATCCTTTTAAACATCCTTGCGGATACTGATGTGATGCTCTTAGATGAGCCCCTTACGTCACTTGATATAGTTGCTGCAGAGGATATAAAGAACCTGCTGCGTTCTGTAAGCAAAGACAGGATAATCATCTTTTCCACACACATCATGGAACTTGCACTCACACTCTGCGATGAAACGGTTATCCTTTCGGAAGGAAAAGCTGCCTTGATCAAGCCCGATCCTGCATCAGGCAAGGATATGAAGGAGTGCATACTGGAGGTGCTCAAGGAAGATGAATAAGGCGGTTTCCGAAAGCATCAAACTTTTTTCGGATGTTCTGAAGATAAAGATGGCGGTGAAAGTAAATCAGGCCATTTACAATCTCAAACATTTTTTCCTGACAAAAGGGATACTTAAAAATGTGAATTACGGAAATAAGATACTGAAGATATTGGGCACTATATATGCGGCCATAAGGATCTTCGGAATGTTTTTGTTTGAAGAAGGTTTTGCGTTGTTCTCCATGATATTGCTTTCGCTGATATTTATAGGAGTGGATGGCAGGTTTGCATATCAGCTGCCCTTTGTATTTGTAATGACATGCATTGTCGAGTGCCTGCTTGGAGGCGCTATGAGCGGTGATTACGGCGGAAAAGAGGATGAAACGTTTTATGCCTTTTCATTCCTGCGGATAGATCTGAAAAGATATATATTGACGAGGCTGTTTGTCACAACAGGGATCAGAGCACTCCTTACTTTGGCAGTGTTTATGATAACGGTGCCCATCCTGCAGGTGCCTTTCTGGATGCCTTTCTTAATGGCTCTTGCAAGAGCGGGATACATAATCATCGGTAACTTCTTGAATATAAAGATAGGACGTAAGTGGCTTATAGTACTGTTCTCATTCATTGGTCTGCCTGTGTTCATAGCATCATTTATCTTTGTTTTTGTGGGCAGGGTGATAGAAGATTCAAACCCGGTATTTTCAGATCCTGCAACATACTGGGCTGCAGATTTTTTCCTGTTATTCTTTGGAATCGCAGCAGGCTTTGCAGCTGCAGTGAAGCTTATGAAAAAGGAAAGCTACATTGCATTCTTCAAGGAAGCGATCGAACATACGGAAGCTTTTAGACAGGCAAATAAAAAAGGATCATGCGGTAACGGTGAGCGTATGAAGGCGCTTGGTAAAAAGAAGCTTGCGGAAGATAAAGTGACTGATGCAAAAGCGTACGGCACCGGAAAGACTGTAAATATCAGTGTTTTCAACGATCTTTTCTTCAGACGCCATCGTAAGATAATAGGTGCGCATGTTTATGGTCTTAGTGTCGCTGCAGCTGTTATGACAGGTTTATATCTTGTGATAGATGCAACAGGTAATAATTTCGTCAAGCTGTCAGGGTTCGCGCCCTTAAATATTCTTAACATATTGTACATCCTGCCGATAGCTGTCTGGCTCATGACAGATTGCGGATGGCTTACAGAGCTTATGTTTGTAAACTGTGATAAGGATATGTTCTCATTCAATTTTTACAGGAATAAGGATCTGATATTTAAGCTGTTTAAAAAGAGGCTTGGATCCGTGCTCAGATTAAATGCGGTTGTATGTGCTGCGATAGCTGTCTTTATGATAGTTATGAATGCAACAGTGGGAAGCAGACAGGCACCTGTGGATTATTTGATGATAATTGTTTCGCTTGCAGCATACGGACTGTTTTCGAGCATGCTTCCGCTTTCATTGTATTATCTTCTGCAGCCTTATACAGATGGTATGAAGACAAAGGGGATAATGTACAGACTGATAAGTTTCACGCTCTATCCTGCCATGTTTATCATAAATATAATATTACTGGCCGTGTTTCGCACCGGTCTTGCGGCAGGGCTGATAGAGTTAGTCTTTATCCTTATAATGTCAGCGATTTTGGTGTATGTGATAAAGTTTCAGGCAGTTAAAACTTTCAGATTAAAAAGTGAGTAGGTTCTAAAAGAAAAAAGCTTGAAAATGATACGTTATGTAACGCTGTAGCAGGTTTTTCGAGATGAAGATGGCTGTCGGAGGCATAATAACTTGATCTTTTCGAGTTATGTAATTCTGTG
>ATWC01000013.1 GCA_000421045.1 Lachnospiraceae bacterium NK4A179
CAGCAAGGTCAGCAAGGCCAGCAGGGTCAACAGGGCCAGCAGGGCCAGCAAGGTCAACAGGGTCAGCAGGGTCAACAGGGCCAGCAGGGCCAGCAAGGTCAACAGGGTCAGCAGGGTCAAGGCCAAGGTCAGGGCCAAGGTGAAGGCCAGGGACAAGGACAAGGCCAGGGTCAAGGCGAAGGACAAGGACAAGGCCAGGGCGGCGGACATGGCGGGCATGAAGCCGGCACAGGCGGCAGCAATGATAAGAGGGATTATGTAAGTATACCCAATCAAAGCAGTGATGACGTAGGTATTACCGGACAGAAACAGGAAAACGGACATTCCGATTACTCAAAGGGCAGTAACGGAGTCGGTTTTGAAGGTGAGCATGTTCAATATGAAAATGTCATCGGAGAATACAGTAAGCAGGCCTACGAAGGTCTTGAGAACGGAGTTTATCCCGAAGGCATGTCGGATGTAATAAAAGAATATTTCAGTGGGTTTGATTAAGGAGAGGTCATGAGTGAGATTGAAGAAATGCAGGCAAAGCTTGCTGCATGTGAGAGAGAAATCGGAAAAGAGATCATAGGTCAGAGAGATGTTATAAGGAGTGTGATGCTTGCAGTGCTTTCAGGTGGAAATGTACTGCTTGAAGGTATGCCGGGACTTGGAAAGACAAGGCTTGTAAATACCATAAGTCATGTTCTGAATCTTTCGTTTAAGAGGATACAGTTTACCCCTGATCTTATGCCCGGTGATATAACCGGAACAAATATCATGGTAAGAGATGCGGAAAGTTCCTCTTTTAAATTTGAGCCGGGTCCTATTTTTGCAAATATAATACTTGCGGATGAGATCAACCGTGCAACGCCCAAAACACAGTCGGCGCTGCTTGAGGCCATGCAGGAACACAGTGTTACTGTCGGAAATATAAGCCATAGAGTTCCTGAACCCTTCTTTGTTCTTGCAACGCAGAACCCCATAGAGCAGGAGGGAACATATCCGCTCCCCGAGGCTCAGCTGGACAGATTCATGTTCAAAATACTTGTAGGATTTCCTTCAAAGAATGAACTGAAGGGTATCGTGGATCTTACTGAAGACAGAAGGGCCGAGAAGGCACAGACGCTTATAACTGCCGAGGAACTTGTAAGAGCATCGGAGATGGCCGGTGATATAAAGATTGCCGATGCCGTTATGGATAAGATCCTCGATATAGTCATGGCAACTCATGACAGGAACAACAAGTACATAAGAGAAGGAGCCAGCCCGAGAGCTGCACAGGCTATAGTAAAGGGCGCAAAGGCACGTGCATTTATGGAAGGCAGGTATAACGTATCATTTGATGATGTGGAATCTGTTGCAT
The DNA here is from genome assembly GCA_000421045.1 of Lachnospiraceae bacterium NK4A179. Lineage (GTDB taxonomy): Bacteria > Bacillota > Clostridia > Lachnospirales > Lachnospiraceae > NK4A136. The sequence goes on from ATWC01000013.1 coordinate 1,346, forward strand.
ATCCGGTTCTCCGTCATCGTATATTACTTTCTTTCGATGCAGTATCTGATAATGTTACGGAAGATAAGATTATCACAGGCATAATACAGAAACTGGGGACACAGAATGGATAAGCAGGAAATACTTTCAAAGATCGATCATACACTTTTAAAGGCATTTGCCAAATGGGAAGATATAGAGAAACTCTGTGATGAAGCTGTAAAGTTTCATACGGCATCTGTATGCATCCCGCCCTGTTATGTGAAGCGTGTACATGACAAGTACGGAGACAGTCTTGTTATCTGTACGGTTATAGGTTTTCCTCTTGGTTACGAAACTTCGGAAGCCAAACTTACAGAGGCAGTGAAAGCAATAGATGACGGTGCTACTGAGATCGATACTGTTATCAATATCACGGATGTGAAGAACGGTGATTTTGATGCCGTAAGAGATGAACTGACTCTTCTCAGGGATGTGACAAAAGGAAAGATACTTAAGGTTATAATCGAAACATGTTATCTTACCGAAGAAGAGAAGAAGACTCTGTGCAGCATAGTTACTGAAACGGGTGCTGATTTTATAAAGACTTCCACAGGTTTCGGAACTGCAGGCGCAGATGTAAAGGATGTGGAGCTTTTCAAGAATAACATAGGTCCGTCCGTGAAGATCAAAGCAGCCGGCGGTATCAGAACCGTTGAGGATGCGGAAAAAATGATAAATGCAGGTGCGTCACGTATAGGATCTTCGGCCATTGCAGCTGAATGAATATGGGGGCAGGATGGTTACAAAAGAAACATTATCAATAAAGTCAACTAACGGGATAAATGATCTGTATGTAGTGCTGTGGAAGCCTGAAGGTTCACCGAAGGGTGTGATACAGATATCGCATGGCATGATAGAACATATAGGACGCTACAGTGAGTTTGCTGAAAGAATGGCAGACAGAGGATTTCTTGTTGTCGGAAATGATCATCTTGCACATGGCAGGACAGTAAAGGATAAATCGGAATTAGGATTTTTTACTGTTCCCAAGGGAATGGATGCCGCTGAAGCGGTTCTTAAGGATCTCCATAAAGTAACTGAATATGTTAAGAACAGATATCCGGACATACCGTATTTTATTTTTGGACACAGTATGGGTTCATTTTTTGCCCGTGCCTATGTGAATGAATACTATGATGAGCTTTCAGGTGCAATGATGATGGGCACCGGTGATTATGATATGCTTCCGCTTATTGCCGGGAAGTTCTTTATGAAGGTATTCACATTCATAAAGGGAGAGAGATATCACAGCAGCTTTCTCAGCAGTGCATTTTCGGCTGCGAATATGAAAGGTATCCTCAGCCCGCGAACAAACAGTGACTGGCTCAGCACAGATCCCGAAAGAGTTGATGCATATGAAGCCGATCCGCTTAACAGGTTCACCTTCTCGGTAAACGGTTTCAGTACACTTTTGGATATAATCATCAGGATGGAAACCGATGAGCATGAGGCACTTGATGAAGTAAATGACAGAAAAGAAATAGGTATGCGCACTTATCATGAACTGCCTATAGCTTTTCTTTCGGGAAGCAGCGATCCTGTAGGAAATTTTGGTAAATCACCGAGGAAAGTTGCACGAAGATATAAAATGATGGGTTACCGTCATGTATCACTGAAGATATTTAAAGGCGACCGTCATGAGCTTCTCAATGAAAAAGATCGTGATGAAGTTATGGATTGTATGGCACGCGCTTTTGAAAAGTGGCTCTGATCACTGTTTCTTTTCGGCTGAAAAGAGATCTTCTTCAGCACCGTATTCACTGCGTATCCTGTCAGTGAAACCATCCAGTATCATATCTGTCATGATAGTGACGAACTGAGGATCGAACTGGGTACCTGAGTTATTCGTCAGTTCATTTATGATCCTCGTATTATCATAAGGTTTTCTGTAGCTTCTGGTTGAACTCATTGCATCATAAGAATCTGCAACGCATATGATCCTTGCCATAAGAGGTATATCTTCTCCGGCAAGACCTTCGGGATATCCTTTGCCGTCATAGCGCTCATGATGATAATGAGCACCGTCACTTATATCAGGAATGGCGGTGAATTTCCTAAGCATTTCATAACCTATCGTTGTATGTGTTTTGATCACATCATACTCTTCCGGTGTGAGCTTTCCGGGTTTTGTTAAGATCATATCCGGGATGCCTATCTTTCCGGCATCATGAAGAAGTGTAGCGTAATAAAGAGTCTTCAGTTCCTCTCCTTCTATGCCGTATCTTTTGGCTATTTCTTTAGCATATATCGCTACACGAATGGAATGTCCTTTTGTATAAGTATCCTTGGCATCCAGAAAGTTGGTGAAAGTAGTGATCGATTGGTCAATGATAAGAGCATCGCGGTCTCTTAAGCGTCTTACGGTTTCTATCTTTGCATAAGCGCCAAGGGCTGAGCCGAAGGCTGTCAGCCACAGTAAAAATGCTGCTACCAGTATATAGAACAGGATTGAATGTAAGATATCTACTTTGAACTGACCGGTGATCTCGGCAGATTCGAGCTCGAGAGTCTGTGTTGCATATAATACGGCACCGAAGGTCGCAGGGGTATCCGGCCGCATATTTTCGGTTGTCTCATCGGGAGTAAAATATATGGTCTGGTCCTGTATTTCGTATTCGCCGCTCCAGGCACTGTCTAATATGGGATTTTCAGAGAATACTGCCTTTACCGACCAGTTATCAAGTTTGCGTCCGCATTCATTTGAGAGTTTAAAGTCATACTGTGCCCCTTGCGGAGTAAGCATATGATTATCTCTGTCGGACCAGGATTTTCCTTCAGGTATGGACATCTCCAGAGAAATCCCGTCGTCGCTCCACTTCCCGTCCGAAGTGGGGAGTTTTATGGTTCTTACACGTTTGGATTCGCTGTCTGCATAAAGAAAGAATACCAGCATTAAGAAAATGATCGCAGCACCGATGAATATGAGTTTTTTAACGGTCTTACTCTTAAAAAACGCATTCATTTTCGTCAGTCATCTCCCCTCAGATAACACTGTGAAAATACACTTAGATTATAGCATAACAGTCGGTTGTGACCAACACTTTATGTATGTTAGAATTGGCTTTGTACAGCAGTCTCAGACCATATTGGGAGGAATAGCGGGATATGGATCCGAATATCAGCTTATTGTATCCGAAAGGGTATACTGAAAGAGAAAGTTACAGGATAAAGGATACGGAATTTGCTGATACACTTGCGCTCAGGTCCATGATCGTTCTTGTAAATGAGACCTTCAGAGGTGTTCCGCCCATACGACTCGCAGATTTTTTTACTTCAGATGACAGAGTCATTTCATACCGTCTTGATGTACTCGAGGAACTTCTTGCCAATCCGTCGCTGATCGATATGTTTGAACGTGCACTTCCGCTTATTCGCGGCATTTATGATATGCACAGCCTGATGAACGGTTCGGTCACGATCGACAAGGCGCTCTCTATAATCCGTATACTTGAAACTTATATCAATATCACAGAACTGTTTGCGGAAGATATGCGCGGCATGGAGCTGCATTCTGAAGGGCTCTCTGCGCTGAAAGCATACGTGATGGAGAGAGCAGACAGCGAAGAGTATAAGAATATGAAGCGTGATATGGATTCCTGTGATATGGATTTCAGTGAATTGCGCAGTGTAACGATAGGCGTGAATCTGGATGAAAGCCTGCAGGCAGAGGAAGCCGGATTATTGTCCGTGAATACCAAAAGATTTCGTAAGGGTTCACTTGTCGGTAAGGTGACCGGACGTGATAAGAATGATCCGTATACTCTTCTGTCGGTGCTCTATCCGCTTCCGAAGGGCAAGAGCAGTGCAGCTCCTGCGGGAACCGCCGAAGCAGATGCCTATACAGACGGGATCAATTTCGAAAGAAGCGTAAGACATGCGATAGAGGAAATCTACCGCAGTTCTATCAAAGCATTCGTACCGGTTGTGGAAAGATATTTCAATACAAACACTTCGGGGTATGCATCACTTTTTGCGGAAGTACGCTTTCTTCTGGCAGAAGTAAAGTTTATCAGAAAGATGAGAGATGAAGGTTTCAGGATGGTAAGACCGGAAGTTCATCCCGCATCGGAAAAGATCTGCAGTATGAAGGGACTTGTAAGTGTGTCGCTTGCACTTAACAAACAGCATAATGCAGTTGTTAAAAATGATTTTGAGATCGATGAGAATGGAAGATTCTTCCTTCTCACAGGACCGAATCACGGAGGAAAGTCTGTTTATGCCAGAGCGGTTGGAGCAGCGATGGGGCTTTTCTTACTTGGATGTTTTGTTCCGTGTTCTGAAGCGGCCATAAGTCCCGTGACAGGAATTTATACACATTTTGCGGCTGCCGATTCTGCTGATGCGGGACGCGGACGTTTTGAAAGTGAGTGCGAAAGACTTGCAAAGATACTCAGGAAACTCACATCTACCGATATGCTTATCATGGATGAATCTTTTTCCGGTACAAGTGCCCTGGAAGCCGCTTATATTGCAGAGGAAGTCATAACCGGCATAGGAGCCATCGGTCCAACCGGAGTATTTGTAACTCATATCCATGAGCTTGCGGAGAAGCTGGATGAGTTCAATTCCTATCCGGGAAACAAAGCAAAGGTTGATAATCTTGCAGCACTCATGGAAAACAAGGAAAAAGGTACCAGAAGCTTCCGTATAGTGCGTACAAAGCCTGATGGCTTAAGTTATGCCAGGGATATAGCGGCAAAATGCGGGCTTAATTTCACCGACAGGGGAAATTTCGGAACTGATTGAGGCCGGAATATTTTTATATCGGATATTTGAGTTATAATGTGCCCGAAACAGAGAATAATAAACATAGAATCATAAAAAAGAGGTTTATCAAAGTGAAACTAAGAAAATATTTTTGTGCTGCCGCATTGATGTTAACGGCAGTCTGCATGACAGGGTGTGCGAAAGAAAAGGCAGAAGAAAGTGTTACCGTGAAGGTTGGTTCTCTTAAGGGGCCTACAACCATGGGCATGGTAAACATGATGAAAGATTCTGAGGAGTCAAAGACGGAGGGTAAATATACTTTCACGATGGAGACAGATCCTTCTGTCATAACGGCTTCTCTGGTAAACGGAGATATAGATATAGCTCTTATACCTGCAAATATGGCATCGATAGTTTATGGCAAGACAGACAGCGGAGTTGCGGTTGTTGATATCAATACGCTTGGCGTGCTTGAGGTTCTCACAACTGATGATTCCATAACAGATATGGCATCGCTTTCCGGAAAGACAGTTGCACTAACCGGACAGGGTGCAACACCGGAATATGCATTAAATTATCTTCTTACACAGAATAATGTTGAGGGATGTGAACAGAAGTATTATTCAGAGGCTTTGGAAGTTGCGGCTGTGCTTTCATCAGGTGAAGTGACTGCAGCAGTGCTGCCTGAACCCTTTGCGACCGTCTGCATGAAGCAGAATGAAAATGTGAGAAAGGCATTTACCCTGACGGATGCCTGGGATGAACTTGGAAACGGTTCACGTTTTCTTACAGGCGTTACTGTTGTACGTAAGGATTTTTATAACAGTCATCCTGAAGCGGTGAAGACTTTTCTTAAGGATCATAAAAAGAGCACGGAAAAGGCTGTATCTGATGTGCCCGGTACAGCTGAGCTCGTAGCATCATATGGCATAATAGAAAAGGCAGCAGTAGCTGAGGCAGCGCTTCCTTCATGCAGCATTGTCTGCATTGACGGCAGCGAGATGAAGACGGCTCTTTCCGGTTATCTTCAGGTCCTGTACGATCAGGATCCTAAGTCGGTAGGAGGTAATCTTCCTTCAGACGATTTCTATCTTTCTTTTGAATAAACCATTTTTAAAAAAGATCATTGCGGCTGTTTTGCTTCTCATCCTTTGGGAAGCAGCAGCTGTTGTCATACACAATCCCTTTCTGATAGCAGGGCCGGTGGAGACTGTATATGCAGTCTTCAGACTTATTAATGAAGGAGTACTTCTGCCTTCGGTTTTTAACAGTACTGTCCGTATACTTTTAGGATTCATGCTCGGTTCTGTCATAGGCATAGCTGCTGCAGCTTTTTCCGATAAAAGTGAATGGGCATATTCTTTTATTGATGTGATCATGCGTATTCTCCGCACCATTCCTGTTGCTGCGTTTATAATCCTTCTTCTCATGTGGTATGGAAACAGTTTCATATCAACGGTCATAAGCGCTCTTGTTACAGCACCGATCGTTTATCTTAATATTCTTAAAGGTCTGGAGAGCCGCGACAGTAAGATAATTGAGATGGCGGACATATATGGCATCAGGGGCATACGCCGTTTCCGTTTCATTACACTGGCACTGATAAAGCCTTATTTATTAAGCTCTCTTGAAATATCTTTTGGAATGAGTTTTAAGAGTGGTGTTGCAGCCGAAGTTATCGGCCAGCCGTTAAAAACAGTAGGAAATGGGATGTACCGCGGCAAGATTTATCTTGCAACTGATGAAGTGCTTGCATGGACACTTGTGATAATCCTGACTGCATTTATGCTTGAGTGGATCATATTCAGAAGCAGGCTTAAGGGGATATATGATCGTATGATACGTCCCGGCAGAGTGAATACTTCAGTTGTGTGCCAAAGCATGGAAAAGACAGGTGAACATATAAAAGCAGCAGATGTGGGCAAAGCATTTGGTGACCATAATGTATTTAAGGGTGTTTCATTTGAAGTGTCTGCGGGAGATAAACTTGTGATCCTGGGGGCATCCGGTTCAGGAAAGACAACATTGCTGAATATGATCGCAGGGCTTGATAAAGATTATACGGGAGAGATCGATATACCCGGTATAAAGGGGATGATGTTTCAGGAAAACCGTCTTCTTGAAGATATGTCGCCTGCGGAAAATGTTATGATCGCCGATCCGCAGCTTACAGAAGAGGAAGCAGTAAATGCTTTGAGGTATCTGCTTCCGGAGGATGCATTGCATAAGCCGGTTAAGGAACTGTCAGGCGGAGAAAAACGCAGAGTTGCGGCAGTGCGTGCCATGGAACATAAGGCAGATATTTATCTTCTGGATGAACCCTTTACAGGTCTTGATGTTAAAGCCTGTGAAGATATGGTAAAGTATATTGACAGAAAGCACGGCATGGCTGCGGTCATCATTACCGCTCATGACGAGGAAGATCTGCCGGAAACATGGCAGCAGGAATTGAAAATGTTCAGGCTTTGAACAGAGAGCTTGTATTCATTTATAAGAACACAGGAGGATAAGCGATGATCACAAATGATAAAGGTATTGTAAGTTTCAGACATATGGTCATTGAAGAAGTGGCAAGGCTTGCATGGGCCGGCAATCTTAACGATGAGACAAAAAATGAACTTGTTTACAAGATCATACCTGGACCCAAGCCGCAGTTTCGCTGCTGCATATATAAAGAAAGAGAGATAGTCCGGGAGCGTATACGTCTCGCCTGTGCTCAGAATGTTTCAAGCAATCCCGATTCAAAGAATGTGGTACAGGTAATAGATGCGGCATGTGATGAATGTCCTCTTTCGGCTTATTCCGTTACGGATAACTGCCGCTTCTGTATGGGTAAAGCCTGCTTCAATTCCTGCAAATTCAGCGCTATCACACCCGGTGATGTGCGCATGCATATAGATCCGCAGAAATGTAAGGAGTGCGGTATGTGTGCGAAAGCCTGCCCTTATTCTGCGATCGTTCATCTGGAACGTCCCTGCAAAAAGTCATGTCCCGTGGGTGCGATTACCTATGATGAAAACGGTCTCTGCAAGATCGATGAGGAGAAGTGCATAAACTGCGGACACTGTGTTCATAACTGTCCGTTCGGTGCCATAGGCACAAAGACCTATCTTGTTCCCATTATTCGGGACATACTTGCAGGCAAGGAAGTGATCGCAATGGTTGCACCTGCCATTGAGGGTCAGTTTGGATCTGAGATCAATCTTTCATCCATAAGAGCTGCACTTAAGAAAGTGGGCTTTGCAGATATGGTTGAAGTGGGTCTCGGCGGAGATATGACGGCCGCATATGAATCACTTGAGTGGAGTGATGCGGCTAAGGAGGGCAGAAAGATGACCACATCATGCTGCCCCGCATTCATAAATATGTTAAAGAAGCATTTCCCGGAGCAGTTCCATGAGAATATGTCTTCAGTAGTTTCGCCTATGTGTGCCATCTCAAGATATCTGAAGCTTACTCATCCCGGCTGTGTAACGGTATTTATCGGACCTTGCGTAGCAAAGAAGTCTGAAGCGCTGGATAAGTCGGTTCCGGATAATGCAGATTATGTAATGACATTTGGAGAATTCACAACGCTGCTCCGTTCAAAGGATGTGGAGCTTGAGCATGTTGATGAAGATTATCAGGAGGCAACAGTATTTGGAAAGCGTTTTGCTTCAAGCGGCGGTGTTGCCGATGCAGTGCTCGAATGCATGTATGAGCGCGGAGAGAATACGGATGAGATCAATCTGCTGAAGGCAGCAGGCGGCAAGGAGTGCAAGAATGCACTTACCATGCTTAAACTCGGACGTCTGCAGCAGGATTTCATAGAAGGTATGGTATGTGAAGGCGGATGCGTAGGCGGCCCTTCAAAGCGCAAGACCGAGCAGGAGATCATGAAGGCCAGAAACTCACTGCTTCAGGCTGCCGAAGAAAAGAATGTCATCGAGAACCTTTTGCAGTATCCGATGGACAAGTTCTCCATGCATCGCAATGGTGAGATGGATGTGGCGCTTACAGAGCGTGTACTTGCGGCCGGTAAAAAATGACAGGCAGGCCGGTTATACAAAAGCCTGCGGATATGGTAAAATAGTTCCGTTTATCATTCACTTCAGAGTACCCGACCCGGACGAGAAACGGGCGGCTTTAAGGAGGAAAAAATGCAATACAGCAAGGTATCAACAGATCTTAATTTTGTAGACCGTGAAAAGGAAGTAGAGAAATTCTGGAAAGACAATAAGATCTTCGAGAAGAGTATCAAGCAGAGGGAGGGCTGCCCTGTCTATACATTCTATGACGGACCGCCTACAGCAAATGGAAAGCCCCATATCGGACACGTCCTTACCCGTGTCATTAAGGATATGATACCGCGTTACAGGACCATGAAAGGAAATATGGTCCCCAGGAAAGCCGGCTGGGACACACACGGACTTCCTGTTGAGATAGAAGTAGAAAAGCTCCTTGGCATTGATGGAAAGGATCAGATCGAAAGCTATGGTCTGGAGCCTTTCATCGAGAAGTGCAAGGAGAGTGTATGGAAATATAAGGGAATGTGGGAGGATTTTTCCGGTACTGTCGGTTTCTGGGCAGACATGGATCATCCTTACGTTACCTATGATGATAACTTTATAGAATCAGAATGGTGGGCACTCAAGCAGATCTTTGATAAAGGGCTGCTTTACAAGGGCTTCAAGATAGTTCCTTACTGCCCTCGCTGCGGAACCCCTCTTTCCTCACACGAGGTGGCACAGGGCTACAAAGCAGTAAAAGAGCGTTCTGCGATCGTTCGTTTCAAGTGCAAGGATGAGGATGCTTATTTCCTGGCATGGACCACAACGCCCTGGACACTTCCTTCAAACACCGCACTCTGTGTAAATCCTGATGAGACTTACTGCAAAGTTAAGGCTGCAGATGGTTATACATATTATATGGCTGAGGCACTTCTTGATTCAGTGCTCGGAAAGCTTGCAGAAGAAGATAAGCCTGCATATGAAGTACTTGAGAAGTTCAAAGGCAATGATCTTAAGGGAAGAGAGTATGTTCCTCTGTTCAAGTGCACAGGTGAAGCTGCCGAGAAGCAGCACAAGAAAGCTCATTTCGTAACAGCAGACAGTTACGTAACTATGACAGACGGTACCGGTATCGTACATATCGCACCTGCTTTCGGTGAAGACGATGCGAGGGTCGGCCGTGAGAACGATCTGCCTTTCATACAGTTTGTAGACGGCAAGGGCGAGATGACAGCCGAGACACCTTATGCCGGACTTTTCGTAAAGGATGCCGATCCCAAGGTCCTTACAGATCTTGATAAGGACGGACTTCTTTTCGATGCTCCAAAGTTTGAGCATGACTATCCTTTCTGCTGGAGATGTGACACGCCGCTTCTTTACTATGCGCGTGAGACATGGTTCATCAAGATGACAGCTGTTAAGGAAGATCTTGTAAAGAATAACAAGACAGTTAACTGGATTCCCGCAACCATCGGAGAAGGAAGATTCGGCAACTGGCTTGAAAACATCCAGGACTGGGGTATTTCAAGAAACCGTTACTGGGGCACACCGCTTAATATCTGGACCTGCCCTGACTGCGGCGAGATCATGAGCATAGGCTCAAGAAAGGAACTTGCTGAGAAGAGCGGCAATCCCGAGAATGAAAAGGTAGAGCTTCATCGTCCGTATATCGATGCAGTAGAGATCCCCTGCCCGAAGTGTAAAAAGATGATGCACAGGGTTCCTGAGGTTATTGACTGCTGGTTCGATTCAGGCGCAATGCCTTTTGCACAGCATCACTATCCGTTTGAGAATAAAGATCTGTTCGAGCAGCAGTTCCCTGCAAAGTTTATTTCGGAAGCAGTCGATCAGACCAGAGGCTGGTTCTATTCACTTATGGCTGAATCAACACTTCTCTTCAACAAGGCTCCTTATGAGAATGTAATAGTTCTCGGTCTTGTGCTTGATGAAAAGGGCCAGAAGATGAGTAAGCATCTTGGCAACGCTGTTGATCCTTTTGAAGCACTCAAGAATTACGGTGCCGATGCGATCAGATGGTATTTCTACATCAATTCCGCACCCTGGCTGCCCAACAGATTCCACGGCAAGGCAGTTCAGGAAGGACAGAGAAAGTTCATGGGTACATTATGGAACACATATGCGTTCTGGGTACTCTATGCAAATATCGATGACTTCGATGCTTCAAAGTACAGCCTTGAATATGACAAGCTTGCTGTAATAGATAAGTGGCTTCTTTCAAAGCTGAATACAGTAGTCGGAGAAGTTGATGACAACCTGAACAACTATCGTATCCCCGAAGCTGCAAGAGCTCTTCAGGATTTCGTTGATGAAATGAGTAACTGGTATGTACGCCGCAGCCGTGAACGTTTCTGGGCTAAGGGAATGGAGCAGGATAAGATCAATGCTTACATGACTCTTTACACAGCGCTCGTTACCATATCAAAGGCAGCAGCTCCCATGATCCCGTTCATGACAGAGGAGATATATCAGAACCTCGTGAAGAGCGTTGATAAGGATGCACCTGAGTCGATCCATCTCTGTGACTTCCCTTCTGTTGATGAGAAGTTTATCGATAAGAAGCTTGAGGAGAACATGGAAGCAGTACTTAAGATAGTCAATATCGGACGTGCTGCAAGAAACGGAGCAAATATCAAGAACCGTCAGCCTATCGGTACAATGATCGTCAAGACACCGGTTAAGCCTGATGAGTTCTACACAGCGATCATAAGAGAAGAGCTTAACGTCAAAGAAGTTACATATATGGATGACGTAAGCGAATATACTTCTTATAATTTCAAGCCGCAGCTCAAGACAGTTGGTCCCAAGTACGGCAAGCATCTTGGTGCTATACAGAAGTATCTTGCAGGTATCGATGGCAATGCTGCAATGGCAGAACTTAAGGATAAGGGAGAGATAAGCTTCGAGGCAGACGGTGCAGGCATATCTCTTACAGAAGAAGATCTGCTCATCTCAATGATCCAGAAGGATGGCTATGCTGCAGAGGCAGACGGACCTGTGACAGTAGTCCTTGATACAAACCTTTCCGAAGAACTCATAGAGGAAGGCTTTGTATTTGAGGTGATCTCAAAGCTTCAGACAATGCGTAAGGATTCGGGCTTTGAGGTTATGGACAGGATCGAGGCTGCATTCTCAGGCAATGAAAAGCTTGAAGCTATCATAAAGAAGAATGCAGAAGCTATATCTACAAAGGTACTCGCCAACGAGCTGAAGTATGAGGAATCATTCGACGGTGCGAAGGAATGGGATATTAACGGTGAAAAGCTGACGATCTCCGTAAAGAAGATCTGACAGATCTGAGGGATATGATAGAAAATATCGTGGCACTGATCCCGGCATATTGCCCGGATAAAGAAATGACAGCTTTGATGAGCAAACTCACAAAAGAGTTTGCTCATATAGTTGTTGTTGATGACGGATGCTATGAAAAATACAAAGATATATTTGATGAAGCCTGCGGCTATGAAAATGTAGCGCTTCTCCACCATGAAGTGAATAAAGGAAAGGGCATGGCCTTAAAGACCGGCTTTGCTCATATCCTGGAAAAACTGCCGGATGTACAGGGAGTTGTGACGCTTGATGCAGACGGCCAGCACACAGTGGAGGATACGATCAAATGCTGTGAGGCTTTTTTGAATTCTGACGGGAAAAAACCTGTGGTATTCGGATGCAGGGATTTCAGTTCGGATTCGGATATACCGCCCAGATCAAGGTTCGGAAACCGGCTGACGAGCAGGCTCATGAAATTTTTCTGTGATATCACTTTGAGCGATACCCAGACGGGGCTCCGCGTACTTTCGACTGATATACTTAAGGATCTTTTAGAAGTTCCCGGCGAACGTTACGAATATGAGATGAATATGATATTTGCACTGCATGATCTGGAAGTGCCTTTTAAGGAAGTGCAGATAACTATCATCTATCTCAATCAGAACGAAGGCTCGCACTTCAATCCGATCAAGGATTCAATGAAGATATACAAAGTCTTCATGAAGTTCTGTATATCATCGTTTGGATCGGCATTGCTTGACTGGCTCATATTCACGACTGCACAGCATTTTCTGAAAGTACCGCTGCCCTCAAATTATGTTGAAGTATCGACGGCTATAGCGCGAATATGTTCAGGAATCTTCAATTACAATTTCAACAGGATCATATTCAAGTCAAAGGCAAAGGATGCACTGGTTTCAGGACCGAAGTATCTGGTTCTCTGGCTTATTCAGATGGTCATATCGGCATACTCTGTTAAGTATGTTTCAATGTGGACCGGTTTTCCGTCACCTGTTGTAAAGATAGTCATAGACACCATACTCTTCTTTATCAGCTATAAGATACAGCAGATGTGGGTATTTAAGAAAAATAAGGATAAAGACTGATGGCTGATTTTGCTTTTTTCGCCATGATGGCGAGACTTAAATGGATAGACAGATGGGCGCTGATGAGAAACTCTGAAGAAGAGAATCTCGCCGAACATTCACTTGATGTGGCAATGCTTTCTCATGCGCTTTGTGTAATAGGCAATGAAAGGCTTGGGAAGAATCTTGATGCCGAGCATGCTGCCGTGATGGGTATGTATCATGATGTATCCGAGATAATCACAGGTGATCTGCCCACTCCGGTAAAATACAGAAACCCTGAGATCAAGAAAGCATATAAGGAGATCGAGAAGGATGCGAACAGAAGCCTTCTTGAACTGCTCCCGGATGATATGAAGGATGAATTCAAAACCGTGTTCTTCCCTTCTCCGGAATATGAATATGAAAAGAAACTTGTGAAGTGTGCTGATAAGCTTTCGGCCTATATCAAATGCATTGAAGAGAAGAAAGCCGGCAACGATGAATTTGCGGATGCCGAGCATCAGTCTCTAAAGGCCATAAAGGAAATGAGCCTGCCTGAGGGCGAGATTTTCCTTGAGGAATTCCTTCCGGCATACTCCAAAACACTTGATGCCATACGTCCTCATATGTAAAAAGATTAGATACCACTAACCGTTCCTATAGTGTTATCTTATATTTGGTAATAATAAATGAATATACGAGGAGGTATTAACCATGGCTTATGTAATTAACGACAGCTGCATTATGTGTGGCACATGCGCAGGCAACTGCCCCGTAGACGCTATAGCACAGGGTGATTCACAGTATACTATCGATGCTGATAAGTGCATCAGCTGCGGCACATGCGCAGGTAACTGCCCTGTAGGCGCTATCGCAGAAGGCTGAGATTAATCTAATACGTAAAAAGAAGAACGTCCGTAAAGGGCGTTCTTTTTTATGCGCGTGAGTAGGGCGAAGTTATTTACTTTGCATAGCTCCCGGACAGAGCTTCTTTAAGAAGCATTGCTCACAGTCAGGCTTTCTTGCGGTGCAGATGCTGCGTCCTAATGTGATCAGATGCAGATTCCACAGTATCCAGTGATCTTTTGGTATTTTTTCCATCAGATCATATTCAACTTTTACCGGATCGGTCTCTTTCGTGAGTCCGAGTTTTCTGGAGATGCGTCCCACATGTGTGTCGACAACTATGCTGGGTTCATTGTAGATATTGCCGCGTATCACATTTGCGGTCTTTCTTCCGACCCCGGGCAGCTTTGTCAGTTCATCTATATCGCAGGGAACTTTATCATTATATTTATCGTGGAGTATCCTGCAGCAAGCGATGATGTTTTTGGCCTTATTATGATAGAAGCCGGTTGAATGTATGTCCTGTTCAAGCTCCTGCAGATCGGCGTCAGCAAAAGCTTTGACTGAACTGTATTTCTTAAACAGATCTTTGGTGACTATGTTTACCCTGGCATCGGTACATTGTGCACTAAGTATGGTTGCGATAAGCAGCTGCCAGGCCGAGTTGTGATCGAGATAAGTACGTACTTCTGTGCCATATTCGGCATCAAGTATGGTCAGTATTTTTTTAATACGATTTTTGTCTGTCATTGTTTACTATTGTTCCTAATTAAAAACATAGAGTTGACGTAAATGGAAATTTGCTATATATTTATAAGGTAATTTTAATTAATTGCTTTTTTTATTGCAATAAATAATAAATTTCAGAGATCTGAGGGGATCCCGTTTGGTGGAGAAAAGGAGAGCACTATGACTTACGAGAAGATCGTCGACTATGTTCAGAAGAAGATGGCGAAGGTTGATGCCGCAGCTACAGAGAATCTTGCAGTTCAGGTTGATGTGACCGGTGAGGGCGAAGGCGCATTCTACATTGCCGTATGTGATGGCAAGCTTGATGTGGAACCTTATGAATATTATGATCATGATGCAAAGATCGTAGTTGACAGTTCAGATCTTATCGATATCGTTGACGGAAAGCTTGATGCTGCCAAGGCATTTAATGAAGGCAAGATCCGAGTTGAAGGCAATGTTGAGAAGTTCATTTCAATAAAGGCTCTTTTCCCTGCAGCAGCTCCTGCAAAGAAGGCAGAAGCTAAACCTGCAGCAAAGAAGGCTCCTGCAAAGAAAGCTCCTGCTAAGAAAGCTCCTGCAAAGAAGGCAGAAGAGAAGAAGACAGAAGTAAAGAAAGAAGAGCCCAAGAAAGAAGCAGCTCCTAAGGCCGCAGCAAAGCCTGCAGCTAAGAAAGCTCCCGCTAAGAAGAAATAATTTTTTCGGATCCTTTGAAATATATGATCATAGCCCTGCTGTTAAAAAGCAGGGCTTTTTTTACAACAAGGAGGATATGGTATGAGCAGATTTACGGTTGCCGGTATTTCTCAGATCGAGACTATAGTAAAGGTGGATAAGATCCCGGTTGAATATTCACCGTTTACAAGCCGTCCGAATACTATCTATACGGCAGCAGGCGGAGACGCTTTTAATGAAAGTCTTGCGCTCAAATGGCTCGGTGATGAAGTTGAGTTTCTCTCGATAGTAGGAAGAAACCAGGATATGAGTGCATTCAATCCTCCCGACAGAAAGGTCACACTCTCAACGGAATATATCCTTCCCATAATCGACAGTACACCGACTCAGGTTGTGCTCTACGATGAGAAAAAAAGGGAACAGATCTTTGAAGATATAAAGGGGTTGCGCGATGCCTACTATGATATGTCGATGGTGGCGCCTCTTATAGCACAGAGTGATATGCTCGTTCTTGCCAATGCGAATTTCTGCAGGGCATTTCTGCCGATAGCTGAAAAATACTACATTCCCGTAGCGGTCAATATCCATGAATATGAAGTTGACAAGGAACAGTACAATGCTGATTTCCTTAAAGCCGCATCAATACTGTATTTAAGTGATGATACGGTGGAGGGTGATCCGTTCCAGTTTATGAAGGATATCGCCCAAAAATACAATATTGAAATCATCATACTCGGCCAGGGTTCAAAGGGACTGATTTTATATGACAAAAAGAGGAAGCTTCATGTTCATTATGACTGTGTGAATACTAATGAAGTGGTGAATACCGCAGGTGCCGGAAACGCGCTGTTTGCATGTTTCCTTCATTATTATCAGGAGACAGGAGATTCGGTAAATGCGATAAAGAATGCGCTTTTGTTTGCTTCATATAAGATAGGCTTCATGGGAACCTCGAATGGATTCCTTACGGTGGATCAGGTCGAGCAGTGGAGAAATCTTATCTGGGGTATATCCGATAAATGATCAGATCTTATCGATAGCATTTACTATACTCTCTGACATGGCACTGTGCAGCGAGGCGGCCTTTTCCTTAAGGCCGTCTTTTTTGTTCAGTTCACCTTTTTCCTTATATAAAGATGCGAGCAGTTTGTAAGAGCCACTTATGTCGCTGCCTTTTTCGACTGCAAACTCAAGTACTTTGATCGCACTGTCCTTTTCGTTCTGTTTGATCAGGTACTCAGAGTAGCTTTGCAGTGCTCTTGCAAGAAGAGTGAAATTGCTGTCACAGGCGGCAAGATGATTCAGATTTGCTGTGCCATAGGTAAGTTTTAAGTCGGTATTTGAGATACCGGTCAGGTTTACGATCTCCTTATCCTTAAGATGATCAAGCATTCGGATCGCCTCGTGGCATATTGGGTCGTTATCATCCTGTTTCATATGAAAAAAATCTTCGGGGATTTTTATGTAATCCAGATCATCAAGGGGCTTTTTTTTCACATTATTGGATTTTCTTTCCTTTTCCAGGAAATCATCCATTATTTTTTGGTCATCACGAGCCGATTTTTTAATTAAGAAGAACAGCAAGATGATGAAGATTATCACACTTGTCAAAACAGGGAGTTTCATATATAATCTACCTTTGATAATTTTGACGGTTTTTTAGCAGTTTTTTTGGAGAAAATGCAATGTCATCTAAAAAAAATAAAAAGGAAGAAAGACACATAAGCAAATATAGCAGACGAAGAAGTATTCTGACAACCATACTTATTGTTATACTTACATTGGCTATGGTCATTCCGTGTATTGCCGTCTTTGTCTGATTATAGTGTTTTTTTCTTGATTAATAAAGGTTAATTAAAATGAAGAAGATAATGTTAAGAACTGCAGTCATCGTGTTAACAGCGGTTTTGCTGGCGATCGCCTGCGCCTTTTTGGATAAGGGGATAAGGATATATGCCGCCGGTTCCGAAGAAGGCGAGGGGCGTATTTTTGATGGAGTTCAGATTGGCGGCATTGATGTTTCGGGCATGACTGCCGAGGAGGCTCATGAGGCGGTAGAAACACGCTTAAATGAGTTATTCCAGACCGAGATCACGCTTATCACGACAGGTGGAAATGAAGTAAAGATGCCGTTTTTTGAGCTTGCTCCCGTATGGAGCAATCCGGGTATAGTTGACGAGGCTGCAAGCTATACTTCTGTCGGTAATGTTATCGAGAGATATAAGATGCACAAGGATATCGAGCACAACGGTATGAATTTTCAGATCGAGGTGGGCTACGATGAAGGCGTGGTCCGCAGTGTTGTAGATGAGAAGTGCACAGCTTTTGATACCCCGATGGAAAATCCCACTCTCTCAAGAAACAACGGTGAGTTTGTAATAACAGAGGGCAAGGAAGGCTACGGTGTTGATTCAGAGCAGGCTGTTTATAAGATACAGGATGAGCTTTTTGCAAATGTTGTTGCCGGAAATCCCGTGGTTGAGCTTCCTGTTGTAAATAAGAAACCTCAGGCTGCTTCAGAGGATCTTGCAAAGGTTAAGGATGTATTGGGTTCTTTCACAACAAGCTTTACATCCTCAGGCGCAAACAGAAGCAAGAACGTAGCAAACGGCTGCCGTCTCATAAATGGTACATTGCTTTATCCCGGTGAGGAGTTTTCGGCACTTGATAAGATACAGCCCTTTAGTGAGGCGAACGGATATTATCTGGCAGGTTCATATCTGCAGGGTCAGGTTGTAGAAAGCCTTGGCGGTGGTATATGCCAGGTATCGTCAACGCTCTATAATGCGGTGCTCAGAGCGGAACTTCAGGTAACAGAACGTCACAACCATTCGATGATAGTCGGATATGTTGATAAGTCTGCCGATGCGGCTATTGCAGAATCCGGCGGAAAGAATTTCCGTTTTGTGAATAACACGGATTATCCTATTTATATAGAAGGCTACACACAGGATAAACATATTACATTCAAAATATACGGTGTTGAGACCAGACCTTCATCTCATAAGGTTGAGTTCAAGAGTGAGGTTATAGAAGAAAAGGTTCCTGATAAAGAAGTGATAGTTCCTGCGGCCGATTATCCTATCGGTTATGTAAGTACCCAGGGAATGCATATAGGATATAAAGCTAAGCTCTGGAAGATCATATACGAAAACGGAACTGAGACCGGACGCGAGGTAGTGAACAGCAGTACATACAATCCCGCACCCAGAACTGCGGTTGTAGGTATAGGTTCTACAGATCCGGGATATGTGAATATGATGAATGCTGCGATAGCGACAGGAAGCATTGATGTCTGCAAGGCAACTGCTTCACAGATACAGGCACAGGCCGCACTGGCGGCGCTTCAGGGAACAGTGCCTACACCTCCGCCCACAACGGGTTCGATCGATCCCTGATCATATCAAGACCATGCAGAGAAAGACGGGTCTGCCTGAGGCAGAGATAAAGGCAAAAGCATCATATGATATAATAGCCGTAGGGTTTGCGGCTGATGAATATGCGCTTGACCTTTTGACAAATGAAAATGAGAAATTAAATGAACGCTTTCCTGCGCACTATCTGAAGGAAGCGCAGAGACTCTGCAGTGAATACCCCGATGAGAGTATCATAAAAAGCATAGTTTCTAAAAATCATGACACTTCACTTTGGCCGGCAGGTGAAGGAGGAGTGTATGGCACCTTGTGGTGGCTGACTGCTGTATCGTCAGTTGGAATAAGGGTATATATTGATGAGATACCCATAAGACAGGAAACGATCCAGCTGTGCAGTTTCACAGATGTCGATCCCTACAGAGCAGCAAGCAAGGGATTTTATCTGATTGCCGCTCCGAACGGAAAGATGATAGAAAGCATTTTGGACGAATCAGGTATACCGGCATGTATAATAGGATATGCAGCCGGGGATAATGATAAGCTGCTTATAGGAAAAGAAGGAAAGCAATATCTTACTAAAGCGTAAGAGGAGGAATCGGTTGTATGCTTAGAGAAGAGATCCTTTCAACAATTGAGAAGAACAGCCGCGTTGATGTTCACGAACTTGCCGTAAGACTTGGAAGCGAAGACGAAGTGATAGCTAACGAGATGGCAAAGATGGAAGAAGAAGGTGTCATCTGCGGTTATCATACAATGATAGACTGGGACAAGACAGGTGTTGATAAGGTTACAGCACTTATTGAAGTAAATGTAACACTTCAGAGAGGCCAGGGTTTTGACGGCATAGCGGAGAGGATATATAAGTATCCCGAAGTGAAGAGTGTGTATCTTATAAGCGGTGGCTATGATCTTCTTGTTACTATAGAAGGCAAATCGATAAAGGAAGTCGCGTCATTTGTACACACTAAGCTTTCAACGATGGAAAACGTGCTCAGCACATCAACACACTTCATACTTAAGACATATAAGGATCACGGTACGATCATGACAAAACAGTATGAAGACGAAAGGCAGCTGGTTACACCATGAGAGATCCCTTAAATAAAAAAGTAGGAGATATAAAACCTTCCGGCATAAGGAAATTCTTTGATATCGTTAGCGAGATGAAAGATGCTATCTCACTCGGTGTCGGCGAGCCGGATTTTGATACGCCCTGGCATATTCGTGACGAGGGCATTTATTCTCTTGAAAAGGGCCGTACATTTTATACATCAAATGCAGGCCTTAAAGAGCTGAAAGAAGAGATATCAAAATATCTTAAAAGAAAGATAGATACACACTATGATCCGACAGACGAGATCATGGTAACTGTGGGTGGTTCAGAAGGTATAGATGCAGCGTTACGTGCAATGATAGATGAGGGTGATGAAGTCCTTATCCCGCAGCCCTGCTATGTTTCATATGATCCCTGCACAGTGCTTGCAGGCGGAGTTCCTGTTCCTATCAATTTAAAGGCAGAGAATGATTTCCGTCTCACAAAGGAAGAGCTTGAGGAAGCGATAACCGATAAGACCAAGATCCTTATACTTCCGTTCCCTAACAATCCGACCGGAGCTGTCATGGAGAAGAAGGATCTCGAAGCGATCGCAGAGGTTATAATAGAACATGATCTGTATGTTATCTCTGATGAGATATACAGCGAGCTTTACTATAAGGATGATTACACATCAATAGTACAGATACCCGGAATGAAAGAGAGAACCGTATATATAAACGGTTTTTCGAAGGCTTATGCAATGACGGGCTGGAGACTCGGCTATGCATGCGCACCTGAAAAAATCCTTTCGCAGATGCTCAAGATCCATCAGTTCGCAATCATGTGCGCACCTACAACCTCGCAGTATGCGGCAATAGAGGCTCTTAAGAACGGTGATGAAGATGTGAAGATGATGCGTGATGCGTATGATCAGCGCAGGCGTTTCCTTCTTGATGCATTCAAGAATATGGGGCTTTCATGTTTCGAACCCTTCGGTGCATTCTATGTATTCCCCTGCATTAAAGAATTCGGAATGACAAGTGATGAGTTTGCAACGAAGTTCCTTGAGGAAGAAAAAGTCGCAGTAGTTCCCGGCACAGCCTTCGGAGACTGCGGTGAAGGCTATGTCAGGATCTCATATGCGTACTCTATAGAAAATCTTAAGATCGCGATCGGAAGACTTGATAAATTCGTGAAGCGATTAAGGGGACAGAAATAAACTTATTTCATACCAGCCATAACTTTACCAAGAAGCCGGAGCAGTTCTTCGGCTTCTTTTTTTTCAAGAGAAACACAGCATGACATCTCGTGCGGAACGACCAGCATTTCTTCCTGCAGCTTCTCGCCCTCCTTTGTGAGGCGGATGATAAGATTCCTTTCATCATCCTTAGCGCGGTGTCTGCTTATCAGCTTCTTTGATTCGAGTTTTTTCAGCAGGGGAGTAAGGGTTCCGGAATCAAGATAGAGCCTTTCTCCGAGCGATTTTACGTTGATCTCCTTTTCTTCCCACAGCACCATCATGGTAATGTATTGAGTGTAAGTCAGATCAAACGGATCGAGAAACGCTCTGTATTTATGTGTTACTGCCTTAGAACAGGCATAGAGAGGAAAGCAGAGCTGATTCTCAAGCTTCAGACAGTCAAAGTTACTGTTATCTGTTTCTTTCGACATGATATGTCTCCTTGGTGAAATAGTTACTTGGTATGAAGGATACTTTATCCGCAGTATGCGGATGCAGCTAAAGCTGCAACAGCACCATCGGCAGCAGCAGTAGTGAGCTGTCTGACGCTCTTGGTCCTGCAGTCACCTGCTGTAAAGATTCCTTCTGTCTCGGTGAGACAGTCCTCACCTGCGGTTATATATCCCTTTTCGTCGAGTTTAACGACAGATGAGAAGCTGTTGTTGTCAGGCATCTGTCCGATAGCAACGAAGAGACCGCTCACTTCAAGGATCTTTGATTCACCGCTTATCTTATCTGTTACTTCAACACCTTCGAGCTCATCTTCGCCGATGAGTCTGGTGATGGTGGAGTTAAGTACGAATTCCACATTATCCTTAGCTTTGAGCTTGGCAACTTCTGCTTCGTCTGCTCTGAAGCTGTCACGCCTGTGTATCACATACACCTTGCTGCAGTAGTTAGCTAAGAATGCAGCATCCTCTACAGCTGTGTTTCCACCGCCGTTTACGGCAACAGGCTGTTTCTTATAAAATGCACCGTCACACGTTGCACAGTAAGAAACACCGCTGCCCGTGAGTTCTTCCTCACGATCAAGGCCAAGAGGCCTGTTCTTTGCTCCTGTTGCGATTATAACTGCTTTGCAGTTGTAGTCTTCGGAAGCAGTGTGTACCGTCTTGCTGCCGTCAGGATTCACGGTGATGCCCGTAGCCTTTGCGAATACGATCTTTGCACCGAGCTCAGTTGCCTGTTCGTAAAGGCCGGTCGCAAAATCAAAACCTGAGATATGCTTTATGCCGGGATAGTTCTCTACCTCAGGGGTATTAACTATCTGCCCGCCATAGGAGAGTGCCTCGAGTATGAGTGCTTCCCTGCCGGCGCGTCTTGCGTAGATAGTAGCTGACAGTCCTGCTGTGCCAGCGCCGATTATAATGATGTCGGTCATGATCTGATCATCTCCTCAATTTTTTCCTTAGGAATAAAACCTGTCGAGTCTTTTACAACTTCGCCGTTTTTGAAGAATTTCAAAGCCGGAACAGACATGATACTGTAGCGATCAGCAAGTTCTTCCTGTTCATCTACGTTTACCTTGCCTATTTTAACACCTTCAGTGGCTTCCGCAACCTGATCCACTATAGGAGAGAGCATTCTGCAAGGGCCGCACCAGGGTGCCCAGAAATCAACAAGAACGGGTTCTTTTGAATTAAGTACTTCCTCTTCAAAATTATCAAGTGTAAGTGTGATAGCAGCCATAGGTGATACCTCCTTTTAGAGTTGTGATTTTCTTTGTTGATCACATATTATCATCATACAATTAAATTGTCAACAATCTAATTGCGATAAATGATTACTATCACAGCACGAAAGTCTGTGAATAGTAACTATGTACTGAAAAGAGAACGTACGTAAGGCCGATGTGTTATAATAAATCGGATAAAAAGCTTGTTTAAGGGGAATGAGGAGGTAATAATGGATAACGCATATAAAGAGATAATAATCAAGAAGCAGCGTTCTTTTTTTGAAAGCGGTAAGACGCTTCCGGTAGGTTACCGTATTATGGCTTTAAAGAAACTGGGTCGTGCGATACGTAATTACGAAAGCCGTATAATAGATGCGCTTCATGAGGATCTCGGCAAGTCAGAGATGGAGGCGTTCATGTGTGAAGTGGGCATCTCACTCAGCGAGATCAGTTACATGCTCTGTCATATACAGACCTATGCCGCACCGCGCATAGTACCTACACCCATCACAAATTTCCCGTCCATAAGCACAGTATATAAATGCCCTTACGGAAACGTGCTCATAATGAGCCCGTGGAATTATCCGTTCCTTCTTGCGATCGAACCTCTTATTGATGCGCTTGCTGCAGGAAATACGGCGATCATCAAACCCAGCGCATATTCTCCGGCTACTTCCGCGATACTTGAAGAAATGATAAGTGAAACGTTTCCGGAAGAATACGTTGCAGTTATAAACGGAGGCAGGGAAGAAAATGCGTTTCTCCTTACTCAGAAGTTCGACTACATATTCTTCACGGGCAGCAAGAATGTGGGACGCGAGGTTATGCGCAGAGCATCCGAATATCTCACTCCCGTTACGCTTGAGATGGGCGGAAAGAGCCCGTGCATAGTTGACGGTTCAGCAAAATTAAAGCTTGCGGCAAGACGCATAGTATTTGCCAAATTCTTAAATTGCGGGCAGACCTGTGTTGCTCCAGATTATATTCTCTGCGATGAATTCATAAAGGATGAACTCGTGGGATACATCAAAAAAGAAATAGCAAGGCAGTTTGGCCGCGAGCCGCTCAAAAATAAGAATTACGGAAAGATAATAAATGAGAAGCACTTCAACAGGATATGCTCTCTTATGGACAGCAAAAAGATAGTATATGGCGGCGAGACCGATAAGGCAGCCTTAAAGATCGCTCCTACGGTAATGGACAATGTCACATGGGATGATGATGTGATGGGCGAAGAGATATTTGGACCTGTTCTTCCGATACTTACTTTCAAGGAAATTGATGAAGCGATAGCTGCAGTGAATGAACATGCCAAGCCGCTTGCTCTTTATATATTCTCAAACGACAGATTCAATATTAAAAAAGTGACTGAAAACTGCCGCTTCGGAGGTGGCTGTATAAATGATGCGGTAGTACATCTTGCCACGAGTGAGATGCCTTTTGGCGGTGTGGGTGAGTCCGGAATGGGCGCATATCACGGAAAGGCCGGCTTCGATACATTTACTCATGAAAAGAGTATTCTTGATAAGAAGACCTGGCTGGATCTGCCCATGCGTTATCAGCCGTATCGCAGGGTAAACAAAGCTTTGTTAAAAATTTTCTTAAGATAAGTAATGTATGAATATCCAGAGACTGATGGCGGTAGCCATGATCATCCTTATTCTTGTTCTTGGTGGTCTGATCTTTATAGGAAAGGGCGATATGGATAAGGATGATGCAAATGAAAGAGTCCGTGTCGGAGTGCTGCTGAACGGAGAGTGTGATGACGGAAGCTGGGGAGAGAGTCATTACAGAGCTCTTGAAAGCATAAAGAATGAGATGCGTCTTGATATCATCTACAGGGAAAATGTTCCTAAGGATGAGAAATGTCAGTCTGTCATACAGGAATTGATAGATTCCGACTGCAGAATAATCATCGCGGCGAGTTATAACTACGGTGAATACGTGAAAAGGATGGCGGAGAAATACCCGAAGGTATATTTCCTGCACGCTACCGGAGTGGATCATTCGGAAAATCTTTCAACGTATTTCGGACGTATATATCAGATGCGCTACTTAAGCGGCATCGTTGCGGGCATGAATACAGAGAGCGGGGATATCGGTTATGTAGCTGCTTATCCGATATCTGAAGTGAACCGCGGACTCAATGCTTTCACAAGAGGCGTAAGGTCCGTAAGGCCTGATGCAAAAGTGTATGCGATATTTACGAATGACTGGAACAGTGATGAGATCACACGTGCATCGGCGGAAAGGCTTTTGAGTATTAAGCCTGATATAGATGTGATGAGTATGCACACCGATTCTCTTGCGGTGCTTGATTGCTGCGAGGAGCGTGGAGATATAAAAACTGTCGGTTACAATACCGACAATGCGTCGGATTATCCTGACACATATCTTACTGCAGCTGTGTGGGATTGGTCTCCATTCTACAGAAAGCAGATAACATCCTGTATTCAGGATAAATTCTATGGGAATCATTATTGGATGGGCCTTGAGGACGGTATCATGGATCTGTCTCCCTTCACATCAAATGTGAAGGAAGGAACGGGGGAAGCTGTTGAAAAGGCACGTCAAAGACTCGAGTCAGGAACATGGGATGTGTTCTATGGTCTGATAAGAGATAATAAGGGGAATACAAGGATCGGTGAAGGAGAGGCAATGTCAGATGATGATATGCTTAACTCTTTTGACTGGTACGTTGAGGGGGTAGTCGTAGTTGAGTGATACTGATAATAAAAGTCATGTCGGAAAAATAAAAGGTATCATACAGGTAATAATAGCAGCTCTGATCATAGTGGTAGCCGCTTTTGCGGTATATCTTCTGCTTGGACCGGGAAAAACTAAAAATCCCGAAAAAGCTGAAGCATCGCCTATCAAGGCAGGGGTGGTGCTTACAGGTTCTGCAGCCGATGGCGGATGGAATGAGATGAACTATCAGGGCCTCAAGACCGCATGCAGAAAATAC
The DNA here is from genome assembly GCA_000421045.1 of Lachnospiraceae bacterium NK4A179. Taxonomy (GTDB): domain Bacteria; phylum Bacillota; class Clostridia; order Lachnospirales; family Lachnospiraceae; genus NK4A136. The sequence continues at coordinate 26,958 of ATWC01000013.1, forward strand.
GGAGTAAAACTTCTTGCATCTGAGAATGTTCCGGAAAACAAGGTTATCTGTGACAAGGCAATAAGAGGGCTTGCTTCTGCAGGCTGTAATATCATATTCCTTACAAGTTACGGATATGCCGAGGCAGCGGATAATCCTTCTTCACGCTATCCCGGTGTGAAGTTTTTTGTTTGCGCCAATGACTTTGATGAAGAAGGAATGAATTCTTATACCGGCAGGATGTATCAGGCACGTTTTCTTACAGGAATCATCGCCGGAATGACCACCAAAAGCAATATCATAGGCTACGTTGCGGCTATGCCGAATAACGAAGTCAACCGCGGTATAAATGCATTCACGCTGGGGGCACGCAGTGTGAATCCCGATGTCAGTGTACATGTGGAATGGGTCGGTTCATGGAATGACAGTGAGAAGGAAAAGGCTGCAGCTCATGATCTGATCGATAAAGGGGCTGATGTGCTTACATACCATGCAAATGTTCCGAATACGATCCGGGTGGCAGATGAAGAAGGAGTATATTCCATAGGCTATCACAGACTTCCTGAAAAACATTCTGATAAGTGTCTCACAGCTGCAGTAAACAACTGGGATGTGATATATGATGAGATGCTTTCCGATTATCTGAAGAAAACCGATAAAGATGAAGATTATTATTGGCAGGGAATAGAAACAGGTGCAGTAGGGCTTGATGAATACTCACCTCTTGTGAGCGAGGATATAAAGCAGAAAGTTGAAGAAGCGAAGGCTCGTATCATAGATGGCAATGATGTTTTTTCCGGAAATATAAAAGATAACGAGGGTAACCTGCGCTGTGAAGAGGGAGAATTTCTTAGTGACAGGGAACTTCTCGGAAGCATGGATTGGTATGTCGAAGGTGTAGTTCTGCATGAAGAAGTGGAATACTGAAAGAACAAAACTTTTAGTTGGTCTGATATTGCTGATAGCAGCGCTCCTTCTTATCGGAGTGCTTCTTGAGCAGCGCATTTCCAACCTTCTTGAGAGTCATCTTGAAAGTCAGATGAAACTTCAGGCACAGGCAATGGCTGCATATACAGATGAACGCTTCCAGTCGGAACTTGCAAGACTGAAATATATGTCTATGCTTATGCAGACGGATGAAGATGAGACCAGGCCTGAGGTAGATGAAGATACTCTGGATGATATGATGCGTACCATGACGGAAATGAAGTCGGATACGCAGTTTGGCATGCTTACTCTTGATGGAACTGCGGTTTACGGTGAACCGGTAGATCTGAAGAAATTTTCCGGGGTACGTGATTCATTCCATGGAAATGATGCAGTATCGTTTGCACCGGATGAGGGTTTGCTTTTTACTGTCCCTGTCTTCAAAGATGGAAGGATAAGGCATGTGCTCTATTCGTACTATGGAAAGGATGAACTTGAGAAACAGTTCGGTTTTTCATCTTTCAACGGATATGCAGTAAAGGCTGTGGTAAAGAATCGTGAGGGAGACATAGTGATCCCTTTTGATAAGGAAACCTACAGTGAAGACATGAAGCTCATGTCAGATGAAAAAGTTGAAAAGGGTTTTGCTCTTATGCATGATGATATGGAAGAAGAAGTATCTGCTGCGATCGGAGTAAAGTATGCAGGTGAATCATATGTGCTCTTCCAGGCTGAGGTAACAAATACCGAATATCAGATATGCGGATTTGTAAAATCGGATACGATAGGAAGTACAAATGCAGGCGTAATGATGCTGATAATATGGGTATTCGGATTGCTTCTCTTTCTATTTATTCTGGGTATAGTCTACATTATGGTCTCATCAGGAAAGATCATGGAGAGTGATGCCCTCAGAGAAGCAAAGAATGCTGCCGAGAACTCATCAAAAGCAAAAAGTGATTTTCTTGCGAACATGTCGCACGAGATAAGAACACCTATCAATGTAATGCTCGGAATGGATGAGCTGATACTCAGGGAATACACGGATCCACAGCTCAAACAGTATGCGATAGGTATCAGAAATGCAGGAAAGACACTGCTTTCACTTATCAATGATATTCTTGATTTCTCAAAGATAGAAGCCGGCAAGATGGAACTTATCATCGAAGATTATAACCTTTCGGCGATGGTTGAGGATCTCTATATGATGATAAAGGAGAGGGCCGATAAGAAAGGTCTTGTCCTTAATATTGATGTGGACCCTAAAACGCCTGAAAAACTAACCGGTGATAAAGTCCGGCTAAGTCAGTGTATACTGAATATCCTTACCAATGCCGTTAAATATACGGATGAAGGGTCAGTAAATTTTAAGGTTGGCTTTGAAAAGGAAAACGAAGATGAGATATGGCTTATCGTTTCCGTTAGGGATACCGGTATTGGCATGCCTAAGGATCAGATAGACAAACTTTTTTCACCGTTTGAAAGAATAGAAGAAAACAGGAATCGTTCTATTGAGGGTACGGGTCTTGGAATGAGTATCACAAGACGTCTGCTTGATATGATGGGAACCGATCTTAAGGTGGAAAGTGACTACGGAAAAGGCTCAACCTTCTCATTTCGCGTGAAGCAGAATGTGGTATCGTGGGATCATATAGGAGATTTCAGGAAGAGATTTGAAAAATCCGTATCGGACGAGCAACCGTACAGAGAACAGTTTACGGCATCAAGCGCGCATGTGCTTGTTGTTGATGATACGGACATGAACCTTGTTGTTATAAAGGGGCTGCTGCGTAAGACAATGATGCAGGTAGATACAGCATCCAGCGGATATGAATCTGTTGAAAAGTGTCGTGAGAATGAATATGACATTATACTTATGGATCATCTGATGCCGGGAATGGATGGTATTGCAGCACTTGATGCAATAAAAAAGGATGAGCAGAGCAGGAATCAAAAGACTCCTTGTATCGCATTGACTGCAAATGCCATATCGGGTGCAAAAGAAATGTACATCAAAGCCGGCTTTGTTGATTATCTTTCAAAACCTGTAGAGGGTAAACTTCTTGAAGAGATGATCGCAAAATATATTCCCACGGAGAAGGTTAATATGAACGCTCCGTCTGAGGAACTCGACACAAGCTATATGCGCGAAGGCGGTATCAGGGAGGAAGTAAAAGAAGCTCTCAGATATTGTGATGATGACAGGCTTTTGTATGTAAGGATGTGCGATATATATTCTCATGTGGAAGAGTATAGAAGAAAATGCATAGAGGACAGCTTCTTGAGTGGTGACATGGATGCATATGGAGAACAGATGGCAGCTCTTGCCGCATCCGCACCGTGTGTCGGATACCCTGATCTTGCAGAAGCAGCCAAAAATCAGTTTGAACTTGTAAAAAAAGAACCTTCGGAAGAACGTGCAAAGGCACTTGCGGAAGGTCATGAGGAACTGCTTAAGAAATATGCAGCCATGAAGTAAGAATCGTAAACGGTAAAAATTGCCACGTAATTTGGAAAGGAGGGAGTGATATGCAGCTTCAGCTTGATTATCTGATATACATGGAACTTGCAGTTATACCCATGGATATACTTATCTGCTACTATGTCTTCAAAAATTACAGCTCAGACACTCCTGCCTACAGAGCTTTCCGCAGACTTGCCGTTGCATTGACGATAACCTGTGCTTTTGATGTGGCAACTGCTGTTGTATCGAGTTTGGGTACCGGAGTATCTGAACGCTGTCATATGTTGTTCAATACCGGAGACAGTTTTTTTGCAGGCTTATCAAGTCTCTTGTTTATAAAATATGCTATCTCCGTAACGAAAAAGGAGTTTAAAAACGGTTGGCACAGAATGGTAAGTTTTGTGCCCACGATCATAGGAACTGTCCTGCTTGCCGCAAATCTTATATTTCCGGGTTTTCTTTTTAACTACAGTGAACAGGGTGAGTATTTACATGGCCCATACTTCGTGATAACAGCGTATATCATACCGCTTATAAATGTCCTTATCGGGATCTTTTTCCTAACAGGAGGCAGAAAGACGACAGCGAAGAATCTTGTGGCTGGTATTCTGGGCGGATTATTTTCAGCAGCGATAATCATAATCCAGATGCTCTGTTTTGATTATGTGCTGATAACATTCTATGTTGCATCTATCTGTCTTTTGGGCATGATGACAGTGGTTGAGACACCGGACTACAGGAAACTTGTAAAAACACTGAAGGAACTTGAAGAAGCAAAGAAGGATGCGGACAGGCTCAAAAAACGTGCACAGGCAGACAATCAGGCCAAGACAGAACTTCTTGTACAGGTATCGCATGAGCTGCGTACACCTATAAACGGCATTCTGGGCTATAACAATATCATCATGGAGGATACACAGGATTCTACGATAAAAGAATACTGCCAAAAGATAGATGATTCAGGGAAGCATCTGCTTAATGTATTTGATGAGATGTTAAGCATCAGTGCCGACGAGGGAAGGCTGGAAGGATTTTCTGCGGATGATATAGCAGGTATAGAGCCGGGTCTGATCGACAAAACCGGTACGTCGATAAAAGTTCTTGCAGTAGATGATAATGAGATCAATCTGGAACTCCTGGTACGTGCGCTTACCGATGCGGGGATCACTGTTGATACAGCTGAGAATGGTCTTGAAGCCGTTGAAAAAACTGAGAAGACTCATTATGACCTGATACTCATGGATCATATGATGCCTGTGATGGATGGCATAGAAGCCCTGCATATGATAAGGCGGATCAAGGAGTATAAAACTACTCCTGTTATAGTGATCACTGCTAATGCGGTTGGTGGTCAGCGAGATAAATACATGAAAGAAGGCTTTGATGCATATCTTACAAAGCCACTCGACAGGAAAGCTCTTTTTGATGTCATATATCGATTTACCGGCTTTAAAGAAAAGAACGTGCAGGAAGAGCTTATTTCGATGCTGACTTTTTTAAATACTTCAAGAGGCCTTGAATACAGCGGCGGTGATGTGGATTTCTATATAGAGCAGTTAAAGCTTTTTACAACAGACAATCTTGAAGATAAAATACGCGACGATCTTGCGACAGATGATCTACAGTCATATGCGATGAACGCCGGAACAATAGCGGCCACAGCAAGAATGATAGGAGCGGATGAACTTTCAGATATAGCCGGCATGGCTTCTTCTGCGGCAGCCAAAGGAAATCGCGAAGCATTGAATAAACTCAGCAATGAGCTTACAGTTTATTATCGTTTTATGATGGAAAGGTTATATGGTCTGCTTTCGGATCGTGTCGCCATTCCGGAAAAAGAGTGATACAAAGATGAATGATCTGAGAAAAGTTTACAGGACAGAAGAGATACGTGTACTTGTCGTTGATGATATGGAGATGGAAAGCAGACAGCTCATCCATCTTCTTGAAAAGGCAGGCATAAAGGCTGATAAGGCATCTTCCGGACAGGAGTGTCTTGATATGACCGATAAAAATGAATACTCGATGATATTTATCGATCAGAACATGCCTGTTATGAACGGCGAGCAGACACTTAGGACTTTTCGCAGCCGGGCACAGGGAAATAACAGATTTATACCTGTTATAGGCCTTTCATCAGATGTCCAGGGTGAGAATTTCCGGAGCATGATAAATGCGGGATTTACCGATGTGCTTAAGAAACCGGTAAAGTATCCTGTAATGCTTGCGCTTCTCATACTTTATTTTTCAAAAGATCTTATTAACAGAGATGAGGTTGATATTAAAGAACAGCCATCAGAAAAGACCGAAGAAGAACTCTTTATAGAGAGAGTTTCAAAAACAGGCTGTCTTGACCATGAATCAGGCATAAATTTTTGCGGCTCAGAAGAAGGATATATTTCTGCCCTGAAAATATTCTATACGACTATTACACCAAAATCGGATGAGATAGAGCGACTCTACAGTTCGGAAGACTGGGACGGATATACGATCAAGGTGCATGCGCTTAAAAGCTCTGCACGTATCATCGGTGCGGAGGAACTGTCAGATCTTGCAAAAGAACTCGAGTTTGCGGGTAAAGAGGGAAAGATGGATGTTATACGGGAAAAGACAGAAACCCTCTTAAAAATGTACAGAGAGTTTGATGCTATCCTTACCCCGGTATTTGAAGAGGATAAGGCAAAGGTTATGGAAATGATATCTCCGGAGATCATGAATGATCTGTATGAGAAGCTTAAGAAGTATGCTTGTGATATAGATTATGATCAGATGGAGATGATAATGGATGAACTGGAAAAATACGATTTTCCTGATGAAGAAAAAGACAGGTATATGGAATTAAAGAAATACTGGGATGAGGTTGACTATGATGCAATAGTCAGGCTTCTGTGATCACGTCATCCTCGTCGGTAAAATCTTCAGATATGGGAAGAGAGAAGATAAACTCTGTGCCAACACCTTCTGTAGAAATGACATTTATATTCTCATCGTGTGCACGTATGATCTCTCTGGTAATGGACAGGCCAAGGCCTGTTCCTTTTTTATCTTTTCCTCTCGAGAGATCGGATTTATAGAAACGGTCGAAAATAAGAGGTATGCTTTCCTTGGGTATACCGATACCTTCGTCCTTGACAGAAATGAAGACCTTGTTTCCTTTCTCATTTGTATCTATATGGATCGTGGAATTCTTTCCACTGAACTTGATCGCATTGTCTATCAGATTGTAGAGCACCTGCTGTATCTTGGTAAGATCAGCTTTTACATAAAGCATATTGCCTGTGAGGGTCAGATCCATGGATATCATTTTCTCACGGCAGGTTCCTTCAAAAGTGGAGACTGTCTGTCGTATTACGTTATTGATATCAAAGTCCGTAATATCAAGCATCATGCCGTTTGTGTTTAAGTTATTCAGTGTGAGCAGATTGTTTGTGAGTTTGATAAGTCGCTCACTTTCAGCGATGACTATTCCCATATATTTGGGATACATTTCTTCCGGTATGGTTCCGTCCTGCATTGCTTCAAGGTATCCCTTTATGGATGTGAGCGGCGAACGGAAGTCATGTGAAACGTTTGCAACTATCTGTTTCTGATTGTCCTCACCTTTTGCCAGTTCCTGAGCCATATAGGCAAGCGATGCGGCAAGATATCCGATCTCATCGTCACTGTCGACAGTTATCTCATAGTGCAGGTTTCCTGATGCATACTGTTCTGTTGCAGCGATGATGCGGCGGAGAGGAAGATATACAAGTTCCGTGAAGAAAATGAGGATTATCAGTGACAGCAGGAAAAGTATGAAAAGAAAAATATAGTCAATATTAAGAAGCTGGTCGGCATTTTCCTTAAGCTTCTGCGTGTCATATGAAACTATAACGTAACCATGTACGAGATAGCCTGAAGTGATAGGTGATGAAACCGTGATGTGCTGAGTGCTGAAAGTGTTATAGAAATTTCCCACGCTGTAGAAGGAACCGCGCAGTGCTGTAACATCGAAACCCTGTATTACATCGGGCTCATCAACGTTTAATTCGGTCAGTGAACTGGCGACGATTATGCCGGAGGGGCTCACGATCTGTATTTTTGAGCCGGTTATCTGAGCAATCTTGTCTATGGTTTCTTTCAGTGATGTGAGAGATGTTTCGTTGTTATAAACGGAAAGCGCATAATTCTCGGCAATGGTCGTAGCCTCTCTGTAGAGGCTGTCGGCCTTGTCGCGTTCAAGCCTGTTCATCGTCATCTGCTCCATAAAGGTGTCGACTATGATAAAGCCGAATACCCCAAAGATGAGATAGGCTATAAGAAATTTAAGATAAAGTGTGCGCCTCATTTATCAAAGTGTCTCGAATTTATATCCGACTCCCCATATGGTAGTTATCTTCCAGGATTCATGATCCTTGATCTTCTCTCTGATACGTTTGATATGAACGTCAACGGTTCTGGTATCACCCATATATTCATATCCCCATATCTGATCGAGTAGCTGGTCTCTTGTGTAGACATGATTGGGTGAAGAAGCTAAGAAGTATAAAAGCTCCAGCTCCTTGGGCGGCATGTCTACCTTTCTGCCCATGTAAATAACGCTGTAATTTGATTTGTTTATCTCAAGGTCAGGGTAGCTCACCTCATCCTTAGCTGCAGGCTCGGGAGCGGGAACAGAATTCTCGCCTGACCTTCTGAGTACTGCCTTAACTCTTGCAACAAGTTCCTTTGAATCAAAGGGCTTTTCCATGTAATCATCTGCTCCGAGTTCGAGACCGAGCACCTTATCAAAAACTTCACCTTTTGCGGAAAGCATTATTATAGGTGTTTTGGAATACTGTCTTACCTCGCGGCATACCTGATATCCATCCATTCCGGGAAGCATAAGGTCAAGCAGTATCAGGTCGGGAGCGAATTCTTTCATGGTGCTTAATGCGCTTTCTCCGTCACCTACACATTTTGTATCGAAGCATTCCTTTGTAAGATAGAGACTTACGAGCTCTGCAATGTGCTCGTCGTCATCAACTATGAGTATTTTTTGTTTTCCGGCCATGATTTTCCCCTCTCAATATCCGTATTATTTGAATCTGACTACAGTTACGCCTGCATCTCCCTCGCCATGAGCCGCATCGGAAAAGCTTCCGACTACCGGTGAGGTGCGCAGATAATCGTGTATGCCGGAGCGCAGAGCCCCGGTGCCCTTACCGTGAATGATACGTACGGATTCAAGCTTTGACATATATGCGTCATCGAGATATTTGTCTATGACGGATACTGCATCATCAACTGTTCTACCTATGACATTTATCTCGGGACTGATATTTGTTGCACGTGAAAGATCGAGACGGACTTTCTTAACTGTCTTTTCAGGCTTCGGGGCATCGCCCATTTCAAGGTCTGAAAGTTTAACTTTTATTGAAATACCGCCTGACTGTACAAGTACGTTGCCTTTTTTATCAGGAGCTTCTGCGATCACACCGTCCATATCCATTGACAGAATAAATACGGGTGTGCCGGGAAGCGCATTCTTTTCGGTAAGCAGTTCTGTTTTTTTCTTTTCTTTTATCGGAGTTTTGTTCTTTCCCGAACGTTTCATCGCTTCCTGATAGATAGCCTCATCTTCTTTGGATATCCACTCGCGGAGCTCGCGCCTCTTCTTTTCCATTGTTGCAGGCTTCATAACACTGCCCTGTTTGTTGAATGCGCGTATGGTCTCGTCAGCCTTGTCCTTAGCATCCTGGAGCAGGTCACGGGCTTCTTCTCTGGCGTTGGCGATGATCCTGTCTTTCTTTTCCTGTATCTTTTCCTCTTTGTCGGCAAGTATCTTCTCACGTCTGAGTATGTCTGCCTTGAGGTTTTCTATTTCCTGTTTTTCCTTATCTATTATATTACGTCTGTCCTCGAGGTCTGAAATAACATTCTCAAAATTTTCTTCCTCGTGGCTGATATATTGTCCGGCTTTTTCGATTATCTCATCTGAAAGGCCGAGTCGTTTTGAAATGGCAAAAGCATTACTTTTTCCCGGAATGCCTATCATCAGTCTGTAGGTAGGGGAGAGCGTTGCGATGTCAAATTCACAGCCGGCATTCTCAACACCTTCTGTCTGCAGTGCATAGACCTTTAATTCACTGTAGTGTGTGGTAGCCATGCTGCGTATCTTCTGTCTGTGAAGAGTATCCAGTATTGATATTGCAAGCGCTGCACCTTCTTCAGGATCGGTTCCTGCTCCAAGCTCATCAAAAAGACAGAGTGAGTCCTGTTTTGCATGCTTCATTATTTCCACAATGGAGCGCATATGTGATGAGAAGGTGGACAGACTCTGTTCTATGCTCTGCTCATCGCCTATATCGGCATAGACTTCCGAAAAAACCGAAAGCTCCGAACGGTCAAGAGCGGGAATATGAAGGCCTGCCTGTCCCATTAGGGTAAGCAGACCGGCAGTCTTAAGTGATACAGTCTTACCGCCTGTGTTGGGTCCTGTGATGATAAGCAGGTCAAAGTCGTCACCGAGACGGATGTCTACGGGAACTGCGGTACGGGGATCGAGAAGCGGATGTCTGGCTCCACGAAGAACTATCCGAAGCTCTTTGTTATAAAGAGGTCTTACAGCATTTATCTTCATGGCATATTTTGCCTTTGCGAAGATAAAGTCGAGCATAGTGATAGTTTTCTGATCCTCTGCTATCATATCGCCATTTGCGGCGCACATGGCAGACAGTTCGGAAAGTATGCGTTCCACTTCATCATGCTCTGCACTTGAGAGTTCCTTCAGTCTGTTATTCAGATCGACAATAGATGAAGGTTCTATGAACAGAGTTGCGCCGCTCTGCGAACGGTCGTGGATCATTCCGGGTACATGTGAGCGGTACTCGCTTTTAACAGGTATGCAGTAGCGGCCGTTCCTGGTCGTGATGATCGCATCCTGCAGATAGCCTCTGAGAGTCTCGTTTACCATCTTTGTGAGACCGGTCTGAATCCTGTCTGTCGATATCTTTATATTGCGTCTTATCTCGCGAAGAGTAGGACTTGCATCATCTGATATCTCATCATCAGAGATAATGCATTTGTTTATCTTATCCGATACGTTGGTAAGCGGATCCAGCGCAAGAAAGTATTTATCAAGGCAGTCGGTCGGAGTCTCCGTATGGTAGTCGCGCACTTCTTTAACGTTTACAAGAAGCCTTGCTATGGCAAGCAGGTCGCCTGCACCGAGTGTCCGGCCTATGGAAGCAGCCTTTATAAAGGGACGTACATCTATGTTTGCACCAAATGAGAGCCTGTCGCTTTTGAAAAGTCTTGAAAGCGCGGCTGAAGTCTCGTCCTGGGCATGGTCTATCCATTCGGGATTGCCGGAGGGACGTAAGTTAAGACACATCCTTTTTGCAGGCTCACTTCCTGCGAAAGAAGACAGTATTTCGGTTATTTTGTTGAATTCAAGTATATGAAGAGCTTTTTCGTTCATGACACGTCCATTGTACCTTAAAACAGCGAAAAATGGTATAATATGCTTTTCGGGGGACTATAAAAATGAAAAAAGAACGTACGTCAACTTTTACTGTGATCTTGCTCACGGTTTTGATCGCTTTTACGGCGCTTATGGTATCTCTACTGGTATACCTTTGCTTTTCGATGCTCATGGGCGGTGATTTCGGCCATGGAAATGGAAAATACGACAGAGGACCATCTAAGTATTTTGGCGGCAATGTTAGCGGGAATGAAGTGAAGAAAGAAGTGCTGGAGGATGGCACAGTACTCCTTAACGGCATGGATACAAGGGGAAGCAGCGGAGCCGCTGAAGGCAGAGTGGTACTTGTTTCACTTTTCTATGACGGAAAGAAAGACTGGGGCGATGATATGCGTGCCGAAGCCGGGAGTAATACTGATGTGGCTACACAGTTCATTGAGAGCAGTGCTGCAGAATACGGCAAGGATATTGAATTCGTATATGACACATCGGCCGGTTCCGATCTGAATTATGATATGGATCTTGATGATGTATATATTCCTTCAAACATACAGGATGTACAGGGATGGGGCGATCTTGTAGAGGCTGTTGATAAATTCATAATCAAAAAGGTAGACAGCGATGCCCTAAAGGACGAGTATGGTGCGACCGGAATAGTCTATGCAGTGTTCCTTAATGATGAAGGTACGTGCTGTGCATTTCCGTATTATGCAGGAGATACCCGTAACAGTTTCAACGAGATGTGTTTCCTGTATTACAACGCAAAGGACGGAAAGGTAGGTCCTTCCGTATATGCGCATGAGATGCTGCATCTTTTTGGAGCAAGGGATCTTTATAAGGAATCTGTAGAGGATGGTACTACTACCGATCTTGTCAGATACACCATGTTAAACTTCCCGGATGAGCTGATGCTTTATGCTGAAGATTCATACGGAAGCGGCATCAGTCAGGGATTTGTATCAAACAGTATAAGTGAGATAACGGCATACTTTGTGGGGTGGCTTGATGATATACCCGAACTTGAAAAGTTCCCGGGCATGAAGAGTGAGTATCCGGCATCATTCACCGTACAGGATGATGGGACATGAGTATAAGTAATAAAGACAAAGATAAAGAGAATAAGGAACAGAAATTTACTGAGGCTGATGATTATGACTTTATCCGTGAGAAGATAAAGGAACGTCCGGTAAACAGAAAGAAGCTTCTGAAAAGAACTCTTTTTACAGCCGGAATGGCGGTGATCTTTGGATTGGTTGCCTGCTTAACCTTTCTTCTTTTGGAGCCGGTCTTCGGCAAATTATTATCCTCTGATCAGGATATGGAACTGGCTCCGGTAGAACTTACCGAGAATCCGGATGACGGAGAACTGCCCGAGGAAAAAGTGATCCTGGCAGATGAAGATGATGAGAATTCGCAGGGCCTGGTCGGTATTGAGAGTGAAACTCCCATAGATAAGCTTCCTCTTTCAGATGAGGATGTAAAGACAACTGAGAGTGAGAATGCTGCGGCTACTCCGACGCCGGTACCTGCCTCTGTAGTGGCTGCAAAGGAGATACAGAATGCGGCGATAAAACTTGAAGATTACAGACTGCTTTCCCGCCGTATGTATTCAATTTCAAAAGAAGTTGAAAAAAGTCTTATCACCCTTACAGGAAAGGATGAAGATTCTGACTGGACAGATGAGGATGCGGTGCGGGCAAGAAGCACTTCAGGTGTGATCATCGGGGAGAATGGATATCAGTTACTGGTACTTGCAGATTCTAAGAAGCTTGAGGCATATGACGATATAAGCGGAAAGTTTTCAAGCGGTGAGACTGTGAGCGGATTTGAGATGTTCAGATATGATGAGGATACGGGACTTGCAGTATATGCTTTAAAACTCAGCGAGATCCCTGATATGGCCAAGATGTCCTATACCAAAGCAACTCTTGCAGGTTCATATCCCTCGTCAATACAGGGAAATGCAGTTATAGCGCTCGGAATGCCGTGTGGTCAGGGAAGCTTATACTATGGCTTTGTTACAGCAGCAGAGAGAAAGGTACATGGTACCGACAGTTCCTATCAGCTGCTTGATACGGATATATATGCAGGCGAGGATGCAAGCGGTGTGCTTACAAATGTGCTCGGACAGGTGGTGGGAGTGATATGCGATGATCACCATGAGGACGGCATGGAACATATGATCACAGCATATGGCATCAGCGGCATCAGGTCGATGATAGAAAATCTTTCGAATAAGGTCGACAGGCCTTATGTGGGTGTGCAACCGCTTACGGTTACAAAAGATGTTATGAAGCAATATGGCATTCCCGAAGGTGTGTGCGTTGCAGATGTAGATGTGGATTCACCTGCTATGGAGGCCGGACTTGGAAGAGGAGATGTGATCACGGCTTTCGGTGATGTGATGATAGGTACCGAAGAAAACTATGTGAATGAACTGGAAAAATATCCACCGGGAACGCAGCTCAAGATCCATTTCAAACGCCAGGGGCGTGACGGCTATGCAGATATGGAAGTAAAGATAGAGACCGGGACCAGGCATGAAGATATTGTGAAAGACGAGGAGCAGAACAATTGAGATATATTAAGGATTTTGAAGAAGGAAATAAGATCAGGGGTGTTTATTACGTAAAGAGTAAAGTTTCGACAGAAACTAAAAACGGAAAGCCTTATGACAATATTGATATACAGGATAAAACCGGAGTTATAAACGGCAAGGTATGGGAGCCCTACAGCCCGGGGATCAAGGAATATGAGACAGGAGATTTTGTTGAGATAACCGGTGAAGTAAAGAGCTTCAATGGGGCAAAGCAGCTTCATGTGTCAGCGCTCAGGAAATGTACTGAAGATGAATATGATCCTTCGGATTACATGCCGGTCACATCCAAAAATATTGATGAAATGTACGCAAGGCTAATCGCTCTTGTCGATTCGATCGAAAATAAATACTTAAAGCAGCTGCTTGAGAGTTTTTTCAAAGATCCGGAATTCGAAATGACATTCAGGAAGGCATCGGCTGCAAAGACGGTTCATCATGCATTTATAGGAGGTCTGCTTCAGCATACTCTTACAGTTGCTGAACTTTGCGACTATATGTGCAAGAACTATCCGATACTGAAGCGAGATCTTCTCATAACCTGCGCGCTGCTTCATGATGTGGGAAAGACAAAAGAGCTTTCACCTTTCCCTTCAAATGATTATACAGATGACGGACAGTTAATCGGTCATATCATAATAGGTGCGCAGATGGCAGCAGAGAAGATGAATGCCATAGAGGGTTTCCCCAAGGGCCTTTTCGGGGAAGTGGAACATTGCATACTGGCCCATCACGGAGAGCTTGAGTATGGCTCGCCCAAAAAGCCTGCACTGGTGGAAGCGATGGCGCTTTCGCTTGCAGATAACATGGATGCCAAGATAGAGACATTCACGGAATTTTTAAATGGCAGCGATTCTGACGACTGGATGGGATTCAACAAGTTTTTAGACAGTAACATAAGGAGAACAGGAAAAATGTAGAACAGAACAGGAGGTTTGCCTATGGCCAAAGGAAGAAGGATTTTTAAATCTGTATCAGTATTGATGATCGCGGTAATCTTAATGATTGAGCCGGGATGGAACACAGGCATGAAAGCGTTGGCAGCAGAAGGAAACGATGTGAATTTATATGCTGCCATATCGGTTGGTGATGCATCGAAGAATAAAACAGATGCAAGCTCAAATACGATTAAACGCCAGCCCGGTGAATGGGGACAGATTTCTGAGGCGGACTCAGAGTATCTTGCAAAGTGTGTCAATAAAGATATTGATTCTGTATCAACGGATGATATATATGATGGAGTATGGGTAGCAGGGCTGCCTGATTCCGTTCCGGCAACCGGAGTAGCCTGGAAATTTGCAAGTGATCCTTTTGGAGGCTTTGAAGACAGACTGAATGTTTATGATGGCACTACGCTTCTTCGAGAGGGCGCAGATTACAGGGTAAAATATAAGAATAATAAGAAAGCTAATTCTACTGCTGAAGTTTTTATAGTTGGTCGCGGAAATTACAGTGGAACAGTTAAGAAGACATTTAAGATAACGGAACCGACAGATACTTTCACATCTAATGATGATGCCGTGAAGTTAAAAGCTTCGATGATAAAAAAAGATCCGGATGTGAAGCTTGTCTACAGCGGTGGAAGAGCCGGTGTGGCTGATGCGTTCTATGTGGCTGTCGGAAAGAATGAGGAAGCTGATGACTACAAAGAACTGAAGGGCGAAAGCATAGAAGAATACAGGACCAATTCCGTAAGCGACAATGCAAAGCTTGATTATGTTTATCAGGTAATGGATGAAGTGAAGCCGGGAAACTGCACGGTTATCATAACCGGCATCAATGGCTACAAAGGAACTGTAAAAAAGAAATTCAAGATCGCCAAGTTCAATATCTCTGATGATGAAAACGTGGACAACGGTATTTCAGAGCTGTCTGTGGATATAAGGCTCGAAGAAAAGGATGTGTATCTGGTGAAGGGCGGCGCTAAGCCTGAAGTGGAAGTTATGGCAGGCGAAGTGGTCCTTCGTAAAGGTGTTGATTACAGCGTCAAGTATTCCGGAAATAAGAAAGTGGCCGAAGGCGATGAAGATGTGAAAGGCAGCCCTTGTGTGACAGTTACGGGAAAAGGATGCTTCATGGGAAGTTATAAGGAGTATTTTGATATAACTGAACCTCCGGTAAGTGACGATGAAGTACCCGTTGAAGAGGAAAATAAGGAAGGAATTAGTATTGCAAAAGCAAAGGTAAGTGTGACTGCTTCAAAAGTTTATGATGGTATGGAGCAGACATTAGATCCTGAAGATATTACAGTGCTTGTTGGAGGTGAACCTGCTTCGTTTGAGATAGATCCTTCAACCTATACGAAGAATGTGAACAGTGGAACGGCGAGTGTAAAGATAAAAGGCACTGACGAGTATTGTGGCACTAAGGTAGTAAAATTCAAGATCGCCCGCAAAACAATTGAGTTATTGAATTAGTATAGTAAATGTAATTGCTTATTGCGCTTACAATACATAAGTAAGAAAGAAGGAACAACAATCGGTAATAGATTGCGGTATGCAATATGACACACGAATATAAGAAAAATGAAGAGTTGGAGCTCAGGATTACAGACCTGGGCTCCGAAGGGGAAGGCATCGGAAAGATAGAGGGCTTCCCCTTTTTTGTGAAGGGCGCACTTCCCGGGGATAAGATACTTGCAGGTGTTACAAAAGCTAAGAAGAATTATGCTTTTGCACGACTGATAAAAGTGATAGAGCCTTCGCCTGACAGAGTGGAACCTCCATGCCATGTTGCCGGAAGATGCGGTGGATGCAGGCTGCAGGGATTATCTTATGAAGCTCAGCTTAAGTTTAAGTCTGATAAAGTTTATAACGATCTGTTGCGTCTTGGTGGAGTGCCTTCAGAAAAACTGGATGAGATATTTGAGCCGATCATGGGTATGGACAGTACACCGCTGCGTTATCGCAATAAGGCACAATATCCTTTCGGAAAAGATAAAAACGGAAACATAATTTATGGATTCTATGCGGGACGAACGCATGACATAATCCCGTGTGAAGATTGTCTTTTGTCATCCCCTGAAAATAAGGATATTCTTGAACGAATAGTTTTATGGATGAAAGAGTTTGGCATAGAACCTTATGATGAACGGTTACACACAGGTGTTGTAAGACATGTCCTTATCAGAAAGAGTTTTGCTTTTGATGAGTTTATGGTATGCCTTGTGATCAATGCCAAAAAGCTGCCTCATGAAGAAAAGCTGATCGAGAAGCTTAGTGATGTGGCATCACTTTCTTATTCTGTAAATACTGAGGATACCAATGTGATAATGGGAGATTCTTATACTACAATTCATGGTAATCCTGTGATCAGAGACAGAATAGGTGATCTGATCTTTAACATATCACCACTTTCATTCTATCAGGTAAATCCAGTTCAGACAGAGAAACTATATAAGACTGCGCTTGAATATGCAGAGCTTAAGGGAAACGAGACTGTCTGGGATCTGTATTGCGGTATTGGTACCATATCGCTCTTTCTTGCCTGCAATGCTAAGAAAGTATGTGGTGTAGAGATAGTGCCGCAGGCGATAGATGATGCAAAGAAGAATGCAGAAAATAATGACATCTTGAATGCTGAATTTTTTGTGGGTGCTGCTGAAGAAGTTCTGCCTGAGTATTACGCAAATAACAGTTCGGATGACATGATACATCCGGATGTGATCGTTGTTGATCCGCCGCGTAAAGGTCTGGATAGTGTGTGCATCGATACGATAGTGAAGATGTCACCTGAAAGAATAGTCTATGTAAGCTGTGATCCCGCTACGCTTTCAAGAGATGTGAAGATCTTCTGTGAAAACGGATATGAACTGAAAAGAGTAAGACCCTGTGACATGTTTCCGATGACGGTGCATGTTGAGACGGTATGTTTGCTATCGAAGAAACCTTGATTTTATGCGGGGTTCGGGCGATATTTTGAAAATATGAACCTGTGCGTTTAGCTGAGAAATATGTAAATAGAATGAAATTTAGGCTTAAGGGGGAAGAAACTATTCGCGGACAGGCATATTGTTTGCGGACAAAAATAGTGCGCGAATAGTATATGATTTTCTCAAAAATTTAGATTTTACGCGATGTTAAGTGAACAGCTTGAAACTTATGAAAGAAGATGGGTATAGAGAGGAATTGGGGAAAAATGCGTAATATTAAAGAACTCACTGCTTGGGAAAGATTATTTAAAAAAATAGTATGGGTGCAGATAGGTGATATAGAAGGAAAGAAGATTCTTGATTTTGGGAGTGGTGAAGGAATAACGGCGAATCATTTCGCCAAGAAAAATGATGTTACTGCCATAGAGCCGTCTGAGGGAATGCTTTCTAATGCATGGAAAGATTATGAGTATACACAGATTGTTGGCGATGTTAATGCTTTGTCCGGAATTAGTGACGAGACTTTTGATATTATCATTTGTCATAATGTGTTGGAATACATAGATGATAAAGAGGCTGTGATAAAAGCATTAGCAAGAGTTTTAAAGAAGGATGGCATTCTGTCCATTGCAAAGCACAATAGGGCTGGACGTGTAATGAAGATGGCAGTTTTACTTGATGACTTTGAAAAGGCAAATGCACTTTTGGATGGAGAAAATTCTATGGCATCAAAGTTTGGTGTCATCAGATATTATGGAGATAAAGATATTTTAGAGTGGGAGTCGAATCTCGTAATTTCTGAAGTTTTTGGTATCAGAACTTTTTGGGATTTACAACAGAACCAGGAAAAGCATGGCGATGAGGATTGGCAGAGAAAGATGCTCCAGTTGGAGATGAGAGTAGCACAAATTCCTGAGTATAGAGATATTGCTTTCTTTCACCATTTACTGTTAAAGAAACTATAATCAATTTTTTTAGTGGAAGAGGATAATGTGTAGTTGATAATTTAAAATATAAATAAACCACGCATTGCGAGACATATGAAATTGTATATATCGGGGCGGACCTTCCGGATGAATACTCACATTCTGAGTATACACGCATTTTAAAAGGAGCTAACGAGAAGGCAAAAGCGAACGCTGCACAGGGGTTACCTGAGTTGATTAATACAGCTAAAAATATGGCATTTACTGAGAATTCTAAGGCTAAGCATCAAAAAGATGCAATGTATGGATGGTATAAATATGAATCAAGATTCGCTTTACCGGTATTTGGAAGTGATGGGGAAATTGAGAGATATAATGTATTTCATGCGGCAATGTTATTTAGGCATGCACAGGATGGGAAGAAATATCTTTATGACATAATGAACATAAAAAAAGAAACGAGCAACCTTTTCCAGTCGAAAGACCATACTCAGTAAAAAACCCATTTCTTTATGAAAAAATGATACTACAGCAAAGGAAAAATGTCAATTCGGATATTCGAAAATGTTCGCAACTGCTTGCGTATAAATCAGCAGAAACGGTCATACTTCTAAGGGGGAAAAATTATCTCCCCTAAGCTAAAGGGGGTAAAAAATATGATTCAGACAGATTGTGCGCGAATGTTAATGCGAGTTAAAGTTTCACCGCATGTGGAAGTCGTGAGCCTTTTACAGCGAATGAGCAACACCCGGGAAAGAACGATCACGCTTGATGTCGAGATGGAAGACTATCCATGTGGATTATAGGGAACAAAGTGCAATTCAAAGTGCAATAATTGCACTTTGGAGGAATTGGCAATTCTAAAAGAGTTACTGAAGAATCCCTCGATTACTCAGAAAGAATTGGCTGGTATCATAGGGAAATCAGAAAGAACGATAAAGACGCGAACAGTTGAAATGCAGGAAAAGGGATTGATCCGTCGGGAAAATGGTAAACGTAATGGAAGATGGGAAGTGTTGGTTATTATATGAATAATCTAGTAAATGTTGAAAAGGCTGGAATGGACGACAATTATATGAAACGTTGTTACGAGCTGGCAATCAGCGCCGGAAAAAAAGGCTATGATACTTTTGGCGCAGTTCTTGTTCATAAAGGGGTAATTCTGGAAGAGGCTGAAAACACGGCAGACTATGTTCACAAGATATTCGGACATGCGGAATTCAATCTGGTTCATAAATGCGCTAACAAGTATTCCGATGAAATCTTGGAAAACTCGGTCGTTTATTCCAGTTGTGCACCCTGCGAACGGTGCCTGGCGGCAATCGCGTCCCTTGGGGTGCACAAAATCGTATGCGGTGTCTCCTATAAAGAGTTTTGCAAGCTGTTGCCATTTGATTATCAGGCGGTGGATCGCGAAGGGCTGCTGAAACAATTGGGTATTGAGATGACGCTCACAGAATCAGTACTTGAAGAAGAGGGGATGCACGTATTTGAATGGTGGGGCGGTGAATATCACCCGCTTGAGGAACTCATTGCGGAAATGGATGAAGTGAAAAAGAAACAAAAAACAGGAGTAACAGATTAATGAACCTGTGAGATCAAGGTAGCGAAGAAAACGCTGGACTGCCCGGAATCATGGATGTTTGCAGCAAGTATGAATGGTAAGATTATCGGATTATTGTACGGACATATTTCAGAGAGGGCCTGCCGGATGGAGAAACGCCCAAAAGAATATACGAAGAAGGCGGCTACAGAGTAGTTGAAATCCGCAAGGCAGGACGCGCAGTATTGGGAGAATAGCAAGGATAGACAGATAATAGATTAAGCCGGACAAAACAGAGCATAAACAGACAGGATTTCTTTTGCAGTTCCGTGTAGTATTAATCCATCAAAGAGAAGGAGTGGACAGACAAATGGAGTGGCTTACCAGTATTCGGAAGGCAATCGATTACATGGAAGAGCATCTGGAAGATAACATCAGTGCGCAGGATGTTGCCGGACAGGTCTTTATGTCCTCGTTCTTTTTTCAGAAGGGCTTTTCGCTGATGACCGGGTACGGACTGGGTGAGTATATCAGAAACCGCAGACTGTACAAGGCGGCATTGGACCTTCAGAAATCGGACGAAAAGATAATCGATATAGCATTCCGTTACTGCTATGAAACACCCGAAAGCTTTACAAAAGCTTTTTCGCGTTTTCATGGTGTGAGCCCTTCACAGGTGCGTGAAGGCGCACCGATAAAACCATTTCTTCCTCTGAAAATTGAAATATTTATTCACGGAGGTAATAAGATGGATTACAAGATTAAAACTATGGCCGGATTTAAAGTAATCGGGTTTGCTAGAGTATTCGACGTAGAAACTTCTTATGTGGAGATTCCTAAGTTTTGGGATGAAATCCGCGACAAATATGCGGCTAATGTCTGGAAGGGAAATGCTCCGACAAATGCGTATGAAAAAGCAATCGTAGATAACAACATCGGCGAATACGGTGTTTGTGTTGATGATGTCGGTGACGGCAGGTTCAGTTATATTGTTGCCGGTATTTACAAGGGCGGCGAAGTTCCCGAAGGTATGACAGTTTATGAGCTTCCGGATTTTGATTGGGCGATTTTTGATTGTAACGGTCCTTGTCCTAAAGCACTTCAGGATGTAAACACAAAAATCTGGAAAGAGTGGCTGCCGGGTAACCCTGACTTTGAGTTTCCGGGCAGGGTAAACATTGAGTGGTATGGAGACGGAGACCCGGGTGCTTCAGATTATCACGCTGCAATCTGGATTCCTGTAAAGAAGAAATAAGCAGGAGGGCGGGAAGAATGGATCAAACCGTTTTGGATTGGCTTTTGGAAGATAAAAATCCGGAGGTAAGGCTCAGAATCCTGAAGGAGTATGAACATTATGTGTTGACTGCATCCAAAAGTGTACCGGCATTCAAGGTCGGAACTTAATAAGACGATGCAGACAGAACTTAAGAAGAGAGGTACATTCAATCAGGGTATATTTTCACTCATGAAGTTGCGAGATGAGTTATGGAATACGATTCTTTCTCTGAAGAATGAACTGAGCAGTGATGAGTTCAATACAATACCGTTTATAAATGCAGAAGGCTAGTTGGAAAGAATCGGATGATTTCTTTTACGATAATCCTGAAATTGCGGAAAAATATGGCTTGGTTACATGTATAGGCGGTGACCCCATAGGATTTGTTACCTGGAACCCGCGTAACTGTCCTGAGTATGTCGAAATCGGGCATAACGGAATCCGGGAAAAGTATAAGAGACAGGGATACGGACACAGGCAGCTGGAAGAAGCAGTTCGCAGGATTAAAGAGTATGAAGGTTTGAAAAGGATTATAGTGTGTACAAACTACAAGCTTCGTAATTGCCTCGAATTCGAGGCAATTAAAAAGGAATCAGGGGATAACGGTTTTGTAATGACCCCTAAAAGAATTTATGGAATATATGAGAGCCAGTCGGCTCTCTTTTTTTGTCTGAAGCTGTCATTTTATGCATATTTATAAACACGTCAGGATGGTACTATATGGTCAGATTAACAAAAGGGATTTGTGACAGCTATACTAGTTAAAATTATTTTGAAATAGTTCTTGACGAGATAATAAAAACGGATTTATACTTACCATGTAATTAAAAATATTTTTAAATAGATTTAAGGGTGAGTGTGTTCGATGAGCGACACGAATATTTTTAAGGTGCTGGCGGATAAACAGCGTAGAGACATACTCGTAATGTTGAAAAATGGTCGGATGAATGCCGGAGAAATTGCTGAGGAACTGGGGGTAACACCGGCGGCATTGTCTTATCACCTGAAAATGCTTAAGGGTGCTGACCTGATTATGGAATATAAGCAGAAGAACTTCATCTACTACGAGATCAACACATCGGTCTTTGATGAACTGATCCTGTGGATAGGACAATTCGGAGGTGACAAGTGATGAAAAAGGCAATGTGGATCATTTCATTTATTGCATTAGCAGGAACGGCTATAGTTCTTCAGTTTATGCCGGATCAGGTACCTATGCATTATGACGCTGTAGGAAATATCGACAGGTGGGGATCCAAGTATGAGAACTTGATTTTTCCGCTAATTATCCTGGTCATGTCGTTATTTTGGACTTTGTTAATAAGTTATTATGAGAAGAAAGCCCTTAGAGAGACTGATGAAAAGGAAAGTGCCGGTGCAAGGTCAAATGCAAAGGTGCTTGGCATCGCCTCCTTGTGTATGGCAGTGATGTTTACCGTGATGCAGGGATTTATTCTATATGGTGCATATACTGAGGTGGTTTCTGGGGCAACTACGTGGTCGGTCGATATTGGTAAGGTATCTGTGATATTGATGGGCATCATCTTTATCGTGCTTGGAAACTTTATGACGAAGACACGGATAAACAGTACAGTCGGTGTCAGAGTGAGCTGGAGTATGTATAACGATAATACATGGAGAAAGAGTAATCGGTTTGGTGCATTTGCGATTATGATTGCCGGAGTAGTTACAATCATTATGGCTGTACTTCTTAAAAATTCATTCGGTGCAGCTATGGCTGCGGTAGGAGCTGTGATTTTAGCATCCGCGGTAACAATTATTTATGCGCATAAGGTATATGTGCAGGAAATCGAATCCAAAAAGGAGGGAAAGGCTAGTGACAGAGTTTGTTAAGGTTGGTTCCGCACAAATAGGGCTTCTTGTGCTGGGAGCTATCTTGATGTTCGCTGTTCCGCTCACGATAGCGATAATCTGGACGAAAAAGAAAAGAGAGAGATTCACGACTGTCTTGGTCGGTGCGGCAACGTTTCTTCTGTTTGCAGTTATCATGGAAAAATCTCTCCAAGCCTTACTGATAGCACCGGCTCAGATTGGACTTACTGATACAGGGATAAGTCAGTTCATAAATGCAAGACCGGTTTTATGGGCATTTATTGTTGGACTTTTTCCGGGGGTCTTTGAAGAAACAGGTCGGCTCGTGGCTTATAAGACCGTGCTTAAGAAAAGGAAAAACAGAGAGACTGCCATCTCGCATGGCATCGGACATGGTGGATTTGAAGTGATATTTGTGATGGGTGTTATGTATGCAACCTACATTGCATATGCAATGATGATCAATACAGGAACATTTGGAACTGTTGTGGATCAGGTGATGGCGCAGGCTCCAGATCAGGCTGATTCATTGGTGGCTGTGGCAAGTGGGATTGCTTCATTCTCTTTTGCAAATCTTTGCGTGAGCATTATGGAAAGAATATTTGCGGTGCTGTTCCATGTCGGTGCTTCAATAATCGTATTTTATGCTTGCAAGGACAAGAGCAGATTTTGGCTTTATCCATTAGCAATCCTTTTACATACGGTGATGGACTTCGTGGTCGGGCTGACTTCTGTAGGAGTATGGAATCCGCCTGTATGGGTTATTGAAGGAATATTGGCGATATTCGGAGTATTAACATTCTGCGGAGCCTTCTTCCTTCTTTATAAAAAGGATGTTGGAAAAGAAGCGATTTCATAGTTTATATATTTTAGTACAACACAACAAGGAAAGGGTAAGAGAAAGAGAATGAAAGTAAGAAAATCAAAAAAGAAAATAATACTCGTAATACTTCTGTGTGTGATTGTTTTAATGATCATCGGATGGTGGGCTTTCTGTGTCAAAATGTATAATGAGAATTTTAACGTTCGCGGAGACAGTTACGAGCCTTTGATGCTCAGAGTGGAAGACTTTGACGGATTAAACTGTACGGAATATACATTTCCTTCAAATAAAGGACAAAATCTTGCCGGTTACCTGTATAGTACCGGTGACGAGCAGAGAGGGATAGTGGTTATCGCACATGGATTCGGCGGCGGCGGACATAATTCCTATATGGATGTTGCTGAGTTTTTTGCACAGAACGGATACTATGTCTTTGCTTATGATGCGACAGGGTGTGACAAGAGTGAAGGAGAAGGTGTGGGGGGCGTGCCGCAAGGCGTGATAGATCTTGACTATGCTATTTCATTTGTTGAGGAAAGTAATGAGATTCCCGATCTTCCAATCGTGCTTTTTGGTCATAGCTGGGGTGGATATTGCGTAAGCAGTGTGCTTACTTACCATCCTGAGATTAAGGCGGTCATTGAATGCTCAGGCTTTAATAGGTCATCGGATATGTTTGAGTCAGGTGGAAAATCTCAGGCCGGTGATGTTATTTATACAATGACACCGTTTATCAGGATTCATGAACTGTTCAAATATGGCAGGTATGCATCAAACACGGCAATGGATGGTTTTGATTCAACAGATGCGGCAGTAATGATTGTGCACAGTGCGGATGATGACGTTATAGGTATAGAGTATGGGTACGACATATATTATGAGAAATATCAGAATGATCCCCGGTTTACTTTCATTAGATTTGAAGACAGGGGCCATAATGAGATTTTCAATGATCCGGAGAATAATTATAAAGACGAATTTAATGCCGAATTTGATACATGGCTTGAAACACTTGACTATGACTATAATGCAGAAGATAATATAGAACGCTTTAAAGAAGATAAGGCGGAATATATTAAAGAAAACCTTGATCATGTCAGATGGAGTACCCGATTAGATGAGGAGCTGTTCACTCGCTTTTTGGATTTTTATAATGAAGCGATAAGATGATGCTTTATGGACACCAATAATAAATCACGCTAAATTTAGAATATAACATAAGAAGATTTTGTGAGAGTCGTGTAACAGCGGCTCTTTTCAGGTCCCCTCAAATAGAATTATCTTAAAGAGGATGAATTACAAAATACACTTTTATAGAATAAAGAATATTGTTGGATAATGATATTTTCCCTGCAAAAAAGTTGGAAATGAAAACGGTATGGGTACGTCAGGGCTATGCCATATATCAGAGCATAGATGACGAGAGCAAAAAGCCGGATTTTATTGTTGATAACATAGATGAGTTAAGGGAACTTGGGGAGAAATTTTTTGAAAATAATTGATTTTTTTACCAGTGATGATAAGGCTCACTGGCTTTCAGAAATAAAAAAGAGCGACTGGGGAGCCGGTAAATACCTATATGAACTGCTTCGTGATCAGAAACTGAAGGAACTGTGCGGTGAGTGGGCTAAGGTGCTTCTTCTTGTTGATGATGAAAGACTAATTTCGTTTTGTACATATGCTGAGCAGGATGATGTACGGGAGCCGTCACTGACACCCTGGGTCGGTTTTGTGTATACCTTCACGGAGTATAGAGGAAAACGCCGCATTGGAAAACTTCTGGAATATGTTTATATGCTTGCAAAGAATGATGGACATAAGCATATTTACATCTCCACAGGCGAGACAGGGCTCTATGAGAAGTACGGATATCACTTCTGGAAAATAATGAAGGATGTCCATGGAGAAGACAGTCGTGTATATAAAACGGATATTGTTACAGTGGACTACAAAGATGTACTGGGGATCACAGTGAGCGGAACGATTGACAGGCCACTGGGAAGCGCCCATCCAAGACATCCGGAAATGATATATCCTATCAATTATGGTTATGTTGACGGAGTGCTTGCCGGGGATGGGGCTGAGCAGGATGTGTATGTATTTGGAACAGATCAGCCGCTTGAAAAATATACGGGCAAGGTAGTTGCCGTATATCACCGTCTGAATGATAACGAAGATAAATGGATAGTAAGCTTAAACGGAGAAACGATTCCGGCAGAGGAAATTCTGGAGGCCATCTGTTTTCAGGAACAGTATTTTATGGGGGAGTTGTATACACTATGATACGTGAAGCGAAAAGAGAAGATTTAGCTGAGCTGCTTGAATTGTATCTGTTTTTACATGAAGACAGTATTCCGGAGCATGATAAGCACTTAATGGAAACATGGGAACAGATAATCGGAGATTCGAATCATCATCTGATTGTCTGTGAAGTTGATGGAAAGATTGTTTCATCATGCGTGTGCGTGATCATACCAAATCTGACCAGAAATGTGAGGCCATATGCGTTTGTCGAGAATTACGTGCCAGTTTTAAGGAACTGTTTGATGCATATTGGAAGCAGAGCATGAATACGAAGCATTTAAGTAAAATTAGCTTAAGATTATCAATATTTTTGGGAGTGTGTCTGATGTTTTCATTGTTTGGATGCGGAAAAACCGGGCAGGCAATGGATGGCGACGGTATGGTGAGAGAACTTACCTATGCTCAGATATCACAGGACGAGGCCAAGCTTATGATGCAGGAGGATGACGGTCACATTATCGTAGATGTCCGAAGAGCTGATGAATATGCACAGGGACACATTCCGGGAGCAATCCTGATTCCTAATGAGAGTATTACTGACACTCCGCCGGAAGAGTTGCCGGACAAAAATCAGATCATACTGGTTTATTGCCGTACCGGAAGAAGAAGTAAGGAAGCATCTCAAAAGCTGGCAGATATGGGATATGTGAATGTCTATGAGTTCGGTGGAATAGAGGACTGGACCGGAGAAATCGTTACGGAAGAGGCAAGTGATAATGCCGGTGGTGAGAAAGCAAAACTTAGCTTTGAGTCTTTTGATGGAGGCGGTCCCGATTTTAATGTATTGATCGCTGACGAAGGGATTGTTTCTTATGAAACTGAGGTGAAATATCATAGCTCTGATCAAGGGGAAATGGACGGCTCCGGTTTTGATAAGATCATAACTTTTACCGGAATAAAACCGGGTGAAACGACGGTGGTTGTAGAGGAAAGATCACCGATAGCCGATAATCTTGATCACAAATACAGAGTGACAGTGGATGATGAGCTTAATGTAAAGATTGAGCTGCTGTCTGTAAAAGATATAAATGGAGATGCAGGTGAAAGTATGATTCTGGTGATTGATGGTGAAGAATACCCGGTTGAATGGGAAGAAAATGAGTCGGTAGAAGCATTGAAGGAACTGTGTCCGCTGACTGTGAAGATGTCTATGTATGGTGGATTTGAGCAGGTTGGCTCCCTTGGTGAAAGCCTGCCGAGAAATGATGAGCAGATCACGACCGAATATGGAGATATCGTCCTGTATTCCGGGAACCAGATTGTAGTTTTTTATGGATCAAACACCTGGGCATATACGAGGCTTGGCCATATCGACATGACACAAGAGGAATTAACCGATTTGCTGGGAAATGGTGATGTGGAGATTACTCTCGAGTAGGGAACAGATAAGAGGTGTCGGATGAAATTCAGAGAGAACAGAAGAACCGGAGATAAGATCAGTGAGATTGGCATGGGGACTGCTTATATCGCAGAGGCTGAAAGGTCAGAAGCTGTAAAGACTGTCAGACATGCCTATGAGAGCGGCATCAATTATTACGATCTTGCCGCAGGAGACGGAGCAGCATTTTCCATTTTTGGTGAGGCTCTGTCCGATGTCAGGGATGAGGTGATGTATCAGATTCATTTCGGAGCTGATTATTCAAAGGGTACATATGGATGGACACTCAACCTGGATACCGTAAAGAGATCGGTTGATAAACAGTTGAAGGACCTGAAGACCGACTATATCAATTATGGTTTTATCCATTGTCAGGATGAGTCGAAGGATTGGAATACATATCAGAACAATGGCATACTTCAGTATCTCTTGGATATGAGAGATCAGGGTGTGGTGAAGCATATAGGGGTATCATCCCATACACCTTCCGTAATACAGGAGATTCTGGATGCAAATCTCATAGATATGCTGATGTTTTCAGTTAATCCTGCATATGACTATAACCACGGTGAGTATGCTTATGGCGGCGTGGATGAGAGAGCAGATGTATATAAGAGATGTGAAAAGCTGGGAGTAGGCATATCAGTTATGAAGCCCTTTTCCGGAGGACAGCTATTAAGCGATAAGACATCGCCCTTCGGAAAGGCACTTACACAGTATCAGTGCATAAAATATGCGCTCGATAAACCGGGTATCCTTACTGTATTGCCTGGTGCGCAGAGCGTATCAGAGATAGATGCGCTTTTGAAATATTATGAGAAATCTGAGGAAGAGCTTGACTACAGTATTATTGGATCTTTTGCTCCGCCGGAAGCAAGCGGTAAATGTGTATATTGCAATCATTGTGAGCCTTGTCCTGCAGGAATAGATATAGGAGCGGTGAATAAGTTCTATGATCTGACACGTATCGGAGACGACATGGCAAGAGAGCATTATCTGACACTTGAAAAGAATGCTTCTGATTGTGTCAGCTGCGGTCATTGCAACAGCAGATGCCCGTTCTCGGTGGATCAGATGAGCAGGATGCAGGAGATAAAGGAGTATTTTGGACATGGAGCTGTCTAAGATCAAAGTAAATCATATAGAAACAAAGAGCGTGATGACCAAATCAAACGGTCCCTTAGGAGGATATGCGGTGATCTGGCCATACACCTTGATGATGATCAGCCCAGGTGAAGGATGAAAGTGAATGACAGGACATAAATTAACAGTAAGAAGAGCTTTTTACAAGACTGTTCCGATTATGGCGGGATATATAGTTCTGGGAATGGGATTTGGAATCTTACTCAGAAACGCAGGATATGGAGTGTTGTGGGCACTGTCCATGAGCCTTTTTATATATGCCGGTTCTATGCAGTATGTAGGCGTAGGACTGCTAACGGGTGGGGCATCGGTTATAACGACTGCAATTACGACGATCATGGTAAACTGCCGACATCTCTTTTACGGAATATCTATGATAGAAAAATATAAGAATGCCGGGAAATATAAGCCATACATGATATTTGCACTGACAGACGAGACATACTCTCTGCTGTGCGATGAAGATGACATCGGGGAAGACAACAACCTGTATCGTTTTCTTGTTTCCATATTCGATCACTGTTACTGGGTTACAGGAACGCTCATAGGAAGTCTTCTGGGCGAGGTCATTCCTTTTTCCACGAGAGGTATAGAGTTTTCCATGACTGCGCTGTTCATAGCATCTTTTACCGAACAGTGGATATCTTCAAAAGACCATTTGCCAGCTGTGGTTGGAATTGTGAGTACTGTGTTGTGCCTTGTGTTTCTTGGACCTGACAGGTTTCTGATACCGGCAATGTTTCTGATAACATTTGTAATGACACTGCTTAGAAAGAAGGAGGAAAGAAAGCAATGAAGGCTGCGATACTCATTGGGGTAATGGCTGTTGCCACCATGCTTTTGAGGTTTCTGCCTTTTATTGTGTTTGGAAAAGATACTCCCGGCTATATATCATATCTCGGCAGGGTTTTGCCACAGGCTATCATAGGCCTTCTGGTGATCTACTGTTTAAGAGATGTTTCTTTGTTGGAGCAGCCATACGGAGTCCCTGAACTGATTGCGGGAGCTTTTGTAGTAGTGATGCAGGCATGGAAAAGAAATGCAGTTGTGAGCATACTGACAGGAACGGTTGTTTATATGCTATTGATAAGAGTTCTGGCATAAAACAGGGCCTGTACAGTTTGTCCTTTATTCTGCTATTTCTTGGGATTATCAATCCTGTCTTTGATTTCTTCTTTTGTATATCCTGCTCAGCTTTCCACTGAACATATTTTTTGCCTTTTCTGCCGCTTATTTTGCATTTCACCTTCTGTTTTTTGCCGCTTACATCAAATGTCAGGACAGAGCTTTCGATATATTGTATGATTGCATCATCAAAGAGAAAGGAGGTCGGGGCATGAAGGTAAGTGTTGATATTTCTGCTGAATATAAGGAGCCATATGCAGTAATCTACACCGATAAGATGACAGATGAGATAAAGCGAATGCTTGATATATTCAGTACAAACGAGACTCCCATAACTGCCCTGCAGAATGAAGAGGATCTAATTGTTCTGCAGCCTAAAGAAATATACATGGTCAGAGTGGAGGATGGAGATACGATTATTTATGGTGAAAATCAAAAATATCGTTCCAGGAAACGACTCTATGAGATTGGCCAGCAATTAGGAAAACAGTTCATGCAGATATCAAAATCAACACTGATCAATCTGTCTTACATGGACGGCATTGAGCCGGGATTCAGCGGAACGCTTTTGCTGAAGCTGAAGAATGGATGCAAGGATTATGTTTCGAGAACATATCTGCCGGAGTTCAAAAAATATCTTGGGTTATAGGAGGAGAAAGCAATGAAAGAGACAATAAAAGATTTAGCAAAGAGCACTGTGATCAGTATTGGAATGGCAATGGCAATTTTTTGCCTGGTTGGGATTGTATTTGATATAGGGTACAAAGGAAACTTCTGTCTTGAGAATTACAGATTTACAAAGATGGTCATCGGTTGTGCGCTGGTTGGTCTTGGATTTGGAGTTCCGACCATTGTGTATAGGAAGGAAAGCCTGCCCATGCCGATCAGAGTGTTGATACACATGGGAATTGGCTGCGTGATTTACA
Source organism: Lachnospiraceae bacterium NK4A179 (assembly GCA_000421045.1). Classification (GTDB taxonomy): domain Bacteria; phylum Bacillota; class Clostridia; order Lachnospirales; family Lachnospiraceae; genus NK4A136. The sequence goes on from ATWC01000013.1 coordinate 57,513, forward strand.
CAATCGTTGCCTATGCAGTGGGATGGATAGGTGGGTCTGCAACCATCGGTCAGGGAATTATAATTGCGGCGATTCAGCTGGCTGTTGCGTTTCTAATATGGTTCCTTTTCATGAGATACTATCGTGCAGAAGCAAAGAAGATGAATGATAAGATACAGGCAATGAAGTAAAAAGTAGTAAAAGGAAAAGCCATTGTTGGATGCGAAATGGAAGGATAAAAACATGCGCATCAAAGAAAGTATAAATTACACTCGAAAGCGATTAAGTACTGAAGATTATGAAAAGAACTGTTACTGCTCTGAATATATTTGTGATCATGCTCATGTTCCTGCTTTGTTCCTGCACAAAGAGTACATCAGACGACATAACTGCAGGGCTTGTTTATGATGAAACAGATAATACCTGGTTTTCAGAAGATGAAGACCTGAAACCTCTTGTTAATATTTTGAAGCGTGAGTGCTCTAAATCTCCCGAAATTAAAGGATCTTATATTCTCGCTACAGATGACAGGATTATCTTTATTGGCGGTATTAATTCAACTGATGTGAACGGGAAAAAGGTTGATGCATATACTACGTATGAAATAGGGTCTCTTACTAAAGCATTTACGGCTGTAGCAATTTTTCAGCTCTGCGAAAAGGGAGAAATCTCACTTGAAGATACTCTTGAAAAGATTTTTCCTGAATTTGAATATGGAAGTGATATAACCATTTATCAGCTTCTTCATATGCAATCGGGACTTAGGAAGGATTTTGTTTCTGATGAAACCTTTCTTGATGAAAAGGGTGAAATGGACATAGAGGAGTTCAGACGCTACTATTATGACGGCTTTACCGATGAAGAACTGCTTGCAATGCTGTTTGACGATGAGCCTGAATTTATACCTGGAACGGATTTTTCATATTCAAATACAGGATATACTCTTCTGGCTATGATAATCGAGAAGACCACGGGCAAAAGTTATGCGGAATATGTAAAAGAAAACATATTTGATAAATGCGGAATGGAACATACAAGCAGCATGACACTAGGAGATGTCACGAGCGTTCCGGAGTATATCCCGGATAATGATGCCCCCCTTGAGGATCCTTACGAGATCGTGGATACCCTGTATATGCAACTGATAAAACCTGAGAGGGGTGTAGGTGATATCCATTCATGTGCAGCAGATATGCTCAGTTTCGACAGGGCACTTATTAATGGAAAACTGATCAATGAAGAGTCCCTTGATGAAATGTTTAATATTGATATGGGATATGGTTGCGGTTGGGTGCAGTTTATGCGTTATGATAATGTTTTTTACCACGGCGGCGAGACGTATGTTTATAAGGGATATAACATGTTTTGCAGAACGGAAAAGTACGGGAATCTATACCTGATACAGCTGCATCCTACTGTGGCAGGAGATAATTACTCAAATGAATGTATGAAAAATATAGTTTCATATATCGGAATTGAGTAATATGAATGAATTGTTGCAGTGATTGACGGAGGATATGGTGGATATATGTTGATAAAAGAAATATTTGGAAAAGTTAAAATATATCAGATTCATACGCGTGTTGATAATCGTGGATCTCTGGCATATGTTTATGATGAAAATATTGATGATTTCAAAGCTCTGGAGACAAGGATATACAGCATGCCCAAAGCAGGAACTTTCTTTGGGATACATTATAGAGAAGAGAGCAGTCCTATGACGAAGTTTGTGACCGTCATAAAAGGCAGGGGGATGGATTACGTTATTGATCTGAGAAAAGAATCACCGACATATCTTCAGTGGGAATCAATTGAACTGTCAGAAGAAAATGCCATCGCAGTGCTGGTACCGGCAGGAATCGGACACGCATTTATATCATTACAAAATGATACGATGCAATTTTATTCAGTGGACAGAAGCGGTAACGATGCTCTTTCAGATCGTATAAATTATAAAGATCCCAAAATCGGTCTCAAACTTCCAATACCTGTTTCTGAAATTTCAGATTATGATCTAAGTGCTCCTTTTAGCAAATAGGTGACCTTTGGGGGACGGGGTTAAGGGCTCAAAAATGAGCCCTTAACCCCGTCCCCAAAGGGTCATTAACAATGGTATAATGATAATATCCCGAGTCGAAATGCTTTAAGCGCCTGCAGGGGATGAAGCAGACGGAAAATATGTTTTGCAGGCAACATCCGTTTGTATAATCCGGTAACCGCGATACCGCGGTGTGAAACCGTTTTCGGCACGGGATGATAATATAATGAGAGCAGGCTTAAGCCTGCTCTCTGATTATGCAGGAGTAAGTTTGTATGGAAATAATACAAAAGCTGCAAGACCATTCTTTGTGGGTGGAATTTTTGAATTATAAAATTTCACGCGGAGATATGAGAAAAAGAGATCAGGAAGATCTAAAAAAGTTTGTAAATGAAAGAGAATATTGTGAATTCGTTGAACGGCTAAAGCAAGATCAGGAGATGTCACTTCCTCGGATCCTTGAAGTGAATAAAAATGGAGTGAATAAGAAGAGAGTGGTTTTTTCTTTTGAACGAGAAGAAAACTACATCTTAAAAATGATCGCTTATTTACTTAAGGAATATGATGGATTGTTTTGCGATAACCTATATTCGTTTAGAAATAATACCGGTGTTAAGAAGGCAATAGGCAGGGTATTAACAAATGTTAATTTCGGTGAGGCATATTCTTATAAAGTAGACATTCATGATTATTTCAATTCTATCAATGCAGATAGAGTTCTGCTTCAGCTAAAAGAAAGAATGCCCAATGAAAAGTGGCTGTTTGAGTTTTTTGAAAAACTGCTGAAAAATCCCTATGCACTCAGGGATGAAACGAGAGTGCTTGTAAAGAAGGGGGTGATGGCCGGTACTCCTACTGCAGGTTTTCTGGCGAACTTGTATTTATCTGACATGGATAATTATTTTATTGATAAAAAAGTTAATTACGCCAGGTATTCCGATGATATTATTGTTTTTTCTGACAGTGAAGATTCTATTGAGAAGTATGAAAATGTTATAAAGGATTTTTTATTTGATAAAGGATTGGAAGTTAATCCGGCAAAAGAGATTAAGACAGTGCCGGGTGGAAAAATAGAATTTCTGGGATTTGAGTTCGCAGGTAAAGAAATCAACGTTTCCGATATGGCAGAAAAGAAGATAAAAGCGAAGATAAAGAGGAAAGCAAAGGCTCTGTATAGATGGAAAATACGAAAAACTGCCGGCAATGAAAGAACGGCAAAAGCATTTATCAGGTATTTGAACGACAAGTTTTATAATAATGCGATACGGGGCGAGATCACATGGTGTAGATGGTATTTTCCGTTGATCACTTCGGATTCCAAACTGAAAGAAATAGATGAATATGCGGTCAATAATATCAGATATCTGTATACGGGAAAATACGGGAAAAAGAATTATGATCTTAGGTATTCTGAAATAAAAGATTTAGGATACAGATGCCTGGTAAATAGTTTTTGGAAATATAAAAAAGGAAAATATGATCATTAATACAGGACAAAGAACGGATATACCGGCTTTTTACGCCAAGTGGTTTGCGGGTAGGATAAAGGAAGGCTTTGTTTGTGTCCGCAATCCATATAATCCGGAACAGGTAAGTAAGTACAGGCTAGATCCATCCGTAGTTGATGTGATCGGTTTCTGTACAAAGAATCCTGCGCCTATGTTTCCGTATATGGATCTGATAAGGAATTTTGGACAATATTGGTTTGTCACTATTACACCTTATGGGAGAGATATCGAGCCAAATGTTCCGAATAAACATCAATTGATCGAGGATTTTAAGATACTTTCTGATATAGTGGGAGTAGATTCGATCGGCTGGAGATATGATCCAATCCTTTTATTGGAGAAATATCCAATAGAGTATCACTTAAAAGCTTTCAGGCAGATCGCGGAAAGTCTGAAGGGATACACAAAAACGGTGGTCATCAGTTTTATCGATCTGTATCCCAAGGTCAGAAAAAACTTTCCGGAGGCTAGAGCAGTTTCAAAGGATGATAGATTAAAGCTGGGGATAGAGATGATAAGGATCGCAACTGAATGCGGCATGACCCTCAAGCCTTGTGCAGAAGGAAATGAGTTGGATGAGTATGGCGCTGATTGCAGCGGCTGTATGAAGATCAGCGATTATGAAAAGGCGATCGGCAAAAGACTTATGGCACCCAAGAAGAAAGGGGCCAGAGCGGAATGCGCATGTTATCTCTCATGTGATATCGGCGCTTACAACACCTGTCTTCATCTTTGTAAATACTGCTATGCAAATGCAGAACCGGAAGTGATATATTCGCAGAACAGTTTACATGATCCGGAGTCACCATTCCTGATCGGAAATTATAGAGATGGCGACAGCATCCATGAAGTGCCCCAGGAATCCTGGATCGACAGACAGGTAAGGCTGTTTGGCATATGACCCTGTCCCAAAAGGTTCACGAGGATGCCGGAGTGAACGAATGAACTGGTTGAATAGATTGTCATGTTTTTGCACAAGGAGAATAATGATGCGGTTAGCTGCTTATCAATTTGCACCATGTGGTGATCTTGATAGAAATATTGAAAAAATTAAGGATGCTATAGTACAGGCAGCTGAGAATAAGGTTGATTTGATCATATTCCCAGAATGTGCATTAACGGGGTATCCGCCTCGCAGTATTGCCGGTTCAGACAGCATCAATGTAAATGCGGTCTTTGAAGCTATACAAGAGTTGCAAAAATTGGCAAATGAATTGGATATTCACATTATCGTAGGAACCATCGACTATGCTGATTCAAAATACTATAACAGAGCATATTTCCTTTCGCCTGATCGCGTAAAGGGCTGGTACGATAAACGAGCGCTTTATGGTTGGGATGAGGACAATTTTGCCACCGGCGGTGAAAATGGAATATATGAAATACACGGGTTAAAAATCGGTGTAAGAATATGTTTTGAAGTACGTTTCCCTGAGTATTTTAGAGAATTGTATCGGGAAAACACCGATTTGAATATTGTTCTGTTTTATGATGTGGCTGATAAAGAGGATGAGTCCCGATATCAGATGATACGGGGACATCTGATCACCAGAGCAGTAGAAAATGTTACGCCTGTATTGTCAGTAAATGCAATTCATCCTAAGCAGACAGCACCAACGTGCTTTATTAATGCCTCAGGTACTATTTGCAAAGAACTTGAGAAAAATATGGAAGGGATGTTAATCTATGATTTCGAAAAACAGGAGCTGAACTTTGGCGAACTTGGACGTAAGCGCTATTCAGACCGGTTGTTGACCCCTTAGGTACAGTGGTTCATTTTGAATATTGATTTTAGGAGTAAGCTTATGAACAAGGAATGGTCACAGGAGAATAAGGAAATACAGGTATTATTGTCAAAAGAAGCTACCTTTGATGAAGCTATCAAAAAACTTCTTGAACTCAGGGAAGAATTGTTTCAGCAGATCAACTGGATTGTAGAAGGGTATCCTGAGAAGGCTTTTTACCAAATGCCATTCGCAGGTGCAAATGGATATCACAGCAAGACGCTTGCTTATTCCATATGGCATATTTTCCGGATAGAGGATATTGTGGCACATGATATGATCGCAGGAGATGAGCAGATACTGTTTCGGGATGATCATTTAAGCAAGATCGCTTCACCGATCATTACAACCGGGAATGAACTGAAGGGTGAAGAAATTGCTGAATTCTCAAAGAAACTGAATTTGCAGGAACTCTACCGTTATGCAAAGGCCGTAAAAGAATCAAGTGACAGGATCCTTTCGGGGCTGAAGTACAAAGAGTTGAAACGAAAATATTCCGAAGAAACGAAACAGAAGCTGGTGAAAAGTAAATGCGTCAGTGAGGATGAAAACGCATTTTGGCTGATCGATTATTGGTGTGGTAAAGATATTAAGGGTCTCATTCAGATGCCGTTTTCACGCCACTGGATCATGCATATTGAAGCGATGCAGCGGATAAAGAACCGGCTTTGCAAGATTGCCCGAAAAGGAGCGGATTATACTGCAATCTGCGGATTATCCTGCGACCATTGTTTTCTTGCCGAGTGGTGCGGAGGCTGCAGAACAGAGTATAATGTCTGCTCTTTTGCAACATGTTCCGAAGGCAGGATATGCCCCAACGTAAAGTGCTGCAATGAAAAGAATATAGACGGATGTTATGAGTGCAGTGAGCTTGAAGTATGCGAGAAAGGTTTCTTCGTTCCTTCAAATGATGGAGCAGAAGCAGCAAGGGCACAGTCTATGTTTATCAGAAAATATGGAAAGAAAGAGTTTCTGAAAGTCCAGACAAGATTGCATGAAAAATATGATTTTCAGAAGGTGCAGGAAATCCTTGGACAGGACTATAAGGAAGCGTTGAATATACTTGAAGAGAATTAATCCTTTGAGGATGGGATGAGCCATTGGGGACGGAGTGAGCCCACAATGGCTCATTCATTTTTGTAGAATTTGACGGTGTTTTTTATACATTATGTGGGGTGAGGAAAAACATTTGCTATGATAGTATTCGAAATCAGGTGATGAGTACATGATGGGGGCAGATATGAAAAAAAAGTCGATAAGTATAATTATATGTATAGGGTGGATTCTGATCTGCTTTATTTGGGTGTTCGTTCCCAAGGAGTATATGTCACCGTTACCAGATGAGATATCAATTAAAGACCACTTTGTAGGTTGTATTGAGTTTCGCAATGATATGCTTATTAAAGTATACAGAGAAGGGGGAAAGTATTATTTGTCTTCTGAAAGTCTTGTATACGATAGGGATCCTGAGATAGTTGAGTTAACAAAAAGCGAATATCGATACTGTACAAGAGT
>ATWC01000014.1 GCA_000421045.1 Lachnospiraceae bacterium NK4A179
AACTGCAGTCTTCTTTGCTGCGGGCTTCTTAGCTGCAGTCTTCTTTGCTACGGGCTTCTTTGCAACTGCCTTCTTAGCTGTTGCCTTCTTTGCTACAGGCTTCTTTGCAACTGTCTTCTTTGCTGTTGTCTTCTTAGCTGTAGTCTTCTTAGCTGCTGTCTTCTTTGCTACAGGCTTCTTTGCAACTGCCTTCTTTGCTGTTGTCTTCTTAGCTGTAGTCTTCTTAGCTGCTGTAGTCTTCTTTGCTGCTGTAGCTTTCTTTGCTGTTGTCTTCTTAGCTGTAGTCTTCTTAGCTGCTGTAGCTTTCTTTGTTGCGGGCTTCTTTGCAACTGCCTTCTTTGCTGTTGCTGCCTTCTTTGTTGTTGCTTTCTTTGCTGCCACTTTCTTTGTTGTGGTCTTCTTTGCTGCTGCCTTCTTTACTGCAGGCTTCTTTGCTGCTGTCTTCTTTGCAGCGCTGTCATTCTCTGCCATAATTACCCTCCGTTTTCAGATACGTTTTTTTTAATTTTTTTTGCAGCTTTAACTACAAACGGATTTTATCGTATTATGTAAATCTTTTCAACTGTTTTTATTGTAAATTCAAGGTTTTTTTGATGTCGATTATTTCATCGATCGTGAAAAGATAATCCTTATTACAGAAATCGCAATGAAGATTTACACTTTCTCCATCATCGATCATGCTCTGAAGCTCTTTATTTCCAAGGCTTTCGAGCGCTCGTCTCACTCTGTCTCTTGAACAGTTGCAAAAATATTTTACCGGAATATCACTTTCAATCTCTGCATCCGGAATAATATTTTTTATCATCTCCAAAACAGAATTTCCGTTTTCAAAACTATTGGTAACAGAACCAAACTGTGAAAGATTTTTTTCGACAATGCTCACAGTTTCATCAGATGCAAACGGCATCATCTGTATGATAAAACCACCTGCCTGCTTCACTGAACAATCAGTATCCACGAGTACTCCAAGCGCTACCGATGTTGGTATCTGTTCACTCTCAGCAAAATAATAAGTGAGATCTTCTGCGATCTCACCTGAATGAAGAAGTGTCTGTCCTACATAAGGATCCTTCATTCCAAAATCTTTTATCACAGATAGTGTACCTTTACCGACACCTCTGCCGACATCAAGATGATTGTCTGCTCTGAGCGGAAGCTCCACATGATTGTTGTAAATGATCCCTTTTACTCCGGCATGTGAATCAGCAGTAACAGTGATGCCGCCTATAGGACCATCACCGTCTATCCTGAGTGTGATGATGTCAGTATCATTCTTTCCCATTGCACCCATCATCGCACCTGCGGTGAGAAGTCTTCCGAGTGCAGCAGTACAAAGCGGATACGTATCATGTATCCGCCTTGCTTCTTCAACAGTTTCTTTTGTAGATGCGGCAAAGAATCTGACCTGACTGCCAAATCCCGTGCCTCGTATCATATGGTCTTTCATCAGTTAAGTGCCTGCTTAAGATCTGCGATAAGATCTTCCTTATCTTCAAGTCCACAGCTCATACGAACCATTCCTGCAGGAATACCTGCTGCCTCAAGCTGCTCCTCTGTCATCTGTCTGTGTGTTGATGTTGCCGGGTTCAGGCAGCATGTTCTTGCATCAGCAACATGTGTTTCAATTGCAGCAAGCTTAAGTTTCTTCATGAAACTTTCAGCAGCTGATCTTCCGCCCTTGAGCACAAATGAAACAACTCCGCATCCGCCGTTTCCGAAATATTTCTCGGCACGCTCATGATACTTGTTGCTCTTAAGTCCGGGATAATTTACTGATTCGATCTTATCTGTCTGAGCCTCCAGGAACTCGGCAACTGCCTGACCATTCTCGATATGACGAGGCATGCGAACATGAAGAGACTCAAGTCCGAGATTAAGGATAAAGGCATTCTGCGGTGACTGAATGGAACCAAAATCACGCATAAGCTGGCTGGTTGCCTTTGTAATGAATGCTCCTCCCTTTCCGAATTTTTCCGCATAAACTATTCCGTGATATGAATCATCCGGTGTGGTAAGTCCCGGAAATCTATCCTTATGTGCCATCCAGTCAAAGTTTCCGGAATCAATTATTGCACCACCTACACCTGCACCATGTCCATCCATATACTTTGTTGTCGAATGAGTAACTATATCAGCCCCCCACTCTATAGGTCTGCAGTTTACAGGTGTGGGGAATGTATTATCTATAATAAGCGGAACTCCGTGCTTGTGTGCAACCTTTGCAAACAGTTCAATATCAAGAACAGTAAGTGCAGGATTTGCGATGGTCTCGCCAAACATTGCTCTTGTGTTCTCCTTAAATGCAGCATCGAGTTCTGCTTCATCGGCATCAGGGGAAACGAAGGTAACATCGATTCCCATCTTCTTCATTGTTACTGCGATAAGATTGAATGTTCCACCGTATATCGAAGAGGATGCAACGATATGACTTCCGCATTCACAGATATTAAAAAGTGCATAGAAATTTGCAGCCTGTCCAGAACTTGTAAGCATAGCTGCAGTGCCGCCTTCAAGTTCTGCTATCTTTGCAGCAACATGATCATTCGTGGGATTCTGAAGTCTAGTATAGAAGTAACCGCTTGCCTCCAGATCAAACAGTTTTCCCATATCTTCACTTGTATCATACTTGAAAGTCGTCGACTGGATGATGGGAATCTGACGGGGCTCTCCATTGCCCGGCCTGTAGCCTCCCTGTACGCATTTGGTATTTAACCTGTAGTCACTCATTTCCTTTTCCTCCAATAAATAAGATTATATACTGTCCTCATTTTTGAGTTTCCATATATCACGATTGTATTCCATTATGGTTCTGTCAGATGAGAAGAAACCGGATTTAGCAATATTCACAAGACTCATCTGCTGCCACTTTCTTCTGTCCTCATAATCAGCAAACACTTTATCTTTTGTCTTAATATAATCTTCCAGGTCAAGCAGCGTCATGAACCAGTCTTTTGTAAGCAGTTCCTTCTGCAGTCTTTCAAGATTCTCCTTATGTCCTGCTGCAAGAGCCTGCTTGCCTGTAATAAAATCAACCGCCTCTTTTATAACCGGACTCTTTTTGTAATACTCTTCAGACACATAATCAGCTTCTTCATAATGCTTTATAACTGTATCACTGTCTGCACCAAAAACATAGATATTATCATCACCGACAAGATCATGTATCTCAACATTTGCTCCGTCAGCAGTTCCGAGTGTCACAGCACCGTTTAACATAAACTTCATATTACCTGTACCGGACGCTTCTTTTGAAGCAAGAGATATCTGCTCGGAAATATCGCATGCCGGAATAAGTTTTTCCGCATAGCTCACATTATAATTCTCTACCATCACAACCTTAAGATATCTGTTCACATCAGGATCATTATTAATGATCTCCTGGAGCACGAGCAACAGATGGATGATATCCTTTGCAGTCACATAAGCGGGAGCAGCCTTTGCACCGAAGATGAAACTGATGGGACGCACAGGCTTATTTCCCTTCTTAACCTCAAGATACTTGTGGATGATATAAAGCGCATTCATCTGCTGTCTCTTATATTCATGCAGACGCTTTATCTGTATATCAAATATGGAATCCGGATCAAGCTCCACGCCTTCATTTTTCCGTATCACATCGACAAGGACTTTTTTATTATCCTTCTTTATCTCTTCAAGTCTTCTTAAAACTCTGTCATCATTCTTAAACTGAAGAAGCTTTTCAAGTTCTGTAGCATCCTTCTTGTAATCCTCTCCTATCAATTCGGAGATAAAATCCGCAAGTTCATGATTGCAGGATAAGAGCCAGCGTCTGAATGTGATGCCGTTTGTTTTGTTATTGAATTTGTCCGGATATATCTTATAGAAATGATTAAGTTCCGTTTTCTTGATTATATCCGTATGGATAGCAGCAACACCGTTAACAGAGAAACCGTAGTGTATGTCTATGTGTGCCATGTGAACTACGTTTTTCTCATCTATGATCTTTACGGCAGGATCGGGATACTTCGCTGCAGCCTTCTTATCAAGTTCCTTTATGATGGGCACCAGCTGTGGAACAACCTGTTCAAGATATTCGATAGGCCATGTCTCCAGCGCCTCTGCAAGTATTGTATGATTTGTATACGCACAGGTCTTGGAAACGACATCGATCGCCTCATCCATGGTAAATGCCTTATCTTCAACCAATATACGTATCAGCTCCGGTATCACCATGGTAGGATGTGTATCATTGATCTGGATCACTGCATGATCATACATTTTTCTCAGATCATAATCATTCTCCTTCATATCACGCAGGATAAGCTGAGCCGCATTGCTCACCATAAAATACTGCTGATATATGCGAAGAAGATTGCCGGCCTTGTCTGAGTCATCAGGATAAAGGAAAAGTGTAAGATTTTTCTTTATATCCGTCTTATCAAAATCAATACCTTCTTTAACTATAGTCTCATCTACGGATTCCACATCAAAAAGATGCAGTTTGTTGATGCCGTTATCATAACCTATCACATCAAGATCATAGAGTCTCGATGTGACTTCACAATCTCCGAATTTAACTTTGAACTTCACTCCTGTCTTATTGAGCCAGGAATGTTTCTCGATCCAGGGATTCTTCTCGGCGGTCTGCAGATGATCTTTAAATACCTGCTTAAAAAGTCCGAAATGATAATTGAGTCCTATACCGTCACCGGGGATGCCCAGCGTTGCAATGGAATCAAGAAAGCATGCAGCAAGTCTTCCCAGACCGCCGTTTCCAAGCGAAGGTTCAGGCTCTGACTCTTCTATCTTTGTGATGTCCTTTCCGTAAGAACTTAAGATATCTTTTACTTTATCGTATATGCCCAGATTGATCAGGTTGTTTGAAAGGAGCTTTCCTATAAGAAATTCGGCGGAGATATAATACAGTTTCTTTTCCCCGTTGATAACATCGCTCGTCGTCATGAAATTCTTCGTCATCTGAAGAAGGCATTCATAAGACTCACCGTCAGAACATTCCGCAAACGTCTTAGAAAAATACTTTTGCGCAAGATCTTCAAGCTGCGTATCGATCTTTGTCTCAAGCACCTGTCTCTGCATGTTTGGTAATGTATGCATTTCTTTTCTCCTTAAGTTTCTTTCTATAAAACATCAGAATACTCACGTACTCCGATGGTATACCCCGTCACTATATTGCGTCCCTCTTCACCGTCAAGGAGTGCTGCTGCCGCATCCACGGCTTTCGCTGATATCCCTGCAAAATCCTGTATCACGGTCATCATCCTCTGCGGAGTATAAGACAAAAGTCCTATACCGTCAAAACCGCATACCGGCTTCTTTATCTTCATATCGGCAAGTGCATAGACCGCTCCGACCGCCATCAGATCGGAAGCACAGGCTATCATATCGGATTCCTTTCCGTTTTTCAGAACAGCCGCCCTTGCCTTTGCCTCACTGAAATCTCCGTAACATACAGTCAGTTCAAGCTTCCTGTCTTTGGCAAATTTCTTTATGCCCTTCAGGCGTTCCCCGGTAACAAAACCGTTTCTCTTTCCTGCCAGGTAAAGAAGTCTTTTCCCCTTAACCGAAGAAAAAGCGGCTTCTGCAACATCATACTGTGCCTGCGCCTGATCTATCCAGATTGATGAAGTGTCTTTATCATAGATAGGCGTGTCTACGAGCACCGACTTGAATCTGTGCATGGAATGCAGTATCTGCAGCACCGCATCATTCTTATTGTATCCATATACGATAAAAGCGCCTATGCGCTGGGCGTCAAAATCCCTGGCTATATCCTCAGCGCTCATATCTTCTATCATTGAATAAAAATATGTTCTGAGCTCGATATCTCTTTTCTTAGCCTCCTCTATCGCACCGGAAAGATAATGCATATCGATCTCATCTATAGCCTGTGAATGTTCAAGTGAATTGATAATAAGTGCAATGCGAGCGGTATTCTTTGAAGAAAGAGCCGATGCGATAGCATTGGGAACATAGTGAAGCTCATCTATCGCCTTCTGTACCCTGCTTCTTGTCTTTTCACTTACATTGGGATAGCCGTTCAGAACCTTGGATACGGTAGAGATCGCAACACCGGCTCTTGCGGCAACATCTTTTATCGATACCATACACATTCACCAGAATATAATTACGTAAACAGACTTATTTTAGTCTGAAATACCTATTATGACAAGAGGAAATCGTTTTCCGGATATGCAAAAAAGGCGCAGACTTTCAAAACTTTATTTGTTTCGGGAAGGCTTCTTTACGCATAATCCCCCACATCTTATCTATGTATGAATATGTATAGAATTTTTCATAGTAATGGTAATAAAATGCACCTTTCAGAGTCATCTCATAAGTACCGTCTTTATATGTGATCAATTTAAAAAGCTGCGCCAGTTTCAATTCCATTCCGTACATTTTGGATAACTTGACGCCAAAAAATCTTTCAAAATCATCAGCGTTTACTTTTGTACTGTATGCCATCCAAAACAGGTAATAAACCATTCTCTGTCTAAGCGTAAATCGAATGGTTAAGGATGTAGCAAGCTTGCCACTTTCTATACGCTTACAATACTCATCCACATCAAATGTATTGATCTTAAACTGCTTTTTTAAAAGAGTGGTCGCAGAACATCCAAAGCCAAGGAAATTGTCTCTCGTCATGGATGAATATTTGGCAGAAGATTCAGTTGCAAAAGTCCAAATAGAGCTTCGCTTGAAGCCTTTTTCAAGGCAATACATGGTTATTTCGTCAAGCATGGCTCGTTTTTTCTTATTATCCAAAGCCTTTATATCTGACTTCGTAAACGAGAAATCAATAAAAGGATATATCGCCACATAGTTGGCACCAAGTTTAAGTGCCATATCAATATCATTTTTTAAATCATCTATGGTTTGCGTAGGAAGCGCAAAAATAAAATCCATAGATACTGTTTCAAATGATACTTTGCTAAGCGCATCACGAATAGGATCAATATTTACAGATCTTCTTCCCAGAATATCCTGATATTTTTCCTGAAAAGACTGAATACCAATACTTAGTTTCGTAATTCCGGCCTTCTTACAAGCCGTGAGTGTATCATATGTAACATTATCCGGATGTAGCTCCAGTCCGATCCCTTCAGTAATGATAAAATGTTCTCTGACAGCATCCAGTATCTCCTCTATACGGTCAATAGCAAGAGCCGGAGTCCCACCACCAAAATAAAGACTTGTCACAGTCTTCTTGCCTTCATATTCATTACCTGCCATATGAATTTCATGAATCAGAGAATCTATATATTTATTACATTTTTCTTCCGAATAAATAACTTTGCAATATGGGCAAAAACTGCAAATGCTTTTACAAAAAGGTATATGAATATACAGGCCTAAATTATCACATTCCCCATAAGGCAGATGCTCATCATATTCATTATAGAATGAAAACTTCCTGGTGGATCTGGTAAGCCACATTCTCGTGATTTCTGTCAAAAAACTCATAAACCAAACTCCTGATCATAAATTACACATACTTTAAGTATGTTCGTAACATTTCGAAAATAATCTTCAAATTTCCTTTAAACAGTAACGTATACTCTGCCACAAAGAAATATCCACACTGATCACAAAGTCCCGGAACATCTATACATCTTCCGCATATTGACAGCTTGCCATTTTCCATAACCACACACTGATAACAGGGTGTTGGGAAGCTATTATTTATAATATAAGGGAATGCACTCTTTAGATTAAAAACAGGAGCGCCTTCTTTCATCATTTGCTTAATGACTTCGCAGCACTCAGTTTTTTCCTCCTTAGTCAATGCCAGTTCTTTCGTATCCGGATATGGAGTATGGAAATTAAAAGATACCGCGCGGACATTTTTCGTATCCCTGGCTGTCTCGCACACCTCGCGAATAGCATCTTTGTTGATCTGATTAACCGCCATATAAAAGCATATATTATCCGAAGTAGCATGAGCGATATTATTCATGATCGTATCGTAAGTATCGCCTCTGACTGCATTATGCCTTTCTCTATCACCATCCAGACTAAGCAGTATCAGATCAGCCTCGGGCAGATCCAATGAGAAAGTACCATTCGTTACCACATTAACGATCAGGAAGCCCATACTCTTTGCTTCGATCACAAGATCCCTAAGGCTTTTATCTCCATCATGCCAAATAAAAGTCTCTCCACCACAAAAAAACAAAATACGAATACCCATATCATATAGCCTGCGCATTTCATCTCTGATCTGATTATATGGATGAACTATGGCCGTAATATTATTTACAGAGCAGTGCTTGCATTTCAGATTACACTTATCTGTTAAAATAATAGTTCCCAGTATGGCATCTTTTTTCTTAAATAACACTGTCTTCATCCCAAATGAAGCCAAGTCAAAAAAAGCAGATAATTTCATAATAAATTCCTCAACTTGTATTATTCTGACTCAAGAACTAAAGTCATGTATATATTAACACACTCACAGATTTTTTATCTGAACCGACAACAACCACTTTCAGAGCACTCAAGTGAAAAGCATAGATATGCTATAATGTTGAGTATATAAACACTTTGAAAGAGGTACTGACATTAATGAAGACAAGAATTTACCATATATGCGCATGTATTGCAGCTTGCACGCTACTCACATCTTGCGGGCTCGCAGGGGCTGAACCTAACGAAAGCAAACCTGCCCCCACAGAGGAAAGCGAAACCGTGCAGGAAATCGATACAGCTGAAGCAACCGAGCTTGCAAAGGAAGCTGAGGCTACTGAAGCTGCAGATAACAACTATGTTCCTGCCGATCCCGACCTTGCATTTGAATCACAGGATATCTACGGCAATCCCGTCAGCAGCGATATCTTTTCCAAGGCAGATGTTACCGTGGTCAATATATGGGGAACCTTCTGCGATCCATGCATAGGTGAGCTCCCTCATCTTGAGGAGTGGAGACAGGATATGCCCGACAATGTTCAGATAATAGGGATCGTCTGCAACTCATACGAAGCTGATGACAGAGGAGCGCAGGATGCACAGTTCCTTGTTGAACAGGCCGGTGTGAAATATACCAACATAATCACCGGTTCCGATATGTATGATCTTATGAGCCAGTTCGAATATGTTCCGACAACAATACTCGTTGACAGGGATGGAAACCGCATAGGAGAACCTATCACCGGAGCCTATGTCGATGCCTACAAGAAAGCAGTTTCGGATTATCTGTCCAATGAATAAAAAGAACATAAAAACATATCTGCCTTTTATACTGCTTGCACTGTCATTTCTGATGATAGCTGCAGGCTTTATGCGTGAAGAAAACTATGAAGTTTTCACCAAAGCTGCTCACATCTGTCTTGAATGCATAGGGATAGGCTGAGAACATGTCGGTTAAACAAGAGATCAAAAGAAAACTGATACAGGTTGTCGCCTTCGGTTTTTCTAATTTTCATATAAGCAACTTTGCAGGCGGAAAGCTTTACACAGGCAAATGGAAAAACTTCTGCAACCCCGGACTCAATTGCTACTCCTGTCCTGCGGCATCACTTGCCTGCCCCATAGGTGCACTTCAGGCAGTCACCGGTTCACGTCATTATAATTTTTCCTTTTATGTAACAGGCCTTATACTTGCTCTCGGAGTGATCTTCGGGCGTATGATATGCGGTTTCTTCTGCCCTTTCGGACTCATACAGGAACTGATCTCACTCATCCCCGTAAAAAAGTTCCGGCTTCCAGGATGGATGACTTATATAAAATATCTGATACTACTCATCTTTGTACTTTTGATCCCGGAAGCAATGTCACTGTTATCGCAAAGCCAGACAGGCATCCCCGCCTTCTGTGAATTCATATGTCCTGCAGGCACACTTGAAGGCGGCATACCCATGCTACTTACGCACAAAGAGCTGCGTGATGCAATAGGTCCCCTTTTTGCGCTTAAAGCACTTATCCTTGCTATAGTGATCATCGGCTGTATATTTATACACCGCTTTTTCTGCAAAACTCTTTGTCCGCTAGGAGCGATCTACGGACTTCTCAATAAGGTCAGCATATTAAAGCTTCATGTGAATGAAAAAAGCTGCACGCATTGCAGCGCGTGCAGCCTTAAATGTCCTATGGATGTCGATCCTGTAAAGCATCCCGATTCTGCCGAATGCATCAGATGTCTTAAATGCGCGGAAGCATGTCCGACTCATTCAATAAGCATCAAAGCAATGGCGAAGCAGATCACTCAACAGTAACGCTCTTTGCAAGGTTCCTCGGCTTATCAACGTCAAGTCCCTTTGTAACAGCCATATAGTATCCAAGAAGCTGAAGCGGTATTATCGCAAGGCTTGCGGCAAATACTTCCTCGCCCTTTGGAATATATACTGCGAAATCAACCGTATCCTCAACGCTGTAGTTGCCGTAAGATGTGAGTCCGAAGAGATAAGCTCCGCGGCTCTTAACCTCAGCCATGTTGGAGATGGTCTTCTCATAAAGATCTTTCTGCGTCATGATACCTATGACCAGTCTGTTGTGTTCTATAAGAGAAATAGTTCCGTGCTTAAGCTCACCCGCAGCATATGCCTCAGAATGGATATAGCTGATCTCTTTCATCTTGAGCGATCCTTCAAGCGCTATCGCATAATCAAGACCTCTTCCGATAAAGAATACGTCAGTTGAATTTGCATACTTGGCTGCAAACCACTGTATCCTCTCCCTGTCTTCAAGTATCTTTTCAATACCCGCAGGGATCTGGTTAAGAGCTGCAAGGAGCTCCTTGGCTCTGTTCTCATCTATGGACTTTGAAAGCTCCGCACATCTTATCGCAAGCAGGTAAAGCGTGATGAGCTGAGCGCTGTATGCTTTTGTTGTAGCCACCGCGATCTCGGGACCGGCAGCTGTATACATTACGAAATCTGCTTTTCTCGCGATCGATGATCCGAAAACATTCACTATCGCAAGTGTGGGAATTCCCCTCTCTTCCGAAAGAAGCATTGCCTCTCTGGTATCGGCAGTCTCACCGCTCTGCGAGATAACGACCACAAGAGAATTCTTCTGAAGCTTCGGATTGCAGTAACGGAATTCCGATGCAAGGCTTACCTCAACAGGTATATCCGTCAGCTGCTCTATGACTGTCTTACCCACAGCACCTGCATGGTATGCCGAGCCACAGGCTACGATATATATTCTCTCAAGATTCTTCAGCACATCATCAAGAGTAGTCTTGTCTTCCGGATTGCCTGAATTCTCAGGATTCCTTATAAGACCGGAGAAATCGATCTTTCCGTCATTCATATACATATCAAGGGTTTCCTTCACAGCCTTAGGCTGCTCATGGATCTCCTTCATCATGTAATGTTCAAAGCCGCACTTATCGGTGCTCTCTGCATCCCAGTCAATCTCAACAGGATTCTTTTCTATCTCATCACCGTCAAGGTTGTAGAAAGTAACCTTTCCGGGTGTGAGCTTACCGAGCTCCATGTCACCGATGTAATAAACATTTCTTGTATAATTAAGGATCGCAGGTACGTCCGATCCCAGAAATGCGCCTTCATCGGTCACACCAATGATCATGGGGCTATCCTTCTTGGCAACATAGATCTCGCCGGGATACTCCTTGAACATTACGGCAAGCGCATAGCTGCCTCGTGTACGAACAAGTGCATGGTTTATAGCATCCACAGGTGTTCCCTGATACTTCTTATAGTAATAATCGATAAGCTTTATCTCCACCTCAGTATCGGTCTCGGAATAAAACTTATAATCATGGCGCATTAACTTGGCCTTGAGTTCCTGGTAGTTCTCAATGATACCGTTATGCACGCCCACAACATTCATGTCATCACTGCAATGAGGATGCGCATTAGTCTCGGACGGCTCACCGTGAGTTGCCCATCTTGTGTGACCGATACCGCATGTACCTAACACCGCACGTCCCTGATCAGTCTTGTGAGCAAGTGCTGAAAGTCTGCCCTTTGCCTTTACTATATCTGTTTCGCCGTCGCCGTTCCTTACAGCGATGCCTGCTGAGTCATATCCTCTGTATTCAAGCTTCTCGAGACCTGCAAGGAGGATCGGAGCCGCCTGCTTATTACCTACATAACCTACTATACCGCACATAATAATGTCCTTTCGTGTGATAGTTAGTTGTTTACATAACCGCTACATTATACCCTAACGATCATTTATTTGCAAAAAAGGAAGGCTGTATCACTTTTCGATGGTGACGGTTTCATCATAGCAGGAGAAGATGCCTTTCACTTTATCCTCGGGGAGCTTCGGTGCAACATAGCTATTTACTCCGCAAAATCAAAGCCTCCCCAATCACCTCCACAACCACCTTCAACTGCTTTAATCATTTTTTTGTTAACGCAATCATAAATATACAGATTATAAATAGGGCTGGGCGGATAAAAATCCGCAAGAAAACTTTTTGGTGCATTTACATCTAAAACCATTATCCAATTTCCATCATCAGAGATCCTAATTTTACCTACCGGAAACTCTAATGTTTCAATTTGTGTTTCATTTCCGCTTGATATTTCATAGATATAAATATTGTTCTCAAATATATATGTCACCTTATCTTCAGAAGCATCAACATCAAAAATATCATACTTAAAATCAGATATAAGAATGGTTTCGGTTTTATTTTGTATGTTTAATTTCACCAATTGATTCTTACGCTTAACAAAAAGATTTTCTCCTCCTTTATCAGCACTAAATCCTGCCTTGTTCCAATTAATCTTGTTATTATTATTTATACCCTTTCCATCAACTTCACAAAGATACTCTATCTCACCGTTGCTGATTATATATACTGATGCACTCTCACTTCCATCATTCCAAAACTTTACAGCAACATCACCTGTCCCTCCCAATGCAACAACATTCCCAACGAAATCATATTTTTCTCTTATGATCCGAAAAGAATTTTCATCAGTCAACGAACAAATCTCATTACTTTCTATATTCGCTTTAAATTTATTATCCGCTTTAACAAAAAATACGTTGCCATCGTTATAATCAAAATCCTCAACCCAATCTATATTACATTTGCTGCATGATTCATCCGGGCTAATTACATAGACACAATCATCAGAATAATTATAATAACAATAATCTATTCCAACAGTAGGTTCTTTTTTCTTTCCACACCCACTCACTAAAAAAATCAACAATATTACTGCAATAATCTTGAATCTTTTCATAATCTTGTTTAATACGGTATTACTATAAATCTTATTACTCTGCAAAACAAAACGATCCAAAAATAGTTCCACCGCCTTCATCACCCACTTTATTCATTTGTTTATTCACACAATCATATATATAGAGATTATATATAGGACTAGGCGGATAAATATCCGCTAAAAACCCCTTTGGCTCAGTAATATCTAAAACCATTATCCAATTACCGTCATTGGATAAACATATTTTTCCTACAGGAAACTCCATCTCTTCTACTAGAGTTTCCTTTCCGCTTGATATTTCATAAAGATAAATGCAGTCTCCATAGATATATGCCACTTTGTCGCCCGATCCATCAACATCAAAGATATCATACTTGAAATCAGAAATTAAAGTTGTCCCCGTTTTACTCTGAATATTATATTTAACTAACTGATCATTTTGCTTAATAAACAGGTTTTCTCCGTCTTTATCTGCACAGAAGGCTACCCTGTTCATATTTGTACTACTATTATGATTTATACCATCTCCATCTACTTCGCAGAGATACTCCATTACTCCATTTTCAATAATATAGATTGACGAATTCTCTCTTTCAGCGGTATAAAACTGTAACGCCACCTTCCCCAAACCATCAAGCGAGACAATATGTCTGGCCCCCTTTAAATTATCTTTAACTTTTTTATAATCACTTTCATTAACTATAGGAGTTATCTGGTTACTACTTATATTGGCTTTGAATACGTTTTTTTCATCTGTAAAATATAAATAGCCATTATCATAATCAAAATCTTCCTGATAATCTGTATTAACGTAATACATCGAACCATCCGGATAGATTACTTTAACACCATCCCCATAAAGATAACAATAGCCTATTCCCATCGTAGGCGGCTCTTTTTTTCCGCATCCTACCGCCAAAAATAACATCATGATAAAAACAATTAATTTGATCTTTTTCACAGTTGCTTTTCTCCATTTATACTGAATCATTCGTAAAGGAAACTATTTATTTCCTCAAGTGTGCCTTTATATGATCCAGGAAACTTTTTACATTAGCAAGCTCAAAGGTTGTATTAGGCCTCGTGAAAATAACATCCCCCAATATAACCCCCTCCGCTAAAGGCTGGCGATGTAATAACAATACTATTGCATAGACAGCGACTTCATTACTATCGGCCGAAAACTTCTTTCCTCCGGCCTCCAGTATATCCCGCGAAACATGACCACAGTTTTTAAAAACAAAATCATAATTGCCGGGATTTTTTCTGATCTCCAAACACAGTTTCATTCAGCTTGCAACACCTAATATACTTCAATTATTTTAATTTATTTATTGTCTGATTTCCAGGCTGTTTCAGATATATTTTCAGAACTTCAGGGATAAGAGCATGCTTACTGTTAGTGTAAGTGCCCGAATCTTATGATAATCAAAGGGGCCCGTGTGGGCCCCTCTTACACTCTGTTATTTCTTCTTTAGCGTTACCGGTTCAATTTTTCACAAACTGTCTGTTTTTAATCAAATATCCTAATCAAATATTTTATGCAAGCATCCCCAGAAGTTTATTAGACCTTGCCACAAACTTGGTCATTGCTTCCGGATCGAGCGGTTCATTCTGAAGCCTTGCCAGATCATAGAGCTGCTCAAAGAGCATCTGTGAATTCTCGCTCTCCTGCTCCTCAAGTATCTTCTGGACAAGCTTATTGGAAGTATTAAGGATGAGAGTCTGTCCTTCCTTGGGAAGGTTGCCCATATCAAGACCACGTGTGGCATACATCTTCATCATATCCTGCATACGTCTTGATTCCTCGGAAACCGTAAGCATTGAAGAGATATCCTTGTTCTTGAGCTTCTCGGCCTTAACTGTGATATTGTCCTTCTTTATCACTTTCTTGAAGATCTTTTCAAGCACCTTGGTCTGATTCTCAAGTTCCTCCTTGAGCTTCTTTGTTTCCTTGGCCTTAAGATCATCTGTAACCTCAGAATCTATGCGCAGGAAATGTATTCCTTCATTCTTGCTCTCAAGCTGCTGTACAAAAGGCTGGTCGATAGTATCGGGAAGGATGATCGCGGGCTTTCCGGCCTTCTTGAACATATTGATATACTGGCTCTGCTGCTGCTCATCAGTAACATAGTAGATCTTCTTGTCCTTTTTCTCTTCGGAATTATCCTCTGCAGCATCTCCTTCTTTTACGACCTCTGATTCAACTTCATTTCCGTCTGCATCGGTCGCATTCTCGGTCTTCTCACCATCCTCGTCGGATTCTTCTGTATCTATTGGCTTTACTTCAAGACACTCGGGAAGAGTCATGAACTTCTTATCTATGTCCTTGAAGAGGATGTAGTCCGTCATCTTCTCGCAGAACTTATCATCCTTAAGGCATCCGTATTTGATGAACGGAGAGATATCATCCCAATACTTTTCATATTCTTCTCGCTCTGTCTTGCACATTCCGGAAAGCTTGTCGGCAACTTTCTTTGAAATGTAGTCAGATATCTTCTTTACGAAACCGTCATTCTGAAGTGCCGATCTTGAAACGTTGAGCGGCAGGTCAGGACAGTCGATGACACCCTTTAAGAGCATCAGATATTCGGGAATGACCTCTTTGATATTATCAGCAATGAATACCTGGTTGTTATAGAGCTTTATCACGCCCTCTATAGATTCAAATTCCATATTGATCTTAGGGAAGTAAAGGATACCCTTTAAGTTAAAAGGATAATCCATGTTCAGATGGATCCAGAACAGAGGCTCCTTGTAATCATGGAAGACTTTTCTGTAGAAATCGAGGTATTCATCCTTTGTGCAGTCATTGGGATGCTTTGCCCAAAGAGGCGTCGTATCATTCAGTGCAACCGGACGTTTCTTTATCTTAAGCCTATCCTCACTCTTTTCTTTTGTGGTATCCTCTTTGCCATCCTTATCCTTGGGATATTCACCGGGGATCTCCTCAAGAACCGTATCGGTATCAAGCTTCTCGGAGGCCTTTATGGTCTCGGTAAGCTCCTCGCCTTCCTTTGAAAGGAATATCTCATAAGGCATGAATGAGCAGTATTTCTTGAGCACATCCTCTGCCTCATACTTGTTGCAGTATTTCTCACAATCAGATGCAACATGAAGGATGATCTCGGTACCGATCTCGGTACGATTTCCTTCCTCCATCTCATATTCGGTTCCGCCGTTGCATGTCCAATGAACTGCCTTGGCGCCATCTTTATATGAAAGAGTATTGATCTCGACCTCTTCAGCTATCATAAATGCTGAATAAAAGCCCAGACCGAAATGTCCGATGATCTGATCTTCGTTTGCCTTATCCTTATACTTTGTGATGAAATCAGTGGCTCCGGAAAATGCGATCTGGTTGATATACTGCTCAACCTCATCCTCTGTCATGCCCAGACCGTTATCGATAACCTTTATGAGCTTTGCCTCAGGATTAACGACCACCTCGATCTTGCCCTTATAATTCTCAGGAAGCGTGTACTCTCCCATCATGTCGAGCTTTTTTAACTTGGTGATGGCATCTGAGCCGTTACTTACAAGTTCCCTGTAAAAAATATCCTGATCGGAATACATCCACTTCTTGATTATCGGGAATATATTCTCGCTGCTGATTGATAAACTGCCTTTTCCTGCCATAAAAAAACACATCCTTTCTATAAAAATCAGTACTTAAAACTAAAGATTATATTAGGTCTGCATTTTGCAAATGTCAATAGAAAATTAGCACTCATTTAAAATGAGTGCTAATAAAAAAGGGTGACATTCCTGCTATACCCTGCTCTCTGTATCTCTGCTTTTCTTACCGCTATATGCACTGCATGTAAGGATAAATGCCCCCGCTCCTATACAAAGGTATATGATCCTTGTTAAAAGATATCCGGCACTTATCATAAAAGGCGTTTCCGTCTTTTCAAGATTTCCAAGTTTAGCCGCCATTGTGCTAAAATAGCCGGCCCCGTTTATATCTATGGCGGAGCATTTAAGCGCAAATGCCATCACAAGGCACAGCAGCATGAAAATATATATAAACATCGGGCTTTTGCGACCAAGCAAGATTCCAACACCTGTTATCACAAAAACACATGGCAGACATATAAGCATCCAGTCCAGCAGGTAATTTCCAAGCTGAAGTTCTCTAAACAGGCTCCCTAAGAAGATACAGCCCAGCACAAGGCTCAAGGTCATGCTTAAGATAAAGAATCCCCCCATCAAAAGGCTTCGTATCGCGATCCTTTTTCCCGGCGGAAATGCCGTAACATCCGTAAGAATCCCCGCCTTCCTTTGCCTTTCGGAAAAGCTCATTGCAATGATAAGAAGAGTTATAAGCATATTGATAAGTGCACTGTCGCCCAGATATTTGCCGAAACTCCAACCGGAAAATGGCGCAGTATCCGCCACTCCCAGTATCGTTTCCGTTGACAACAGATACCATGAATAGATCAGAGAAGCCGCCAGCATAACCGGCACATATATCTTACATAGAATGATCCTGAACTCATATTTAATTATCCTGATCAATTTTTATATCCTCCTCCGTAAGTCCTGCGATATCCAGAAAATCCTGCAGGGTCTGACCTTCACTGCCGTCCCATTGATTAACGCTGCCGTTTTCATACAGCTGCCTTAAAACCTCATCCATGGCTTCTTCTCCGCCAAGCTTTTCCTCTGCCTTAAGGAGCATCAGCGGCATTCGGCTGTATCTGTTTATGATCCCTACCGAATCCTTTAATGTTGCCTGATAGCTTTCTGGCAGGATATCGATATACTCCGGATGTCTGAAATAAAAATTCCTGTTCTGATGCTTAACTTCCTCCGTCCATTTATCAACGTAATACTTCTTTGCATAAAGCTCACCGTATTTTTCTTTTACGATCCTGTAAGTGGTATATACGTCCAGCCCCTCATCCGACCACAGCCCGTCATCCGAAACATAGCAGCCCATATCTCCCCAGTACAGATGTATTATCTCGTGCATAAATGTCTCGTTTTTATTGCCGCCTTTATTATCATCCGATAAGTTCTCCGGCGAAAGAAAATTCTCATCCATATACACATAACCTCTCCCTGCGCCACCTCCGCCGTAGTCATTACTTATCTGCTGTATACGGATACTCTCTGCTCCTTCGGTACACTTAAGTGTCCCATAATGCTCATTACAGTAATTCATAACATCCTTTATAGACTCATCCAGCTTATTATCCCGTACGAACTTCTCATATTTTTTTGCGTACAGGAATTCAGTAGTGCTATTCACCTCGTCTGAATTATTGATGCCTGATTCTATAATGGGCACATCATTCCTGCATTCCCAACATACGCTGCCATCTGCGTTTTTCACGATCTTTTTGAGCGTTTTGCCCCATGACGTCGGGTTATGATCAGCCGGAACATTTATGTGCACTGCAGGATCTTCATCCGCCCCCAGTCCTCGCGCCTGAGGTGCAACGCAGACATCTTCAAGTTTGATATAGTCGCGCCCTACAGAATCGAAGTATGTATAGCCTGCTTTTCTGTACAGGGAGTTTGATATCGCCGGATATCCTCCGTAAACGATCGTAAGCCTGCCGGTCTTTCTGTCCGGATTTTTGACGATAAGCTTTTTAACTCCCAGATTAATATTATTATTATCTTCGCTATAGTATTCGATCGAATGATCAAGCTTTTCTCCATCAAGCGTTACGCTCTTAACTTCGATCCCGCTTCTTATATCAAAGAAAAGTTCATTGCTCACAACCTCGGTAAGATCCATATTCAGTTCACCGTTAAGGATCCCAAGCAAAGTATTGAATCTCACATCAGCCACACAGTTTTTGTATTCGCCCTGGTACGGTGCATCATACCAGTTGTCATCATAAGGAACGACCGGGGAATGATCCACAAAAGGCTCATAAACAATAAGAAGTACTGCAGCACACAGACTCATCATCACAGGGATGAATGCAAGCGGCTTCTTCAGACAAAACGCAAATGACTTAAGTGCTCCCATGCGGTACTTTCTTATAAACTTAACAGACAGAAGATAAAACGCCAGACCGCTAAAAAACAACGCTATCCTTGAATAATAAAGAAACCTTATCACCGATACCGATCCATAGCAGTCGGAAATCTCAAAAATACATGGAATACTCCACCGAAGGAAGAGATCTTTTTCGCTGATCGGAGAAAACTGCGATATCGTAAGGAGAAGGACTATCAGCAGTGACACGCTGACATTACGTGATATATTATACAGCCCGCAGCACAGTGCTATCGTGATCCATACCCCCGGCAGTATATATGCAAAGGAATATAGGATATACCATTTAAACGTAAAAAGATAATCCATCCTTTTAATGCATAAAGGCAGAAATAGCAGCATACAGATAAGCGCCGTTATAAACGAAACTGTCAGAAAAGCGCTGAAACGGGCATGGGACATTGCTTTCTCATCCGTATATGCTCCCGTCATCTCTTCTGCGCCTTTTTTGACCACCCTGTCAGCATCGCTTATCACATACAGCCCCCATATAAGTGCTGCGGCAAAGCCTCCGAAACCAAAGGGTATTATGACATCATTCGTAAATATAGATGTATATTCAAAACCTTCTGCCATGAACATACCCTTTACAAAAGATGTGAAACCCAGACCGGTCATCAGGATATTCAGCATCATCACAAGATATGTTTTTTTGTTCATAAGGAGTCTTCTTAACTCGACTCCCATAAGTTTAGCCCTCATGCTCATCCTCCCGCTTTGCACTGTTATGTATGCAGTAAAGATAAGCGTCTTCCAGACTGGGTTCACATCTGTCCACATAGTCCGGAAGCTCTTTTGCCACGATACGTGTCAACACACCGTTTCTGGTATTTATCTTTGAAACGATCTCACATTCTTTCGGAAGGATATCATCCACCTTACGGATGTATGAGCCCACATGATCCACGGTCTGCTCTATCAACCCGGCAGGGCTTCCGTCAAAGAGTATGCTTCCGCCGTATATCACTAACACCCTGTTGCAGACAGCCTGCACATCATCCACTATATGTGTAGAAAGAAAAACTATGCGGTCGGATGACATTTCAGAAAAGATATTTCTAAACCTCACACGCTCCTCCGGATCAAGCCCCACCGTAGGTTCATCCAGTATCATAAGTTCCGGATGTCCCATTATAGCCTGCGCTATACCTACGCGCTGCTTCTGCCCACCGGAAAGATTCCCTACCCTTATCTTTCTTCTGTCGCTAAGGCCGGTCTGTTCCATGGCCCATTCTATCTCGGCCTTATCCTTAATACCTTTTAACGCTGCCATATAATCCAGAAACTGCCATACCGTAAGTTCATCGAAAAGTCCGAAGGTCTGCGGCAGATACCCCAGTCTGCTCTTAAGCTTATATTCCTGATCAAGCAGTTTCTTATCATCCAGAAGGATCTCTCCCTTCGTTTCCTTAAGTCCGGCTGTCATCAATTTCATCAATGTAGATTTGCCGGCACCGTTAGGCCCCAATATACCTACAAATTCCGGACTCTTTAAGCTGAAGCTGACATCCGATAAAGCCTTCTTACCGGATGAATATATCATGGTCACATTCTTAACATCGATCTTCATTTACTGATATTCCTCCTGTTAACTATCATCAAAAAAGCAGAGCCCTTGAGCTCTGCCTGTATTTTTATCATATTATGTATGTAGAGTGAATGTAGCTAATGTGGAGTTTATGTGAAGTTTACTGTCGTAATGTGAATTCCACACCATCTCCGGTATTGCCGATCGCATATTCCGCACCGCACATTTCAAATACCATGGCGCTGATGTACAGCCCAAGGCCGCTCCCCTCTTCCTTTCCGGGATCTGCCCTGTAAAAGGCTTCAAACAGATGCGGGATATGCTGCTCATCTATATGTGCCGGCGCATTTGTCAGCATAAGCTCTGTTTTGCCCGATCCTGTATCCTGCGGCTTATCAAGCTCTATCCTGATCCTGCCGCCTGAAGGCGTATACTTGATCGCATTACCCACCACATTGCCAAGCGCTTTTTTTAAGAGCTTCTCATCTCCTTTAAACTGCACATTATCCGGCACATCATATATTAGTTCGATATTTTTATCACTGATCAGCGTATCATATATTGCGATCTCTTCATCAAGTATCCCGTCAATATTTACTTTTTCGTCTTTTTTATCATCTCCCATGTCTATGTGTGACACAAGTAATATCTCATTAATAAATTCAAGCAGTTCATTAAGTGTCTCACTGCATTTATTCAGATATTTATCTCTGTCCTTATACACGCCTATCCCGTCACGCATTCCGTCTATCTGGCCTATGACCACGGAAATGGGAGTCTTAAGTTCATGTGATACCCCGGCAAAGAAGAGCATCCTTCTCCTCTCACGCTCCTTCTCCAGATCGATCTCATTTTTCAGATATAGGTTTTTATCATTTAATCTGGACAGTGCAGCACTCAACTCGTCAGAGAGCTTGTTTAAACTCTTTGCCAATACGCCTATCTCATCATCCCTCTCATCCGGACAGTACCATCCAAAGTCCTGCTGCGCCATACGCTCGGCGATCTTACTCATCCGGATTATAGGTTTTTTCATGTAATACGAAAAAACTTTTGCGCCGATAAGCGAGATGATAACAGCAAGCAGCACCATTATGGGCAGGCATAAGAGAAGACTGTTTTTTAAAGCCTTTGTGCTGTAACTGACAGGCGTTACACATAATACATATTCATCACTTCTGTCAGAGAATCTGAGCGGAAAGAACAATTCTTCTTTCTCATCTTGCTGAATATAAGAAGACGCGTCCATAAGCTTAGTATTAACACCTTCATTCATGGCGAATTCGCTTATCATATCATCAGCCAGCACATAAGAAGAATTCATGCAGCGCTGCGCCAGTTCCTCAGACCTGCTTTGTATATACTGAGAGTTTTTCTTTTCTCCCGCATAGGGTGTCAGAAAAAAGATACACAGATAAAGAGCTGCTATCATGAGCAGCGATATGAGCAAAAAAGAAAAAAACACTTTTACAGACAGATTCTTCATAAGATCGCAGCCTTATAACCTATTCCGCGGACAGTGACGATAAAATCCCTCTCCCCAAGTTTCTTTCTTATATTTTTGATATGAGTATCCACTATTCTGCTGTCATCATAGTACTCATAATCCCATAATTTTGACAGGAGTGACTTTCTGGTGACCACGGCACCTTTGGCTTTCATGATCAAACTTAATATCTCAAATTCTTTTAAAGTAAAATCCACCGCCGCACCATCAATGCTCACTGTATGTGTATTGGAATCCAGTACTACTCCGTTAAAGGAGAGACTCTCCTCTGCCGTGGTACCGCCGCTCCTTCGCAGTATCGCTTCAACCTTGTTTACGATGATCGGCATGGACACGGTCTTTGAGACATATTCATCAACCTTCAGTTCATAACCACGCTTCTGATCCTCCTCCGCAAACCGTGCAGTCAGCATTACGACAGGCACGTCGCTTTTCCTGCGGATCAGTTCACACAAAGTGAAACCGTCGATCTTAGGCAGCATAATATCGAGTATGATAAGATCAAACTCCTTATATTCCATGATATCGATCGCTTCCAGCGCGTCATCTGCCGCAACAACCGTAAAACCTGCGTTTGACAGATAGTTCTCCAAAAGCTCCTGATAATCCTTATTGTCTTCAACTATTAGTATCTGTTTCATATATTTTTTCTAAATACTTATCATCAAATAAAAAACCACCCGGCAGCAATGTGACGACTCAACTCTTCACTCCGCCTCCGGGGGGCTATGTATTCAGCGGATAAAATCTATTTTATTGTTCCTTTCGACCTGTATTCTTCGGATCCATCTTAGGCATCTCCTCATGATGCTTTTTCTTTATCTCATACATCTTCTGATCGGCCCCGTGAATGAAGGCATCCACGTTCTTAAGGCCTCCTTCACTCTCACTGATACCTATGCTTATGGTCACGAACAGACCGCCGGAGCGGAAGATATGGCGCACCTGATCCTCAAGCTTTGCACACTGCGCACTCACATCTTTCCTGGCAGCTTCTCCATGAAGAAGCACTGCATACTCATCACCGCCAAGCCTTGCGCATATGCCGTCAGGAAAACACTCGCTGATATAATTGGCTGTCTTTTTCAGTACATCATCGCCTCGGTTGTGACCGTAATTATCATTTATCTCCTTGAAATGATCCAGATCCATATAAAGGAGCTTTATAGGCTCACCTGCATATTCGGCAGCCTTATCATAGAAATATCTTCTGTTAAACAGACCTGTCAGGGCATCGGTATTGGCTGCCTTAAGTATGGTATTCTCATACTTGTGACTCATGGTCGTATCCATGAACATACAGTAATAACCGGATACGGAACCGAAATGATCGATGACCTCCTGCTCTACAACCCTGAAGTATCTGACATTACCGTTCATCTCTATCGTATATTCACGGCTCCTGGAATGACTCAATTTGTCTTCTCCAAGATCAGAAATAGGAGTCAGATACTTATCCTTCCAAACGTTATAATCAAAACTTGCCAGTGCGACCATATCAAGCCCTGTTATATCCCGGAACTTGGAATTCATCTGTATCACACGATGATTAAGACCGCAGAGAATCAAAGGAAGAGGCATGTTTTCAATAAGGATCGAAAGCTGAAGCCCCATGTTATTAAAATTGGTAACATCATGTCCTACTCCGATGGTCCCAAGTGACTGTCCAAAAACATCAAAAACAGGAGACTTATATGTGGTAAGCTGCTTCATTCCTTTTTTTGTCTGGAGCGGTTCCTCGTTAACAAGCGTGTGGCCTGCATTGATCACATCCGCTTCAGATATCACGCTGGCAGCTGCACTCGTCGCCTCAGCATCCATGTCCCAGATATAGGCGTGTGTTTTCTTTCTGCAATCCTCTTTGGATTTCTCCACAACATCCGAAAAGACTTTATTCACTTCAAGATAAGTTCCCGCCAGGTCCTTGAACCAGACCATATCCGGGAGCGAATCCATTAATGCTATCATTGAATTTTTGTAGATATATGCATCGAATGATGCTTTCAGATTTTCTATTCCGCGTTCTATTATCGTGCGAAACATTGCTTCAGACAGTCCGGCCGTGACAAAAGCATCCGCATTATCTGCATCGCCCTCACCACACCATACTGTATATGAGATCCTGTTATCTTCCGCACGGCATTTTTCCAGGTCCTCTTTATTGTCGGTGACCAGAATATAATAGCTTTTTTCAGGGACAGCAAAAGAATCTTTACCGCTTTCATCTCTGAAAGCGAGTTCCGTATCATCCGGAAGTCTGAGCATATCCGGAGCGGGCATCTTTCCATTTGTAAGTCTGCTTATAAGCAAAGGCTTAAATGTGTACATGCAATTCCCCTTTAGAATGATTTCTCATATACATCAAAGAAATCCGCAGTATCAACGTTTCCGCCACCTGTAAATACTATCTTTTCATAGAGTTCCTCATTAAGATAGCACCTCTTGCCTTCGGCAAAAGAATTGTAGGAATCATTGAACGCAGCCTCCCTGCGCTCATCAGCGATCTTTTCCTTTTTAAGATCAGTCTGCTCACGGTCAAGTGTACTGAGACATGAAAAGATATAATATCCATCATTCCCTTCCACCACATTACTGAGTTCACCCTCACCAAGTGCAAAGCAGGCAGTTCTTACATTTTCATCTTCATAATCACCTGCCACGGAAAGTATCATGTCATCCGTTTCACTCTCCGACATGGCGATGGCATCAAAACTTTCACCATCCTTAAGGCGTCTTAAAATACTATCGGCCGTTCCTCTGTCAGCGGCTTTTATCTGCATGACAGTCACTGTCCTGGCTTCATCATCACTGATCTCTGCATCCACATCAGCCGTGAGCTGATCATATAACTTGCAAGCCAGCGCATATTCATTATACATGAGTGTGATGGTCTTTCTGTTCACCCCACCCATCGCCTCTATTTCTTCGGGACTAAGGGATGAATAATAGGTTTCGGCAGCTTTCTCGGCCCGTTTCTTTTCATCTGACGAGAGCTCTATATTAAGATTCTCCGCCATACGGTTCATCATCTTGATCTTAGCAAGACGTGCCAGAACTGTCTGTCTGAGACTCTGTTCAAGAGTCATATCACCTGTATCGGCATCCCATATCTTCTTGCCAAAGGCTAGCTCATACTGGTCCTGTATATTGGTGAGATAGACCATGAACTCTGCCCTGCTGCATGAGAGTCCATCTATCCTGAAAAGTTCATCTTCATCAAAGCCGGTAGTCAGGATTATCCTTGAATCCTTACCGCAACCCGAAAGCGAAACCACTGCCAATGAACATATGACGATAATAAAACTGATATACTTTGAAAATCTACATTTAAGCATCGTTTAATTATACCATTTTTTCTACTTTTTTAAAACATCCTTCGGCAAGGTCATCCGGGAGCAAAATGCTTCCCTCTCTAAGCCTTTTAAGCTTCACAACGGTATACCCTTCGGTTAAAAACATCCTCTTAACCTGATGATATCGTCCCTCAGTAAGAATGACCCTTGCAAGTCTGCTGTCGCTTCCCGGAAATGTAAGTTTCGCAGGTCTTGCAACAAACGCATCACCGCCCTTATCTGATTCAATGACCTCCAGCCCAGAAGCAAATTCTCTTATCATCCGGGCTTTCATCTCATCAGAAACCTCCCTGTCGAGAACGGCCTCATATTCCTTCTCTATCCCCGACGCAGGACTTTCAAGCTTATGAACAAGAGCTCCGTCATTTGTAAGAAAGAGAAGTCCTTCCGTATCCATATCCAGACGTCCCACCGGAACAATATCCGTACGTATTCCCTCGCCTTTTACCAGATCGAGCACTGTTGTCCGCGTCCTGTCACTTACGGCTGTCAGGACACCTGCAGGCTTGTTCAGAAGGAAATACTGGTATTCCTCATACCGGAGTTCTCTGCCGTCAAATATGATCACACTATCCTCGGGTATCTTTTCAGAAGGATCGCTTATCGCCCTTCTCTGTCCGTCTTTTTCGAGACTGACTCTGCCGGCTTTGATGTATTTTTTTATATCGGACCTTGAGCCTGCGCCCATGGTTCCTAAAAATCTGTCAACACGTATCATGGCAATATGATATCACATCAGTCACGTTGTTATGTAAATCTATTACAAAAATCCATTATCACATGATCTGCCAGATCAAGTCCTTCATCGGTAAGTTTTATCCGTCCGTTTTCTCTCACAAGAAGCCCCAGAGAAATATTCTTTTCGATCTGCTCCCTGTAAAACTTTTCAGTCAATCCCTCTGCTCCCGAAAGCAGTTCTGATTCATCGATCCCTTCTGTGAGTCTGAGACCCAGCATAACTTTTTCAAAACGGATACCGTCATCATCAAGTTCCTCAACAGATTCCCTGATCCCCGCCAGATCGGTCAGCTCCATATACTTTCTGATATCCGACGTGTTTGTAAAGCGCACTTCATCCATGCATGAAGATGCCCCGAGACCCAATCCGATATAGTCCCCCCTGTTCCAGTAAACAAGATTGTGTCTGCATTCATAACCTGGCTTTGCATAATTTGATATCTCGTAGCGTTCGTAGCCATAGCTCTCAAGCACCTCGCGGGTGACATGGTACATTTCCCTGTCGGCCTCCTCTGAGGGGAGCCCTCCATCCTTATATCTCTCATAAAAGGCTGTGCCTTCTTCTATGATCAGACTGTATGCGGATATATGCTTAAGTATCTTAAATGACACAGCAGTGCGGAGAACATCCTCCCAATCTTTGACGGTTTGGCCCGGAAGCGCGCTCATAAGATCTGCATTTATATTTTTAAACCCTGCCATCTCAGCCAGTTCCAGGCTTCGCACAAAATCATCAAAAACATGTATGCGTCCTAATATTTTTAGTTCCTTATCATGCGAAGACTGAAGTCCAAAGCTTAATCTGTTTATCCCTGCATCCTTATAAACCCGAAGTTTCTCCTCATCCACGGTTCCCGGATTGGCTTCAAGCGAAACCTCTGTATCATCCGAAAAAGGGAAAAGAGCTCTTAAGGCATCCATAATGTCCGCAATATCAAAAGCGCTCATATGCGATGGCGTACCCCCGCCAAAAAAGACAGTATCAACGATCCTGTCCGGGTACTTCCGGGCAGTTAATTCAAGTTCTTTTAAAAGGGCTTTTTTATACTCTTTTCCGGTCTGTGTTAACGAATCCGGTGAGGCGTCCGGAAAAGATAAAAAATCACAATACGCACATTTGCGCACGCAGTAAGGTATGTGGATATACACAGACATTCTTTTCATTTCAGGTTGCAAATTATCCTCTCTGAATGATAAAATTATCCCGTTGAAAACGTTTTCTGTTAACGATGATTTATGATAAGGAGGTATTTAAAAATGGCTAAATGGGTATGTCCGATCTGCGGTTACGTTCATGAAGGAGACACACCTCCCGAAAGCTGCCCTGTCTGCAAAGCTCCCGGCGAAAAGTTCACCAAGCAGGAAGAAGGCGAAAGAGTATGGGCTTCCGAGCACGTAGTAGGTGTTGCCAAGGGCGTAAGCGATGATATCATTAAGGACCTTCGCGACAATTTCACAGGTGAGTGCAGCGAAGTCGGCATGTATCTTGCAATGTCAAGACAGGCATACAGGGAAGGCTATCCCGAAGTTGGCGATTACTATCGCATCGCCGCATTCGAGGAAGCTGAGCATGCCGCAAAGTTTGCCGAGCTGTTAGGCGAGGTTGTTACCGACAGCACCAAGAAGAATCTTGAGATGCGTATCGATGCCGAGCACGGTGCTACCGCAGGAAAGACAGATCTTGCAAAGCGTGCCAAGGAAGCAGGGCTTGATGCCATTCACGATACCGTTCATGAGATGGCACGTGACGAAGCACGCCACGGCAAAGCTTTCGAGGGTCTCTACAAACGTCTGTTTAAATAAACCCTACAGATGACGCTCATCAGCGTTATCGAAACATTCGCAGAAACGTGCGGCAAAGGAAGGCTTTTCTCCCGCAGCATACAGATGCGAAGTATCGCCATATTCAAGGCACCGCCAATGAGCGGTGCCTTTTTTCCGCTCTTCCGTCACTATCGTTGTGACCGAACTGGGCAATGCACATAAGCCATGCCAGAGTATCATAGGCGATATATTCAGAAGATAAGACATAAACAGCGTAAGGCAGCCGAAATGACAGAAAAATACATAGCTGTCATTGTTCGGAGAAACCGCGTCATACCATCTTCCGTTCCTCACATATCCGCGTTCTTTCAAAAACTCATCAAACTTTTCCGTAACATATTTATAGCGTTCACCTATCCCGTTATCACTCATTACCGGATGATCAGCCCAGTGCTCCTTATCATAAAACGCATCATGTGCCATCCAGTCAGACGGAAGCCAGTCCCAGCACATTCCGGGACTTCCTGCCGGCCTGTCAGGACGCTGCACTTTAATATCAAACTCTCTGAGCCAGTCAAGCTCACAAGCCTCTGCTCCAAGTGCCTCAAGCGAAGGCTTTGCTGTTGCCTTTGCCCTTCCTAACGGGGATACAAAATACTCTTTTGCATTCATTTTCTTAACCCTGGGCACAAGAAGTTCTGCCTCCCTGGCGCCTACGGGTGTAAGTGCATCGTTTTCGTAATCGGGTTCACCATGTCTTATAAAAATAAGTTTCATTTATCTAAATCCTCCGCAGAATATGATAAAGTATAAAGCCTCAAAAATAAAGTTACTTGTGGGCATATCCAAATCGCAGTATAATATATATGTTTGTGATATTTGCCGCAGTTTTGGAACAGTTCCGGTTAAAGCCGGATTGGAGGTGAAAATGTCAGATAAAGAAGTGAACTACCTGCTTCATTTTTACGGCTCCTCTATCATGCATTCAGAAGAATTCAGGCAGGCAATGAAACAGACTCATCATAATAAAACCACTGTCGGAGATCACTCGATAAAGGTTGCCAGAGCAAGTATTAAAATATGCCGTGTGCTGAATAAGTTTCATATCAAGACCCGGATGGACGATGTGGTAATAGGTTCTCTCTGCCACGACCTTGGCATACTTGGAAGAAAGCACAGCTTTTCAAACGGACGCGAATGTCTAAAGGAACATCCTGTAAGATCACTTGATGTTGCCAGGCGCCTGATACCGGATATAAATTACAATACAGAGAAGATAATCCGCTGTCATATGTGGCCGATCGCCCCTTTCAGGGTTCCCACATCAAGAGAGAGCATTATCGTATCGATCGCTGATAAATACGCTGCTATAGGCGACGGCATTATGAGAAAAACCAAAGCAGCAGAACTACACATAAAGAGTAACGCAGTCATAAGCTACGGACCTCACTGATGAAGGTCACATTTACAAGGAGGCTATCATGGACGAGAAATGGAATGATATTACCGAATATATCGATGCAGTTAAGACCAGAGTATTTGACGAAGCACAGAGCATGAGAAAAGAAGAGATCACCGTAACAAAAGGCAATCTGATCATTGGCTTTGTGTGTGCGTTTCTCTGCGGAGTTATTGCAGGACTGCTTATCACATCAGACAAGAGATGCTGCTCAGATAATTGCTGTGGCAAGGACAGCTGCGATTGCGGCTGCGACTGTCGCTAATGAGAGCGCCTTCCGTTCTCGCCGCTGCAGGACTTCTTTTTTTCAAATTCTGCAGAAAGCGTCTTAACGACAGAGAACAGGGAAAACAGTACCAGGCCAATCTGAAAGCCTGGGACAGGTATTCAAAAGAACATCCGGAGAAGTTCCTGGACAGACAGGATCTTCTCACGGATTTTTTTTACGGTTATGCTTCAAAGTTCGAATCCAAACTCTTTTTCGGAGGGGCCCCTCTGACAGCAGCATCAAATGCCTGTGAAGTGATAGCTCTCTACAATTCACTTGTTGCCCTTTCCATAAATCGTCCCTTCCCCGAACTGCTTCGTGTATTCTCAGGCAAAGGCATATGTGCTCACGGACTTTTTGGAACAGACCCTGCAAAGATCAGGGATTATGCCCTCTCCCTCGGGCTTGATGTAAAAGAATTCAAAGGTCGTCATATAGAAGAACTCTTAAGATCGGATGATGACAGTCCCGCATACATTTTCACATCCTTCAATAAGGGATGTTCGCCATTTTCAATGATACACACTCTGTGCGTGACACGTTCAAAAGACGGCTTCATAAGACACAATGATTATGCCGGAAGCAAAACCTACCCTACGTTGGAAGAAGCTATTTACGGTTATAATAACAGCCTCAGTCGATGTATATATGTTCTGTCATTAAACAGCCGCTAAATTGAAAAGCATACCTGTTTATGATATATTTTCAATTGTCAGTTCTTATTAACTAAACTTATATAAGGAGACTGCTATGAAATCAAACGAATCATCAGAAGATTATCTCGAAACGATATTGCTTCTTTCAAAAAAACTTCCCGTGGTACGTTCAGTTGATATAGCCAGAGAAATGGATTTTAAAAAATCCAGCGTGAGCGTGGCCATGAAAAATCTCCGTGAAAAGGGCCATATCAAGGTTTCCGATGCCGGCTATATTTATCTTACCGACAGCGGAAAAAGGATTGCCGACAAGATATATGAGCGTCACAGGCTCATACGTTCATGGTTTATGGACCTCGGAGTGGATGAAAAAACGGCAGACGATGACGCCTGCCGCATAGAACATGTTATCAGCGTTAAAAGCTTTAATGCGCTGAAAAAACATTTCGAGAAAAAGTGATCATATTTTAACCGTCTTTGTCAGCCGCACATCATCCGATGCTGCGGCTGCATATATTTTCATACCGCCCTTCATGCAGACAAACTTCTTTTCTTCCGTGCAGTAATGAGAGAAATCTTTCTCCTTTAATTTGAATCTGACAGTCTTTTCCTCGCCGGGTTTTAAGAATACTTTTTCAAAACCTTTCAGTTCCTTAATCGGATTTTCCTTTGAAACCTTCTCCTCTCCCGTATAAAGCTGCACAACTTCAGCACCGTAAAGCTTTCCGGTATTCTTTACCTTAAGGCTCACATCAAACGATGCGCCCTTGCCTTTCTTTACAGTCATGCCGCTGTATTTAAAGGATGTGTATGAAAGTCCATGGCCAAACGCAAACTGTACAGGAGCCTTAAACTTCTCATAGTATCTGTATCCCACAAAGACGCCGTCCTTATATTCTTCCGTAAGATTGGCATTGATAATCTTACTCTCTTTATCAGTAAGTTTTCTTCCGGGATACTCGCCTATCGCAAATGCAGAACAATCATTATGCTTATAGGGGATTGTTTCCGAAAGCTTACCTGAAGGATTCACCTCGCCTGCAAGCACCTCACCTAAAGCACGTCCGCCTTCCATTCCGTTATACGCCATCCATACTATAGCCTTTGCCTTCTTTGCAAAATGCGACATATCCACAGGGCTTCCCGACATCATAACGATCACTGTATTCTTATTTGCTTTAAGAAGCGCATCTATAAGTTCATCCTGGAAATAAGGGAGCTTCATATCAAGCCTGTCCTGATCCTCCACATCATAATCATGATCAAGACCGCCAACAAAGATAACCTCATCATATTCTTTGGCAAGTTTCACCGCTTCTGCACGAAGATCCTTTATCTTCTTCTGCTCTTCTGCCGAATACGTCCTCACATCCCTAATATCATACTCATGGAGATCATTTATGGTAACACCTGTATCAGCCTGCCAGTTAACGAGTTCGGCGCGTTTCTTGGGCACATAGTATCCCTTCGCATAACGCACCTCGGTATTGCCGCCGTATACTGAGCATATTCCGTTAAGAGGCGTCACTTCATGAAGAGCCTTTACTTCTGCGCTTCCTCCGCCCGGGGAATGCTTTCTGTCAGCATTGTCACCAACCACAAGTATACGTTTTGCTTTCTCCGGAAGAATGGGAAGTCTCTTATCTTCATTCTTAAGGAGCACGACTGCTTCACGTGCGGTTTCAAGGTAATTCATTGTATGCGCAGGAGTCGCAAACTCGCCTTTCTTTCTGCCGCTTACCGGAACAGCTTTTGCGATCGTCTTTCCACCCGCCATCTTTTTCACTTCGATATCTATAAGCTTTATGCGAAGCATAAGTCTTAAAATGTTCCTGATCTTCTCATCAAGGACAGCAGGATTTGCCTTGCCCGACTTAATCAGTTTCTTCAAAGGCTTAGCCATATAGTAATCATCGAAGTTATCTGTGATGCCCATCTCCACATCCAATCCCGAATAATAAGCATCAACAGTATCGTGATTTGCTTTCCAGTCTGATACTATGAGACCGTCATAAGCAAACTCTTTCCTGAGTATTTCTGTAAAGAGCTCTGCATTCTCACTCGCATGCATTCCTCTGAAAAGATTATAGGCACCCATAAGTCCCCATGTCTTTCCCTCTTTAACTACTGCTTCAAACCCAGGAAGATAGATTTCCCTGAACGCTCTCTCATCCACTTCCACATTTACCATGTAACGTTCATATTCCTGATTGTTACATGCAAAATGCTTAACGCAAGCAGACACATCACATTCCTGAATTCCCTTTACGAGAGGAACAGCTATCTGTGCGATAAGATACGGATCCTCACTCATATACTCGAAATTCCTTCCGCAAAGAGGATTCCTCTTAATATTAATTCCGGGTGCCAGAAGCATGTCCTTGCCTCTTCCTCTCGCTTCTTCACCAAGTGTCCTGCCGGTCTTTGATGCAAGTTTCCTGTTCCATGTGGATGCCAGTGCCGCATTGCAAGGAGCAGCCCCCACTTCATCCTTTGAGCTGCCGATCGGAACCCATCTGTCAGGATAGAAATCGTTACGTATCCCGACCGGTCCGTCAGAGAAAGATATTTTAGGTATTCCCAACCTCTTAACTTCTCCGTTTCTAAACAACTCGGAAGCATGTACCATAGCGATCTTTTCATCAAGCGTCAGTTCCTTGAGTAAGGCTTCGATCTTAAAAGAATCATCCTTTTTCTGCATTGCAGTTTCCTCCTCGTTTTATCTGTTTAGCAAAAGAGCCGCCTGCACAGGATAAACTGCACAGACGGCTCTGTTATCAATACTGATTACTTAAGTGGATATTTTGTTGTAAGCTCTGTAACGATAGCGCGGGCTGCAGGGATTCCTGCTTCCTTTTCGTTAACTATCTTTGCGATAGCTTCAGCGATCTTGTCCATATCCTCTGTGTTCATTCCACGGCTTGTAACCGAAGGTGTTCCGAGACGGATACCGCTTGTAACATTGGGCTTCTGAGGATCGTTGGGGATAGTATTCTTATTAGCTGTAAGATGAGCTTCATCCATCCAGCCCTCAACTTCCTTACCTGTAAGATTCTGTGCTGTAAGATCGATAAGCATCAGATGATTGTCTGTACCGCCTGATACGATCTTTACGCCTCTGTTCATCAGGCCCTTTGAAAGTGCCTGTGCATTGTCAACTATACCCTGGCAATATACCTTAAATTCAGGTGAAAGAGCTTCCTTGAAGCATACAGCCTTTGCTGCGATAACATGCATAAGCGGGCCGCCCTGAATGCCGGGGAAAACAGCCTTGTTGAACTTGAACTTCTTTGCATTCTCCTCGCTTGAAAGGATAAGACCGCCTCTGGGACCTCTTAATGTCTTATGAGTTGTTGTAGTCACAACATCTGCATAAGGAATGGGTGAAGGATGAAGGCCTGTTGCAACAAGACCTGCGATATGAGCCATATCAACCATGAGGATTGCGCCTACTGCATCAGCAACTTCCCTGAACTTCTTGAAGTCGATGGTACGTGCATATGCTGAAGCACCTGCGATGATCATCTTGGGCTTGTTCTCTTTTGCAAGCTCCATAAGCTTATCGTAATCGATAAATCCTTCATCATTAACACCGTAAGGAACGATATTGAAATATGTACCTGAAATATTGACCGGGCTTCCGTGTGTAAGATGTCCGCCGTGATCAAGGTTCATACCCATGATGGTATCACCGGGCTCGCAGATTGCAAACTGAACTGCCAGATTTGCCTGAGCGCCTGAATGAGGCTGTACATTTGCATATGTGCATCCGAAGAGTTCCTTTGCACGCTCTATGGCAAGTGTCTCAACGACATCCATATTTTCGCATCCGCCGTAGTAACGCTTTCCGGGATATCCCTCAGCATACTTGTTAGTCATAACACTGCCCATTGCAGCCATGACTGCGTGACTTACCCAGTTTTCAGATGCGATAAGCTCGATATGATCGTTCTGTCTCGCAAACTCCTTCTCTATCGCACTTGCGATCTCGGGATCTTCAGCGCGCAGCTCTTCCATTGAATACATATAAAATTCCTCCTGTTATTTGTTTCCCTTGCGGGTTTATTTTACACATTTATAACTGTTCTTTCAATTAGAAAAAACGGTTTCGGCATATCTTACGGCTCCCATCGCATCACGCGAATAATTATCGGCATCTATCATCTTTGCATATTCGGGAGTCATCACCGCTCCACCCACGGTGACCAGTGTTCCGGGACATTCACGCCTAAGCTGCTTTATCGTCTCTTCCATCGAAGGCA
Organism: Lachnospiraceae bacterium NK4A179; assembly: GCA_000421045.1. Lineage (GTDB taxonomy): Bacteria > Bacillota > Clostridia > Lachnospirales > Lachnospiraceae > NK4A136. The sequence goes on from ATWC01000014.1 coordinate 34,685, forward strand.
CCGTTGTTGTCATAAGCGCCGAAAGCCCGACAAGCCTGATTCCCTGTTCCTTTACAGTCTTTACCACTTCCTCCGGCGGAACATCCTTGCCAAGGTCTATCACATCATAGCCGTAATTCTCAAGCAGCACCTTGACTATGTTTTTTCCTATATCATGGATATCGCCCTTTACCGTTGCAAGCACTATGCGGCCCTTTGGTTCGCCGCCTGCGCCTTTTTCTCTCATCACCTCACGTATGACCGCAAATGATGATGACGCCGCTTCTGCACTCATAAGGAGCTGCGGAAGGAACATTGTCCTTTTCTCAAATCCTTTTCCTACTATATCAAGGGCAGGAATAAGAGCACCGTCTATCAGATCCATCGACTCGACACCTTCATCAAGACTCTGCTTTGTGATGGCTGCAGCTCTGTCCTTTATCCCCTTTACTATCGCTTCCACAAGGGGAAGCCTTGCTTCATCCTTAATATCAGAATACAGATCAGTTTTTTTTACGGGCTGTGCAGCTTTTCCGGCTTCCGCAGGCTGCATTGCAGCCATTTCTTCCCTGTATCTTCCCGCAAAAGCTATGTAATCCGTGCAATTTGCATCATACATATTAAGAGCGCAGAATCCATAATATGCTTTCATCATCTCGATGGAAGCCGGATTCATGATCGCTGCCTTCAGTCCGTTGTGCATAGCCTGCGTAAAAAATACTGAATTAACAAGATCTCGCTCCGGAAGACCAAAAGAAATATTTGATACGCCAAGGCTCGTGAGACCGTGCAGCTCATCTCTGATAAGTCTCAAAGCATCAAGCGTTACTTTTGCAGAATCAGGCTCAGCCGAAATACTCATCGCAAGAGGATCGATTATGATATCCTTCTTTTTAATACCATATTCCGCAGCCTTCTTATAAATCTTCTCGGCGATGCGTACACGTCCGCGTGCATCTTTCGGAATGCCTTCTTCATCTATCGTAAGCGCAACGATAAATCCGCCGTATTTCTTTGCAAGCGGAAATACCATATTCATTATCTCTTCCTTGCCGTTTACGGAATTGATCATAGCCTTTCCGTTATAGATACGGAGTGCCTGCTCCATCGCAACCGCATCGGTCGTATCTATCTGAAGAGGAAGGTCCGTAACAGCCTGAAGCTCCATAACCGTCTCTACCATCATTGCCGGTTCATCTATTTCAGGAAGTCCCACATTCACATCCAGGACCATGGCGCCTTTTTCCTGTTCATCAAGCCCTACCTGAATGATATGATCCATATCATGAGCACGCAGAGCTTCCTTGAAACGCTTCTTTCCCGTGGGATTAATGCGTTCACCGATAAGCACCGGTGCATTTCCAAACTCAACAGAATGAGAATAAGATGTGATAAGCGAATATTCTTTTTCACTCAAAGGAACCGGAGTAAGTTTGCTTACCTCTCTGACCATCTCTCCGATATGCGCAGGCGTTGTACCGCAGCATCCCCCGAGCACACGTGCGCCTTTCTCCGCGATCTTAATCATCGATGCCGTAAAATCATCCGGAGTCACGTCAAATACTGTCTTGCCGTTCTCGGTCCTCGGAAGACCGGCATTTGGAGATACAACAACAGGAACCGATGCATATTTCACCAGCTCATCAACTATCTCCATCATCATATCAGGCCCGAGCGAGCAATTAACTCCGATCGCATCGACACCTAAGCCTTCGGCAACGGCAACTACTGTCTTGGGATCTGCTCCGGTAAGGAGCTTATGAGTCTCATCAAAAGCCGTAGTCAGTATCACGGGCAGGCCGCTTTCCTTTGCGGCAAGCACGGCAGCTTTGGCTTCATATATATCAGTCATTGTCTCTACAAGGATCAGATCAGCTCCGGCTTCGCAGCCCACTCTGACTGTTTCCTTATACACATCATAGGCTTCATCAAAAGAGAGGTCACCCAGAGGCTTTAAAAGATGACCGAGCGGTCCTATATCCAATGAAAGGAACACATCATCTCTTCCGGAATTCTTTATTGCCGCCCTCGCATTTTCAAAAGCGGCATTGATCACTTCATTAAGACGGTGAGTACCTATAACTTTTCTTCCCTCTGCTTCATCCTCTCTCAGAAACTTAAGGTAATTTGCACCAAAGGTATTTGACTTGAGGATATCTGCCCCTGCCTTAATATAATCCGAGTGCATTTTCTGTATCACTTCGGGATGAGAAATGTTCCATTCCTCAGGAAGTTCTCCGGGAGCAAGGCCTGCTGCCTGAAGAATGGTACCACATCCGCCCTCAAAAAAGGTAAATCCACTTTTAAGCTTTGCGTTAAGTTTGTCGATTTTTTCTTTCATTTCTTCAAATTCCGTTCACATAACAAAAATATTATGACTGATCATCTTGCATTTGCTGATTTATGTATCATAAATCCGTCTATTTGATGGATTAAATCTCGATTTAATTATTTTATGTGTAAAAATATTATGTAAATCAGCGTTATATCAAACCGTGTTTTAACAATCTGTTTCATATTCCCCGGCGCCCTCACTTTCCGATATGCCTATTACGGCTGTAACGGATTTTTCGGGAGCCATGATCAATGTATCCATAAGAGTGATCCCGGCATTTTTGGCAGGGTCGAGAAGTCTGAAAAATCCCCTCTGATTCTCAAGCGCAAAATCTCCATAACCGGGACTGTATCGTAATCTGAGGTGAAGCCCCTTCTTCTCAGTCTCCTCCTCAAGTTTTGAATTGAGGATATTGCAGACCTCTTCCACGGCTGCCGCTCCGGCTGCCTGAAGCACGGCTGTTTCCGACATGGAGATACGTCTTGTGCGCTGCAGCAGACGGTCAAATCCGGCCCCTATCGTGACTGCCATAAGATATGCCTCACTGCATCCGTCAAGATGCCTGGCAAGTATATGGCTTTCTGTCTCTCCATAGGGAAAACTGACAATCCCGGTAGCAGTATCAGCCTTTATCTCGAAAACAGAATAGCAGCCCTTTCCTTCTGAAACTTCACGCACTTTATCAATAGCCTTATTAACAAGAGAAAGGCTATCATCTACAGGGATCTGTTTTCCATATCCAAGATACTTTGTAACTTCCCTGACAGGGATCTTAAGATCACTGCCGCTGATTGAAAAACGCTGTATAGGATTCATCATTTTCCACTGCAGGAAGGGATTATTGATGACAGATTGTGCTGAAGTGTCGCAGCCACATCTGCCTTGTTCATTGTATAGATATGAATATGTTCAATACCATTTGCAAGCAGATCTATGATCTGATCTGTGGCATAGGCTATCGCTGCCTGCTTAAGAGCCTCCGGATCATGTCCGTAACGATCCAGGATAGCAACATATCTTCTTGGAATGAACGCCTGAGAGAGCTTGATTATCCTTTCCATTTGTTTTGCTCTGGTTACAGGCATAATGCCGGCAGTAACGGGCAGTGTGACTCCGGCTTCCCTTAAACGATACATATAGTTAAAGAACAGCGAATTATCAAAAAACATCTGTGTCGTGAGAAATTCACATCCGGCTTCCTGCTTTCTCTTTATGCCCTCTATATCAGCCTTCAGATCCTCTGATTCGGGATGTCCCTCGGGATAACATGCACAGCCGATGCAGAAATCACCGTACTTCTTGATGACAGGAATAAGCTCGCTTGCATGTCTGTATATCCATTCATCAGTGCTTACAACACCTTCCGGAAGATCCCCTCTGAGTGCAAGTATGTTCTCAACGCCTGATGCTTTCAAACTCTCAACCTGATCTTTGATCTTCTCTTCAGATGCATTAACACAAGTCAGATGAGCAAGTGCTGTTACTCCGCTCTTTTCGATATTGGCTGCGATATCAGTAGTGTATTTTCTGGTACTGCCTGCGGCGCCGTATGTAACGCTCATAAAATCAGGCTTAAGAGCAGCCACCTCATTGGTTGCCTTTACAACACTGTCATATACATCTATGGTTTTGGGCGGAAATACTTCAAAAGAAAGTGTAGGATGTCCGTCTTTATATATATCAGAAATCTTCATAAAAAATGATTCTCCCTTTTATCTGAGTCTGTCTTTTTCAAACTGCTGTCTTGTAAGCAGGGTCTTTTTTATAAATGCAGCCCTTTCTTCAACCGAAGCATCTGACGGTTCCATTCCAATAGATAATTCCATGGGTGTAAGTATCTCGGGAGTAAGTTCCTGTCTGATCTCGTAAAGTACTTTGAGCTTATCATTAACCGAGTCGGCATCCAGAAAACGGAGCAGTGAAGGATTGATACCTGAACCGTTTTGAGAAGCATCATCACTTTTAATTGTCTGCTCATTGTTTTCGGTACCCAAAGCCTGAACTGAAGACTCCGGACGGGAAGACGGTCTGACCTGTGTGATCACAGGCTGTTCATCACGTACAACAGGAGATACCGTTGAATGATCGGTATTTACGGAAGGAGCGGTTGAAGCCACTTCCCCGTCTCTCCTTATGAGTGCAAAACGTTCTCTCTGAACGGCGTCGGGATACTTTCTCCTGTCAACATCGCTCATAAACTCATCCAAGTCTCTTGCGAACATCTGATAAGGAGGATAAAGCCCCTGATAAACAACGATCATATGCCCGTCAGAAGCATCCTTTGCGAGAGTTATAATCTGATAATCATGCCCTTTGAAATGATGATACTTTTCAAACGGCCTTGGATCCTTACGCATCTTCATCCTTTCTTCTGGTAAATTCCCCTGTCCTTCTTTCAAGAGCATGGGCCTCCCCTTCTTCGGCAACACGATCTATCCCCGAAAGTGCATCAAAGGGCGCAAACTGCGCTGCTCTCTGCGTTTCACTCATGCGAGGGTATTTGCTGCTTACCGGAGCATCCAGATCTATGATATCTTTATAATCTCTAATATTTCTGGCCATACGGGGAATATTATACAAGATATAGTCTTATTGTTCAACGTTAGTGCTATACCTTGTTTTGTACATAATGTAATGATAAAATCTGCATTATGGCTTACAGGAAAGAACAAAACGATACACCTGATCTGATAACAGATGATCTTAAAAGCGGACATTTTAAGCGTTTTTATCTGCTTACAGGAGATGAGACCTACTTAAGGGACATGGCTGCAGGAAGGCTCAAAAAGGCCCTCATGCCGGAAATGCCCGAGATGAACTATGTTTCTTTCGACGGCCGCTTCACAAAAGGAAAAGAGTTAACCGAGGCTTTGATACAGGCAGGTGACACTCTCCCCTTCTTCGCGGACAAACGTCTTATATTTGTCAACGCATCCGGTTTCTTTAAAAAAGCAAACGAAGAATTCACTGAATATATAAAAACCGCTCCTGAAACAACCGCTTTCATCTTTACCGAAAACGAAGTGGACAAAAGACTCGGGCTTTCAAAGTTCTTTGCTAAAGAAGGACGTATAGCGGAGTATGAGCGCAGTGCCGAAAATCTGAAGATACCTATTCTTACGATATTAAAAAAGAATAATAAGCAGATACGTCCGTCAACATATGAGCGCCTCATCGAAAAAACCGGCATAGATATGGAATTCATAAGCCATGAGCTGGAAAAACTCATAGCCTACACCGGCGAAAGGACCGAGATAACTATGCAGGATGTGGAATATGTTGTAAGCGACCGCACGGAGGAAGACAGCTTCGCGCTTGCCAATGCCATGTCTGAACGTGACGGGCGCAAGGCTCTGGATGCCTATTACGATATGATCCGTCTGGGCTCCAACATGATAGGTGTGATAACAATGCTCTATCATCAGTTCAATGTGCTACTTATGATCAAAGGCATGTTGAAAAAAGGCATGAATAATGAAGCCATGGGAAAGAAACTCGGCTACAAGCCATTTGCCGTAGGCAAACGTGTTGCTGCAGCATCGCATTACACGGAAAGGGAAATTAAAAGTTTTATCAACGAATGTGCCGATACAAGAGAGAATATAACAAAAGGACTGGCAGATCCAAATCTGTCAGTCGAAAAACTGATAATTAAATACAGCAGCGGACTTAAAACATCACTTTGAATAAACGATGCCTTTGATAGAAGTCTGTATGTTTGAATGATACCCGTCAGAAGCAGTAGCCTTTGACATATTCAGATATTGTTTCTGCTTAGCTTTGTTATCGTTATCGTAATAGCACACATCATAAAGATGCCACCCGTCAGCCTCCTGAATAGCAGACCAGGCATGAACATCATTTGTTACAAGCATAGTGGGAATATGCATCGGTGCGATGCATGTATAATCAACACATCCGGTAGTAGGATCGATCGGAAGAAAGCTTATCATGGAATCAAACGCTGTTGCATAAGTCGTACATACTCCCTTACCGGTCGTGAAACAGCTCATTGCATTTTGATAAGAAATTAGCGTATTCCTGTCTATCATTGAGCGATGATCATAGGTCATTCGATCTGCAACCCAGTCAGCCGTAAGCTTTATCGCAACACTCTTTGAAGTCCCCTGTGGAACTATATTCTTCATATTAAGGGCAAGCCAGCTTTCCGTCTGTGCATGCATGCTCTGAAGAGTCTTAACATCAGCTGCGGAAAGGACCATTGTATATATGCCGTTTTTCTTGAGGAATTTTACATCGATATATGAGAGTCCGCCGGCTTCCTTATACACAGCGTCTATCTGGGCCAGCCCCAGCCTGTAGGACGTGTCAACATCCTGTGACTCTGTACCGGCAAGAGCATAATATCCATCCTGAACAGGAACGAACTGGAGACCGCTTTCTCCGGCCGCCATAGACTTTGAAGAAAGCGCGCAGAAAGCAATGCAGGCCACTAAAAGCCCCTGTAACATTATTATGATCAGTTTTCTTATGCTTCCTGCCATAATATGCTCTTTCCTCCTGCTTTTTACACAAAAGAAAAAACATTCCTGCGAAGAGATACCGTCACAAAAATGTCCTAATAATCTGCAACTGGCTGGCTTAAAAATAAGTCCCTTTAGCTTTGTGACGCCGGATCACTCCGGTTGTACCTTTGAAGTGTATGTAATTTTCTTTTTGTAACCCAAACAGTTCTGACTGTTGCCCCAGCCATGAACAATACCCCTACATAATGTATATTATCAGATTACAAAAATGATTTCAACTGTTTCCCTCTTTTTTCTTTAGCATATCTTTTATCCTTGCCTTATCCGCATACATGGCCTTATCCGCCAATGCATATGTTGTCTTGAAATCATCCTTCCACTCATGCATGCCGAATGCAAAGGTATACTTTCCCGTAAGCTGACAATCCTTCAGCCTTTGCGAGAATAAATTGAGCACATTTTTTGATCCCGTCATGCACAGCACGCAAAACTCATCACCTCCGACTCTGTACAGCGAACAGTGAGCCGGAAGCACATCGCTTATCTTATTGGCGATGGTCTTTATAGCCTCATCTCCGGCCTGATGGCCCATGGTATCATTTATAGTCTTTAAGTTATTCAGGTCGATACTGTAAACAGCTGATATGGAATTGTCACTCTTCGTGGCATCCGCAAAAAAGCTTGTACGGTTAAATGCCCCTGTAAGCACGTCCATCTTGAAATAACTGATATGAATATACAGGTAATAGAAAGTGATATTCAGTGAAATGACGCCGATCAGTATCCCACGAAGGGCATAGATCAGTTCCACGCCTGTACCCAGGAGGCAGAGCAACACCTCTATTATCACTATAATGCCCTCTTCCTGCCTGCCGCGCATGATATAGCGTATCGCAAGCACAAGGCAGAAGCCGAGATAAATAAGCATCACGATATGCGGTGTAAAGGCAAGCGGTCCGCGCCTGACAGAACCGTCTTCCCCATACCAATAAACAAGTTTTGTAAAGAAGGCAAGCGAAGTGATCAGCAGATTCACTACCGCAGGAATATGCACGATCATCTTGCGATTGAAGCTCATATCGCGCATCACGACCAGTACAAGCGAAAGCAATATGAGTATCCTCAGATTGTAACCCACAAAGGCCGTGAAGACATGAAGCATGCCTGTCGACATCCTGTCAAACAGGTAGTAATCGATATTATCGAATAATACAAGTATAAGCAGGAGCAGAAGCATAGGCCAGAATTTCCTGCTCAGTTCATGCTCAAACCTGTCATTCACCACAATGAACACAAAAAGAAACAGCAGCGAAACAAGCGGCAGAAAATTTAACTGTATCAAATTCTGCAGAACATGGTTATACATTGATCACCAACTGGTCCTTCCACCATCACAGACAACTGTTGATCCTGTCATATATGTTGCAGCATCCGAGATCATATAAAGAATAGTGCATACATATTCATCCGGATCGCTCATCCTTCCGAGCGGTATAAGATTGCTTATCTTGTTTACGAATTCTTCATCCTGTCCGTTTGACAGGCTTGCCGGGCAGAGCGTATTGACCCTTATCCCTTTTTCAGCCCAGTAAATCGCCAGATACTTTGTAAGGCCAATGATGCCATGCTTCACAACGGAATACGAAACAGGTTTTACCGTCTGCTGCTCTTCAGGCAGACCTTCTTTTCTGTAAATACGCTGATCGGGAGCAATAAGACCATAGTCGGATGAGATATTAAGTACAACACCTTTCTTTTGCTTCTCCATAACTTCTCCGAAGACCTGCGCACAGAGCATGGCTCCCGTAAGTCCAACAGCCAGATCCTGATTCCATATATCAACAGGGAAATTGGTAAAGCGCATCGCTCCCAGATTCTTGGAGCCACCTTCCACCTTAGGGTTATTGGCAGCATTGTTTATAAGCACATCTATATGTCCGTATTTTTCCAAAAGCTCATCACGGACTTTGGAAAGAGCATCTCTATCTGTGATATCAGTAACTATTGTCTCATACTTTATATCATCACCATACTCTTCCTTAAGTGTTTTTATATTCCTGTCCATTCCCGCCTGAATTATATCAAGCAGTACCGGAATACCGCCGCCCTCTGTAATGGCTTCGGCATGCTTTAAACCAATAAGACCGCCACCGCCGGTCACTATGCAGACTCTGCCGCTTATATCAAATCTCCTGGTATACTTATCCATTATCATGACAGTTCAATCTCCTCTATTCTTACAGCTCTGTTTTCGGCTGATGATTTTTTTGCGGCAAGTGCCATCTTAAGTCCGGTTATCCCCGCATCAAGCGATGAAGAAGGCGTCTTCTTTTCCTTTATGCATTCCGCAAATTCCCTGAGTTCCTCAATGAACATATCATTGCGCACAAAACCTTCATGCGTGATCGTCTGCACCGGCTCATCACCCGCATATATATTTGTTACCGCAGCATTGAAATCTGCTTCTATCCTTCCTTTCTCACAGACAACCTTCAGCCTGTGCACAGGAGGAAACTGCAGAAAATCCGTATGAGAATATACAGTGATCATCCTGCCGTCATTTTCCTTAAAACGATAAAGCGATCCTGCTGTATCTTCCACATCAACTGAAAGCCCGCTTAATGTGCTGCATACCGAATATACATCAACAGGTGTGCCAAACAGAAGTTGCAGATAATCAAGACAGTGTATCTGCAGATTGAGCACGGGTCCGCCTCCCATATCCTTCCTTGCCATATAAGTATCTTTATAATCCTCATATCTGTGCATGGTAGTAAGACGCTCGGAAAATTCGTTATCAACGCTTATTACTTTTCCAAGTCTTTCATCCCCCAGCACAGATCTTACATCTGAAATACACGGATGGAAGCGGTTCTGATAACCCATATAAAGAACGGTACCTTTTTCATCAACAATACGCTTCAGTTCCTTAAGTCCATCCGTACAGTCCGATACAGGCTTCTCAAGGAAAACTGCAACGCCGCTCTGCGCAGCTTTCAGCGCAGTCTCGGTATGCTTTGATGTGATGTTCGTTACAAATACCGCATCAGGCTTTTCTGAAAGAGCCTTATCAAGATCATCATAAACCTTTATCCCAAACTCCTTTTCAAGATCGACACCATCCCTGATCTGCATATCATCGGAGAAGGTCCTGGAAAGTCGTCTTACACGATAGGCAAGTATTTCCGCTTCTTCGCCGAACAGTCGTTTAATATTTCTTAAATGTCTCTGACCTATGCTTCCGAGGCCAACCATCAGAATCTTCATAAGCCCGCCTCTTCCAAAGTCTTGTAATTTGCCTCAAGATAATCCATCAGTTCATTCCTGTGATCCATTGCAAAATACTCAAGGAATTCAATATCCTTTGCGGCATCCACATCCACTCCGCCGGGAACTTCATAACCTATCATCCTGTCCCCGTGCATCAGATCATTCTCAATTATATATGAAGTACGCAGAACATCCGCATATCCGTCAGGGATATATACATCCTCAAAGGATTGTCTGGGGTTGTTCGCATCATCAAGGGTTATGCCTTCCTTTATAGGCTTGAAATATCCATCATCTTTAAGAGCAAACCACTTATAGGGAGTGTTTGATGCAAGATGAGCAGAACGGAGACTGGTCGCGGTATCATCGTTCTTCATAAGTTCAACGGCTTTGCTCACAAGCTCTGGCTTTCTGAACGGATACGTAGGTCTGAGATGAAGAAAAAATTCAGGGAGCTTCTTTTCATTTTCATAAAGCCATCCTATTGCATGCTCCATAAACTCTATATCTGCCGACTTGTCACCGGCAAACTGAGCAGGTCTTAAAAAAGGCACCTCTGCTCCGTAATACTTTGCGATCTTGGCATAAGATTCAGAATCCGTGCTTACGATAATGCGCGACACCCCTGATGTGAGTTTTGCCGCAGCTATCGAATACGCAAGCATCGGATAGCCCTTAAGACACCTTATATTCTTGTTTTTAACACCCTTACTTCCCGATCTGGCAGGGATTATTGCATATACACTGTCATTCTCAATGCTTTCCAGCAGTTTTCTGTCCATTTTTCCTCCAAATGTGTCCCTTTCGACACAATCATCATAACGCACATATTATCACATTTCTGATATAATAAAAACATCACGGTCCCTATAGTAAAAACAAACAAGAACATGAAACCTAACAGGATTTTAGCATCAGCATTTTTTCTCTGCCTTGCACTTTTGGCTGCAGCAGGGTTGATCTTCAGTCACAATTCATCATCGATCAAAAAATCATCTCTATCAGATTTTAAAGACATGACAGGAGTTTTTTCGGAAGAAGACTTCGCTTGTGCCATGAATATTTGCGCTTTTGACCTTGAAACACGCACGATATATATCGATGCGGCAGCGGTCTTCAACAACATTCCCTTTACCGAAGTGAGCGGCAGTCTTGCCCTTAAGGATCTTTCAGACGGAAGTTTTTATATGCTGCCTACAGAGAATACATCTGCAGATGCAATTCACGAAAAAGCCGGGCTGGGTGACCCGGTGAGAGCATGCGGCCTTAGAGCCTCCTGTCCCGCATCATTCCTCGATCCCGAAAACAGGGATTATGAGATATATGGCTGCTTTTATCTGAGCGGCGATCACGAAAAAACTCTGGTTAGACTTACGGATACACTATTATGAAAATTCTTCTCAAAAAATATGATCATCTGATATTTGCCATTGCAGGCTTACTGTTTGCTTTCATTCTTTCGCGAGTTCCTCTCATAGTCGATGACGAAGTGCGTCATGCCATGCTATCCGGCAGCAGCAGCTTAGGAGACATCCTGGATTACGCGCTATCCTTCTACACAGGGGCTACGGCAAATGATTCGAGGATACTGATAATAATCCCGGCTGTATTCTTTGCTGCCGGGCCCAAGATCATATGGGCTGCATTTATGGGGCTTGATCTTTATCTGCTTTTTATCTCACTTAAGATCCTCTTTCCCGGCAGCAACCGTCTGATCTGTGCTCTCTCAATATGTGCCTGTGTGATGCTCTACAGTTTTTCCATACTTTCATCAGCCGGATGGATAACGACAATGTCCGCATATTTTGCTCCGATCTGCTTGGCCCTTGTTTCATTCATCCCTTTTAAACTTCTGGCAGATAAGCAGTATCTCAAACCGTATATGTATGCTCTTTTCATCCCTGCTATCATCTATTCGGCAAACAGTGAACAGATACTTATTCCCGAATTTATCTGCGCCTTCTTCATAATGATCTATCTGAAAAAACGCGATGGCAGATATGCACTCTACCCTGTGATCATGATGATCCTCTGTATTGCAAGCGCAGCATTCACATTCATGACGCCTGCCAACAGCGAACGTATGAGTGAAGAAGCAGCACTCTTCCCGGAATTCATGCGCTTTAATATCCTGAACAAAGCAGAGCTCGGACTTGAGAGTGCCTGCTTCCTGCTTACCGAAAGCGGACGGCCTTTTTATATTGTCTGCTGTATTCTTATCGCAATGATGATATTCAGAAAATACAAGTCAGCTTTTGTAAGGATACTGTCTGTTCTGCTCATACTGTCTGCAGCAGCAGGACTGCTCATATATATTCCGTCACTTCCTCATTACTCACCTGTGCCCCCCTGCGGTCTGTTTTTCCCTCCCAATTATGGTTTCAGGGTATTTGCAAAATATATGCTCCTTACCGGAAGCGCAACTCTTTTCTTCTTTGGACTGTTGATCGCACTTGATGACGGATTTGACAGGATCATATGTACCGGACTGTTTGCCGGAGGATTTTTATCAAGAATGATCATAGGTTTTGTTCCTTCTATATATGCTTCCGGCGAGCGCACAGCAGCAGTAATGGATTTTGCAGTCATCGTTGCATGCGTCTGTCTTGCTTCAGAGTATTACGAAGGTTCCTCCTACAAAAAAAAGACAGGAACTATTCTCATTCCTGTCTTCTCATTCATGATCGTCGCCGGATTCATATCACTCTTTAACGCTGTCAGCTGATCTGACATTCATCACAAAACGTTTAATTTTTTCCGGATCCTTTTTTCCGTCCGTCTCTGTTCCCGAACTGACATCCACAGCTGCAGGATGAAACTCTCTTACAGCTTCCGCCACATTGTCCGGGGCAAGGCCGCCGGCAAGGATATAATCTCTGCCAAAGTCCTTTATAAGTGTCCTGTCAAAGGCCCTGCCTTCTCCTGTACCGCCGTCAAGAAGCACCATATCAGCTTCTGACAAACCGGCTGCATCAAGATCAGAAACACTTTTTATCTGAAATGCTTTTATTATCTTAAAGCCTTTGAACCCGGAACATCTCATTCTGAGCTCTTTGATAAATGCATTGTCCTCTGAACCATGAAGCTGTGCATAGTCGATCACCCCATCCCGTACAAGCCTCTCTATTCTTGATACAGGTTCATCAACAAACACACCCGTAAGAGGAATGTCAGGCGAGAGTGCCGCCTTCATTTTACGTGCGGTATCCTCATCCACATGTCTTTTAAATCTCTCGGTAAATATCACTCCTGCAATATCAGCCTTCACTTCATTCACACAGAGTATATCCTCAACCGTCCTGAGTCCGCAAAGTTTTACTTTTGTCATCATTTGTCTCCAAGCAGTGTCTTATAGTCGTAGTTTTCGTAAAAATCCTCAACCTGATCCCAGTATGCATCCCTGTTCTCTTTTGTAAGTTCATGGCTGCCCACAGCCATCTCGGAAAGGAGCATATCGCTTATTGCCAAGCTGTAGTGACTCACATCAGAATAATTATCCAGATCCGTCACCATATCGGTCTCATCAAAGAAACAAAAGACATGTACATTGTCATATTCATTGCACATCTCTGTCATTATGCGCATCGTTTTTATATATGCATCATACCTTCCCGCGCATATATATATCTTATACCAGTTTGCCGCACTGTACGGTGGGAAAAAATAATAAAACTGTATTTCCGGATGTTCGGAAGGAGTCTTTAGAAAATTCTTCTCCATATTTTCCCTGAGTATCTTCTCTTCTTCATCTGTAAGAGGATAGGTTCCTTCAAGATGATAAAGCGGTCCCATATCAGCTATCACATGCTCTTTTCCGCAGGGATGATCCCCTGCATAGTTTCCATACAGATCAAAATTGTCCGAAGGCACGCCCTTCGCAGTCCTTACGGCAATCTCGGGAAGATATCCGAAAAGAACACTTTTATTAAAAATATAATCCTTATCATCCAGAAGATCATCATTGCTAAGGAATGAAGCTTCCGGCGCTCCGGGACTTGGCTCATCGGGATCCATCCATGCAAAGCCCTGATCAAGTGACCTTATCACAAGCTTAAGATCAGGATTGTAGGATACAGCTCTCTCCACCATATCACCCGTCTCCTTATGATATCCTCCTGCAAAAGCAGTCTTCACCGACTTTACTCCAAAGAGACTGTCGGCAAGCGACGTCCTGAAATTCTCACTCATTGAGCTTCCGGTGATAAGAGCATCATATTCATAATTCCTGGCTATACCATCATTCTGGTATCTCTCATCCTTCAGTATATATGAGATACCTTTAAGAGGAGCATGATAATGGAAGAACGGATCCACCGCTATAGTCATCCCTGCCGCAAGACAGATAAATACTAAAGTCAGAACAAGTGTCGTGATAATAAACGACTTCCAGCCTGACGGATCCGCAGCTTCGTTTTTTTTATTTTTTGATCTGATATCTGATCCCATAAATCAAAATCCCGAATAAATAAATGGCGTCACATTACCCGTGGCAAACACAGAGAAAGCAAGCAGCAATGCAGTCAACAATGCCGTGAGTTTCCCGGGTTTTAAATCTATAGAGTAAATATCTTTTTTTACAACCGCTGTCGTAAGGGCCACTGCTACGAAAGGAATGAAGACCGCAATATTCAGATGTGCTGATATGAAATACAGCGAATCCATTCCAAATGATGCGTAGAATTGCGGTGACAGTGCAAACACCGATGTGCCGGGAGCCGGAACAAACATACGCTTCAGCATAACAAGAGCTCCGCTTACAGAGTCCGATCTGAAAAGCACCCATCCGGCATTGACTATAAACAATGTAACCGCCCTTCTTATGATCGCAGGGATCTTTGTAAGCTTCTCCCCTGCCATTCTCTCAATAACCATAACAAGACCGTGAATAGCACCCCACAGGATAAACGTCCAGTCAGCGCCATGCCAGAACCCGCTTATGATAAATATGATCATAATATTCAGGCAAGTCTTTAAGCTCCCTTTCCTGCTGCCTCCAAGAGGAAAATAAATATACTTTCTAAGGAACGCCGTTAAAGATATATGCCACCTTTTCCAGAAATCATTTATCGATACGGCTTTGTATGGCATATCAAAATTCTTTACCAGTTCTATATTGAACATTTCAGAAATTCCGTAAGCCATGTCACAATAGCCCGAAAAATCAAGATAGAGCTGTATTGTATAAGCGGCAGAGCAAAGCCATGCTTCCGATACCGAAAGCATTGATACAGCTTCACTGTCAAACCCGAAATCAGCAGCCCCCGCAAAAAGAGGCTCAAGTATAGTCTTCTTCGCAAGTCCTACAGCGATGAATATAAGACCTTTTCCTATGGCTTCTGCATCAGGTCTGAACTTTTTTTTATCATCAAGCTGAGGCAGCAGCTCACCATGCAGCATGATAGGGCCCATTCCGATCTTAGGGAAAAACAATACCGATACGGCATAATCCGTAAAAGTGTACTTAACTGTCTCACCTTTAAAAGAATCGACAAGCCATGCTATCTGACTGAAAGTATAGTAGCTTATCCCTGCAGGAGCTATTATGCGGTCAAAGCCTGACAGCTTTGCTGTACCAAGAAGCGCAGCAATGTTATCTGCGAAGAAACCTGAATATTTGAAATACATGAGCAGAAGAACATTCAGAATGATACCCGATGCGAGGAGACCTTTTTTTGTTTTATCATCCTTTGTTTTCCTTAATGCAAGCGTGAAGCCCCAATCTGTCAGCAACACAGCACAAAGTATCACAAAAGGCTGCAGTCCGTAAAATGCATAAAAAAATGCAGAGGAGACCGCAAGCACCGCTTTTGCTGCACCGTGTTTTTCCTTTTTTCTCATATAGAAATAAAGGAGAAGCACTGTCGGCAGGAACAGTATTAAAAATGCAAATGATACAAAACTCATGATAAGGATTTTACAGCATTGGTGTTATAATATACAAGCTGAGGATAAAGTCAGAAATGACATATACGATATAATCTGGAGAGCAATGAAACAGGAACGCGGAGAATACTTTGAACATACAAGCACGGATTATCCCGTAGGCGTATATTATGTGGATCTGCACAGAATGTATCTGAACTGCGTTCTGCCCAATACGCACGAAGAAATGGAGATCTGTCTCATGCGTGAGGGCAGCGCTTCTTTCCTTGCCGGCGGTGAATCATTTACCCTATCCGAGGGCGAGGCTGTATGGCTCAATTCCGGACGTATCCATTCGATCACAAACACTGACGAAAAGAACCCCTGCATACTTCTTTCAATACTGTTCCATCCATCTTATCTTTTCGATAATGATACATCTTTCCTTGCAGTCAAATACCTCACGCCTATCATGGGTGACAGTTCCCTGTCCCACATCATACTCAGATCCAGTGAAGAATACGGAAGACACGGACTCGAATGCATAAATGAGATACTTGAGATAAACCTCGACAGGGCATACGGCTATGAGTTGAAAACAAAAGGTCTGCTCTGTGCTTTATGGATGCATCTGCTGGAAAAAAGCAGCATGGACAGTTCCACCACAGAAAGAGTGAATCAGAATCTTATGGATGAAGCAAGAGTCAGTCTGTGCCTCAATTACATCAGCAAGAATTTCAGAAAAAAACTTACGCTTGAGGATATTGCAGGAAGCATACACGTAAGCAAGAGCGAATGCTGCAGAACCTTTAAACGCTGCACGGGAATGACACCGTTTGACTGTCTGCTCCACAGAAGGATCTATGAAGCTGCCAGAAGGCTTCAGCGTCAGGAAAAAAATACCGATACCATGCAGAAGCTTTCATCATATGTTGGTTTCTCATCCGCAAGTTATTTCAACAAGGTATTCAGAAGTCATCTCGGATGCACACCCATAGAATACCGGTCAATAATAAAAAAGAGCCATCGTGACGCGCTGAACCCTTACGGGATCCCGCTTTCACGTCTGTAGGCTCATTTTACGCGCTTCGCTATGACCACAAATCTTCCGTTGTTTGTATGATAAGCACAGGTTGAAAGTGTCAGAAATTCATCTCCGTATTCGGCAGTTACACCCGTGTCATAGATCGACAGTTCTTTTATATTCTTATAAAACTCATTGAATTCCTGTTCGGAATCAGCATTGAAGAATGCATAATACCTGAACCCTGTCTGCCCTTTGTTAAGCACCTTTGAATAGAAAGCAGATATCAGTTCGTATTCTCTTTTCTCATACAGGGAATCAAAACAGATCCTGCTGTGTGCTTCACCATACTCCTTATTATCATACTTCTCCAGGTCGGCAAACATTTCTTTCACTATCAGATGATGTCCATGAATGATTATGTTTCCCGAAGGCTTCTCCCCGCCGGCATAAGAATATTCCGCAGTACCTTTTCCTGCCCTGGAATCGGTATCCATTATAAGACAGCCGTTGGCATTTTTCTTTCCGTAGAAATCATGATGAAGATAAAACTCTTCATCGCCCGGAGTCTGGAGCACCGGATAATCAATGACCGTATCATCGATATGAAGCCAGCCTACAACGTCATTGTTCATCTCATAAAGTGTCTCATATTCGGGAAGGATCACCGGAACTATATCTTCAGGATCAAAAGTATCCTCTGATACCGAAGCCGCAGCATCTTTATCGCCACCCTTAGCCTGCATTGCCTGTCTTTGACTTGCAGATACCATTGCCCTGAGGGCGGCATTCTGATTGCTGCTCACATACGCATCATATCTGTGCTTTGCAAGGATAAGTCCTCCTCCCGCTAAACATACTATCGATACCACGGTAAGGATATCTGCTATGATCTGAGATGTTTTCTTTTTTTTACTTCGATCCCTCATTATCAGTCTTCACCCATTTTGGCCAGTTTTGCAGCCTGGTCTGCAGTTCTTAAACTGTCTATAAGTTCGTCCAGATCGCCATCCATGATCGAATCAATACGGTAGAGCGTGAGCTTGATCCTGTGATCCGTTACTCTTCCCTGGGGGAAATTATAAGTCCTTACTTTTTCGGAACGGTCACCTGTACCTATCTGGCTTCTCCTGAGATCCGCCTCGGCATCGTGTGCCTTCTGACATTCAAGATCGTAAAGCTTTGCCCTGAGCAGTGCAAATGCCTTATCCTTATTCTGAAGCTGTGACTTCTCCGTCTGTGAATATATTACTATACCTGTAGGATAATGTGTAAGTCTTACCGCGGAATCTGTCGTATTAACGCACTGTCCGCCGTTTCCCGATGCTCTCATCACATCTATCCTTATATCCTTTTCATCTATGTGCACATCGACTTCTTCTGCTTCGGGCATCACTGCAACGGTAGCAGTTGAAGTATGTATACGCCCGCCGCTCTCTGTCTCAGGCACTCTCTGCACTCTGTGCACGCCGCTTTCATATTTAAGCGATGAATATGCGCCCTGTCCGGAAACCGTAAACTCAGCTTCCTTCATGCCGCCTATACCTGTCTCATCAGCATTAACAAGTTCAGTTTTCCATCCTCTGCTCTCTGCATAATGGACATACATGCGGTAAAGTTCCGCAGCAAATAACGCAGCTTCATCTCCGCCTGCGCCGGCCCTTATCTCCACCACAACGTTTCGTCCGTCATTGGGATCCTTTGGTATCAAAAGGATGCGGAGCTTTTTTTCGAGCTCCTCAAGTCTTTCCTTTGCCTCCTGATGCTCTTCCTTAAGCATGGAACGCATCTCAGGATCCTTTTCCTCTTCAAGGAGCGCAAGTGCATCATCCATATCAGTCTTGCACTTCTTGTATTCCTTATACGCATCTGCTATGGGAGCCAGCTCACCCTGTTCCTTCATAAGTTTCTGAAGGCGTGCACTGTCACCTGCCGCAGAAGGTTCCGAAAGTTCATTTATTATTTCTTCTGATCTGTGAAGTATTGCTTCAAGTTTATCAAACATTACTGCAACCTGCCTTTAACTACCCTGTCGTTATCCGCATAATCACGGATGACTTTTATATCCTTAAATCCGTTTTCCTCAAGCAGTCGGCTCACATCATGAGCCTCATCATAACCTATCTCCAGATAGATCATTCCGTTTGCGCTTAGATGATCTGCCGCTCCGCTTACAATGCGTCTGTAAAGATCAAGACCGTCACTCCCGCCGTCCAGCGCGATACGCGGTTCATGATCACGCACTTCCGGCATAAGCTCTGCTATTTCTGAAGTCCTTATATACGGAGGATTGCTTACTATGACATCAAAACGTCCCGTTATATTTTCATACAGATCTGACTTTATGAAATCAACATCCGCTCCGAGTTCCTTTGCATTAAGACGTGCCACTTCAAGTGCTTCTTCGGAAATATCACAGGCAAAAGCCTGAACTGCTGATAACATCTTAACTAGACTTATGACTATGCATCCGGATCCGGTGCACATATCTAAAAGGCTTATATTGCTTAAGCCGTCATTTATCACTTCACTTACAAGAGTTTCCGTATCCGGTCTTGGAGTCAGTACATGTTCATTGACTTTAAACTCAAAACCCATGAACCCCTTGCTTCCGGTTATCTGTGAAAGCGGCTCATGTTTAAGCCTCCTGTTAAGAAGGCTTCTTATCAAAGCCTCCTCCTCATCGGAAATCAACCTGTCCGGATGAAGGAAGAGTTCATTCCTTCCGGTACGACACACATGCATAACGATCAGTTCGCCTTCAAGCTTAGCCTCGTCAAAAGACGCCTTGACAAGAGTCTTCCTGGTCAGTTCAACCGCTTCAGCGTAGATCATTCCTCATCCCCGTTATTATCCCTGTCAGTAGCTTCAGGACGTTTCAGATCACTTTCATTGATCACGGGAAGCATATATGTATCATAGGAAACATCCTTATAATCAAGCACGGTTATCTCCTCTGTATCACCGGATACACCGCCTTCTTCATCCTCATAGTTTTCTGTTTCCTCATAAGCCGCTTCCATCTCTTCTTCGGAAACAGCACTCTGCTCTTCATATGTCATTGCCGGCATTTCCGAAGCATCGGGAAGTTCATCTGCTGACAGTATATCTGACTCATTTATCTCATTAACCTGCGCCCCCTCATCTCTTCTCTTCTTTTTGCGGGTACGTCTGAAATGTCTCTTTTCAAACTTTCTCCAGTTAAATACCGCTTCAACCGATGCGATCGCAACTTCTATCATTTCATCATCAGGCTCTTTTGTTGTGATACGCTGAAGCAGCAAGCCCGGAGCTGAAATGATATCAAGAAGAAAATTATCATGAGTGCCGGATGCTCTGAGTATCTCATATGATATACCGGCCACAACCGGGATGATGAGCAGTCTGTAGAGTATCATCAGAAGCCTGCTGTCACTCTTTATAAAGAAGCAGAGGATAATGCTTATCATGACTATGAACAGCATAAAGCTTGTTCCGCATCTTTTATGAAAACGCGAAGACTTGCGTACATTTCTGACCGTAAGTTCTCGTCCCGTCTCGATGCAGTTGATGCACTTATGCTCTGCTCCGTGATACTGATAAAGACGTTTTATATCCTTAGAAAGCGTGATGGCCGAAACATAAATAAGAAATACCAAAAGTCTCAGTATACCTTCTATGACAAGCACCAGGAACTCGCTCTGCACATATTTCTCCAGCAATGCTGACAACGCATATGGCAGTACCATAAAAAATGCAGCCGCTATGATTATGGATAAAAGCACCGTGAAGCCCATCACAACCGACTCGGCATGCTTTCCGAATATCTTTTTAAGCAATCTGTCAAAAGCCGTCTCTTCCTCATCCTCAAAGAATGAAGCAGAATATGAAAGTATGTCCATTCCAAGCGAGAGTGAATCCACAAAGGAAACTATTCCTCTGATGATCGGGATCTTTCCCGCAATATTCTTTCCCTTATCCTTGAGTTTTCTGCTTTCAACCGAGATTGATCCGTCCGGCTGCCTTACAGCTACGGCATATATATTCTTATTGCGCATCATAACGCCTTCAAGTACTGCCTGTCCGCCGATGCCTGAATATACATTTTTTCTCTTTTTCCTGCTCAAGCCTCTTTACCTCATCTGCCTAAATGAAAAGCAAGGCTGAAACAGATACATGTATCTGCTCCAACCTTGCCTGTCTGATTAACTATGGTCTAGTTTTCCTTAAGACCGTACTTCTTATTGAACTTATCAACACGGCCTCTAGCACTTACAGCCTTCTGCTGTCCTGTGAAGAAGGGATGGCACTTGGAACATATTTCCACGTGTATCTCCTGCTTTGTTGAACCTGTGACAAATGTGTTGCCGCAGTTACATGTTACTGTTGCCTGATAGTACTCAGGATGGATTCCTTCTCTCATTTCTTCCTCCAAAAACTTCGGGATATGTTCATTTCATCTGTTAACAGATCCCGTTGCACGTCTTACAGCCGTCTTATGAAACCTCTGTCTCTGCACCTGTATACGCGTTCCCATCGTTAACTGCCCGTCTAAAAGGACAGCGAATTGATTTTATCACAGGGTAATATATATTGCAAGCACATGTCCCATCAGTAAAATCTGGTCTTCTGTATCATGTTCACGAGTTCCTTATTGTCCTTCGTGCGTGCAAACATATCGATAACCTTATCGACAGTCTCATCAGGATGTATGCCGTTAACGGCACGTCTGATATTTGTGATAGCCTCCTGCTCCTCGGGTGTGAGCAGCAGATCCTCGCGTCTTGTGCTCGACTTCGGTATATCGATGGCAGGGAATATACGACGCTCCGAAAGTTTTCTGTTGAGCACCAGTTCCATATTACCGGTTCCCTTGAATTCCTCGTATACTACATCATCCATCTTGCTGCCTGTCTCTACAAGAGCAGTTGCAAGTATCGTAAGGCTTCCGCCTTCTCTCATATTTCTGGCCGCACCGAAGAATCTCTTGGGCGGATGAAGTGCCGCAGGATCAAGACCGCCTGAAAGTGTACGTCCACTGGGCGGAACAACCTGGTTATATGCTCTCGTAAGTCTTGTGATGGAATCCAGAAGGATAACCACATCCTTCCTGTATTCAACAAGACGTCTTGCACGCTCGATAACCATCTCGGCAACTCTCTTATGATGCTCGGCAGTCTCATCGAATGTGGAATAGATCACCTCCACACCGGGACCTCCTACAGTTTCCTTCATATCAGTAACTTCCTCGGGACGCTCGTCAATAAGGAGGATTATCATGTGTATCTCAGGATTTCCTCTCTTGATCGACTTAGCCACATCCTTAAGGAGTGTAGTCTTTCCTGCCTTAGGCTGTGAAACTATAAGTCCCCTCTGTCCTTTTCCTATAGGAGAGAACAGATCCATTATACGCATGGATACCGGAGCTCCGGGACACTCAAGCCTTATCTTCTCATCCGGGAAGATCGGAGTCATATTTTCAAAATTATATCTTGCAGCTGTTGTATCAGGCGGAAGGTCATTCACCGAGCTCACATAGAGCAGCGCCTGGAACTTTTCATTCTGTGTCTTTACCCTGGTATTTCCGGTAAGTATATCACCGGTCTTAAGAGAAAAACGTCTGATCTGACTCGGTGCTACATATATATCATTATCACCGGGAAGATAATTATCACTTCTGATGAAACCGAAACCATCCGGCATTACTTCAAGTATTCCTCTTACAGTCGTTCCGCTGTCGAGTTCCTTTGAGGATTCTTCGCCTGCCTCATTTTCCTGAGCATTTTTCTGCGAACGGACCTGGGCGGGAGCAGCTACCTGTTCCTGATTATTCTTTGCAGCCTGTGAACGAGGCGCCTTATGTGCGGGAGCCGGCTGAGCACCTGTCGCATCATCTGTCTTTGCAGCTGCCGCTTTTGCTGCAGCCTTTGCAGCTACCGCAGCTTTTGCGGCCATAGCCTCTTCTCTTTCGTCCTCTCTGTCCTTGATCAGCATAGCTTCAACAAGATCAGCCTTCTTCATAGAAGAAACACCTTTGATCTTTCTGTTCTTAGCCATCTCTTTAAGGTCAGTAAGCGGTATCATCTCATACCGTTCTCTCATATTAACTGCCATAAATCCTCCTCAAAAGAATGCAGTCAAATTCATTCTCTGATTGATTGTAATTGGGAAAAATAACATGATCTGAAAATGAAAATCATTAATACGTCCCTATGATAATACACCCATGTTTTTTCATTTGCAAGTATCTTTATCTTGCGATACATGTAATTAAAATGGTATCATACAGCTCGTAAGTAAACCTTGAAATATAAGAAAATAAGGAGTATGCAATGACAACAGCAGAAAAGGCTTTGAAGCTCCACGAGGAACTTCACGGTAAAGTTGAGACAGTATCCAAGACGGCGGTAAATTCAAGAGAAGCACTTGCGCTCGCCTACACTCCCGGTGTCGCAGAGCCCTGCCTTAAGATAAAGGAAGATCCCGAGAATGCTTATAAATATACCATCAAGTCCAATACCATACTTGTCGTATCAGACGGCTCTGCCGTTCTCGGTCTCGGCAATATAGGTCCGAAGGCCGGAATGCCTGTTATGGAAGGAAAGGCCATACTCTTCAAAGAATTCGGCGGTGTAAATGCAGTTCCCATCTGCCTTGACACACAGGATACCGAAGAGATCATCAAAACAGTAAAGTACCTTGCTCCCGGATACGGCGGAGTAAATCTTGAAGATATCAGCGCTCCCAGATGTTTTGAAATAGAAGAACGCTTAAAGGAAGAGCTTGATATCCCCGTATTCCATGACGACCAGCACGGTACCGCTATAGTCGTACTTGCCGCTCTCATCAACTCACTCAAGCTTACTGACAGAAAGCCTGAGGATTGCAAGGTTGTGATCAGCGGTGCAGGAAGCGCAGGCATTGCTATCTGCAAGCTTCTTTTAAACTACGGCTTCAAGAATGTGATACTCTGCAATTCAAAGGGTGTTATCTCAAAGGATGCCCCCAAGCTTAACTGGATGCAGAAAAAGATGGTAGATATCACAAATCCCGAAAACATTTCAGGTTCTACCGCAGATGCCATGAAGGGCGCCGATATCTTCATCGGTGTTTCAGCTCCCGGTGTTGTTACCGAGGATATGGTCCGCAGCATGAACAAGGATTCCATAATACTTGCAATGGCAAATCCCGTTCCCGAGATAATGCCTGATATAGCAAAAGCCGCAGGCGCACGCATTGTCGGAACCGGACGTTCGGATTTCCCTAATCAGGTAAATAACGTTATTGCCTTCCCCGGTATCTTCAAGGGAGCTCTTGAAGGACGTGCCCGTCAGATCACGGAGGATATGAAGATGGCTGCGGCAAAGGCGCTTGCAGATCTTATCACCGATGATGAACTTTCAGATACAAACATCATCCCCGAAGCCTTCAGAGAGGGTGTCGCTGATGTTGTTGCAGCTGCTGTCAAAGCACACATTACGGAAACCAATATCCGATGAGAATAAAATCCGGTCCCTGTCTGTGGAGTGATAAACCTTATTACTCCCTTGACCATTATTTCAAAAGCGTATACGGGAAGAAGATCTACAAGACTGCGCTAAATGCCGGTATGACCTGTCCCGTGCGCGACGGAAGTCTCGATACCAGAGGCTGCATCTTCTGTTCCGAAGGAGGAAGCGGCGATTTTGCTGCAGGCTGCCCTTCGGGTATAGCAGATGCAGCAGAAATAAAAAAACAGCTGGCTGCGGGCAGGGAATTCATCAAAAGTAAGTATAACGGTGACAGTTTTTTAGCATATCTCCAGGCTTACACAAACACTTACGCTCCTGTCGACAAACTTGCAGAGATCTATGAGGCAGCACTTACAGACCCGCATACGATAGGACTTTCTATCGCAACACGTCCCGACTGTCTTCCACCCGATGTGATCAAGCTTCTGAAGGAACTTAAAGAAAAGTATCCGGAGAAATGCATCTGGGTCGAACTCGGTCTCCAGACAATACACAAGAATTCCATCAATTATATACGCCGTGGCTATGACAATTCCGTTTTTGAAATGGCCGTGCATGACCTTGAGGATGCCGGCATTCCGGTCATAGTACATGTGATACTTGGTCTTCCGGATGAAACAAAAGACATGATGCTGCAGACCATCGAATACCTGAATACCTTTTCGATCTTTGGCATAAAGCTTCAGCTCCTGCATGTACTGAATGGAACAGACCTTGCAGCGGATTATCAGGACAGAAAATTTGATCTTCCGGGTAAGGAAGAATACACCGATATCGTAGTATCATGCATCGAGCATCTCTCCCCCGATATAGTCGTTCACCGGATAACAGGAGACGGGCCAAAGGATCTGCTTATCGCACCTCTCTGGAGTGCCGATAAGAAAAGCGTATTAAACGGCATACATGCCGAAATGAAAAGACGAGGCAGTTATCAGGGAATACATTACACATGAAAAAAAGATCCTTCGGGCTTCGCCCGAAGGATCTTTTTTTACTTTCCTATCGTCACTACTGCCGTGCCTGTGTAATTCTTCTTACCCGTAAGCTTTACAGTGATCGTTTCGTCTGTTCCCGTCACGGGTGCTTCCATGGTATACATCTTCTTTGAAAGCTTTGTCTTTTTCGATAGACTTACATAGACCTTTTCGCCCGAAAGCAGCCCCGTCTTCTTTGCAGTCTTTACGGATCCGTCCTTCTTGAACTTTGCAATAATTTCCGGGCTGCATTCGGTTATGGGCTTCGGGTTTATGGTAAATTCGCACTTGTTTGCCTTTAGCAACTTATTTGCGGCCGAAACAAGCTTCTGTAATTTCCTGTATTCTGCCTTAGGCATCTGCTTGTTCACGCCCTTATTTATCTTTATCCTTGCATAGAATGAAGCCTTCTTTGTTCTGCTTGCATCTTTGTTATTTGATATTTTATAGCTTACCGTGAACAGTTCTTCCTGCGTAAGCTTCACGCCCTCATTTGCACTCACCTGAGAAGTGATATCGCTCAGATCGAGCTTTGCTTTTATAAGCTCTCCATCCGGAGCTATCTTTTCTCCCGTATAGGTTACGGCATTTGTGTAATCATACTTAAGATTTAATGATACCGTCTCCCCATCCACGGTAACGCTTACGGGAGTTTCCCTTGAAACCTTTGCAGGCGTCACAAATATGTCCGCATCTTCGGGGCTGATATATACCTCTCCTTCCTTAAGTACAGGGGCAGGTGTCACATCATCTCCGCTTCCCGGCGCAGGTGTAGGCGTTACATCTTCTCCTAAGCCCGGTGTGGGTGTGGGGGTCACATCATCATCTGTTCCCGGTGTAGGTGCAGGTGTAGACGGTGTGTCGTTTCCCGCAGGTATCACTATATTCTTCGCGTTAATCTCATTCTTTCCATTCTCATCAGAGAAATATTTGTTGCATTCGATACATTCCCAATATTCAATATTTCCCGGAACGTTTCCCTTTGCCTCCACGCGAGCATGGTGTATCAATGTATGCACATGATTCACCGCGCTAATGGTCATTTCTTTTGTAAAGCTTCCTGAATAGTTCCCCATACCTGTGACGGTCAACACATAGACTCCCACTTCCTGAGGCTTTCCATTTTCACCAAGCTTCCCGGCTTCTCCCGGCTTTACTTTGTATGATACAGTATAATCCGCCCCCCTCGTTAGGCTGCCGCCGAAAGTTGGCTCCTGCTCATCACCGGAGTATGTCTTGGAAAGACCGGATACTATGACATAGCTCTCTGTCAGCAGTATCTTTGACGTGCTTAGATCAATGCTCTGCGCCTGGCTGTTTAAGTCCTCATCTTCGTTGGTCTTAACCACTGATATGACAGTTCCAATCAGGCTGTCAGGAAATCCCGTGATAATTCCGGATGAATCTGCCGTATATGCTGTTTCATTTATCATATAGGAAGCGCCTGCCACAAGTCCGGACAGGTACATACCATCCTCACCCGTTGCAGCCACCGCCATAGGAATAGCCTCGGTAACGGTCACCTGGCAATCTGCAGTAAATTCTCCCTGATTTGATCTTGCAGTGATCTTTGTTTTTCCGGGTGCAACTCCTGTAATGGTCGCTGTAGTCTTATTGCCATTTAAAGCAACATCTGAAACACTTGCGGTCTGTGAAGAAGCACTTGTTATTGCAGCACCTAAGACACTTGCATCATCGGGTAATACCTTTGCCTCAATGCCGGCTGTTGCCCCCTTACTGATCGTGATATTGACAGGATCAACAGTTATTCCCGTAACCGCTTTTGTCACACCTATCGCATCATAATTTACAGTCACTTCTGTTGTCTTTACAGGAGTGGAAGAATCCGATACAAGCACCACAAAACTTCCCGCTGAATGTATCTCAGTTGGAGTGCCCTGAATACAGCCTGTCCCGGGCTGCACATTCAGACCTGCCGGCAGTTCGCTGCCCTCTTTTAATGCATATCTATATGGCTTCTCTCCTCCGCCATAAGTAGCATTGATCAGATTAACAAGTCCATTGGTGGAATCGAAGCTATTTACCTTTGTCCCCACTTTCATGCCTGTCAGATTCCATGTGACCGGTGCAACTGTCAACGGGGTATTGGTTGATCTTACAAATGAAGCATCCGTGATCAGATTATTTGCTGCATCTACTAAATAAGTTCCATCACTACCATATGGATATATCCGGTACCCGGCGGCTGCTTTATCTGTGATCACACGTGTAGCAGGCAGTTTTTCCCATACAAGATAATTCATTTGAATACGTCCCTGCAATGTAACATTCCCTGCATCCTCTGCGATCACGAATGAATCCTCATCA
Source organism: Lachnospiraceae bacterium NK4A179 (assembly GCA_000421045.1). Lineage (GTDB taxonomy): Bacteria > Bacillota > Clostridia > Lachnospirales > Lachnospiraceae > NK4A136. Next base: position 62,434 of record ATWC01000014.1, read on the forward strand.
ACACCGTTGCCAATCACTTTTGCATTTGCCTGATCCGGTATAGACAATGAAACAGCTCCGCTTCCCAGACAATTCAAAGCATATACACACTTACTGCTTGTATTTGACTTACAATTTGTGATTGTTATATCAACATCCCCTGTCGTATTT
>ATWC01000015.1 GCA_000421045.1 Lachnospiraceae bacterium NK4A179
TCCGCCTTCCGTGGCGTCCCGTTCCTGATGAATCTCTGCATTTTCGAGAACTGCTAAGGCTCACTTTAACACTGTCAGACAATGCTGCACGGTGTAGGAAGTTATAGAATATAGCGATTGAACATCGGTATTATGTGTTATAATCGTTGAGTTGGAAAGGATGAATGATATGATCTGTGAGAATATACTTGACGCGGTAGGAGGCACACCGCTTATACGTCTTAATCGTATGGCACCGGAGAATGCTGCCGAGATACTGGTTAAATTTGAAGGTCTGAATGTCGGAGGATCCGTAAAGACCAGAACTGCCTACAATATGATATTGAAGGCAGAGAGGGAAGGAAAGATCGGACCTGACAGCATAATAGTCGAACCTACAAGCGGCAATCAGGGCATAGGCCTTGCACTTATAGGCGCTGTAAGAGGCTATAAGACTGTGATCATAATGCCTGATTCTGTAAGTGAGGAACGTGGAAAGCTCGTTAAGCATTATGGTGCCGAGGTTAAGTTTATCCATGATGACGGAGATATAGGCAAATGCATAGAAGAATGCACAAGGGAAGCATATGCCATGCAGGCAGCTGATCCGAGAGTATTCATTCCCCAGCAGTTTGAGAATGAAGCAAATTCCGAAGCACAGCGTGAAGGAACTGCAAAAGAGATACTGGAGCAGGCAGGGAAAAAGATAGACGGTTTCTGCTCAGGAATAGGAACAGGCGGCACCATAACGGGCATAGGTGAAATGCTTAAGAAAGAGAATCCCGAAATGCTCATATGGGCAGTCGAACCTGAAAATGCGGCCATACTTTCCGGAGGAAGCATTGGCACACACATTCAGATGGGAATAGGTGACGGAGTCATTCCAAAGATCCTTAACCGGGAGATATATGATGATATATGTATCATCACAGACGATGAGGCTATAAGTACGGCAAAGGATCTGGCAAAGCTTGAAGGGATAATGTGCGGCATATCGAGCGGGACCAACACGGCAGCAGCGATCAGGCTTGCGAAGAAGCTCGGACCCGGAAAGACTGTAGTAACAGTGCTTCCGGATACAGCGGAAAGGTATTTTTCAACACCGCTTTTTTCATAAATATACTGTGTTATAATCGTTGAGTTGAAAATTATTATTTGGAGGTGAATTAAATGAGTATAAGAATAGGAATCCTTGGTTACGGAAATCTCGGAAAAGGCGTTGAGAAAGCAGTTAATGCAAATCCCGATGAAGAACTTGTCGGCGTATTCACAAGACGTGACCCTTCTACGGTCAAAACTGTTTCAGGTGTAAAGGCGTACAAGGCAGATGACCTTAAGAACATGACAGATGATATAGATGTGCTTGTTATCTGTGGGGGATCGGCTACAGACCTTCCTGAGATGACACCGGAATATGCAAAGCTGTTTAATGTTGTGGACAGTTTTGATACACACGCACGTATTCCTGAGCATTTTGCTGCTGTTGATAAGGCTGCAAAGGGATCCGGCAAGGTAGGTGTTATCTCCTGCGGTTGGGATCCGGGAATGTTTTCTATAAACCGTCTTTATTCGCACTGCATCCTTCCCGATGGAAAGGATTATACTTTCTGGGGCAGAGGCGTAAGTCAGGGACATTCCGATGCTGTAAGACGCATCGAAGGCGTAAAGGATGCCAGACAGTATACTGTTCCCGTTGAAGCTGCTCTTAAGTCTGTACGTTCAGGAGGGAATCCCGAGCTTACAGTAAGACAGAAACATACAAGAGAATGCTTTGTTGTAGCAGAAGAGGGTGCAGATAAGGCACGTATTGAAAAAGAGATAAAGGAGATGCCTAATTATTTTGCTGATTATGATACGACTGTAACTTTCATTTCAGAAGAGGAGATGAAGAGGGATCATTCAAAGCTTCCTCACGGCGGATCGGTAATCTATTCAGGTGCGACAGGGGATAATAAGCATGTTATAGAGTATTCTCTTAAGCTTGATTCAAATCCTGAGTTTACAGGCTCTGTACTGGCAGCTGTTGCCCGTGCGGCAGTACGTATGAATAAAGAAGGCCAGAACGGATGCAAGACGATGTTCGATATCGCACCGGCTTATCTTTCTCCTCTTTCAGGTGAAGAGCTCCGTGCTCATATGCTTTGATAAGATTTTGAGGTGGAGATGCTATGTTTGAAAAACCGGGAAGTAAACTTATACTTACATCGTTAATCTGTCAGGTGCTTATCCTGATAATACATCTTTTGCTTTATCTCTGTCAGGATATGGTGTTTGAAATGATGAATACACCGTCGTTCGCCGCTTCAAGCGGGATGGTGTGGAATATACCTGATACAGTACGATATGTTCTGGGCGTGGTAATATCAGGGGCTGTACTGTTTGCTGTCATCAGCGCAAAGAATATGAAATCTGCAATGACCGCTTCAGTGGCAGGAATTGTATGCAGGGTGCTGTTAGGTCTGATATTTATATTTGTAGACCAGTTTTATAGAGTTATTTCAGCAAGGTACGGCAGCGATGTATCGTTGGGGGCTTTAGCAAGTATTCAATCTGTCGAGTCTATGCTTATATGGTTGCCTTCAACTGTTTCATCAATCTCTTTTGCCGTTGCTGCAGGAAGACTCAGCTGGCATAAGGAAATGGATCCGGCAGATGCTCCTTATCCTGTATACAGGGATTAAGATGCTCTGAATTCGCGGACGATACCGCGTATGCAGTCAAAAAGATATGGTTTGTATTCTTCTATTGTGCAGGGAATATGCTCGAGTATCACGGAATGGATCGTACTGCTTATCAGTTCGATGATCGTGTAGAGCATGAGCCCTGCATTTTTCCATTTATCACCATTTGAATTGATTATCTTATAATATTCTTCCTGGATATTCATTCCCGGAATGAGGGTGTCGTCATCAAAGGCTTTCATATAGAAGCCTGTGTTGAGATTCCTGTCCAGAAACTTTACAAGCCTCGGGTTCTTCTCGAGGTCGTTTATTATGCTGTCCGTGAGGATGATGATCTTTTCTTCGACGGGGAGTTCTCTGCATTCCTCTTCTTTTTCTTTAAGTGTTTTCAGAGCCTTTTCCAGCAGAACGCTTGATTTCCTGGCGATAAGGTGATTAATGATATCCTGCTTATCCTTAAAATAGAAATAAAACGTGCCCTTGGCAACACCGGAAGAATCGGCGATCTCAGAGATCGAGGTGTCTGCGATACCTTTGGTGGTGAAGAGCCTGTATGAGTTTAAGAGAAGCGAATCTCTTTTCTGTTTTTTATTGTCTTTAGCCTTTCCCATATTACAAATAATAGACATATAAGACCTGACAGTCAAGAAAAAATGACCAAAATTCAAAAATTTTTGACTTTTGGTCAAAAAGTTATTGACTATCGGTCAAAAAAGATATATATTGTGCTTAATAAAAAATGACCGACGGTCAATCTTGGAAAGAAAAGAATGGGAGGTGTTTTCAGATGCTTAAGGTGAGTAAAGCGATAGTGAAGTCCAGATATGTGATCCTGGCTCTTGCTGTGCTGCTGCTCATTCCTTCGGCTATCGGTTTCCTCAACACGAAGATCAATTACGATATTCTGTATTATCTTCCGAAGGATATCGAGACAATGAAGGGACAGGACGTGCTTCTTGAGGATTTCGGAAAGGGAGCATACGGCATATTTGTATGCGAGGGTATGCGAAGTGCGGATCAGATAAAGCTGGTTGAAAAGATAGAACAGATAGACCATGTGGCTGAGGTGATCTGCTACAACGATATCACTGACGGGGAAGTGCCTGTTGAGATGCTTCCCGACAATATAAGGAATCTGTTCTATTCAAAAGACGGAAGCGGATGTCTGATGTTTATCTTTTTTGACAGTACCAGTTCATCGGAAGAAACGATGGGTGCGATAAAGGAACTGAGGAAGACCGCCGGCAGGCAGTGCCTGTTATCAAGCATGGCAGCAGTTGTAACCGACACAAAGGATCTGGTTCAGGAACAGACACCTATATATACATTGATAGCGGTTGCGCTTTCACTTATAGTGCTGATGCTCACGACTGATTCGTTTCTGGTACCGATACTTTTCCTGGCAGATATAGGAATGACGATAATCTACAATCTGGGCAGTAATTTTGTGAGCGGTGAGATCTCATTCATAACAATGGCTCTTGTGGCGATACTTCAGTTAGGCGTCACAATGGATTATTCGATATTCCTCTATCACAGTTACAGTGAGCAGAAGCAAAAGTGTGACGACAAGAAAGAGGCAATGGCAAATGCGATCTCCGCAACTATAGTCTCAGTCGCAGGTTCATCACTTACGACCATAGCCGGTTTCCTGGCAATGTGTTTCATGACATTTACGCTTGGCCTGGATATGGGTATCGTAATGGCAAAAGGCGTTGTTTTCGGAGTTATTGGCTGCGTGACGATACTTCCCGCCCTTATCCTTGTTTTTGACAAGGCTGTCGAGAAGACAAAACATAAGGCAATCACACTTCCGGGCAAAGGTCTGGCAGGTTTTATAGGAAAGGCATATATTCCCGTAACACTGTTACTGATACTTCTCTGGATCCCGGCAATATACGGGTATAAAAATATAAATGTTTACTACAAGCTTGATTCAAGTCTTCCCGATTCGCTGCAGTCGGTTCAGGCTAATAAAGAGCTTGAAAAAGGATATGAGATAAGCTCTGTATCCATGATACTTGTTGATGACAGTCTGAAGCCAAAAGAAATAAAGAATATGCTTGAAGAGATAGAAGCGGTGGATGGCGTCAACTTTGCGATCGGTTCGGATTCACTTGTAAGTCCGATGATACCTTCATCAATGGTTCCGACAGGAATGCTCACATCTCTTGAAAGCGGCGGACATAAACTTCTGTTAGTATCCTCGGCCTATCAAGTTGCCACGGATGAGATAGGAGAACAGTGCGGTCAGATAAGCAGGATCATCAAGAGATATGATCCGGATTCTATGTTTATAGGAGAGGCTCCGGCAACGAAGGATCTTATAGAGATAACGGATAAGGATTTCAAAGTTGTATCAGCAGTCAGCATAGGCGCGATATTCCTGCTCATTCTGTTCGTGCTGAAGTCAGTATCACTCCCGGTAATACTGGTTACGGTTGTGGAACTTGCGATATACATGAATATGAGTCTTGCGTATTACACAGGTGCAACACTTCCTTTCATAGCTTCGATATGTGTAGGAACCATACAGCTTGGCGCAACCATAGACTATGCGATACTTCTTACGACCAGATACAAGACAGAACGAATAGCCGGAAAGAACAGGAAGGATGCGGTGCATATAGCGGTTGAGACTTCTGTCAATTCGGTATTTTCTTCGGCACTTGGCTTCTTTGCGGCAACGATAGGATGCGCGGTCTATTCAAACATAGATCTGATCGGTTCAATATGTCTTCTTCTTGCAAGAGGCGCCCTGCTTTCTATGTTCATTGTGATAACGCTCCTGCCTTCGCTTCTGCTTATTGCAGATCCGTTGATCATCAGGACAACGCTGGGCATGAAAGATTGTGTTAAGAGAGCTAAGGAAGATAAAAAGGAAAATAGCAGCGGCATGAAGCTGCAGAGAGGAATGGGTACGGTATGAAAAAGAGAATAAGAAAAATTGCGGCATGTCTGGGAGCTGTGACTTTGACAGTAAGCAGCTTATCGGGATGCAGTCTGAATGATATGAATCCTGATAAGGAAAATGTTCAGGATGATGCAGATAATGAACTTGAGGAACTTACAAAAGAAGCAGGATCTGCAGAGGCTATTGCAGGAATGGAACACAGCAGCACGGCGGGAAAGACAGAGACTGTATTCGTATTGAGAAGCGGAGTGCTTCCACAGAAGATAATAGTAAGCGAAAGGTTGAAAAATCCTTCGGGGACAGCGGTATTAAAGGACAGGGCCGATCTTCAGAATATAGAAGTTGTAAAAGGTGATTCGCAACTTGTCAAAGATATTGACGGAGAACTCACATGGAATACAGACGGCGGAGATGTTTATTACAGCGGTGTTGCAGAGAATACGCTTCCGGTTGATGTTGAAATAACATATACGCTGGACGGAACAAAGATCGATCCTGCGATGCTTGGTGGAAAGAGCGGGCATCTTGTGATAGATGTCGACTACAGCAACCTGACTGCGAAGGACATAAACGGAGATGACGGAAGAACATACAATGTCTGCATGCCATTTGCTATGACAACAGGTATGCTGTTTGACAATGAGAAGGTTGCAAACGTAACAGTCGATCACGGTGAAGCGGTGAATGACGGAGAACATACGGCAGTCATAGCTATGGGATTCCCCGGACTTTATGAAAGCCTTGGTCTGGAAAATGCATCCATAAGTGATGATGAGATAAATGAAAAACTCGACGAACTCAAAGGGACCGACAGCGTGAGGATCGAGTGCGACATAAAAGACAGTGATGCTGTAACAGCCATAACACTTGCTAAGGAAATGGATCTTTCGGACAGGGATCTGGGCATTGATACTGATGAAGCATCTGATAAGGTTGATGAACTGAAAGACGGAATGGAGAAGATCCTTGATGGAGACGGAGAACTTCATAACGGTATATCGGATCTTAAGGACGGCAGTGTTTCATTAAATGACGGTGCGCATGAACTGTATGACGGTTCAAAAGAACTTTACGACGGAACTTCCGAACTGTATGACGGTACATCAGATCTTAAAGAAGGTACCGGGAAACTTTTAAACGGCACCTCAGATCTGAAGGACGGTACATCGAAGCTTTATAACGGCACGGCAGATCTTAAGGATGGCGCTTCCAAATTGAGCAAGGGCGCTTCGGATCTGTATGACGGAACAGGAAAGCTTCTGGAAGGTGCAAAGACATATAAGGACGGAAACAAAACCCTGACAGACGGAACCAAAACACTTAAGGCCGGAGCAGAGTCTCTTAATGAAGGAGCCGGCAGACTAAACGCCGGTGCAAAGGCTCTTAAGGATGGGGCCGGAGCTCTTGATGAAGGCATAGGAACTCTTCAGAGCAAGACTCCTGAACTGACTGCGGGTGTGACAGAACTTCTTGAAGGAACAAAAAGATTAAAGGAAGGTGCTTCGGAGCTGGTATCCAACAATGAGAAACTCACGTCAGGTGCAGCGGCTCTTGAAGCGGGAACCGCACAGTTGCAGGCCGGCGTATCCGATCCTGCACAGGCAGCACAGCTTGGAGCGCTTGTGAATGGTTCGGCGCAGTTCAAAGCAGGACTTTCAATGGCTGCAGGCGGGGCCGCCAAGTTAAATACCGGTTATCACAAAGTTTATGCCGGTCTGTCCGGAATGCTTGGCGATGCATCTGTTAATGCGGTGCTTAGCAATGAACAGAAGCAGCAGGTTAAGCTCCTCATGGAAAGCTATAAGGCACTGAATGATCAGATGGCAGAGCTTTCAATCAAAATGAATAAAATGAGTGAAAGTTATGCGTCAATAGATGGAGGTATAGGAGAGATAGCCGGAAAGATGGCATCGCTTTCTGTCAATGCAAGCAAGCTTCATGAAGGAGCCGCTGCACTGAACAAAGGGGTATCGGCATATACTGCAGGTGCCACGGAGATAGCGGGAGGCAGCACTGCTCTCAATGCAGGCATGGAAAAACTTGCAGGTGGCGCAGCAGATCTGGCAAAGGGAGCAGCGCAGTTAAAAGACGGATCTTCAAAACTTGCAGCAGGTGCATCCGATCTGTATGACGGAACAGAAACGCTTGTTAGCGGAACGGCTTCGCTGCAGGCAGGTGTTAATAAGCTTGATGGCGGCGCATCGCAGCTTGGAAGCGGGTTTGACAGGATCTATAAAGGCATAAGTGATCTGAAGAATGGTTCCGGAAAACTTAAAGCAGGTGCATCGGATCTGGATGGCGGTGCCGGAAAGATCAAAAATGGAGCATCAGATTTAAATGATGGTGCGTTAAAACTCTATGACGGTGTATCAGAGCTTGATGACGGTGCAGGCAAACTTAATGAAGGCGCATTAAAACTTTATGATGGAACCGGTGAGCTTAAGGACGGCGCAGGTAAACTGGCAGACGGTACGGATGATCTTGAAGACGGAGCATCAAAGCTTCTTGACGGATCGGCTAAGCTTAATGACGGTCTTCACGAATTCAGCGAAAAGACTGTAGATAAGGTTGAGGATATATTCGATGAGGATATAGAACCTCTTTCCGGAAGGATCGATGCAATAAAGGAATACTCCGGATCGTACGGTTCATATGCAGGCAACAGTGAAGATACAGAGTGTTCGACAGTATTTGTTTTCAAAAATAACTGATATATTCGTTCCCTTTCTTTTTTAGCAGAAAGGCAGGCTCATATAGAGTCTGCCTTTCTGTTTGTGCTATAATATTATGCGGGGGTACGCATGACTATGGATGATTATGTTAAGAGCACTGTACTGGTTGTTGATGATGATCCTGTCAACCAGCGTGCGGCCAAAACCATTCTAAGTGATAAATACAGGATTGCCTCTGCTATTTCCGGAGAGCAGGCATTTATTTACCTGGAAAGAAATCTTCCGGATCTTATTCTTCTTGATATCAATCTGCCGGGAATGTCCGGATTTGACACCTTTGAAAAGATCAAAGCTTCAGATGATCCTTTAAAGAAGCGCATACCTGTGGTCTTTCTTACTTCGGACACGGATCCGGAGACAGAGACCAGATGTTTTACAATGGGAGCTGCTGATTTTGTTGCAAAACCTTTTGTAAGCCAGGTGCTTTTAAAAAGAGTATCAAAGGCTCTGGAGATAGAAAATTACAGAAGAGATCTGGAAAACATGGTTGGCAGACAGGCTGAACGTATCACAAAGATACAGGAAACCGTGATAAGCGGCCTTGCGGAAGTGATAGAGAGCCGTGATGAATTGACGGGAAGCCATGTAAATAATACCGGTCGTTATGTTGAGCTGCTTTCTGAAGGGATAAGAAGACGCGGTCTTTTTATGGATGTGTTCACGCCGCAGTATGAGAGGAATACCGTAAAGGCGGCAGTGCTGCATGATATAGGAAAGATAAAGATATCGGATACGATACTCTTAAAGCCGGGGAAGCTTACGTATGAAGAGTTTGAAACGATGAAAATTCATACGGTATACGGTGCTTCAATGATAGACAAAATACTTGATGATGTTGAGGATCCGGAATATGTTCAGATCGCTCGTGATATAGCGCTGCATCATCATGAACGTTATGATGGTACAGGATATCCGGATCGCTTAAGTGGCAACGATATTCCTTTGTGTGCAAGGATCATGGCGGTAGCTGATGTTTTTGATGCACTTGTTGAAAGAAGGTGCTATAAACCGCCTATTCGTCCGCTTGCGACTGTAAAAGAGATAATGGAAGAAGGGAGAGGCACGCAGTTCGATCCGGATCTTACGGACATACTGATGGAGCTGTGGCCGGAATTTACAAAGGGACTTATGGATTAGTTTTTACCGGGGGTTATGATGGAAGAATTAGCGGCTATCAAGAACAGGTCCAGGAATATGATAATGCCTGCGATCGTATTGCTTGCATTGACCGGCGCAGTAATTTCCGGGGTCACGGGATGGCCCTCGTGGGTTACTGCGTTTTTTTCTGCAGAGGCAGTAGTTGCTGTCATCATACATGCGAGCGGGGGCAAACTTAAAAAGTACAGCAGCATCATACTTACAGTGATCTCCTGGCTGGGATTTGCGGTGTATGCCTATTTCAGAGGCGGAGTTACATATGTGATGCCCGTAATGTTTCTTGTGGTTTTTGTCTTTTCTCTCTATGACAGTTTTGCCGTGAATCTGATCGGTGTGATGGCTGTCGTTCTGATGATGATCATATATGGTTATATTCTTAAACTTGACAGTGAATGGCCTCCTCTCTTTGTCGTAACGGAATTCGCTTCTTTATTGCTGCTGCAATATCTTTCGATCGTAAGACAATCCTATGAAGAAAAAAAGAATAAGAGACTGGATGAGAGCATTGAGAAACTTAAAGATGCGCAGTCGGCAAAGGATGATTTTCTTGCAAATGTATCTCATGAACTGAGGACACCGCTGAATACGATCGTAGGAGTGAGCAGTGATCTGGCCGGACAGGATCTTCCTGCGGATGCAAAGCAGGCGGCTCTGGATATTCTTATGGCGGGAAGGAATCTTACCTTCCTGGTTGCGGATATTGTTGATTTTTCCGAACTGGAAGGCGACAGGGTCCATGTGCAGAATGACAGATACTCAATATCATCCGTTATAAACGATCTGGTGAATATGGCAGGTGCATGGAACAGTGAAAAGCATCTGGAAATAATAGTGGATATTTCTTCTGATATGCCTTCCGAACTGATCGGAGACAGTATGAAGATCTACAGAGTAATACTGAATGTGCTGAACAATGCCATTAAATTCACCAGATACGGCGGAGTCTGTGCTGAGATAAGTTTCAGAAAAGAAGAATATGGCGGCAATCTGTGTGTAAAGGTAAAAGACACAGGCATAGGAATGAGTGAGGATGAGATAGCTCGTCTTAACGATGTTTATAATCAGGCAGATACCGGGAGAGGCAGAACTGAAGGTGGAGTGGGTCTGGGGCTTCCTATAGCGAGAAAGCTTACGGCGTACATGAACGGCTTTATCCATGTGGAAAGCGTGAAGGGTGAAGGCAGTGAGTTCATGATAACCATACCGCAGGGTGTAGCAGATGATACGCCTATCGTTACGGTAAATGATGCTGCAAAGAAAAAGATACTGTTCTATATCGATACCGAGAAATACAGGAATGCGAGTGTAAGAGACTGGTTTCTTCAGTCGAGCCAGCATATGGCAAAGCTGCTCAAACTTGATGCCACTCGCTGCGGAAGTGTTCAGGAGCTTAAAAGACGTACGGAGAACGAAAGATATACTCATGTATTTACCGGTTATGAAGAGTATATAGAACATAAGGATATTTTTGATTCGCTTGCTTTAAGGATGTCGATCGGCGTCATAGTTGACGATGAAGATGATCTGAACATGATGCATGAAGGGGTGTATTTTGTCTTAAAGCCTTTTCATGTATTTGCGATAGCAGCAGCTCTTAACGGGACCAAGAATACAAGTTCAACTTTCGGAAAGAGAAATGAGGGCGGATTTGTCATTAAGGATGCGAGAGTACTTGCTGTTGATGACAGCCCCATGAATCTGAAAGTTGTTGAGCACTTCCTTGCGCATTATGGCATATCCATAGATACGGCTTCTGACGGACCATCGGCAGTAGAGAAAACTAAGAAGATCAGATACGATCTGATCTTCTTAGATCATATGATGCCGGGCATGGACGGAGTGCAGACGCTGCGTGAGATCAGAGCCATACGCGGCAACAGCAAAGAAAGTGTGCCGGTTGTCGCACTTACGGCCAATGCAGTAGGCGGAGCAAGGGAAATGCTCATGGGAGAAGGTTTTGATGACTATATCGCAAAACCTATCGAACGTTCGCAGATGGAAAGGGTACTCAGGAAATTCCTGAAAAACAAAATGGAAAAGGCTAAAGCACCGGCTGTGGTCAAGCCGGCACCCAGACGCGTGGAGCATTTTATGCCGGCTGATCCTCTGGCTGCGCTGTCACCGGAGTTTATCGATACGGATATAGGTCTCGGTTTCTTTGATGGAAATAAAGAGGACTATACAGATATACTCAAAGCTTATCTTAAAGAAGGTCCCGAAAAAATAAAGACACTATCCGAAACTCTTAAAGCAGATGATATAGACCTATACAGGATAACGGTACATGCCCTGAAGAGCGGATCCAAGAATATCGGAGCGATGAAGCTGTTTGAAATGGCGAAACAGTCCGAGGCGGCGGCAAAAGCAGGCAATTCTCTGCTGGTAAGGGAAAAACACGAGCCGATGATCAAATATCTTGAAGAGGTTCTTTCGGATATAAGAAATGCATTCGGCGTAGAAGAAAAGGAAGAAACTTCGGAAAAAGAGACTTTGGAAAAAGAAACTTCGGAAAAAGAGGCGGATGAGACAGAAATACCGGAAGAACTGATAAACGAACTGAAGGAAGCGGTCATGGGATTTGATCCGACTGAATGTGAGAATGTGTTGGCAAAGATCCCGGAAGGTGCACTTAAAGATGTAAGGAAATATGTAGCCGGATTTGATTTTGAGGCAGCCATGAACAGGCTGAAAGAATTATGAAGAAAAAGATCAGTGAGATCATAATCAAACTTATAGGTGATGATGGCAATCTTACGCACAGGCTGGTGAATATACTTGCGCTTCTTGGCTCACTGGCATTCTTTGTTTCAGGAACAGTGACTCTTGTGGAAGGTCAGGGTATGGCTGCTGTGCTGATTTTGTATTCCTGTGCGGCAGTCCTTCTGCTCACATATTTTCTTGCGGCTATCACAAAACGATATGAGGACTGCGCGTTTTTCATACTGATGCTTCTTGCCATCGCAATATTCCCATATACATATTTTGTTTCGGGAGGACTGGATTCCGGGATGATCGCCTGGCTTGTGCTTGGTACTGTTACCGCTGCATTTGTCCTTGACGGCTGGCGTTTGATCATAAGTCTGGTGCTGGGCATAGGAGCTGATCTGTTTTGCTTCCTGTATTCTTATATGCATCCGGAGGCAGTAACGGGAGTTCTTGACAGGCATGGCAGATATTTTGATACGGTCTTCTCATATCTCTGCGTAGTGTTTTGTCTTTTGCTGTTTTTGGAAATTCATAAGATGCTTTTCAGAAAAGAGCATGATAAGAATGTTAAACAGCAGGAAGAGCTGGAAGCGGCCCTTTCAACACAGAACAGATTCCTTGCAAATATAAGTCATGAGATACGTACCCCCATTAATACCATAATCGGCCTTAATGAGATGACACTCAGAGAAAGAACGCTTACGGATGATCTTGTTGAAAACTCCGTAAACATACAGAAAGCATCCAAGAATCTGCTCGCTATTATAAATGACATCCTGGATCTCTCCAGGATGGAATCCGGACATATGGAGATCATACCGACCAGGTATGAAACACAGACACTGCTTTCCGATCTGGTAAATACAAACTGGCAGCGCGCAAAGGAAAAAGATCTTGATTTCAGGGTAAACATTGATGAGAACATTCCGGCGGTGCTCTTGGGCGATGATGTCAGAGTAAAACAGATAATCAATAACCTTCTGACCAATGCCGTGAAATATACGCGTAAAGGTTCCGTTACTCTTTCGGCGGGCGGCAGGCCGGACGGAAGGGGTAATTTCGTTTTGAAGATCTCGGTTGAAGATACCGGAATAGGTATAAGGAAGGATGATTTAGGAAAGCTGTTTGACAGTTTCAGCCGTGTCGATGAAAAAGAGAACAAGGGTATAGAAGGAACCGGTCTGGGACTTCCGATAGTAAGCCAGCTGGTAGGCCTGATGAAGGGTGAGGTAAATGTGGATTCGGTTTACGGTAAAGGCTCTGTTTTTACCGTGAGCATACCGCAGGGCATAATCTCCGAATCAAAGATCGGACATGTTGATCTGCACACTGCTTCGGGCATGGCTGACAGGCCGAATTACCGTCAGGTATTTGAAGCACCTGAGGCAAGGGTGATGGTTGTTGATGACAATGATATGAATCTCCTGGTTGCCGGAAAGCTGCTGCGTTCAACAAAAGTGAAGCTCGATCTGGTAGCGTCCGGAGCCGAAGCACTGAAACTTACGGCAAAGAATTCTTATGATGTGATACTCATGGATCACGTGATGCCCGGAATGGACGGAGTGGAAACCCTTCACAGGATCAGAGAACAGGCGGATGGCTATAACAGAAAAACACCGGTGATAGTTATGACCGCAAATGCCATGAGCGGGGCTTATGAACAATACAGTCACCTGGGATTTTCGGATTATATAGCAAAGCCTGTAAATTCCGCGCTTCTGGAAGCGACACTGCTTCATTACATACCTGAAAGACTTATCGAATACAGCATGCTTTCCGAAACAGAGAGTGAAGAGAGCGGACAGATAAAAATGATCACTACGGCGAAGAAGCAGAAAGTCTGCATCACGGCTGATGCTGTATGCGACCTTGATGTCGAAACTCTGGGTCGTTTGGGCGTGCCTGTCATCAACTATTATGTTGAGACCGGTGACGGACGCTTTGAGGACGGAGCTGAAATATTCCAGGACAATCTCACGGCTTATTTAGAGAATTCTCCTCATAAACAGGTGGTATCCGCACCGCCGTCTGTTGAAGAGTATGAGGAATTCTTTTCGGATGTGCTTGCCAGAGCCGAACATGTGATACATATCACATCGAGCGCAAAAGTATCCAAAGGATATGAACAGGCTACAGCTGCGGCTACCAGCTTCTCTTCGGTTACGGTAGTGGATTCATACCAGCTTTCATCGGGTATGGGACTTGTGGTAATGAAAGCTGCAAGGCTTGCTATGGACGGAGCTGATCCGGAAGCTGTTATAAAGGGTACCATCGGGATGCGTGATAAGGTTGAGACCAGCTTTATAGTTGATAATTTGGAATATCTTTACAGGAACGGAAGAGTAAGTAAGGCAGTCTATCTTTTAATGAAAAATTCCAATATACATCCCGTGATAGCACTGAAGCATGGCCGTATGACGGTTGCGGGCATGTTCCTTGGAGATCTGGACAAGTGCTATGCAAAGTATGTTAAGAGTCTTTTTGCAAGGCGCCGCGATGTGGATCACTCAGCGGTGTTCGTAACGCATGTGGGTCTTTCTGCGAAGGAAAGATACAAGATAAAAGAGACAATGGCCCGATATGTCGAATTTGAGAATATATATGAAGTGCATGCCTCCGGGGCCATATCGAGTAATTCGGGACCGGGAAGCGTGGGTGTTCTATTCATTAAAAAATAAAAATGTGATAAAATAGTTTGGTTTTAAAGGAGGAGAGAATATGCCAAAGGATCCGATGATGCTTTTCAGTTATGTAAATATGAAACTCAGGGATAATGGCATCTCTCTGGATGAACTGTGTGCTTCCGAAGGAGTGACGCGTCAGGAGGTTGAAAAAATACTTTCAGATGTAGGCTTTGTGTACGATTCGGAACTTAGGAAATTTATAATGAAAGGATAGAAAAAATGAAACAAAGACCTGTAGTTTTAATGGTGTTGGATGGCTTTGGCTTATCTGATGAACATGAGTACAATGCAGTCTATCAGGCAAAGACTCCCGTGATAGACAAGCTGATGGCTGAGTGTCCATTTGTAAAAGGTTATGCATCAGGACTTGCGGTAGGGCTTCCTGACGGTCAGATGGGCAATTCAGAAGTGGGACATATGAATATCGGTTCCGGCCGTATCATATACCAGGATCTTACTCTTATCACAAAGTATATCGAAGACGGTGTATTCTTTAAAAATGAAGATCTTCTCCGTGCGATCAATAACTGCAAAGAGAACAATTCCGATCTTCATCTCTGGGGTCTTCTTTCAGACGGTGGAGTACATTCTCACAACACACATCTTTATGCTCTTCTTGAACTTTGCAAAAAGGAAAATTTCGAACGTGTATTTATCCATCCTTTCTTTGATGGAAGAGATACACCGCCCAAGAGCGGCTATGACTATCTTAAGGCTCTTATCGATAAGACAAAGGAGATCGGTGTAGGTACTGTAGCTTCTCTTTCCGGCAGATATTATGCAATGGACAGAGATAATAACTGGGACCGTATCCAGATGGCATATGATTCTCTTGTAAAGGGAGAAGGCGTAAAGAGTGACGATCCTCTTAAGGCAATGCAGGAGTCATATGATAAGGATGTTACTGATGAGTTCGTGCTTCCTACAGTCATTACCGACAAGGAAGGAAATCCTTTAAGTCTTGTTAAGCCCAATGATTCGGTTATCTTCTTTAACTTCAGACCTGACCGTGCGCGTGAGATCACAAAGGCATTTTGCTTCTCAGATGAGGATATCGCAGCACAGCCCGGCGATGCATCTGATACAAAGTGCATCAAGTACTTAAAGAGAGCAAACGGCTTTATGCCTTTAACATATGTATGCTTCAAGGATTATGACGAGACCATACCTAACAAGTATGTTGCGTTCAAGAAGGAAGAGATAGTAAACACCTTCGGTGAGTATCTTGCTAAGAACGGACTTAAACAGCTGCGTATCGCTGAGACAGAAAAGTATGCTCATGTAACATTCTTCTTCAACGGAGGAGTTGAAGAGCCGAATAAAGACGAAGACCGTACACTGGTTCCTTCACCTGCAGTTGCAACATATGATCTGAAACCTGAGATGAGCGCACCTGAAGTAAGCGAGAAGCTTGATGCTGCCATCACATCCGGAAAGTATGATGTTGTTGTGATCAACTTTGCAAATCCTGACATGGTAGGTCATACCGGCGTTATGGAAGCTGCAGTAAAGGCAGTTGAGAGGATCGATGCATGTGTCGGTGGAGCTGTCGAAGCAGTAAAGAAGACAAACGGCGTGCTCTTTATCTGCGCAGATCACGGAAATGCTGAGCAGATGTACAACTTTGAGACAAAGCAGCCTCATACAGCGCACACAACCAATCCGGTACCGTTTATCCTTTATAACTATGATCCTGCGTACACACTGCGCGAAGGCGGACGTCTCTGTGATATCGTTCCTACCCTTCTGCAGGTGATGGATCTGCCTCAGCCTGCGGAAATGACAGGTGAGTCACTGCTTATCAAAAAATAAATAAGTCACAAGGGAGGTTACAGTAATGGCAGATAACGGAGAACTTTCAGGATACAAATGCCCGAATTGTGCGGCACCGCTTGTTTTCAACGGTGAACTGCAGAAGATGGTATGTGAGTACTGTGACAGTCAGTTTGATATGTCTGAATTTTCAAAAGATGCTGTTCACAGAGATGAGAATCTGAAATGGGAGACTTCAGCCAATACCTCAAAGATCGAAGGCGAAGGCATGAAGGAATATGTATGTTCTTCATGCGGAGCCGGTCTTATTACGGGGGAAGGGACCGGAGCAACGGAATGCCCTTACTGTGGAAATCCCGTGAACATAAAGGAAACCTTTGAGGGCATGAATGTGCCTGACGGACTTATTCCTTTTGCACTCAAGAAGGATGCCGCCAAGGATGCACTTATAAAGTTTTATGGCGACAAGAAACTCCTTCCCGATGATTTCAAGGATCAGAACCACCTTGATAACATTATGGGACTGTATGTTCCTTTCTGGCTTTTCTCCTGCACGGCTGACGGTGCCGGCTACTTCAATGCAACAAAGGAGCGCAGGATACAGAAGCCCGGAAATGATCAGAGAGAGATAAAGGAATTCAGGGTCATGCGTAAAGGCCGCATGGATTTTGTGAATGTGCCGGCTGACGGATCAAAGGAAATGGATGATGCTTATATGGATTCCATTGAACCTTATGATTACTCAAAGATTACGGACTATAATCCCGCATATCTTTCCGGCTATGTTGCAAATAAGTATGATGAGGATCAGGAAGCAGTAAAGAGCAGGGTTACCGAGCGCCTTCGTACCACAGTTGCAAATGAGCTTGAAAAGACTGTTACAGGTTATGATACGGTTTCAAAGGCGGGCTGTGAGGTTGATATGCTCAATCCTGTCATCAAGAACTGTCTGATGCCTGTATGGATGCTTTCGACCAAGTATAACGATCAGGTATACAGCTTCGCGATGAATGGTCAGACCGGTAAGGTTACCGGAAATCTTCCTATCGATCCGGGCAAGAAGACCAAGGCATTTGTCATCCCTGCGATCATCACTTTTGTGATAGCCGTGATCATCTGCCTTATTGCCCAAGCTGAATTTACGGGCTATGTTGTTGCTCTTATCATCGCGGCTGCAGTAGGCTGGATAAAGATGAGCAGCGAGGTAAGCAAGATGAGCGCGCATAAAGGAACTCAGGCATCGAATTACCTTGTAAAGAATTCCTTTAAGCTTGAGAGTAAGCAGGACAAACTGGTAAATACCAGATATGAGGAAATAAAAGAAAACTGATGGAATATGTTGACTACAGACTGCTTCGCAGTCGAAGGAAAACAATTTCAATGGAAATAGACAAAGACGGCGTTCTTGTAAGAGCGCCGTTCTTTGCATCTGTATCTGAGATTGACGCTTTTGTTTTATCACACAGGGAGTGGATAGAGAGACAGATAAAGAAACGTGATGAACGTGAAAGAAAAGTCGAAGCTGACAGAAGAGCGGGGCTTTTGCTCTCGCGTGATGAGATAAATGAACTTGCAGACAGGGCAATGACAGTGATACCGGAGAGAGTTCGTTACTATGCGCCTCTTATCGGAGTTACTTACGGAAGGATAACCATAAGGAATCAGAGATCTAGATGGGGAAGCTGCTCTTCAAAAGGAAACCTGAATTTTAACTGCCTGCTCATGCTGGCGCCACCGGAAGTTCTGGATGCCGTGATCGTGCATGAACTGTGCCACAGGAAGCATATGGATCATTCGGATGCATTTTACGCTGAGGTGCTGCGTGTCATGCCCTCGTATAAGAAATGGGATACCTGGCTTAAGCTTCACGGACCTGCACTTATGCGGCGTATGACGGGCTGAAAGAAACCGGGGTTATATGTTATAATACGAAACGGCAAGAATTATATGACGGAGAAGGGGCCATGATATTTAATTCCTTGCAGTTTTTTGCATTCTTTCCTGCAGTGACTGTTATTTACTACATACTTCCGCAGAAAGTCAGATATCTGTGGTTACTGGCAGCATCGTATTTTTTTTATATGCAGTGGGATGCATCATATGCGCTCATTCTTCTTTTTTCCACCCTTGTAACCTATATCGGAGCGATCGTTATTCAAAAGCTTCGGGACAGACAGACGGGCGATAAACCCGATATCAGGATAAAACTGTGTCTTGCAGCAGGCATAATCCTGAATCTTGGGATTCTGGCATACTTCAAGTATGCGGACTTTGTTATTGATAATCTGAACACATTTGCTTCGTGTGAGATGAAGCGCCTTGATCTGATCCTTCCGGTAGGAATTTCCTTCTTTATCTTTCAGACAACCGGTTATCTTATCGATGTGAGCCGTGGGGATATGAAGGCAGAAAAGAATCCTCTGAAATATGCCCTCTTTGTATCGTTCTTTCCACAGCTTGTGGCCGGTCCCATAGAAAGATCCAAAAAACTTCTTGCGCAGATAAATGAAAAACATGTCTTCAGTCTTGACCAGACAAGAGAAGGCCTTGTGCTCATGCTCTGGGGTTATTTCCTGAAACTGTGTATTGCCGACAGGGCTGCGCTTTTTATCAATACCGTTTACGGAGATTATGAAACCTACAGCGGCTGGTACCTGATAGTTGCCTCGGTGCTGTTTGCATTCCAGATATACTGCGATTTTGCAGGATATTCGATAATCGCGATGGGAGCTGCAAAAGTTCTTGGTTTCTCACTTATGGAAAATTTTGATGCACCTTACACTTCGGCTTCGGTTGCCGAGTTCTGGCGCAGATGGCATATCTCTCTTTTCAGCTGGTTTAAAGATTATCTATACATACCTTTGGGTGGAAACAAAAGGGGAACCTTCAGGAAGTATCTGAACATTTTGATAGTTTTCTTCTGCAGCGGACTGTGGCACGGTTCCCAGTGGACTTTTGTCATATGGGGACTTTTAAACGGTTTCTATCAGATAGTGGGTGAGCTCACGTCTCCTTTCAGAAAGATGGTTTCTGATAAACTGGGGATCAGGGAAGATTCTATAGGGAACAGATGCTTTAAGGCTGTGATCACGTTTATCCTTGTCGATATCTCATGGGTGTTTTTCAGGATCGATGCCTTAAGGAGCAGCGTTCCTGTTTTCTCGAGCATGATACATGCAAAGAATTTCTGGATATTTACAGACGGCTCCATATATGAAGCAGGGCTTAATGATAAGAATTTTACAGTGCTTATCATATGCCTGATAGTACTTGCTGTGTATGATCTGATAAAGCGGAAAGGAATAGTCCTTCGCGAGGTTATCTTCGCACAGGATCTTCCGATCAGATGGCTCATATATCTTGCATTGATCTTGTTTATATTTGTTTTTGGTATATACGGATCAAATTTCAGCGAAGCTGGATTTATATATTTTCAGTTCTGATGGAGGCGCGGATGAAAAACAGGATAAAGCGCGGCGCAGGCTGTGTGTGCTTTCTTGGCCTGACGACACTTATGCTTTACGGCACATCGAAACTGCTTGAATCAAAGAAGGCGGTAGTCAAGTATCACGAATTTTATGATTGTGATACCGATATCGATGTGATCTTTATGGGCACGAGCCATATGTATAATTCGCTTCTCCCGCAGGAACTGTGGGATGAGTATGGTATCACTTCCTATAACTGGGGATATTCAAACTGTACTCTTCCGGAGGATTATTACATTCTTCAGGATATAGTAAAGGAACATAAACCGAAGGTTGTAGTGGTCGATATCTTCGGCCTGTTTGAATATGAGAAGTATGTGAACGGCAAATACCGTGATGATCGTATCGAGCAGCAGCATGTTCAGTTTGATATGATCCCGCCTTCTCTGAATAAGTACAGAGCCATGAATGATGTGTTCGGGCCGTATGAGGGCAAATGGGATTTCATGTTTGATTTCCTTATGTATCACAACAGATGGGAGAAGCTCAAAGAGCCTGATTTTGAACCTGAGTATTCAACGGAAAAAGGGGCGGAGTATCTGAAGGGCGTGGGAGATGATGCGGAATATTACAGAGCGCAGGAGTTTGAACAGCTTGAGTTCAACACTGTATGCGCTGGGTATATTCAGCCTATAGCGGATTTCTGCAGCGAAAATGACATAGAGCTGCTCTATGTATTCAATCCCTGTCTTACAAATGTGGAGAATATAAATGCGGCATATTCGCTCGATTCATATATGGAGGAGAAGGGAATTGCCTATTACAATGCTCTTTATCTTGAGGAGATAAGTTCTGTCACTGATTTTTGCAGTGACAGCGATCATCTGAATTACAGCGGTGCGGTAAAGTATACCCGCAGGATGGGAGATGTGCTAAAGGAACAGTATGGTATCGAAGATCACAGGGGTGAAGAAGGATATGCTTCATGGGATGAGAGCTATGCGAGATATCTTGAATATAAAATACAGAACATTCAGGAGACGGAGAATGTTCATGACGTGCTTATGCTTTCTGCTGATGATGATTTTAAAGTGAACCTGCAGTTTGATCCTTCATGCAGTTTTGCGCTGGAGGATACGAGGTTCGTTGCACTTGTACAGAATCTGGGCTCTTCGATAGAAGTGATACCTGTAAATGATCTTAAGTATGAAGAGAACAGCTGTCAGATACTTATAACCGTTATGAACAGCGAAACCGGAGAGATCGTTGCGCAGCAGGGCTATGCTGTGGGCGACGATGGCCCGGCGAGACTGTGAAAGAATAAAGCGCTTATCAGATCGCACTCACCTGATATCTGCAGGAGGTCTTGTCATCCATCGGAAGCATGGCACCTCTGCGCACACGATATACAGGCGCCCCCGTAAGACGTATGCCGCGAACGTTTTCGCTAATGAGCCTGGTGGTCTCTTCGAAAAATACGTGATATGCATCCTGTGACATTGGAAGCAGATAATCATGCTTGGAATGCTCGGTAGAGAGAACGGCAAATCCGTTTGCATTGTAGCGAATGCCGCGGAAGGTGCAGATCTCACCGGTTTTCTTTGAACTTACGACATCTATACAGTCATATATCAGAAACATAGGCACCTCCTTTTGTTTTGAAAAGTAATCTACTATTATCATTATAACTCATAAGGAAGGGTTTTGGACATGTCAGAGGATATTTATTCATTTAAACCGGTCGCACATATCCGTACGGGCTTTCCGGAGAAGTTTGGGATCCCCAGGCAGGCTTCGCTTGTTCCTGATGCAAAAGGACGCATAGTTTTTGAAAATGAATTCAGACATCCGGATATCATAAAGGGCATAGAAGAATTTGAAAGACTTTGGCTTCTGTTTGTGTTTTCGGAAAATGTCAGGGGAAAGTGGAATGCTACGGTGACTCCTCCAAGACTTGGCGGGAAGGAGCATAAAGGCGTGTTTGCTACGCGCGCTCCCTTCAGACCCAATCCCATCGGGCTATCCTGTGTAAAGCTTGAGGAAGTGATCCGTGATGAAAAAGACGGGGATATACTTATAGTAAGCGGTGTGGACATGCTCGACGGAACTCCTATACTGGATATCAAACCGTATATCACGTATGCAGATGCGTGGCCCGGTGTGGCTTCGGGCTTTGCGGACAGGGAAGACCAGATGATCCTTGATCTGGAGATACCGGAGGAATTCCTGGATGATATAGGGCCTGATATCAGAGGTGCGGTACGCGATATCATAAGACAGGATCCGAGACCTGCTTTTATCCATGATGAGGACAGAATATGGGGTGTGAGCTACGCAGGACTGAATATACGCTTTAAAGTTAAGGATGGGACGGCGGTTGTCTGTGAGGTGGGTAAAACACTTAAAAAACTTTGAGGTGACTGAATTTTCGGTAGTGGAGATGATATGACATATAAGTATTTTGACGTAGAAATAGCACCGTTTTATATAAATAGAATCGATTCAGACTTTCAGAGGGGAAAGGTTGAAGGAATATCTGCAATATATTGTGGATGGATCGGGAGTGGATTAAATGGGACATATTGATAAAAAAAGGGTAGTGCGTATTCTTAATACACTTGAAGGAATTCTATTATTAGGGGTTATGCTGACGAGTTATTATGGCTGGGATGGATATCTTGACGAAACTGTTGGATTAATACTCTTATGTTTGTTGGCTATTATAATTTCAGTGATTGATCACACATTAGAGCATATCCTTGGAGCATTGGGGCTGATTATTATATCATTAGGGTTTATATTGACGGCCATTTGCGGTTTGGAAGATTTTGTTTTTCTTGTTGGAATTGAACTGGCAAGTTTGCTGGGTATTATCATTTCAGTGATAGGTGATGAAAAGTATAAAAAGTTGAGAATTGCATTTTGGGTTTTAATGATGCTGTTAGCGATATATTATTTATTACACTGAATATTTAGGGGACTTCTTAATGGGGAAAATAGGACTGGAAAGCAGGGGAAAACTCGAGTTGTTAGTCCGGTTACGGTGGAAGATAAAACACAATTTAAAATGATTGATTTGAAATATTAACTGCTTTTTCATATCCTTTATTTGTGTTGTGATACCTACATGTATCGTTTTCGAATTCATTAGGGAATACTGGGATTTGGGGAAATTACGAAATGAAAAAATACTGGACAGGTTATTTGTTTATATGGATAGGGTATTGCCTCTTATTTCTTACACACGGGATTCCATATACCGTTGAGTTGGAAAGATATTTTGAGGCTAGCCAAAATGGAGAAATAGTTACAGAGTTATTGCCGTGGAATATCCCGATTATACTTATTTTGTTTTTGCTATCTGTGTTAATGACCATTTCAAAGAAAAATACAATTAAATATAAGTGGCTTATTGCAATTGTTTCGTTCGGTCTGGCTGTTGTTATGCCGATTGGAAAAGTGAATGAAATAGGCTTTCATGCAGGCTTTTTGGAAGCACTCTTGGGGAGAGATTATATTTATTTTGGGGTGATAAATTTAAATTGGCTTGGGCTTACCCCATAGTTTTTTTATTCATCAGGAACATATGATCAAGGAGAATACAAAGATGAATAAATCCCCTGTTATGAAAGTGATGGAGATAGTGATTTCTGTGGCTGCTTCAATAAGTTTTATTTTTCTTATTGCTACGCATATATCACATAACGATATTTGGCTTGTGCCATGTTGTATATTTGGGATGATACAGTCTTTGTTACTATGCATTTATTATGTTATGCTTAGTAAAAAGAACAAAAAAAAGAGGTATTTGATAGCTGGTGCAGGTTCTCTAGCAGTGCTGGTGGGCTTTATCCGTGGTTTTGTAATGCTTTTGTGATCAAAGTGACTCGTTTGCTCTCGATATCTGTCTGCGTATTAAGTGGATTATTGTTTAAATGATTGAGGGGTATAACTTATGAAAACAGAAAATACAAATAATGTTCAAAAAGATGAGATTAAAGATATAAACAAACACAAATTGATCAATAAAATATTAAAAATATCATGTCTGTCTTTGGCTGTAATGACTGCGGTTCTAGATCTGGTTTATGCTTTAGGCATATTTAAAATATCAAAGTATATTTTGGTTTTTGCATTTTTGATTACAGGAATTATGGAAATGGCTTATGTTTGCACATCGCAGATAGATGATGAAAAAAAATTAGTGAAGGCTTTTTTAATAGGGCTGTTTACGGCAACGATAATCCCTGTGATGTTTCTCAGTCTCTAAAGGACTTCCTGTTTGGCATATGTATGAAAGCCCTGCGATCTGATTTTTCTTAGTATCTGCTCAATAGATAGCGAAAAAACAAAGGATTATTTAGGCTTATAATTATGAAAATGAATGAAATGGATAAGAAACAAGAAGACAAAAATATAAAAAAAGAAAAAAGTAATTTAATTATTGACACAATATCAGTGGTTGTAATATTTATTCTTTTTCTTGTTGAGATAATTTGCAGTTTTCACGGAGCGTCAAAATATGTTGTAGCTGCGTTTGCTCCATGTTCCGGATTGATTGCATTGGCACTTGTTTTAAGGTCGGATAATCACGGCATTAAGAAGGTGATAGGTATTATCGGTACCTTGATAGTAATTGTGGTTTTTCCTTTGATATATATATTGACCAATTAAATAAATAGAAGTAAAAATGATGCTTCAGGCATATGTATGAAAGCCATACAATCTGATTTTTCTTAGTATCTGCTCAATAAATTGACCGATAAACCGTCAACTTGTTGAGCAGATACTATTTACGGTAACGATAATTCCGGTAATGTCTCTCAATATAATGGAGTAGATAGGCTGGGAAAGCCGGGGAATCAGGAACGGTTGTCTGTGAGGTGGGCAAAACACTTGTCTAATTAAAAAAATATATATACAATAGGTATCGATTTTGTTCTCAGAACACAAAGAGGAGGCAGTAAATGTTTAAAATCCTGGAAAAAGAATGGCTGAATGTCAACACATTCAAGATGGTGCTGGATGCACCCATGATCTCGCGTTCATGCTTACCCGGTCAGTTTGTGATCGTGCGTACGGATGAAGAGGGCGAGCGTATCCCGCTCACTATCTGTGATTATGACAGAGAGAAGAAGACGGTTACCATCGTTGTACAGACCATTGGCGGAAGCACAGTGGAGATGTCAAAGAAGGAAAAAGGTGAATTCCTTGCCGATGTTGTAGGACCTCTCGGAAGACCTACAGATCTCTGCACAGATGATATCGAAGAAGTTAAGAAAAAGAAGATCGTATTCGTGGCAGGCGGCCTTGGAACTGCTCCTGTTTACTGCCAGGTTAAGTGGCTTCACGAGCACGGCGTTACAGCCGATGTCATCGTAGGCGCCAAGACAAAGGATATAGTAATACTTGAAGAAGAAATGAAGGCTGTCGGAAACCTCTACATCACTACAGATGACGGTTCATACGGAAGAACCGGAATGGTTACAACCTGCCTTGAGGACCTTGTTAAGAAAGAAGGCAAGGAATATGACCATTGCGTCTGCATCGGTCCCATGATAATGATGAAATTCTTAAGCAAGCTTTCAGCTGAGCTTGGTATTCATACTATAGTATCGATGAACCCGATCATGGTTGACGGTACCGGAATGTGCGGCGCATGCCGTATCAGTGTCGGCGGCGAGACCAAGTTCGCCTGTGTTGACGGACCTGAGTTCGATGCTGAACTTGTAGACTGGGATGAGGCTATGAGAAGACTTGGTCTTTACAAGCCTGCAGAAGCAGCAGCTCTTGAAGCCGCAAAGAAATAAGACAGTGGAGGAAATAACGATGGAAGTCGATATGATGAAAAAAGTTCCGGTGCGCGAGCAGGCTCCGGAAGTCAGGGCAAAGAATTTTGAAGAAGTCTGCATCGGTTACAATAAAGAAGAGGCTATGGCCGAGGCAACCAGATGCTTAAACTGTAAGAATCCTATGTGCGTACAGGGCTGCCCTGTATCTATCAATATCCCGGGCTTTGTTCAGGAGCTCAAAGAGGGAAATATTGAAGGCGCTTATCAGGTTATCAGCTTATCAAGTGCGCTTCCCGCAGTATGCGGACGTGTCTGCCCCCAGGAGAGACAGTGCGAAGGCAAGTGCATAAGAGGCATAAAGGGCGAGGCACTTTCTATCGGAAAGATGGAGCGTTTTGTTGCTGACTGGGCAAGAGAAAATAACGTAAAGCCCACACTCGCTACAGAGAAGAAGGGTAAGAAAGTTGCAGTCATCGGTTCAGGTCCTTCCGGACTTACATGTGCAGGTGATCTTGCAAAGGCCGGCTATGATGTTACCATTTATGAGGCACTTCATAAGGCAGGCGGCGTTCTTGTTTACGGTATTCCCGAGTTCCGTCTTCCCAAGGAGAAGGTTGTTGAGAAAGAGATCGAGAATATCAAGGGTCTTGGTGTAGATATCGAGACAGACGTTATCGTAGGAAAGTCCATTACCATTGATGAGCTTCTCGGTGAAGAAGGCTTCGATGCTGTTTATATCGGATCAGGTGCAGGTCTTCCCCGATTCATGGGAATTCCCGGAGAGAATGCAAACGGTGTATTCTCTGCAAATGAGTACCTTACAAGAAGCAATCTCATGAAGGCTTATCAGGATGATTCAAAGACTCCTATCATGAAGAGCAAGAAGGTAGCAGTTGTCGGCGGCGGAAACGTTGCTATGGACGCTGCAAGAACAGCTCTTCGTCTCGGAGCAGAAGTACATATCGTATACAGACGTGGTGAGTCTGAGCTTCCCGCACGTGCAGAGGAAGTTCATCACGCAAAGGAAGAGGGCATACAGTTCGATCTTCTTACCAATCCCATTGAGATCCTTGAGGATGACAAGGGCTGGGTAAGCGGCATAAAGTGCATCAGGATGGAGCTTGGTGAGCCCGATGCATCAGGCAGAAGAAAGCCTGTTGAAGTAGCCGGAAGTGAGTTCACGATCGATGTTGATACAGTCATCATGGCTCTCGGAACTTCACCCAATCCTCTTATCTCTTCAACCACAAAGGGCCTTGATACAGATAAGAAGAAGTGCATAGTAGCCGATGAAGTGGGCAAGACCAGCCGTGATAGCGTATATGCAGGCGGTGATGCGGTTACAGGTGCTGCAACCGTTATATTGGCCATGGGTGCCGGTAAGACTGCTGCAAAGGCTATAGACGAATTCTTAAGCAAATAAGCAGTTTCTGATAATACAGATACTTAAAGGGAGACAGACAGGTTTCTGTCTCCCTTTGTTATACTTTATAGTTCTAATGTGCAGTATATTGTTCAGTAAGTGTATTGTTTATTGTACAAGCAAAAACTTTCTGATATAACTTTTGTTGTCGAGTAAAAAACGACCAGACAGATATAAACCAAGGAGGAATTAAAATGTCATACGTTGACGAGGTACTTGAGAAAGTAAAAACACAGAGCGCAAATGAGCCGGAGTTCATCCAGGCAGTTGATGAGGTTCTTAATTCATTAAGACCTGTTATTGATGCCAATGAAGAGAAGTACAGAAAGGAAGCAGTTCTTGAGAGACTTGTTGAGCCGGAGCGTATTATCATGTTCCGTGTTCCCTGGGTTGATGATAAGGGACAGGTACAGGTTAACCGCGGTTACCGTGTACAGTTCAACTCAGCTATCGGACCCTACAAGGGCGGTATCCGTTTTGACTCCTCCGTTTATCTTGGAATTATAAAGTTCCTCGGTTTCGAGCAGATCTTCAAGAATTCCCTTACAGGCCTTCCTATCGGTGGTGGTAAGGGTGGTTCAGATTTCTCACCCAAGGGAAAGAGCGACAGAGAAGTAATGGCATTCTGCCAGAGCTTTATGACAGAGCTTTACAGACACATCGGAGCTGACACAGACGTTCCTGCAGGTGATATGGGAACAGGCGCTCGTGAGATCGGCTTCATGTTCGGTCAGTACAAGAGATTAAAGAACGTTTATGAAGGCGTTCTTACAGGTAAGGGACTTACATTCGGTGGATCTCTTGCAAGAACAGAGGCAACAGGTTATGGTCTCTGCTACTTCACAGATGAAATGCTCAAGTGCAATGGCAAGTCTTTCGAGGGTAAGACAGTAGCTGTTTCCGGATCAGGAAACGTTGCAACATATGCTATCCAGAAGGCACAGGAGCTCGGAGCAAAGGTTGTTACATGCTCAGACAGAAACGGTTGGATCCATGATCCCGAAGGAATCGATGTAGCACTCTTAAAGCAGATCAAGGAAGTTGAGAGAGGATCTCTTGAAGAGTATGCTAAGCGTCGTTCATCAGCTAAGTTCAGCGCAGAGAAGGCTGCTGAATCAGCAAACGGTGTATGGAGCGTTAAGGTTGATATCGCTCTTCCTTGTGCAAGACAGAACGAGCTTAATCTCTATGATGCTAAGCAACTCGTTGCAAACGGTGTATTCTGCGTAGCTGAAGGTGCTAACATGCCTACTACTGAGGAAGCTACAAAGTACTTCCAGGACAACAAGGTTCTCTTTGCACCCGGTAAGGCTTCAAATGCAGGTGGTGTTGCTACATCAGCTCTTGAGATGAGCCAGAACTCTGAGAGACTTTCATGGACATTCGAAGAGGTTGATGCAAAGCTTAAGCAGATCATGATAGACATCTTCCACAAGGCTGATGATGCTGCCAAGAAGTATGGTTGCGAAGGCAACTATGTTGCAGGCGCAAATATCGCCGGTTTCGAGAAGGTTGTAGAGGCAATGATCGCTCAGGGTATTTGCTAAACCAAGCCATGCAGTGATGAATAATAAAATCGCCCGTCACACTAGTGTGACAGGGCGATTTTTGTTATTCATCAATATATGGCGCAGCCAAACATCGAGCCGACAGGCGAGATGCTGCATGGCTTGAGATTCGGTACAGGGTCGTGTAGAACCACTAACAGTTATGGAGAAAGACGATGCTCTATTATATTTTCTTTCTAAAGAGGAAAGGGATAGTTTTATGCTCATGAACGTAGTCCTTACTAAAGAAGTCTGGGAACGGTATAAGGATCAGTTCGACCTTATGGAGAAGTATACAAATGCTACATATATAGCAGTAGAAAAGGCAGGCCATAATCTGCAGATAGAGCAGCCGGAAATATTTGAAAGTGTCGTGAAAAGCTGGATGAGAAGATATGCGATGTGCTAATCTTAAAAAGTAAACATCATGAATTAACATACATCAATGCAAGAGTTATCGATAGATGATATCCTGTCTTCATGAGATATGAAGGAGGTACATCGATGATGAAGGATGTAATGATAGGCACATGGGCGTGGGGACCGGGAAACAATGGATCCAAAATGGTATTCGGACAGAGTTATGATGAAAACAGTTTGAGAGAAACCTTTGACGAAGCAGTGAGGCTCGGTCTGATCAAGTGGGATACGGCCGCCGTGTATGGTATGGGCTCCTGCGAGAAGCTTTTGGGGAAGTTCATAAATGGGAGAGAGGATATATTTCTCTCGACAAAATATTTCCCTAACAAGAAGTTTAGAACAGGTGATCTTGAGAAGTCCTTTGAAGAAAGTATGACGAGGCTCGGTCTTAGTTCTGCAGATCTTTTTTGGATACATAAACCGATTAATCTTAAAGAAAATCTGAAGGATGCCATACCTCTTCTGAAGGATGGACGCATCAAGTCTATCGGAATATCCAACGTATCAATGCAGGATATAAAGGCGGCAGAAGATGTTCTGTCTAAAGAAGGTTTTAAACTCGGAGCGGTTCAGAATCATTTTAGCCTGCTTAGAAACGACCAGCAGCCGATTATCGATTACTGCAATAGTAAAGGGATAACATATTACGCGTATATGGTTCTTGAACAGGGGGCGCTTGCGGGAAGATATAATGCAAAGCATCATTTTCCTACATTTTCAATGAGGAATCTGGCTTTTCCGAAGAGAAAGTTTAAGAAAATAGAAGGCCTTCTGGGACTTATGAATCAGATAGCTTTGAAGTATAATATTGATAAGTCGCAGATTCCGATTCTGTGGGCTATTGCAAAAGGTGCTGTTCCAATTGTCGGCATAACAAAAAAGAAATATGCAGAGCTTCTTGTCGATGCATTAAGAGTAAGCCTTGAGCCTGCTGAAATCGATAAGCTTTCTTCGGCGGCTGCCGCAACGGGAATCAGGCAGCAAGGGGTATGGGAACCACAATAATTTAGGAAGGTGTAAGATGGATAAAGAATACATAGTTGAGCAATTATTGAAACTTGCCGCTGAGTATAACATACCGGCGGAAAAGGAAGTCATCGGTGAACTGATCGCTATGTCCAGCTTCAGAGTTATAACCAAAGGAGCTTTAATTGCGTCCGTCGGTGATGATACCGAGTACGGTGGACTAATGTTAAGCGGTTTGGCACGTTCTTATTATATTGATAGTGACGGAAATGATATAACCAGAGGGTTTGCTGTAGAAGGATCGCTCTTAATGGATGAGGGCTTCTTCGGATACGAAGAGCGTATGTGCATGTGGGAGGCTCTGGAAGACTCCACCATCATGCTCTGTGAGACATCCAAAGTGAGGGAGTTAATCCGTAGTAATGTATCATTCAAGGATTTGTGGATAGTTATTCTTGAGAGCTCTGTACGTTATAAACTATATAGGGAGAATGGCTTTTTGGTCGAGAATGCTACTGAGAGATATATCCATTTCAAAAAGGTATTTCCGAATGTGTGTAACCGTGCTCCTCAAAAACATATCGCAACATATCTGGGCATTACCCCTGAATCTCTAAGCAGGATTAGGAGTGCAATGAAGGATGATGTATAAGTCTTGTTGTATATGTCCCCTCTTTACTGGACAAACCAGTAAGGAGGGCTTTTGAAAAATGATACATGGAACGAATTCCCAAACCCTTGACTAAAAATGAAGCTATAACTGTTAAGGGAAAAGAATTATGGCATAACAGTTCTTGGAAAGCAGATATAGTTATACAAGGGCTCACATTCATCGCATTTTGTATAAAGGCAAAAAATTGGCAAAAAATTGATAAACATAATTTTGACATTATCAAATAGTATGGTAATATGCTAATCAAAGGTGAGTCCTACCGATTTAAGTGGAAACTATAACAGATAGTCCTCGCTGATGGCGTGGCTATAAACTAAAGGCTGTGTACATAAGTACACGGCCTTAGTTTTTTAGGAGATAGTTTAATGAAGCAACTTAAGTTATATCAGGTGGAAATGAAATATGTCCGAAATCTTCATAATGCGGATGACCGTGTAGAATCCGTGTCTCCTCAAATTGGAAAAGCCAATAGAGTATTCATTGGTGTTATTGTGATGCAGCATGGAGTGAAGTATTGTGTGCCATTATCTCATCCGAAGGATAAACATAAACGTATGGCGAATAATGCTGAATTACAGAAGATAGTTATGTTAGGGACTGATCGTATCCCGATGAAGGTTTTTGTCTCGCAAAAATGATTAGAAAGACCATAGACGACGAAGGATGCAACGCGCCCCGGACTTTCCACACTATGACCGGAACGCAAAGAAAAATGGACGGCGTATGCCGTCCATTTAAGTTTATGTCAGATCTGTGCCTGAGTCTGTTCATTGGCGTTCTGATCGAAAAAACTTTATAATACATTCTGAATCGGAATTACCTGATACTGACTATGACGGGATCAGAGATAAAGATGATGAATAAGAACAGGAGACAGATATGAATCTTAAACGAGGAGTTAATCTTGGTGGATGGCTTTCACAGTGTGTGAAGGAAACAGAACATTATGAGACTTTCATAACAAGGGAAGATATAAAGAGTATCGCAGAGATGGGCTTTGATCATGTGAGACTCCCTATCGATCATGAAGTGTTTGAAAATGCGGATGGCAGTGAGAATGCAAGGGATATGAAGTATGTGCAGCGTGCCATCGACTGGTGCAGTGAGGAGGGCCTGAATATCATTCTGGATCTGCACAAAGCTGCCGGCTATGATTTCAATGATGCAGGCGACAAGGAAAAGAATAATCTGTTTAATACAGAAGAACTCAAGATCAGATTTCTTGAACTGTGGAAGAGGATAGCCGGAGCATACGGACATAATGCAAATGTAGCATTTGAACTTCTTAATGAAGTGGTGGAGAAGGAAAATGCGGATGCGTGGAATGAATTGATCGCAAAGGCTGTGAAGTCAATCAGGGAAGTGAATAAAGACACTCTTATAATATACGGAGGCATACAGTGGAACAGCGTAAAGACTCTGAAACTTCTTGATAAACCCGTCGATAAGAATGTGCTCTTTACTTTCCATTTTTATGAGCCGCTTATATTTACTCATCAGAAGGCACCCTGGGTTGCAAATATGGATCCTGACGAAGAGATAAGCTATCCTGAGAGTATGAGCTATTATGATCAGAAATCCGAGAAGCTCGGTTTTCAGGGCGAGGTGGCTAGACAGGCCAGATCTAAGACCATGGGTCCTGAGTTTATGGAAGAAATGGTATGTGAGGCGATAGCAGCTGCAAAGGCGGCAGGCGTTGGTCTTTACTGCGGAGAGTTTGGCGTAATAGACAGGGCACCGACAGCTGATACTTTAAGATGGTTTAAGGATGTAGATGCCGTATTTAAGAAATATGATATAGGCTTCAGTGTATGGAGCTATAAGCAGATGGATTTCGGCATCACAGATGAACATTACAAGCCCATAAAGGATGAAATGATAAATCTCTGGATGAGGGGAGGCTTTTAAATGAAAGAGATCAGTCCTGAGGATAAGAAATACAGAAAGATAATGAAATATGTACTCATCACGTTTTCCGTGATGATGCTCATTACACTGGCGGTGATAAGGATAGAAGATGTGGCTGCGTTTTGCGGGAAGACGTGGGTCTTTGCAGCTGCAGTCCTTAAGCCGATAATCTTCGGTGTTCTTTTTGCGGTACTGCTCAATCCGCTTACGGAAAAGATCGAAGGACTATTTTGCAAAGTGAAATTCCTTAAGAAAAGAAAGGCATTTACAAGAGTGCTTTCAGTGGTACTTGCGATACTTCTGGTATTCCTGGTATTGTCTGTCATAATCGCAGTGTTAATGTCTGTTGTGACCAGCAGTGTGCAGATGATATCCGTAGACAGTGCGAAGAACTTCGTGTCATATGCCGGTACGAGTATACAGAATTTCTGGGGCAAGGCTGTGATATTCCTTAATTCTTATGGCGTCAGCAAAGAGGATATAGACAGAGTGACAGCAGAATTGGGAAAGATGATAAGCGAAAAGATGTCGGATCCGTTCCTTCAGCAGTCGGGGACGGAAGGGGCCTCGAATCTTGGGAATACTATAGCAGGTGTAGGTTCCGCTGTAGGAAATTTTCTTAAGGATATGGGCTTCATGCTTGTATTCGGAATTTATTTCCTGATCGATGGAAAGAATCTCATTGCATTCTGGTCAAAGGCAGCAAAGGATATCTTTGGAAAGAAGATATATCCGTATCTGGAAGAATTCGTGCTCATTGCGCAGAGATCGTTTTCGGGCTATGTCAGAGGACAGCTTGTGGATGCGATCATCATGTCAGTCCTTGTAAGCATTTCACTTTCGATAGTGGGTGTAGATTATTCTGTGGCAATAGGTATAGGAACCGGTATAGGAAATCTTATTCCGTATGTCGGACCTTTCGTGGCATATGCTATGACGATCATCGTATGTCTTGTGGAGGGCGAGATAGACAAACTTATCATCGCTGCGATAGTACTGCTTGTCATTCAGGTGGTTGATGCTCAGATCATCAATCCGAGGATAGTAAGTTCAAACGTGGAAGTTCATCCGGTGCTTGTGGTTGTAGCTCTTATCGCAGGCGGCAGCATAGGTGGTCTCGCGGGCATGTTCCTCGCAGTTCCGTGTGCAGCGGTGATAAAGATATACTTTGGTAAATTCATTGAATGGAGAAAGAATGGAAGCAGATATAACGACTCTGATAAGGGGCGAAAGAAAGCTTAGTTTTTCAGAGAAACTGCTTGCGGCTTTCAGATTAAGTGTTCCGGCTATGATAGCCATGCTCACATCGATACTTATGCAGTATATTGATGTGGCTATGGTCGGTAGCCTGGGAGCTGAAGCATCGGCTTCGATAGGCGCAGTCGAGAGCACGACCTGGTTTTTCGGAAGCGTAGTCAATTCGGCAATATACGGTTTTTCTGTCCAGATCGCACATGCGGTGGGAGCCGGAAACGGTGACAGGGCAAAGAATATTTACAGGCAGGGATTTAAGGTCATCCTTCTTATTTCTTTGCTGCTGTCTGTTGTGGGAATTCTTATTTCGGGAAAGCTGCCAATATGGCTTGGCGCTGAAGAAGTGCTTCACAGAGATGCTTCTCTTTATTTCCTTATCTATATCGGTTTTATGCCTCTGCGTGTTATGGGACTTTATACCGCATCATCACTTCAGGCAACAGGCGACATGAAGGTTCCGGGGATCTTAGAGTCTGCCATGTGCATTCTTGATGTCATATTTAATTTCTTCATGATCTTTCCTACGCGCAGTATCGGTTTTATGCAGGATGGTTTTAATGTAATGATACCCGGAGCCGGGCTTGGCGTGCCGGGAGCAGCACTGGGAACGGTCGAAGCGGAGATCGTGATCTCATCGATCCTGATCATCTACGCTGCCATAAGAAAAAAGAGTCCGCTCAAGGTGAACTTCAGTAAAAAAACACCGGTTGAAAAGGAAATATTGAAAAAGTGGTTTAAGATATCAGGTCCCGCAGCATTGGAATCATCCGTGCTCCATGTTGCGATGATAGTATCGACGGGAATAGTGGCGCCCTTGGGGGCGGTTGCTCTTGCAGCCAATTCATTTGCGGTAGTCGTGGAAGGCCTTTGTTATATGCCGGCCTACGGACTTCAGTCTGCAGCGCTCACACTCACAGGGCAGTCGCTCGGAGCCGGCAGGAGAGACCTGGCCGGAAGCTTTGCCTGGATAACGGTGGGCTTAGGTATGACCATGATGACTGTCAGTGCGGTATTTATGTTTTTCTTCTGTCCGTATATATTCAATATCCTGACACCAGATGATGGAGTCAGGAGCCTGGGCGCACAGATACTCAGGCTTGAGCTTGTGGCAGAGCCTTTCTACGGAGCTTCAATAATAGCCGCGGGTGCGCTGCGGGGCGCAGGTGATACCCTGGCCTCGAGCATACTCACGCTTATTTCATTGTGGGGTGTGCGTATTATCCTGTCACTCATACTTGTTGGAAGTATGGGGCTTGTAGGTGTGTGGATCGCTATGTGCGTGGAACTTGTGTTCCGCGGGACCATATTCATGATCAGACAGGGATGGATATTCAGAAAAAAGCCTGAATAAGGGGCTGTATATTATTCAAGAGCCTCATTATAAGCAGCTCTTGCACCGCCTACGTATTTGGGACGTCTTCTTGCAGCTACTATGATAGCCTGCCCTATATTTCTTTTTGCGATCTTTAAAGGTACCACAACAGGCTTTATATGCATGCCTACCATGACACCGCCGATATCCATTCCGGCATCGGCTTTCTGCATGAGACTTTCAACTACAACGGGATCCTTGCAGTTTTTGTAGACTGTGGTTCCGAAGGAGCCGCCTGCCTTGGGCTGAGGTATTACATTTACTTCATCAAGCCCGAGCTTTTCTGCTTCGGCTCTTTCCATAACTATTGCTCTGTTTAAATGTTCACAGCACTGTGCGCAGATGAGCACTCCGGCTTTGTCTGTAACTGATGTGATGCCGCGGTAGAGAGCGCCGGCTACGTCCATGCTTGAATGGGTTCCTACGCGTTCTCCTACAACTTCACTTGAAGAACAGCCGATAACGAGAAGCTGTCCCGGTTTTAAACCTGAAAGCTTAAGGATTTCAGCAGTTACATCTGCCGCATCCTTCTCGATAGCATTTAAATCTACATTTGAATCGTTTTCATAAGTCTTAAGATCCTGCATTTTTAACTCCTTTCAAAACAGTTCTTTTAATAAGCACATATATCACAGATACCGCGAAGCTGCAAAGTGTAAGCAGAACAAGCAGAAGCGGTATTCCGAAATCGGCATTAGATGCTTTGGCAGTGATCCCGGTCTTTTTTATCATTTCAAGTATCAGCGGATGTATAAGATAGACTGCAAGAGTGGAATCCGACAAAAGCTTTGTGAGCTTTGAAGGAGCCTCATCTTTATTGTCGCCTTTGAATAAAAGGAAAACTGCGATGGAGCATATTGCGACCGCTAAGGTAAGAGGGGATGAAAAACCGAGTGCGGGTTCTCTGTCTTTTATGCTTCTGGCAGCCGCAGCGGTAAAAGCCAGACAGAGAGCGGTTAAGGCGGATACCGAAATATAGATGCGAGCCGGTCTTCTCTTTACATCGGCAAATTGCATAAGATAATGACCGAGAATAAAATATCCGAGGTATCCGGTGAAGATACTGATATCAAATAGTTTGGTAAGATCCATTAACAGATACTTAAAAGGAAATTCAAAAAGAAAAGCCGTAGGTATAAGTATTCCGAGGATCAGCCATACCACAAGGTAAAGTCTGCAGTTCTCCTTTTTGCTGCATCCTGTTTTTATAAGAGGGACCAGAAGAAAAAGCAGTCCTATCATAGGAAGAAACCAGAGATGATACATTCCGGGCTTTTTAAATAATGCCAGTATCACATCGTTTTTCCAGGCAGAAATGTCGCTTATCTTTCCGGCTGAATAGAGTTCAAGAACAAAGTATATGAATTTCCAGAGAAAATACATGAAGAAAAACTTAAACGTTCTGTGAAACAATATGTCTTTTACGGACATTTCTTTGTCCGGTGTAAGTGCAAGTGCTCCCGAGATCATGACAAAGAGCGCAACACCTATAAAGGCTGTGATGTTGCAGGAAAGCGCAAAACAAAAGCCGGGCTTTCCGGTGCTGCCTGTACCTGTCCACTGTGCCGAAACATGGACCAAAAGAACAAGTATACAGGATATGATCCTTAGCCTGTCGAGATAAGCTATGCGTTTTTGAGTATTGTTCTCTGACATATTTCGGAA
This sequence comes from Lachnospiraceae bacterium NK4A179, assembly GCA_000421045.1. GTDB lineage: Bacteria > Bacillota > Clostridia > Lachnospirales > Lachnospiraceae > NK4A136. Next base: position 37,076 of record ATWC01000015.1, read on the forward strand.
TTATAACACAATTCTTGATTTATATAATTCTGAAAACTATAATTAAACGACACTAAAAAATGATGAGGAATCGAAAATGGTAAAGAAAATTCTTTCCTATGTAAAGGAATACAAGGCAGCATCCGTTGCTACGCCAATCTGGATGGTGTTTGAAGTCATATTTGAAACATTGATACCTTTATGCATGGCATCCATAGTTGATAATGGTGTCAACAAGCATAATATGCAGCATATACAGTTTATGGGACTCGTCATGGCAGGTCTTGCCATAGGCGGTCTTTTATCAGGATTTCTGGGCGGGATATACGGAGCGAAGGCGTCAACCGGTCTGGCAAGAAATCTCCGTTCCGCGATGTTTGAGAAGATCCAGACATATTCATTCTCCAATATAGACAAATTTTCGACGGCAGGACTTGTTACAAGGCTTACCACGGATGTTACCAATGTGCAGAATGCGTACCATATGATACTGCGTATGTGTTTCAGGGCTCCGTTTTCTCTGATAATAGCAATGATCGCGGCTTTTGTCATAGAACCTAAGATCGCATCGATATATCTTGCGGCAGTAGGCCTTCTTGGGATCGTACTTTTCTTTATAGTAAGGAAAGCGATGAAATACTTCAGTGAAGTGTTTAAAAAATATGATGATCTGAATGCTGCGGTTCAGGAAAATGTTAAAGGTATCCGTGTCGTGAAGGCGTATGTCAGGGAAGAGCATGAGACTGAACGCTTTAAGAAGGCTGCGGAGAATATCTACGGTATGTTTGTAAGAGCCGAAAAGATGGTAGTCATCAATGCACCGATCATGCAGTTTACAGTACATTCCTGTATCCTTCTTATCAGCTGGGTTGGTGCTCATATGATAGTTCAGGAAGAGCTTTTAACAGGTGAACTGATGAGCCTGCTTACTTTCTGCATGAATATTTTGATGAGCCTTATGCTGCTCTCATTTATTTTTGTTATGGTTTCCATGTCCACTGCAAGTGCAAAGCGTATTGCCGAAGTGCTGGATGAAGAGCCTGATATAAAGGATCCTGAGAATCCTGTTACCGAAGTGAAGGATGGAAGCATAGTATTTGAGGATGTTGAGTTCTCATATGCCAAGAACAGTGATGCTGAGGCAGTGTTAAGAGATGTGGATCTGGAGATAAAGAGCGGTGAAACCATAGGTATCATAGGCGGTACCGGTTCCGGAAAGACTACTCTTGTTTCACTTATAAGCAGATTGTATGACGTATGTGACGGAAGCGTGAAGGTAGGCGGAAGAGATGTGAAGGAGTACAGCCTTGATACCCTGCGAAAAGAGGTTTCGGTGGTGCTTCAGAAGAATGTTATTTTTTCGGGTACTATCTATGATAATCTCCGCTGGGGCAATCCCGATGCAAGCGATGAGGAATGCAGGGAAGCATGCAGGAAGGCATGTGCCGATGACTTTATAAGCAGTTTTCCTGACGGTTATGAAACTAGGATAGAACAGGGCGGTACGAATGTTTCCGGCGGCCAGAAACAGAGGCTCTGCATTGCACGTGCACTTCTTAAGGAGCCTAAGATACTTATCCTTGATGACTCCACTTCTGCAGTTGATACTGCTACAGACGCAAAGATAAGAAAGACTTTCAGGGAAGAACTTCCTGATATAACAAAGATAATAATCGCACAGAGAGTATCGAGCGTACAGGATGCTGACCGCATAATAGTATTGGATGACGGCTGCATAAAGGGCTTTGATACACATGAAAACCTCCTTAAGAGTAATGCAATATACCGTGAGGTTTATGAATCGCAGACCGGCGGTAACGGTGATTTCGATGAGAAGGGAGGTGAGCTGTAATGGCAGAGAATAAATCTAAAGAAATAAAAATGGGACGCGGAAGAAATATGGGGCCCAGGCCAAAGCTCAAAAATCCCGGGAAGATAATAGGCAGGGTACTCGCTTATGTGATGAAGGGCTACGCTGTCCATCTGATCGTTGCAGTTATATGCATAGTCGTAAATGTGTTGTGCCAGGTAAGGGGAACCCTGTTCCTTCAGTCACTTATAGATGATCATATCATGCCGCTTATTGAAGTGGCAAAGGCCGGCGGTACTCCGGACTATTCATCACTTGGACGGGCAATACTGTTTATCGCGATCATTTTTGCGATAGGCATAGCAGCGGTTTATATACAGAGCAGGCTTATGATCTATGTGTCTCAGGGAACACTTAAGAATCTCCGTATAGATCTTTTTTCAAAGATGGAGAAGCTCCCGATCAGATACTTTGATACACATTCTCATGGCGACATCATGTCAGTATATACAAATGATATTGATGCACTCAGGCAGATGATAAGCCAGTCGCTTCCGCAGGTATTAACTTCGCTCATAACCATCGTAAGCACACTGGTGAGTATGATCGTCTTAAGCCCTGTGCTTACGGGCGTGACTCTCTTTATGGTTGTTCTTATGCTGATAGTCACAGGCAAGGTGGCAGGCGGCAGCAGCCGTTACTTTATTGAGCAGCAAAAAGGTCTTGGTAAGGTAAACGGATATATAGAAGAAATGATGGAAGGCCAGAAGGTCGTTAAAGTCTTTGGCCGTGAAGAGATAAATATCGATGAGTTCAATAAGATAAATGATGATCTTTACATAAGTTCCAAAAGAGCCAATCAATATGTAAATATCATGGCACCTATCAATGCCCAGCTCGGCAATCTGAGCTATGTGCTCTGTGCTGTAGTGGGCGGATTGCTTGTCTTCAATAACGGTACGGGGCTGCTTAAGCTTTCCATTGGTGATCTGGCAAGCTTCCTTACATTCAACAAAAGCTTTAATATGCCTATCAATCAGATAAGCATGCAGTTCAATGCGGTTGTAATGGCTCTTGCAGGTGCGGAGAGGATATTTGCACTGCTTGATGAAGAGCCTGAGACGGATGAGGGTTATGTTACACTTGTGAAGGATGCTGATTCCCACTGGTCATGGAAACATTTTCATAAAGCAGAGGGGACCACTGATTACAAGGAGCTTAAAGGCGATGTTGTATTTGACGGTGTGGACTTCGGCTATACCGACGAAAAGATGGTGCTGCATGATATAAAGATCTTTGCAAAACCCGGTCAGAAGATAGCTCTTGTAGGTACCACCGGTGCAGGTAAGACCACTATCACAAATCTCCTGAACCGTTTCTATGATATACAGGACGGCAAGATCAGATATGATGGCATCAATATCAACAAGATAAAGAAGGATGACTTAAGACATTCTCTCGGTATTGTCCTTCAGGAGACTTCTCTTTTCTCGGGAAGCATAAAGGATAACATCCGGTACGGAAAACTTGATGCTACCGATGAGGAAGTTGAGGCAGCTGCAAAGCTTGCAAATGCAGACAGCTTCATAAGAAAACTTCCCGAAGGTTATGATACCGTGATCAAGGCTGATGGAGGAGCTCTTTCACAGGGACAGAGACAGCTTATCGCAATAGCGCGTGCTGCCATCGCAGATCCTCCTGTCCTTATCCTGGATGAAGCAACCAGCTCGATCGATACACGTACCGAGAAGTTAGTACAGGCAGGAATGGATGGACTTATGAAAGGCAGGACCACATTTGTTATAGCCCACCGTCTTTCAACCGTTCGCAATGCAGACTGCATCATGGTCATGGAGCAGGGCCGCATCATAGAGCGCGGAACCCACGATGAACTGATAGAGCAGAAGGGCAAGTATTATTCCCTTTATACGGGACTTTCAGCGTAAGTTTAAAATGCAAAGGTACGGATCATGGATAAGATTTCAGATGAAATACTGGAAGAAAAGATAGATGCCGTGGAAGCAGAGGCTTCGGATGGGAAAGGCAGGTTTTCCGCAAAGGATTATCTGATATGGGCAGCTGTCGTACTCATCACTCTGGGGCTTACCATAGCAGGGGCGTTTATGTGATGTGACGGGCTTTTTTGGAAGTTTGTCATCGGTACATGAAGATCCGTCGGGGGGATATAAATGTCACAGTCAACTGAAGAAAGTATAAATAAAGAAGCCGTATTCGGAATTGTTCCTGTGGACAGGAAAGGCCGGGTATACGGCTTTTTCGATGCGTTTTTAGTGCTCTCGGGATACTGTATAGCAACATGGAGTTATACCCAGGGAGCATATCTTATATCACTCGTAAATTTCAGACAGCTTTTGATCAGTTCATTTTTTGCGGCGATACTTATGCTTGCAGTCTACCAGCTGCCGGTAATACTGTCGGTGCGATACGGAATAGATATATGGATCTGGTTAAAGACAGTCTTTGGTACGCGCGGGATAAAAGTTGTTTCGGTGATAATAATACTGATCAATTTTCCGTGGTATGCGGTATGCGCGGATCTGTTTGCATCTTCCATGGGGAATCTTTTTGCGATGGCGGGAATTACACTTCCGGGCTGGGGGCACACGGCGCTTTCTCTTGCGTGTGTGCTGGCGGGAACAGTGATCGCTCTTAAAGGTATAGGCGCTATCACATGGACAACAAGGATACTGGTTCCGCTGCTTCTTGCAGTCGGTGCTGCTGTTGTAGGTGTGGGGCTTACTGCTGTACCTGCAGATGTGATACTGGACTACAAACCGGATATCAGTGCCTTTCCCGATAAATATATTCCGTATATCACTTCTGTTGAAGCAAACTTTGCTTTTGTCATAACGCTGGTCGGAGGCATGGCCGGAGTGCCGAGACTTACAAAGACAGAACGTGCGGGCTTCTGGGCAGGCGTGTTCGGACAGGGACTATCAGGTTCGTTCTTCGTTGTGGTAGGTGCGGTAATGGCTATAGCCATGCACTATGTAACAGGAGAGTATTCAGTGGATCCGACTTTAATGTTGAGTCTTCTTGCTTTCCCTGCACTCGGTTTCCTGTCGCTCATTCTTGTGGCTTTTGCAAATATAGGCACGCAGGCTGTAGGCTCATATATCTATGCGGTTATGTTAAAGTCATCCTTCAGCAGGGTGAAATACAGAACATTTCTTATTGTGCTGGCGGTTTATGTGGGACTTTTATGCATATGGGGAAAGATCATAGATTACTTCGGTTCGTTCCTTACTGTCAGCGCCTGTATATATGCGCCTCTGGCGGCGCTTCTGTGTGCGGATTTCTTTATAGTCAGAAAGCAGAGGATAGATCTTAAATCTGCTTTTGAACTTAAAGGACATGACTCATATAGGTTTACGGGCGGATTTAATATTGTTGGAATGATATGTCTTGTGGCAGGTGCTGCAATATCGCTTCTTATATACGATCCCGTAGGGGGAGTGATCTACAGCAGGCTGCTTTTTAATCTTACCCCCACGGGATGTTCATTCATAGGAACCGCTCTGCTTTATGTGATCCTCTGCAGCATACCCGCAGTGCGGCGTTATGCATGTAAGGATATTGATAATTCCGATACTTCAGGTCTCAGATGGAAGAATATGAGCAGGCCGGGGATAACACCTGAATTAAAGCCGTTTGACAGCAAGCTCACGCCTCCGAAGCAGAATCTGTTTTTTATGCCTTTCATATGGGCTGCATGTTTTTTTCTGACCCGATCGGGACGTTTAAAGATCCGTAAGAGCGGGATGAAAGGTTTAAAGCCGCCTTTTATAGTATTTGCCTCGCATCAGGCATTTATGGATTTTTATGTCACACCGCTTTTGCTTTTCCCTCACAGGGCAAATTACATCTCCGAACTGGAGGGTTTTGAAGCATTCGGGGAATGGATATACAGACAGGCAGGATGTCTTGGCACAAGAAAATTTATCAACGATGTGCCGCTTGTTAGAAATATACAGCGTGTCATGAAAAGAAACGGCATACTTGTGATATATCCGGAGGCAAGATATGCCAATGTCGGAACCTCCTGGAAGATACCCAGATCGACGGGGCAGCTCTGCAGACTGTTGAATGTGCCTGTAGTTACCGTAAATATGAAGGGCAACTATCTGCAGTCTCCCATCTGGAACCTGAGGAAGAGGAAAGATGTAAGACTTGATGCTGAGATAAAACTTCTCTATACAAAAGAGGATGTAAAGAATATTCCTGTGGATGAAATGACTGACAGGATATTGGAAGAGATACGTTCGGATGAATATGAGTATCAGAGAAATGCCGGCATAAAGATAAGAGAGCCGTGGAGAGCAGAGGGACTGGAAAAGCCTCTCTGGATATGCAGGGCGTGCAAGACAGAATTTCATATGGAGACAAAAGGCAGCATCCTCAAATGCGGTAAATGCGGCAAACAGTGGGAACTTGATGAAGATGGCCTGCTGCAGCTGAAAGCAGAAGGGGAAGGATCTGTACCTGAAGATATAAAGACAGTTAAGATAGAAGACTGGTATGACTGGGAGAGAGAATTCGTAGATAAGCAGGCGGCTGCCGGAAAGTATGAACTGGATACGAAGGTTCATATAGAGGCACTTCCAAACGGTAAGAATTTTGTGAACCTGGGAACCGGAAGACTTGTGCATAAGCAGGAAGGGTTCTATCTTACATACAGGGATTACGGTGAGAAAGAGGACAAGACCGAATGCTTTTCTTCAGGATCACTTTTTTCAATACATACGGAATATGATTACAGGGGCAACGGTCAGTGCATAACACTCTCTACGAGAGATAATACTTATTTCCTCTTTCCTGAGAAAGAGATCAGGGAAGGCAAGGGCGCTTTCAATGCAACCAGGCTGCAGTTTGCGACAGAATATTTTCATGAAAACCATCGGGCCTGAAAAAAACTCTTGCTTTTTATATATGCCTGTAATATAATCATCTTTGCCGGTCACGGATCGGCACTATAGCGCTATCGCCAAATGGTAAGGCAACGGACTCTGACTCCGTCATTTTCAAGGTTCGAATCCTTGTAGCGCTGCTGGATGCCCCGGCGGATATCCGCCGGGGCAATTTTTATATCGCAGAGCCGACGATATGTATTATGTCAGCTAAAGCTGACCGTCGGCTCGCGGGCGAGTAGGGTGCGATTACATCTTCCCTACTCGATTAAAACGCAGAGCTGCCGAATGGAAATATGTCAGAGGATTATTATGCTCAAGCTTGGGAAAAAACAGAAACTCATAGCTGTCAAAAAAACAGAACACGGTATGTATCTGGCAGAAAGCAGGGAAGGGGCGGCCGACAGAGTGCTGCTTCCGATAAAACAGGTTCCTGCCGATCTGAAGCCAGGTGATGAGATAGAAGTGTTTATCTATAAGGATTCGGAGGACCGTCCTGTAGCAACCGTAAATATCCCCAGGATAATGCTTGGTGAGATAACGGTTCTTAAGGTCGTATCCGTAACAAAGATAGGCGCATTTCTTGACTGGGGTCTTGAAAAGGACCTTCTGCTTCCGTTTGCGGGCCAGACCTACAGAGTTAAGCCCGGAGATGATGTGCTTGTAATGCTCTATGCCGACAAGAGCGACAGACTTGCTGCGACGATGAAGGTTTATAAGTATTTATCCTGCGAGTCTCCCTACAAGGCAGGGGATGATGTGGAAGGCATACTTTATGACAGCAGTGACAGGTTCGGTATATTTGTTGCCGTGGACGGTAAATATTCCGCGATAATACCCAAAACGGAAAGCTACGGTGATGGCATCGCACTCGGCAAGAGGATACGTGCCAGGGTTGTGAATGTCAGGGATGACGGCAAGCTTAACCTGAGCATACGCGAAAAAGCATATCTTCAGATGGAACCCGATATGGAAAAGATCATGGAGCTTCTTGATGAATGCGGCGGTGTTCTTCCATTTACCGAGAAGGCTTCCCCCGAGGTCATAAAGCGCGAGACCGGGATGAGCAAGAATGAATTCAAGAGGGCGGTGGGTCATCTCTATAAGGAGAGAAAGATCACTATCACTGAAGGAAAGATAAGAAAGGCATGAAAAAAGGACCTCATAAGAGGTCCTTCTTAATTTTTCTTTTATATTTTCTTTAAACACTCATGTCAAAGTTTCCGCCAACGGCCGGGTTAACCGACATTTCCATCATTTTTGTCAGCTGACTTCCCTGTGCTTCCTGAAGATCGAGGGTCTTGCTGAGCATGGCAGTTCCTACGTCGCTGAGAGTTTTTCCGGTTGCATAGTCAACTGAAGCCGAAGCTATGACATTAGTAAGACTTCCTATTCCCATATCTCCACCTCCTGTATCTGTTGGTAGTTTTATTCTACAACCCGTGCCGGGTGATGTCAATTTTGCGGATGTTTTTTTAGAGGTCCAAAACGCCCTTTTGTGCGTATTTGTGGAAAGTTTATAAATTGATATACGGAAAGTATGGATTTTTTTGTGTAATTATATTAGAATAAATCGGGTTATATAGCTAAACTATTGAATTATTGATAAGGTTATTGGCTATTTTGTATAAGGAGAAGGGGTTATGATTTCAAATCAGATTCTACAGAACACAATAGACGGTATTACTTCAATATCACACGTTGGACTTTGCGTGGCGGATACGGATGGAAGGGCTGTCGTCTCTACCTTTGAGGAACACAGAGACTTTCAGAATGCTGTGAGGGATTTTGCAGAGTCATCCGCAGATTCGCAGGAGATAGGCGGGGATCAGTTCTTCAAGATAAGCGACGAGCAGCATACGGAGTATATCCTTATAACTGCGGGAACCGGCGAGACTTCGCATCTTGTCGGAAAGATGGCGGCTTTCCAGCTGCAGAGCCTTCTTGTTGCTTATAAGGAGAGATTTGATAAGGATAACTTTATCAAAAACCTTCTTCTGGATAACCTTCTGTTAGTTGATATCTACGGAAGAGCAAAGAAACTGCATCTTCAGATAAATGCAAAGCGCATAGTCTTCATAGCTGAAACAGCATCCGCAAGGGATGTGGCTGCTGTTGATATGGTCAAAGACTGTCTCGGCCTTACAGGCTCAAAGGATATCGTGACTGCTGTTGATGAAAACAGCGTGATCATAGTCGAGGAACTTGAGGAAGGTGCCGGCGACAAGGAGATCAGAAAAACAGCGCTTTCCGTTGTTAACTATCTCGAAAAGGAAGGCCTTTCCGATGTGCGCGTGGCATTTGGCACCATCGTTGATGAGATCAAGGATGTGAGCCGTTCCTATAAGGAGGCCAAGGTTGCTCTTGATGTGGGACGTATATTCCAGGAAGAGAAAACGGTGATATCATATGACGAGCTGGGCATAGGAAGACTTATCTACCAGCTGCCGATGCCGTTGTGCAGGATGTTCATAGAAGAGATATTCGGAGACAGGAATCCGGAGGATTTTGATGAGGAGACTATCACTACCATCAACAAATTCTTCGAGAACAGCCTGAATGTTTCGGAGACATCCAGACAGCTCTTCATACACAGGAATACGCTTGTGTACAGGCTTGATAAGCTCCAGAAGAGCACTAATCTTGACCTTAGGGTATTTGAGGATGCAATAACCTTCAAGATCGCCCTTATGGTCGTTAAGTACATGAAATTTATGGAGGCTAGAGATTTTTGAAAAACAGGGAACTGATAGAGGATTCCGAAGAACTGCGCGCTGCGGTGGCTGACCTTAAGGAAAAGGCTTCCCGTGCGGAGGGCGTTTCTCCGGATACGTTATCTCTGGATTCTGCATCGGCTTCGCTTGATACGGCATCTCTGGATATGATACCGGAAGATGTGGAACAGGCTGCCGAAGACGCTGCATATACTATCGATGAAGAAGATGATATGTATGATAAGCCGGAAGCAGAGCAGGCAGACGGAGATGAGGAAGATCCTCATGACTGGGAACGAAATATAAAGAAGAGTGAGATCTTTGAAAAGACACTGAGGGAGACACTTCCGGAAGGTGGAGAAGCTTCAGCAATAACAAAGATCAACGAGCGTGAACGTGAGCAGAGGAAGGCTGAACTTCAGGAAAGAGAAGATGAGAAGATCAGAAAGAAACTCCCCGGCAAGAAACATAAACGCAACAAGTTCTCGGATGACAGCGTAATTACATTTGATCATGTAACCAAATATTATGAGCATAAGACCGCACCCGCTCTTAATGACGTAAGTCTGAGCATTAAGAAGGGTGAGTTTGTATTTATAGTGGGAGAGAGCGGTTCAGGTAAATCCACGCTTATCCGTCTTCTCCTCAGAGAGCTTAAGCCTACAGAGGGCGAGATAAGAGTAGGGGAATTCAATCTTTCCAAACTCCGCAGGGGCAAGGTTCCCAAGCTGCGCCGCAGCATGGGTGTTGTGTTCCAGGATTTCCGTCTTCTTTCGGACAGGAATGTTTATGATAATGTTGCATTTGCACAGCGCATAGTTGAGGCATCTCCCCGTGAGATGAGAAAAAATGTTCCGGAGATACTCGGAAAAGTCGGACTTGCCGGCAAGTACCGTGCGCGTACAGGTGAGCTTTCAGGAGGTGAGCAGCAGAGAGTTGCTCTTGCGAGAGCTCTCGTAAACCGTCCGGCCATTCTTCTCGCAGACGAGCCTACCGGAAATCTCGATCCGAAGAATACTGTCGAGATCATGGAGCTGCTTGAGCAGATCAACAGGGAAGGTACAACCGTAGTGGTCGTTACCCACAATGAAAAAACAGTAAATGACATGCACCACAGAGTTATCACCATCAAAAAGGGTGTTGTGGTGAGTGATATAGAAGAAGGTAAATACGCTGATGAAGATTAGAACATTTTTTTACTGCATTAGGCAGGGCATAGTCAGCACATTCAAGAATAAATGGTTTACACTGGCATCGATAGCCACCATTGCATCGTGTCTGTTCCTGTTCGGTATAGGATTTTCGATAATCTGGAATGTGCAGAGCATGGTAAGGACAGCGGAAGAAGGCGTTTCCGTAACGGTGTTTTTTGATGAAGGGATCTCTGATGAGAGGATAGCCGAGATAGGTACTCTTATCACGGGACACAGCGCGGTCTCCAAAGCCGTGTTTGTTTCTGCTGATGAAGCCTGGGAAGGTTTCAAGCAGGAATACCTGGGTGAGTATTCGGACGGGTTCACTGAGAATCCGCTTGCAGATTCGGAAAACTATGAGATATATCTGAAAGATGTTAAAAGGCAGAATGAACTTGTACAGTTTCTTGAAGGAATTGACGGTGTGCGCAGGGTAAACCGTTCTGAGGTGACTGCCAATATGCTCACCGGTTTCAACAGCCTTCTTACTTATGTATCGATAGGCATTATCGCGATACTTCTTCTGGTATCGATCTTCCTTATTTCAAATACCGTTACCATCGGTATTTCCGTAAGAAGCGAAGAGATCGCCATAATGAAGTATATCGGTGCGACTGATTTCTTTGTACGTTCGCCTTTCGTTATAGAAGGTATCATCATAGGTGCTATCGGGGCTCTTATTCCGTCAGGCATCATTTATGTTCTTTATAACAAGGTGATCGCTTATGCGATGGAGAGATATTCGATGATCTTCTCTGTTGTTCATTTCCTTCCGGTAAATGAAGTGTTCCGTTATCTGTTCCCCGTTTGTATCGCGGTCGGTGTAGGCATCGGTTTTCTCGGAAGTTTCTTTACGGTCAGAAAGCATCTGAGAGTCTGAGGGGATACTGTGAAGATCAAAAGAAAGAAACCAATTATACTGTTCACATATTTTCTTTGCATCCTCTGCCTTTTTATGGGCGGAGGCTTTTATAGTTATGCAGACAAGAATAAGGATGATGACAGTGACGGGAAGAAAAAAAGTGTTGATGAATTAAAATCGAGTATTTCCGAAAAAGAAGGAAAGATAAACAATCTGGAAAAAGAGAAAAAACAGCTAAATGCCGGCAAGTCCAATATACAGGCTATAGTAAAGGATCTGCAGAATAAGAAAGCAGCGATGTCGGCATATGTGACTGAACTTGATACTCAGGTTGCGGACATACAGTCAAATATAGACAGATTAAACGGTGAGATAGAAAACAAAGAAGCCGAGATCAAAGTGACCGAGGCCGAACTGGTCGCCGCAGAGGCTGTGGCGGAAGATCAGTATGAGGCTATGAAGAAACGCATACGCTTCATGTATGAAAGAGGAGATACTCTTTATCTTGAAATGCTCTTAAATGCCGAGTCATTCGGCGATATGCTCAACAAGGCCGAATACATTGAAAAGCTGTCTGAATATGACAGAAATATGCTTGATGAGTACAGACTTGTGATAAAGGAAGTGGAGCTTTCAAGAGATCTGCTGAATGAACAGAAGCAGGTTCTGGATGAAACCAAAGCAGCTGCCGAAGAAGAGCAGGAAAATATCAATACTCTTATTGACGAGAAAAAGAAACAGATAGAGGGATTTGATTCCGATATTGCGAATAATGAAGCTGCGATAAAACAATATGATAATGAGATCGCAGCACAGAATTCAGAGATAGCAGCGCTCGAGGCTGCACTTGCAGCTGAAAGAGAGCAGCTTGACGAGGCTACCCGAATTCACTATAACGGTGGTGCATTTACATTTCCGGCACCCTCATATACAAGGGTATCTGACAGCTACGGATGGAGAATGCACCCCACACTTCATGTGGAGAAGTTTCATAACGGCGTGGATCTTGCGGCCCCCGGCGGCTCTCCGATACTTGCAGCTTATGACGGGAGAGTAGCGGCAGCAGGTTATTCATCAAGTATGGGTAATTATATTATGATCGATCACGGCGATACGCTGTACACGATCTATATGCATGCATCTGCGCTGTATGTTTCAAAAGGTGATAAGGTTAAAAAGGGGCAGAAGATAGGTGCGGTAGGAAGTACAGGCCGCTCGACCGGTAATCATCTTCATTTTGGTGTCAGGAAAAACGGGGAGTATGTTAACCCTATGTCATATCTGTAGAGGCAGAGATAATGGAAGAAAAAGAAAAAAGAAACAGTGGATTTTGGACCGGCTTTCTTACGGCGATGATAATTGTCTGCTTTATTGTATGCATATTGCTCTGTATTAAGATATTTGTCAGAGCGGTAGGCGGTAACGGTAATGCGAAGAATGACCGCCTGTTGGAAGATGCAGAAGTGAAGCAGAAGGTGAATGAGCTTGAGGACATCATAGACAGGGATTTTATAGATTCTGTAAGTGATGATCAGTTAAGCGAAGGCATGTACCGCGGCATCATGGAGGCATTGAATGATCCGTATGCCGAGTATTACAACACTGAGGAATGGATAGAGATGCAGAATGATACTGAAGGTATATATTTCGGTATCGGAGCTTATCTTATGAAGGATATGGATTATCTTTATCCACGTGTTACCGGTATCATTGATAATACTCCCGCACAGGAGGCCGGCCTCAAGACAGACGATATAATCGTCGAAGTTGAAGGCGAAGAAGTATATGATATGAGTCTTACCGATGTAGTCAACAGGATACGCGGTGAAGAAGGTACGAAAGTTCATCTCAAGATCATACGCGGAGCTGATACCGCTGACAGGGAAGAGCTTGAATTTGATGTTGAGCGCCGCAAGGTTGAGACTCCAACAGTTACTTCAGAGATGAAGGATAATAATATAGGCTACATAAGGATCAGTGAGTTTGATACCGTAACGGTCGATCAGTTTGCTGAAGCCTTAGCGGAAGTTAAGGGTAAGAATGCTACAGGGCTTATAATAGACCTGCGAGACAATCCGGGAGGATCATTAAAGTCTGTTGTTGATATTGCGGGAATGCTCCTTCCTGCCGGAAAAGTGGTTTATACGGAAGACAAGTACGGCAGACAGGATGTATATGAATGTGACGGAAAGCACGAGATCAACATTCCTATGGCGGTCCTTGTAAACGGCAACAGTGCCAGTGCATCCGAGATACTTGCCGGTGCGATAAAGGATTACAAGAAGGGCACTCTTATAGGCACGACCACTTTCGGTAAGGGTATCGTTCAGCGTATATTTGAGCTGAAGGATGATTCTGCCGTAAAGCTTACGGTAAGCCATTACTACACACCCAACGGGAATGATATACACAAGGTCGGCATCGCTCCGGATGTGGAACTCGAGTTTGACAGGGAAGCATACGAAAAGGATGAGACAGACAACCAGCTTCAGAAAGCGATAGAGATACTATCGGAATAAATATGGAATTTAAGCTACACTCTGAATATGAACCTACAGGAGACCAGCCCCGCGCAATAGAGGAGCTGGTCGATGGCTTTAAAAAAGGCAATCAGTTTGAAACACTGCTTGGTGTAACAGGTTCGGGAAAAACGTTCACTATGGCGAACGTCATACAGAAACTGCAGAAACCGACTCTCATCATAGCGCATAACAAAACGCTTGCCGGTCAGCTCTACAGTGAGTTCAAAGAATTCTTCCCGGAAAACGCAGTTGAATATTTTGTGTCTTACTACGACTATTATCAGCCGGAGGCTTATGTGCCTTCTTCTGATACTTATATCGAAAAAGACTCTGCCATAAATGATGAGATAGATAAGCTCAGACTTTCTGCAACAGCGGCCCTTACCGAGAGAAAGGACGTGATAGTTGTTGCGAGTGTTTCATGTATCTACGGTCTGGGTTCGCCCTCCGAATACGAGGACATGGTAGTGTCGCTTCGCCCCGGAATGGAAAAAGACAGGGATGAAGTGATGAGGGAACTGGTCGGGATCAGATACGAACGCAATGATCTGGATCTGAACAGAGCTTGTTTCCGCGTGCATGGAGATGTACTCGAGATCAATCCGGCAGAAGGCGGAGACAGGATAATAAGAGTTGAATTCTTCGGAGATGAAATAGACCGCATCACGGAACTTGATGCAGTCACAAGGAAGGCTATCTGCACTCTTGAGCATGTGAGCATTTTTCCTGCTTCACACTATGTTGTATCTATGGATAAGATGGAGGATGCATGCAGAGCCATAGAGGAAGAAGCAAAAGAGAGAGTAGATTTCTTCAGAAAAAATGACAAGCTTATAGAAGCCCAGCGTATAGGCGAGCGTACTGCATTTGATGTGGAGATGCTTCGTGAGACCGGAGTATGTTCAGGTATTGAGAATTATTCAAGACATCTGAATCACATGAAACCGGGTGAGCCGCCATACTGTCTGTTTGATTTCTTTCCGGATGACTTTCTTATAATCATAGATGAGTCTCATATGACCATACCGCAGATCGGCGGTATGTATGCCGGAGACAGATCCAGGAAGCAGACACTTGTGGATTACGGTTTCCGTCTTCCGTCTGCACTTGATAACAGGCCTTTAAATTTCAGCGAGTTTGAGCAGCGTATAGATCAGATGCTGTTTGTGTCTGCAACACCTGCAAAATATGAAGAAGAACATGAACTGTTAAGAGCCGAGCAGATAATACGTCCGACAGGACTTCTGGATCCTGAGATAGATGTGCGTCCCGTTGAAGGTCAGATAGATGACCTTTTAGGTGAGATAAGAAAAGAAACCGCAAAGAAGAACAAGGTGATGATCACCACGCTCACAAAACGTATGGCAGAGGATCTTTCCGACTATCTGCATGAGACCGGTGTGAGAGTAAAGTATCTTCATTCGGATGTGGATACGCTTGAACGTGCGCAGATAATCAGGGACTTACGACTTGATGTCTTTGATGTGCTGGTTGGTATCAACCTTCTGCGTGAGGGTCTTGATATACCGGAGGTTACGCTTGTTGCAATACTGGATGCGGATAAGGAAGGTTTTCTTCGTTCCTCGACTTCGCTTATTCAGACTGTCGGAAGAGCAGCGCGTAATTCCGAAGGACATGTTATCATGTACGCCGACAGCATAACGGATTCGATGAGGATATGTATAGAAGAGACAAACAGAAGACGCTCGATACAGATGAAGTATAATGAGGAGCACCATATCACGCCTACGACGATAAAGAAGGCGGTACGTGATCTGATCGCTGTAAGTAAAGCAATCGAGAGTGTTAAGGTTTCGCTTGATAAGGATCCCGAATCAATGAGCGATGCCGAACTGGATAAGGTTATCGAAAAAACCGAGAAGCAGATGCGTAAGGCTGCGGCGGACCTTGATTTTGAAACTGCTGCAGAGCTCAGAGATAAACTTTTAGAGTTAAAGAAGTTTAAAGAGGGGGCAGGCGAGTCCTATAAGGAGAGGTCAAAGAAGAGAACCAGACACACCAGAAGTGAGAAACATTCGTAATACGGGAGTAAGCTATGCCTGCGAAAAAAAAGATAAGTACGGAAGAAGCAGTAAAAATGCTGCCCAAGTCACAGACAATAAGGATAAGGGGAGCGAAGGAACATAATCTTAAGAATGTAGATCTTGTGATACCAAGAGATAAGATGGTGGTTTTTACCGGGCTTTCCGGTTCGGGAAAATCCTCACTTGCCTTTGATACCATTTATGCTGAAGGACAGAGACGATATATGGAGTCACTGTCGTCATATGCACGCCAGTTCTTAGGCCAGATGGAAAAGCCTGATGTAGAAAAGATCGAAGGCCTTTCACCTGCTATCAGTATTGATCAGAAATCAACAAATAAGAATCCGCGTTCAACGGTCGGAACAGTTACTGAGATATATGATTATCTGAGGCTTCTTTATGCACGTGCGGGAATACCGCACTGTCCTAACTGCGGAAAGCCTATCATGAGACAGACCGTCGATCAGATGACGGATCAGATAATGGCGCTCCCCGAAGGCAGCAAGATACAGGTGCTCGCTCCTGTTGTGCGCGGCAAGAAGGGCCGTCATGAAAAAGTTATAGAGCAGATGAAAAAATCCGGATACGTACGTGCGCTGGTTGACGGAAATATGTACGAACTGGATGAGGAAATAAAACTTGATAAGAACATAAAGCACAACATTGAAGTGGTTGTGGACAGGCTTATAGTTAAGCCCGGCATAGAAAAACGTCTTGCTGATTCGATAGAGAATGTTCTCCGCATTGCGGAGGGCCTGCTTATGATAGATGTGCAGGGCGGAGAGAGAATGAACTTCTCTCAGTCTTTTTCATGCCCTGACTGCGGTGTCAGCATAGATGAGATAGAACCGAGAACATTCTCTTTCAACAATCCCTTCGGTGCATGTCCAAACTGTGCAGGCCTTGGCATCAAGATGGAGTTCACGGAAGACTCCATAATACCGGACAAGTCACTTTCGATCAACGAAGGCTGCATTCAGGTGATAGGATGGCAGTCTGCAATGAATGAAGGCAGCTTCGCAAATGCACTGCTGCAGGCTCTTGTGAAGAAGTTTAAGTTTTCACTTGATACTCCGTGGTGCGATCTGCCTGAAAAGATACGTAAGATGCTTGTGTACGGAACTGATGTGGAAGTTGATGTTCATTATACCGGACAGCGTGGAAGCGGTGTATATCCTACAGTGTTTGAGGGGCTTATCAAAAATTCCGAACGCCGTTACAGAGAGACTTATTCCGACTCGGCAAAGGCTGAGTATGAAAAATACATGTCCATAGAACCCTGCAGTGTATGTCACGGACAGCGTCTTAAACCGGAAGCACTTGCAGTAACAGTTGCCGATAAAAATATTTATGAGATGACTTCCATGTCTATAGGATGTCTTAAAGATTTCCTGGATACCATGGAGCTTACAGCACAGCAGCATCTTATCGGGGATCGTGTCATACGCGAGATCAAATCAAGAGTAGGCTTTCTTGATGAAGTAGGACTTGATTATCTTACACTTTCAAGAGCGACCGCATCGCTTTCCGGCGGTGAGGCACAGCGTATAAGGCTGGCAACACAGATAGGATCGGGACTTGTGGGTGTATGTTACATCCTTGATGAACCGAGTATAGGTCTTCATCAGAGAGATAACGAAAAACTGTTAGGCGCATTAAAGGGACTCAGGGATCTTGGAAATACCCTTATTGTGGTAGAGCATGATGAAGATACGATGCGAGCAGCGGATTATATAGTTGATGTGGGACCGGGAGCGGGATCACATGGCGGCGAGATAGTTGCGGCCGGAACCGTTGATGATATCATTTCGGCAAAGGCTTCCATCACCGGACAGTATCTCTCCGGAAAGAAAAAAATAGACGTACCGCTTGTCAGAAGAGAAGCCTCCGGTCATATAACCATAAAAGGTGCAGCGGAAAACAATCTCAAAAACATAGATGTTGATATTCCACTCGGAGTGTTTACCTGTGTTACGGGCGTGTCGGGTTCCGGAAAGAGTTCACTCATAAATGAGATCCTTTACAAGTCTCTTGCCAGATCTTTAAACAGGGCCTATACGAATCCGGGAAAACACAAAAAGATAGAAGGCCTTGAAAAACTTGATAAGGTTATCGCCATCGATCAGACACCTATCGGAAGAACGCCGCGTTCCAATCCTGCAACCTACACGGGCGTCTTTGATATGATACGTGATCTGTTTGCATCAACGCAGGATGCAAAGACCAGAGGCTATAAGAAAGGTCGTTTTTCATTCAATGTAAAGGGAGGGCGATGTGAAGCCTGCAGCGGTGACGGTATAGTAAAGATAGAGATGCATTTCCTTCCGGATGTGTATGTTCCCTGTGAAGTGTGCGGGGGCAAACGTTATAACAGGGATACCCTTGATGTTTTATATAAAGGGAAAAACATTTTTGAAGTGCTTGATATGACTGTGGAGGAAGCGCTGGAATTCTTCAGTGCGGTACCATCCATCAAAAACAAGATACAGACACTTTTTGATGTGGGCCTGTCATATGTAAAACTGGGACAGCCCTCCACCGAGCTTTCCGGAGGCGAAGCGCAGCGCGTAAAGCTTGCGACAGAGCTTTCAAAGAGGGCTACGGGAAAGACGATCTATATCCTTGATGAGCCTACTACGGGTCTCCATTTTGAGGATGTGAGAAAACTTATTGAAATACTTCAGAAACTGACTGACGGAGGAAATACGGTCCTTGTCATAGAACATAATCTCGATGTGATAAAGACAGCTGACTATATCATCGATATGGGACCTGAAGGCGGCGACGGCGGTGGTACGGTTATAGCCAAAGGCACTCCGGAAGAGGTGGCAGCAATTCCGCGGTCTTACACGGGACAATTTTTAAAGAAAATGCTCAAATGATCATAGAGTTATGAGGGAGGAAAAGAAAATATGAATGAAAACAGGAAGCAGCTTTCAAAGGTAGGAATGGGCTTTTTTGTCTTTGCAGTTCTTACGCAGGTTCTTCAACTGTTAGCCGCTTTGTTTGTGAAAACGTATTATCCGCAGTACAGTGAAAGCTACATTTGTTTGATAGTGATCTCGCTGATACCGATGTGGCTTATTGCTGGTCCTATATGTTTCCTGATAGAAAAGAATATACCGCATAAGGCGCCTGAAAAAGGACAGTGGGGTATCGGAAGATACATAGGAGGCCTTGTCGTGGCATTCCTTTTCCTTTATACGGGAAATTTTGCAGGTACTGCTTTGGGCGGGATCATTGAAAAGCTCATTCCCGGGGCAGTTGCGATGACTAATAACGTGCAGACTGTTGCGGTAAAAGGAAACCTGTTGGCAAATTTTATCGCGATGGTCATTGTAGCGCCCATATGTGAGGAACTCTTCTTCAGAAAGATACTTGTGGACAGATTAAGGATATACGGCGACTGGGTCGCTATTCTTGGAAGCGGTCTGTTTTTCGGACTCATTCACGGGAATATAACACAGGGAACATATGCTTTCGTTCTTGGCTGTCTGTTTGCTTATATTTATCTTCGCACAGGAAATATCTTAATAACGATCTCGTATCATATGCTGATCAATTTCTGGAGCGGTATTGTCACCACAAAATTGCTGGAAAAGGCTGATTTTGACTTTATGGCATATATGGAGGCTGTCAGAAGCTCCGATCCGGAGGTCATAGCTGCTTTTGTGCAGCAGAATGCGGAAGGTTTTGCTGTCCTGGGGATCATAGGCCTGGGCGCACTCGTTATGGGGCTTACCGGTTTGGTGATACTTGTTGTTACAATTGTCAGAAAGCGTGTCATAATTGAAAAGGGTGAGATCGAGATACCTAATGGAGAGAAGGTAAAGACTTTGCTTCTGAATCCCGGGATGATGCTGTTCATCCTGACATGCCTGGGCCTGATCGCATATGCCACATTCTCAAATCTGATATCGGAAGCATTGGGCATAGGATGATACGATTTTGCAAAAAGAAAACATTTGTTATATAATGTTCACTCCGAGACTCAGTTTAAATGAAAAAATGGAGGATTTATGAATTATTCGGATGTCGGGATAGATCTGGGAACTGCCAGCATCCTTGTATATATTAAGGGAAAAGGTGTTGTGTTAAAGGAGCCGAGCGTGGTTGCTTTTGACAGGGACACAAATAAGATCAAAGCTATCGGTGAGGATGCCCGTCTTATGATAGGCAGGACTCCGGGAAATATAGTAGCTGTAAGACCGCTCAGACAGGGCGTTATTTCAAACTATACGGTTACGGAACAGATGATGAAGTATTTCATCGTGAAGGCTATGGGCAGAAAGTCATTCAGAAAGCCCAGAATAGCAGTCTGTGTACCGAGTGGTGTAACAGAAGTTGAGAAGAAGGCTGTTGAGGATGCAACCTATCAGGCAGGTGCCAGAGAAGTTGCTATCATAGAGGAGCCTATAGCGGCTGCTATCGGAGCTGGCATTGATATCTCAAAGCCGCAGGGCAATATGATCGTTGATATAGGCGGCGGTACCACGGACGTGGCTGTCATTTCGCTTGGCGGTACAGTTGAAAGTGCTTCGATAAAGATCGCAGGTGATGACTTTGATGAAGCTATAGTGCGTTATATGAGAAGAAAATACAATCTTCTCGTAGGCGACAGGACCGCAGAAGATATCAAGATAAATATCGGAACGGCGTTCAAACGCAGTGAAGTTGATTATATGGATGTAAGAGGCAGAAACCTCATAACAGGTCTGCCTGAGACGATCCGCGTTTCATCTGATGAAACACAGGAAGCACTCAAGGAGACCACAACGCAGATACTTGATACTATATGCGCGGTTCTTGAGAAGACTCCGCCCGAACTTGCCGGTGATATCGTTGACCGCGGCATAGTTCTTACCGGAGGCGGTGCAATGCTTCGCGGTCTTGAGGAACTTATCGAAGAGCGTACTCATATCAATACCATGACTGCGGATGAGCCCATGACCTGTGTGGCTATAGGAACAGGAAGATATATCGAATTCCTTGCAGGCTACAACGAACAGGAATAATGATGTAAAGCTGCCGAACTGCATTGCAGGGAAGCAGCTTTTTTAGATATTTTGTTACTATTCACAGCCTTTTATGCTGTTATAGTAAAGGGTTTTGCAATTAAAAATTTAACTTTTTTTGGAAAATACTGTAATATATATTCAGATTTCTTCCGATATAGTTCAAAAGAGTCTATAGGAGAATCTTATGCTTAAAGGACTATATACAGCTTATACCGGTATGATACAGGAGCAGCAGCGTATGGATACGCTGACTAATAATCTTGCGAATTCGGATACTGCCGGCTTCAAAAAGGAAGGTCTGACAAGTCAGTCATTCGACGCTGTCCTTGTCGACAAGATCAAGGATGATTCTGATCCTTACTATTACAGACGTATAGGTAAGGCAAATCCCGGAGTTAAAAATGGAGAAAGCTATATCGACTGGTCCGAGGGATCTTTTCAGGTAACTGATGTTCCCGTGGATATGGCTATAGGCGGAAAAGGATTTTTTACGGTTGAGTTTAAGAACAAGGCCGGTGAGACATCGACAATGTACACTCGCGACGGAAATTTCCAGCTTACAAGGGACGGTTATCTGATCACCACGGATGGTGACTATGTTTTGGGCCGGGGCTCAAACGGTCAGTCGCAGAGGATCAAGCTCGATCCAAACGCTGAATTCAAGGTTGACCAGATGGGCAATATATATCAGAACGACAAAGCGGTGATGAAGATTCAGGTCACTGATTTCGAAGATTATGATTATCTGGAGCACTATGGAGAGAATTATTACACTCCGGTAGAAGGTGCAAAGATGAAGGATGCCTCGGATGCCAGGATCTTCCAGGGATATCTCGAAACATCGAACGTAGGTATAGTTTCTGAAATGGTTGAAATGATAAGCGTTTCAAGACAGTATGAAGCCAATCAGAAGGTAATCCAGACAATAGACAGCGGCCTTCAGGTAGCAGCCAACCAGCTGGGCCGTCTGAATGGTTGAGTTAGGAGGTCAGTATGGTACGTTCTTTATGGTCAGCGGCAACCGGAATGCTCGCACAGCAGACTGCAGTTGATACTATTTCGAATAATATCGCCAATGTCAACACGGCTGGCTACAAGACCAGCCAGAATGAGTTTAAGTCTCTGCTCTACCAGGAGCTTCAGACAAAGACCACATCGGCCAACGGTGAGACTAAACCTATCGATTCACAGGTGGGATTGGGCGTGCGTTCATCATCTATAACGACCATCTTCAGACAGGGCGCATTCCTTGAATCTTCAAATAAATTTGCATTCGCCATTCAGGGCGATGGTCTCTTTGCGGTGCAGACACCCGACAAAAAGACGGCATATACAAGAAACGGAAATTTCAATGTGTCCATCGGTTCAACAGGTCTTGAACTTTCGGATGCAGACGGCAATCCTGTGCTTGATACAAAGGGAAAGCCTATAGTATTTGCAAAGGACATCAATGCCGGTCAGCTTACGATCTCGTCAGACGGTGAATTCCTTTATCCTGATGCTGACGGAAATCCCAAATCTCTAGGTATACAGATCGGACTGTGGCAGTTTAACAATCCTGCAGGTCTTGAGAAAAAGGATGGTTCGCTCTATCTTCAGACAGCTGCCAGCGGAAATGCTATGAACGAGTCCACTAACACATCGCTTAAAAAGAGCACTATAGCACAGGGCTACATAGAAGGCTCGAATGTGCAGCTTGCAGACGAAATGGTAAACCTGATCATAGCTCAGCGTGCTTATGAGGCAAACTCTCGTGCCATAACAACGACAGATACCATGATGCAGCAGGCAAATCAGCTGAAACAGTAAGCTGATCGCATATATTCTGCGTGATCAGAAAGATTTTGCGGAAAGGATAAAACATTTATGGAGATAGGAGATATCACAAATTTAACAGATTATGCATCAAAGCTTGCACAGGCACAGAATGCCCAGAAGACGGCAGAGTCTGCAAAAGCTGCAAAGTCTGATGAAGAGATGCTTGATGCCTGCAAAGAGTTTGAATCCTATCTCTGGGAGCAGGTTCTTAAAAGCATGAAGTCGGCTTCCGAAGTGTTCAACACCGAAGAAGAGGATAAGACTGTCAGCTTTTTCTCCGAAACCGCAATGGCTGATATCGCAAAGCAGATAACTGAACAGACACTCGGTACCAATTCACTTGCCATGCAGATGTATGAGCAGATGAAGCGCAATGAAGGCATTTCAGGTGAAGAAGTCCGTGAAGCTCTTAAGGCTGCTGAATCCAAGCAGGGCAATGATGTTGCTGTTGATCCTGAAGAGGCTGCGTCTGCAGCCGAAAATCTTATTGCCGGCATAGTGACCGGTGGCAATGATGACGATGACAGCTCATCCGCTGCATCGGCATTCTCAAACATCAAGATCTGACCAAACGGGGCATCCCTTTTCGGCCTTCCGCCGCGCCCCGGCTTTTTCATGCGTAATTGATTTATAAGAACGCGCTGTATTCCATGTTGTGTTGCAGAGCTGTAGCGGTGATATGTATTCCTGTGGTCCGGCGACACCTTCCACGTCCCTAGCGCCCGGGGCTTTTTCAACGTCTTGAATGTGCAGCAGACAGCGCTGTTTCAATACGTAGACTGCAGTGCGGCGGTGCATATGTGTTCATTCCGGACCCCTGAGCTGCGGAAATAAAACCAAGGAGCAGATGCTTAGCGAACAGCGCTTGGCAACATCAAAGTCTGACAGGACTTTGATGTTCCGCGGTGTGAGCGCTCGCTTGCGAAGGGTTTAGGAAGGAATACATATCACCGCGCAAGCTCTGCAGCATAACATGGAATACAACGCATCCTGACAACGCATGGATTCCGGCTGCGATGGAGCGAGGCCCCGGATTTGCAAACGTGCTTTCGGAAACTATATAATGTTTACCCTGGAGAGGATTATATGGATACAATTTCGGGATACATAGATCATATAACGTTTAGGAATGAGGAGAACGGCTACACCGTTGCCCAGATCATAACGGATGACGGCGAGCTTACCTGCGTAGGGCAGATGCC
>ATWC01000016.1 GCA_000421045.1 Lachnospiraceae bacterium NK4A179
TGACCCTGCTGGCCCTGTTGACCTTGCTGACCTTGCTGGCCATTGTTCGCCTGTGCATTCTGACCCATCTGTCCCGGTATCTTGCCTGCAGCTTCGGCTAACTGTTCAGAAGTTTTCTTCTCACCGGCCTTATTCTCGCTTTGAGCCTTATTCTCACTTTCGCTTCTTTCTCTTTCCTCAACAGCCTGCTTAATGGAATTCAGGCCATTTTTGATATCAGCATATTTGTATTCAAGTTTTTCAGATGCTCCTTTAAGAGCTTCCGGAGTAGCAACACTCTTCATTTCAGCCGAGGAAGACTTAAGACTCTCCATCATATCAGAGAGTTCTTTTCTTTCACTCTCGCTGAGTTTCTCCTCATTTACGCTATCAAGAGCATCAACTGCCTTCTTGATCTCTTCTTCCTTCCTTTCGGCTTCCTTCTCTACTTCATGCTTTACCTTAGCCGTTCCCTTTGAAGGAGTGGGAAACAGGCCGAGTGCTGCTGTAAGCAATAACAAAAAAGTAAAGACAAGTATCCGATTAAGCCACGGACCCGTCTTTACCTTGATATTTTCTTCCATACTCTTAAGAACCGCTGCCGCATCTTTTCTCTGAAGCTGCGATATCTCATCACTTTCATCCATTCTCTCAAGAGCAGTCACAACACGTTCTTTTAAACCAAAAGAATCTATTACAAGCGCTGCATCTGTTTCTTTCTTCCTGGCATGTATTCCGAGAACTATACCTGCGATAAAAGAGATCAATATAAACAGAGCAGCAAAAATATGAGCATGATAAAACGGAACTATGCACGCTATTCCCTCTGTCACTGCTGCTGCAACAAGGCCCACAGAAGTACATAAAAGCATCTTCTTAACCAGCACTGCCGTATTTATTTTTGTGAGGACCTTTTTAACAAATCCCCTGAGATATTCTTTTTCTTCCATAAAATTACTGTTTATCACTGATATCCACAGACTGCTGAACAGGCGTTACCTGCTGTTCCTGCATCGTCTGCTGCATAGGCATTGCCTGCGACTGCTGCATCGGCTGCTGCACAGACTGACGGTTTGCTGCAGGCATCACACCGGCTCCTTTTCTTATCTGACGGGTTGCTGCCTTTCCGTAGCCTCGAAGAGGATCGATATTCCTTGCAGCCAGCGTCTGGAAAAAAAATGATACAAGCAACATACCTCCGAATGTAATGATGACCCATAACCATGCGCTTGAAACTAAAGGAAGATCCAGATCGAGCAGTTCATCCATGAACTCATTACCTGACATAACACCACCGAAGAAAATGATAAATCCCCATACCGGATTTATCAGAAGTAAAAGTTTTGAAAAAACTTCCATACTTCTACCGCCGAACGCCGCAAAAATTATAGCCGGAAAATGTGAACCTCCGAATATGGTACTGGTTATCACATAAGAAATTATTATACTTGCTATGGATTTCTTCGTGATCGTCGAACAGAAGATTCCGATAGAGCCGACAAAATATGCAAAAATGAAAACACATATCAGGTAAGCAAAAAGCGCCCACCAGCCTATACCTCCGGCAGTAAACGACAACGCCATGAGCGGAATACTTGCTATGATAAAAGTCATTATATGCATTACAGCAGCAAGTACTTTTCCGCGTATTATTGCTCTGGGTGTCATTACCGTTGTAAGAAGAATATCAAAAGTCTGTTTTTCTCTTTCTGAAGTGATGGCGCTTGCCGTCTCTATTGGCATTATCAGAGCCACAATACTAAGTTCTGTTGCACCTATGATAGGAAACAACCAGACAAGTGCTTTATATATTTCAACATATCCATCATTTTCAGTGTATATGATCGAAATAGCCAAAAGGAATATCAATGTAAGCACTGCTTCAAACGCAAACAGTCCCCAGCTGAATTTCATTGTTCTTGATGTTACTCTAAGATCTTTTTTTAATATGGGATTAAGATGTAACTTTTTATTCACTTTGCTTTTAGGTGTATTCATTACCTTCCCCCCTGTGAGGCTTCCTGACCTGCAGGAGCCTGTCCGGTAAGTTTCATAAACAGAGTTTCCAGATTCTGTTCCTCTCTCCTGAAGCTCCTTACTACCACTCCGGATGTCATCAGAGATATCATTACACGGTTCACTGCAAGATCATCACCCTGCATATTCAGGATTATCCTGTTCTCCATTACAGAATCAATTATCACTTCAGGCAGTTCTCTGACATGTCGAACAGCCTCTTCCATACTGCTTCCCACTTCTATGATAAGATGATTTCTGTTCACACCAAGCTGCAGTATGTCTTCCATTTTGCCTGCTGCGGCAAGAACTCCTTTATTCATCACTCCCACACTGGTGCACATTTCAGCTATATCCGAAAGTATGTGGGAACTGATTATTATGGTCTTGCCCATGGAATTAAGATTCATGAGCACTTCCTTCATTTCAATTCTTGCTCTGGGATCCAGACCTGATGAAGGTTCATCAAGTACGAGGAGTTTCGGATTGTGCAGAAGCGCACGCGCAACGCAGAGCCTCTGTTTCATACCTCGTGAAAGCGTATCAACATACTGTTCCTCAAGATTCTTCAGATTCACAAGTTCAAGCAGATCACCTGTCATTCTTGCTATCGCCGAATCTTCTATTCCATATATGGAACCGTAAAATTCCATATACTCCTTTACCTTAAGGTTGTCATATACTCCAAAGAAATCAGGCACATAACCAAGTGAGTTCTTTACTCCCTCTGCATAGACAGACATGCTGTTGCCGCCTATCTTTATGCTTCCCCTGTCAGGACAGAGCAGCCCACACACCATACGGATAGTTGTTGTCTTACCTGCACCGTTTGGACCCACAAATCCAAAGAGGTCCCCTTCAGGAACATGAAGCGACAGATTATTCACTGCGATAAATCGCCCATAAAATTTCGAAAGATTATCTATATACAGCATTTACCATTCCCCATAATATACATCACCGCAACAGCAGAGATATATCGTATTTTTGACCCTTGAAGAAACAACACTTTTATTTTCTTTTCTTACACCGATCACAAAATTACCGGTATTCCCACGCATCTTTTCAACTTCTGTAGCAGTTGCAAGAGCTGCATACTCCCTGTATTTTTCCGGATCCACAGTGATCATATTTTTGTTTCTATTATTATTGGATTTGCCATAATTTAAGAGATTATGTATATCATAATCCTTGTATTTTTCAGATACCTTTACAGTCTGACCTGCATCTGCACCATCTGCTATTATGAATTGATTATCGGCAACTATCAAAAAATAATCAAAATCCAATGCCGTATCATTTGTTACCGTTCCTTCGATAGTATCATAACCAGCATAAACATCAGCAGACAGCTTACCATTCATATTTGTTAACGGATCCGAAACTACCCTTAAATATTCAGGTTCATATACGGAGCCCGGAACGATAGATACGTGCTTGCCATCAGGTGAAAATGACGATTTGAAGCAATATGTTTTCTCATCCTTACTGCTTGCCACGTTCCATCTCTCTGTATAGTAATAACCTGCTGCTTCCGCTTCATCAGAAAGATCAAAACCCCATTCTTTGGATTTTGAATTATAACCGTAAATGAAAGTCTGTTCTTTTGAATTGCTGTCAGCAAGGACCCTTACAGAATAAAGCCCCCTTTCACTGATGCCAAAGGTGCGGCTTATAATATAAACCAGCAATACTGTAAATACCGATATTGCCGGGATTATGACCCACATCTTTTCACGCTTGTTGATCTTTTTCAGTATCAGATAAAGAACAGGACCTACGATCACAACATACAGACATATGATAATGCTCAACAGTACGACGTTGACACTTCCCTGACCCTGAAAATCTTCAAAGATTTCATCCATCCTGCCGGCGATACCGTTCGGACCATTGTACCCATAATTGCTATTATTGTTGTATACGATTGGGGTTTCGCATTGTGATATTATATAATCTGTACTCAGCTTACTATCTCCGAGTGCAAAAGGGTATACACATACAATACCTCTTCCAACCGGTTTTTCAGGCCAATCATAAAAGTTGAAGGTATTCCATAAATCAAAAGACTGAACGTTACTGCTGTAAGAATATCCGTATTCAAGATCAGCACAATCCAGATTTTCATTATCACCAGTCTGATTGTTATAGTTTCCGTAATATGACGGTACAGATGCCACGCCTCCGTTTCCTATGGTAATATCGATCATGTTCTGATCAAATTTACAAAATGTTTTATCCATTGCAGGACCTGTACCGATGATAAGTATTCCACCGGAGTTTACCCAGCTTTCAATGTTTGAGGTTGCCCTTTTACTCAGCTGTGTTGTGTCATAATCATCTATAACAAGGAATTGAAGAGCACTAAGTTTATTCATATCCTCAACATCAGATGCAGTAAGCTCTTTCTGCGAAAAATTTCTTTGAGATATGCCTTCAAAATAGTAAAGTCTATCGGGATGATCCGAAAGGACACCGTAAGAACTGCTCATAGTATCAAAGATCTTATATTGCTTTGCAGACCATACGATCTTTCCTTTTTCGTCAACTATCTGCAGACGGAGCTCTGCTTTATCCAGTTCAGCCCCTTCAGGTGTAGCAAAGGTGATCCATGTTTCTTCTTCTGTTCCTGCTGCTACTGACACATATGTTTCAAAAGCCGTAATGAAATTTCTGTTGGATTGAGTCATATCCGTAAATCTGAGTCGGACATATCCTCCAAAATCATTTCCTTTATTATCAATCTTTACATTGACCGTTGCAGTCCCTTCTGTCTCATTCTCGACCGCATCGATCACTTCAGCACTTATATCAGATGCGCTGGTTCTGCTATATGCAAGCAAAAAAACGCAGGCTGCAATAAAAAACACAGCTGCGCTTCGGAAAAATACGATTATATTGTTTCTATTCATTATCCGTTTAAATCCTCCCCGGGAGATATTCTACCATACGATATCAGTGCAGGCTACCTTTTTATCTCTTCTATATAATCCACGTAATCCATGGAACTCATCTCTGCAATGACCGATTCGTGCTTCACATGCTTTTTCATGTCGAGCGAAACCAAAAGACCCGCATCATTTTCTTTCAATGTGGCTTTTTTCTGTTTTTCCAGGGTTACCACATCGTATTCTTTCTCGTGAAAATGATCAAAAAGCTTCTGTATGCCGCCATTCTTATCTACTTCCACATATATGGTGATATAAGATGATTTTTCCTCCTGATGACGGCTCGCACGGCTGAGAGCTATTACTATAAAAATTATCACGGCAAAACCGATAACGCTTCCTATTATATATCCGGATCCTATGGTCACTCCCAAGGCTGCGGTGGTCCAGAGAGTTGCGGCCGTTGTAAGGCCTCTTACATAATTTCTGCCCGTAACTACTATGGTTCCCACTCCAAGGAAACCTATTCCGTTAAGCACGGCGGCAGGGATCCTGGCGGTATCGGTATTTTCCGTCACTTCAAAAAGATACAGATTGGCAACCGTTGCCAAGACAGAACCCAGACATACAAGCGCAAAGGTTCTCACTCCTGCGGTCTGACCTTTAGATGCTCTTTCAAGTCCTATAAGTGCCCCGAGAAAAGTGGCAAGCAGCATTCTCAAGATCACACTTACTATATTGAATTCCTGAAGATAATCTATTATTTCCTGAAGATAATCTATTATTTCCATAATCTAACTCCACCTTTACATCTGGTGTTTAACGATCTGATATTCATTTCCCTGCTGGAAATACGGACATTCGTGAGTCTCACCTCTGATAAAATGCTCCATATCATCCTGATCCAGCTCCATAGTACAGCTGTAGCAGTCAAACTCTTCATCATATTCATAATTCATACACAGATCACATTTGTCCATTACAGCCTCCATACAGGGTTTCTCATTAGTATTTAGTGTAGCATCCGAGTGTATTTATTGCAAACTAACGGAGTTG
Source organism: Lachnospiraceae bacterium NK4A179 (assembly GCA_000421045.1). GTDB lineage: Bacteria > Bacillota > Clostridia > Lachnospirales > Lachnospiraceae > NK4A136. The sequence continues at coordinate 5,940 of ATWC01000016.1, forward strand.
GAATATAATGATATTAGGGTCAAGCTTGCTTGGATGAGGATTTTGACCTTCAAAGGGAGGCATTCGGTATGTATACACTTGATGATTACCTTAACTGGCGTGGAGATATAGACATATCCTATGACGGGATAAATGAAGTTGACTGCGCTCTCTTATCATGGCTTTCCTATTTTGAATATCAGGGGCTTATCACCGGAGACGGCAGAAAAGATACTTTAAACAATATCGCGGAAAGATACCTTGAGACACATGATATTGAGGCAGATTCAAAACGCGATCTTTTTTTTAATTCAGTATTCAAAACTTTTGTAAAAACCGCTCAGACAAAGCGTTTTGGCCACGTTTCCCTGAATTGCTACCAGAGTGTGATCGACAAAGATAAAGGAGTGCAGTTCAGTGCAATGACATTCAGTGTTACTCCTGCACAGGATATACTTGTATATGAAGGCACAGACGGCACGATCGTCGGATGGCGCGAGGACTGTGCCCTGGCCTATATGGATGAAGTTCCCGCACAACGCCTTGCTGTTGAATATATGGAAAAAACCATATCAAGGCGAAAAAAAAGGACCATACTATGCGGTCACTCCAAAGGCGGCAATCTTGCTGCCTATGCACTTATAAAAGCAGATGAGAAAAAAAGATATATAGAAAAAGTTTTCAATTTTGACGGTCCGGGAATGAATGACCGCATCATGGCATCGGCAGAATACAAAGAGTCTTTGAAAAAAATAGTGACCATACTTCCAAAGACTTCAATAGTAGGCAGGCTTTTCGGTCACAGTGAAACCTTCAGAGTAACCGATTCGGATGAAAAAGGATTTCATCAGCATGATCTGACCTCATGGGGTATAAAGGGAACATCCTTTGACTATATGGAATCCGTTGATAACCTGAGCGAATATGTTGACAGTACCATAAGTGCCTGGATATCCGATATTTCCGAAGAAAGAAGAAAGAAGTTTCTTGATACGCTGTTCCTTATATTTGAAAAGAACAATATAAACACACTTGAAGAATTCAATGCACTCGGAAGCATAAAGACACTGACCGCCGTCAATTCCTATCTTTCCGAACTCGATGAAGAGAGCCGGCAGATCTTGAAACAGGTCATAGGAGACCTGGTTTCAAGAGGAATTAAAACGGCACGTGAACGTGCCGCAAGGAACTTTGCTAACGGAGCTGAGAAGGCTGCAGAAAAAGTTGAGAGACGACTGCGCAGATCGACCGTATAGATTCATCTGTATTCAAGTTTCACACGGCCGATCTCTATCTCATCATCTTTACGAAGAGGCATTTTTTCATTTCCGTACAGTTGGACTCCGTTTAAGAAAGTTCCGTTTGTAGAATTGCAGTCTTCAATATAAACCCCGTTATCTTCACATGATATACGTGCATGTATGCGGCTTACGGTTTTGTCCTTAAGTATCATATCAGCCATGTCCGGCATCTTTCCTATCACATATGGATAATGATCCAGTCTGTATTCCCTGCCTTTTTTATCTACAAGCATCCCTATTGCTTCCTCTTTTTCGGTATCCCAAAAGACAGTTTTTCCGTATCCTTCTTCTTTTGGTTTTTCCTGTATATCAAGTTTCTCTTCCTTCGTTTTTTCTATATAAGGAAGATCATCAAAGCATTTTTTGATCTCATCTGCATCCGGACTGCTTATCACTTTCTTTTTTCTTTCATGACCGCTCTTATAACATGTATAGATCAAAGCGATCACGGAACTGACCGCCAATGCTGCAGCTGCTATACGTTCATTGTTTCCCGGTACAATTCCGGGGATAAAACCTGCTCCATATATTAAGCATATGATCGCTATGATGGAAAAAACTGCTATAGCAGGATTTTTCTTATTTATATTTTTTTGTGTATTCTTATGTGTATCTTCCTGCTTCTTTATAACAGATTCTTCCGGAACCTTTATGATCTCGGGTTCTTCAACGATCTCATGTATTACAGGTTTTGGAAGCACCTCCGTGTTTCCGTCTTCCGTATCGCAGTTTTCTATCAATCTTTCAATATCGGTCATTACAAATCCATCTTTCCTGACCGTCTGATAAAACCTGTAGGCAAAAAGCGCAGCTCTCGGATCATTATGGCAAACCCTTTCCAGAAAGAATTCTGCCAGCTCTATAAAGTTTTCGCTTTTTCCGATATTCAGTTCAGGCAGGAAAAGCAATCCCGGCTTGCCATCATCCATTCCTATATAAATACAGGACGGATCCGCACACAGATGCGCTTCGTCGATCATATAATCAGTAGCAGTCCTGTATATCTTTACGAGTTCAGTACAAATATTCCTTATTGTTTTCCAGTCGAGTTCTTTATGATCATAAAGACTTCTCAAAGGTTGCATGGAACTGATCTCATAGTACAGATACTCTTTCCCTTCTGCCATTCTTGTCTCTATATCGAGCAGTCCGTATATCCTGTTCTCCATGATCATATCCAGTTCATAATCAAGTCTGTCATCTTCCGGTTTTCTTATCACCAGATAATTATGATTTAGAGTCTTCCGGTATTCGGCTCCAAAACTTTTAAGAATATCTTTTTTGATCTCCATATTATTCACCCTCCTCGCCCATGCCTGCTTCTGCTGCAGCTTTACCGGCCTCAGATACAAATTCATTCATTCTTTTCATGGTACGCACCGTACGTGATGCCCTTATCCTGTTGATACTTTTTCTGGCTCCCATATCCCAATATCTGTTAGATACAAGATCGTTTATCAAAGGAACGGGAGGCGCCTGCATTGATGCCTGCAGTTCAGCAGTGATGCTTCCATGATCCACTGTCACTGTCAGTTCGGGATCCTCGGCAAGCAGAAGTTTTTCATCAAGCATGAACTCAGCCTTTTCCTTTACTATCCTGCAGATGGTGTCATTATCATCCTCCGCACATCTGGCTCCTGCATCCAGAGCATTCACCAGCGCGCAGTTTATGGCACTTTTGTTATACATCAGTATTCCTATCCATATAAGAATAAGGGATATGAATATTATCAAAGGAATGATCACACATGCTTCCACCGTCATCATTCCTTTATTGTTTTTTACATACATCGGATCACCTCATTTTGTTCCGGCACATCTTGAACACAGCCTCAGTCCCTTAACACTCGAAAGAGGCACTTCATAAACAGTTCTCTTTAGTCCCGAACAGGAAAGACTGCTATGATACCTGTCACCCTCTCTGGTTATATAGACAAGCCGCATATTCCTATCAGCGCCGCATTTTTCACACGGTTTATACTTTGCGCCTGACGCATTTCTTTCAGATTCCAAACTCGCCCCCTCTACGGGATAGATAGTCAGATCCAGATGCGTACAGCTTTTGCTCATGTGATATACCTCACCATTTTCCGCAACATAGACCATCCTTTCATCTTCTTTGTCCGCACGCTTTCCGCGTCCGTCATCCCATCCTGTCCAGGCCTTAGTTCTGGCCCTTGATGCAAACTTAACTTCCGGAAGAGCAAAAAAATTGAACTTTGGCTGCATAGTATATGAAGCTCTCAGATCTATGATCTCATTGACCCCGCTCACATTTGATCTGACTAAACTGATATTTCCTTTCAGCCCGCTGCTCTGTCTGTAATCATCAGGAAGATACTCGGAAAGCTTCTGCATCGCATAACCTTCAGCCAGTACTGTCTGTGCGATATTTATCCCATCTATCGCTTCAGACTTCTGTTCACCGCCTTCTTCATCTGCAGCTTGGTTTATCTGTTCCGCTGACTTCTCGATCATATCTTCGGCACATACATAAACCGCTGTCTGTTTTGCTGCCCGCGTCAGACTGTAGGTCATATTCTGTCCAAAATGCAGCATATAAAAAACCGAAAACAGTGAAATAAAGAAAAACACATATAAAGGCAGGATCACCGCTGCCTCCAGCGTCATACTTCCTCTGTTATTATTTTTCATTTGATCTCCTACATATATCTCATTTTTCTGGTTACCAGAAATTCATAACCGTAACTGCTTTTAAAAGAGAACTGTACTGTCGCAGCAGCAATGCAGTTATCAAGTCTGAAATGCTCATAACCAGGCTGCTGTCTTATATCCATCTCAACAATATCCATCATCCGTTTTGTTTTAGTATCCTTTCCTGTGGAATACATAAAGATACGCATGTACTCCATATATCCGAATCCTATGCTTCCTGTATTATTTCCGTCTTCATTTTCTAGAGACTGTGCTGTCATGCCGAGCGCACCTTCAAGTGACAGCTTCCATTCACCTTTCTGTTTGTATAAAGGAACCTTCCTGCCATTAAATATCTCCCTTACATCAGACAGGCTTTCGGCATATATCCATGCTGCACAGATAAGAGGTTTGTAAATCGGTTCAAGTTCCGGAGTAAGTGTTGCAGCAGCAAGTGCAGCTGCCATTGCTTCTGCTGCTGATGTCAGCTCGGCATCAGTAAAAAAATAGATGGAATTTGATGCCCCTCTGATCAGGAGCAGTCTGTTGGCGACAGCTTTCAGATTATCGTTGTCATTATTCTTACCGGCGATAATATATTCCGCTTCATAATCAAGAAGACTTCCATCTTTTTTCTTAGTATAATTACCGCACTTGCACAGTATGTATTCATTGAACAGCATGTCATACATCACACCGTTTCTCTCATCCCAGTCACTGCACATGCCATCGCCTTTTACCAGATCTCTCTGACTTGCATATTGCTTAAGGTCAGTGCTTTTGTTTGATATCTCACCTTTGCATACAAGAGAAAGAATGCCTTTGCTGCGCAGTTTGTTTATATTATTGGCAGGATCTGCTTTTTCAGGTTCTTCCCAATCCGGATCATCCATCTTTCCGCCATTACCATCATCAACCTGCGGATGCTCAAATTCATAATCATCAAGTTTTTTCTGCGCATCTGCTTCCTCTTTTTTTATATCTCCTTTAAAAAGTCCTGAGCTTTCAGACTTTTCACATAGATCCTTTGCTTCCTTCACGTAATCTATTCCGTATTTCTCAAGCATATAAGAAAGGGCCATGTATCTGAACACACTGCCGTTATCATCAGTTGCACGCGACACGTTGCTGAATTCAATATCCTCAAGTTTCAGTCCAAGCATGTCGCTTTTTCTGAAAAAGAAGGTTTTGCCGTCGGTATCCAGATTTTCATTCACATACTCGATCATGTGATCTTTTGTATTTTCAAGAGAACCCTGCTCACCGCAATAGGCTGTATCTATAAACAAAAGATCGTATTGTCTTAATAATTCTCTGTTATATTCTGCAAGTGCGGAATCAAGCGAAAGATCGGCCGCGCATTCCATGGCGGTTTTCATTGCACTGATCCTCGCTCCTTCTATCATCGTAAGGATAAGCGGCAGCATTACAGCCAGCATAAGCACAAGAAAAATACTCACCGCACCGGAATTCTTTTTTATTTTTGATCTTTTATATTTCATAACTTTTCCTCCGCTATACCGCACCTGCAGTAACAATTAAAATGCGTCTGTTCGTTTTGTGATCTTATCGAACAGATTATTGACGATCTGTGTGATCTGTTCCCTGAAAATGAGAACTAATCCGACAAGAACAACGAAAATCTGTACTGACTGCTCGGGAATATTCAATTTTCAAGGAGCGACACACAAAATACACTGTGTTTTGTGTTGTATTTTCGGTGTTAAAACTTACAAATCCTGATATGCTTGGAGATTACTTGCCGATATAACCCCTCTCAGCTTTTCGTTCTCTTCTCGCAGACGAGTACATTCCTCGTTTCGTTTTGACAACTGTTCTTCCAGAATACGAAGTCTGCCTGCCATTGCCTTATCCATCACGCGTCTCTTTGGCGCTTCAAGATCGCGACCTTGCTGTAACCTTTTCGCCCGTGAGATTTCTTTATGAACAGTTTCATTATTATAGAAGAAAGATCGTGATAGCCCCGTCTGTTCCATCAATCCGGCAACCGTTACCGCCACATCGTCCGTAACCATCTTTTTTATGGCAGTAATAGCCGCTAATTCCTTTTCATGATTACGAATCCTATTAGCGTCTACCATTCGACTAAATATCTTCTCGTCTTTTCCCATCCCATTCCTCCAAAATATTCGCTATTTCGGAATTAACCTGATCCAAAACATCTTTTGTTTCCTGATAAAGTGTCTGCGGGCTCATTTTACGATAGTACTTGAGGCTCGCCGTTCCTGACTGACCAATCAGCTTGGCTATTGTCATATCATCAATGTGCAGCTCGGTAAGTTTACGGGCATAGGTATGTCTCATCAAATGAGTACCCACCGTGAACCGTTCTCCCTGATCATCCCTCAAATCATTCTTTATAATGATTCTATTGAGTGCATACTGTACTCTCCGATACTGCATAGGTTCCTCGGGATTCCGGTCATTAACAAAAACATATTCCCGATCCCCGAACCTATCAGATGTATACTCAATGGACTTCATTAAAAGCGATTTAACATCGGGGCTTAGTATTTTCGAGTATGATTTATGTGTTTTGACCTGATAAATATTGACCATATCAGTTCCCCTGGCACTCTTTCGTATGTCCGATCTCTTTATTGTCAGAGTCTCTGAAATGCGCGTTCCCAGTAATTGATGAACGAGCAAAGCCCGTGCCATCTGTTCTTCGACTCCGGCTATTATGGCATTATTCAATCTCCTGATTTCTTCATCGCTGTATGACCGATATACGGTTTCTGGCGTTCTCCCCGAATCACTTCCGAGGAACAGATTATCGAGTACCGGTACATCTAATATCATGGATGCGCTTCTTAAAACGCTTTTTAGGTGTGAGATGTCTCTCGAATAATCTTTTCTTCCCGTCGCTTCCATGTTCGTATGAAGAAGATATTCTTCTATGATGAAGCGATTAAGGACAGCGAGACTGTCTATCTCCGGATGATTCTCTGCCAACCATTCCGTAAACCTACCCACTGCGGTCATCTCGGCGCAGACTGTACCTAATGCCTTTTCTCTCAGGTGCAATCGCATTATCTGTTTTATTTCATTACGGATTCCTAACTGCTCAATCCTTTTGAAAGAAATGCTTTTTATTCTGTGTACCGGATTAAAGTCGATGGTTATACCCAACTGATCAATAATCCATATATCACAGTCATAGCCGCCACCATCTTCATTCATATGAAAATACTCATATAAAACTCTTATATACGCTATAAGCGGGGCTACGGCGCGACTTTCCCTTTCACTGTCTGTCCTTTTTCTCATCCGGCTGTACCTATATCCTTTCTTCATAAGCCACTTCCGGCACCTTCGTTCCAGCTCCTCATAAGCCACATTCTTTATTGAATCCATTTCGGGAAATGCTTCCTTCATTGCACGGCAGAACTGGTTATAGTTTCCAAGTTCTGTGCGTATACTGCTTAATGATAAAATCTGTCCCCTATGTCGAATGAATTCCTCCATCTCGGCTTGTATTACCTCATTACCCAGCTTAGATAGATCAAATCCACGATCCGGCCTAACGAGTTTATGCTCCCGTTGTTTCTGAGAGGCGTTTTTATAACAATCAAGGTCCCGTATCTTTATGATCATTCCTGTCCGTCCCGTCCTTTCTTCCGATGTTTTCAAAATACTCATAGCTGGCATCCCTTACTCGTTTACCGATATGATCAATGTATTGTTTTGTCATTTCCTCGCTGTTATGCCCTAAATAATCACGAATAGCTTGTATAGCCACACCTGCCGAATAGAACCTTGTCCCCACTCCGTGGCGATATCCGTGTGCGCGGAAACTGTATTCTTCTTTACTTATTCCCGCTGCGCTGAGAATCTTTTTAATCTGTTTACTGAAGTTCCCGGGATCATAGGCTCGTCCGTCGCGGCGCGTAAAAACAAACTCATCACCCTTTTTGCCAATTCTCTTGATATATTCACTCATCACCCCATATAATTCCGTCGGTATGGGGATCATTTTCTCTTTTTTCATTTTGTACTGATTGACGCGCATAAACGCCTTTTCGCCATCATAGCTATATGCATTTGCCTTTATGGTGCATATTTCATTGATACGGCTTCCCGTTGCCCAAAGGTTTAGGAACATAAGTCTTAGGTGTTCAGGAGCATCCGACAATGCCACTATGACTTTTCCCTGGATATCTTCTGACACCGAGAGATTATGATGCTTGTTTCGAGCCTTTTTAAGATAAAACGAGGCTGGGATGTTAGGTTTCTCTGCCTTATCAACCACAGATAGATAATTCCAGAATCGGAAGACCGCTATAATACTTTTGTTAAAAGACTGCGGCAGATTGTCCCGCTGATCTATATAATCCGCATACTCGTCCATAATATGCTTTTCCAAATCACTCGCCCTGAACCCCATATCATCGCAGAACAGCAGAAAATCACGAACCCCATAAAACTGAGCGCGAATGTTCTCAAGAGCCATTTGTGTCAATGCCAGCTCATACTGGATGTATCCCTTAAAAAGATCACGGTTTTCCCGATTGCATACTTGCCAAAATGACAGACGCGAAACCGGACGCGCGGGATTAACGCGATCATACTTAAACTCGAATCTTTCAAGGAACCAAGAATTAGCAGCCCATCGAGGCTTTTCGGCATTGCAGAACAGGAAGCGCTGAATTGTATATACAATCTGGTAATACTCCGTTTCCTTTGTACCCACCTGTCCGGTGATGCTCTCGCGGTATCCAATCATGTCTGTAGCTTCCATAAGTTCTATATCCGTGACACCGCTGCTTATGCAATACTCGAAAAACCTATGTAAAGGCATAAGATACAGATCGTGTCTCATTTTAAGGTGTTTCTGCTCACGAAAAACCCAATTAAGGATATCAACCATTTGCCTGCTTACCGTTTCAGAGGCCGCAGGGAAGTCATATATCAACTGAGTCTTGTCTTGCCAATAATACAAGCTCATAGCCTGCTCATAATCCGGATGATAACAAAGGAATAACCGAGAACCGTCATACTTCAGTTCCGGATGCACGAACGGTTTTGTCATGTTCTCGCGTCTAATCGCCTCCAGTTTCACTTTATCCAGTCCCTTTACATATTCCGCCGCTTTCTTAGCAGCAACGGTTGTGTTCATATACTGTTCGAAGCTCGCGCGAAGATCATAATCAATTTCATTCGGTTCCCGAATTCCATTCTCCATAAGAAAAGTACCTATTTTATTCCTCATGCATCTATCCATACTTTCATTACGGATTATTTCATCGCGGATCATCGGATAATCATCCATAAGATGGTACATAATAAACGGTTCCAGGGAGTTGAGATACTTCTGCTTCTGGTTATTTGATAGATCCTTCGCATTACATACGCGCATCCTGTATAACTGTTTGATCTGTTCATTTATTCCCGACAGATCAAATACTTTTTCATTTACAAGGAAACTCTCGACATACTCACGCTGCCGCCCCGTCACTGTCGGACATTTATCCATCTGTATATGCAATTCTTCATATCCATCCCATTGAGGGAAAGACAGCAGGGCAGAAGTAGCCATATTATTTCCTCTTACAGTAGCTTCCTGATATCGTAAAGTGCTTCATTCTCTTCATAGTATTTTGCTGCGGCAGCTTCGATCTCTTCATCCGATACGCTTAAGTATTCTTCGGTAGTCCTAATACTCCTATGTCCGAGTGATGTACTGATCTCCAGCATCGTCCAACCGGCTTTTCGCCTTTCGTTTGCATAATAGTGTCGCAACATATGCGGCGTTGCCTTTATTCCAGTATTCTTTTCCAGTAACCGCAAAACGGAATACACCCCATTAACGCTCATTGCTTTACCGGCGGTCTTTCCATGAAGGTTTATGAAAAGATATTCCGTTTTAGCAAACAACTCAGCGTTTTCCGACAAATATGATTGGAGCATCTCTAAAGTCTTTTCACTAAAATATGTATCTCGGTATTCCGCATTCTTCGCTCGTGCGCGGTTTTCATTATCCTCGCGCAATTCCACTCGGACTACCCGTTTTTCATAATCTATGTCCCTGACATAATTAACCCCGAGCAGTTCTCCTATTCTCATTCCGGTCTCAGCTAAAAGCATGAGCAATATCTTATCCCGAAGACAGGCGCAGGCGTCCAGCAATTTGGTCAGGTTATCTCCGGCGATCTCTCTGGCTCTATGCTCATTTGCGGGGAGATATCCGTTGAAGTGCATAACCATCCGCTTAAAACGAACACCTACATCATTGACATATGACGCCTCTTTCTCTGTCAAAACCTTCAGCTCGCCATCTCCGCTCTGATCCAACTGAAGAAACTGTAAATACCGAAAAACAATAGCAAGATAGGTGTTGCAGGTATTATTGTTCGGAAGCTGCGCCCGATCACAGTGTCTTCCGTTCTTAAGCCATTCCAAATAATCTGAAAAATGCTCAAACTGCACGGAATATGGCATTTCAAACATTTCCGATACGGTTAAGTTCTCTTCATCCAGATACATCAGATAATATGAGATCGCATAAGCAATGGCCTTCACCGTGTTGGGAGACAGATGCTCATTCGATTTATGTTTTAAGTATTTGGACGGCAGCGGTTCCAAAATAAGCGTATCGGCATTTGTTATCCAAAACACTTCTTTCCCTTTATTTATTTGGCTTTCAACGATATATCTGCTCATGCCATGTTCTAAAATAGAATAATTTGTATTCTAAAATAAATGTGTTTCCTGTGTTTCGAGTTCCATTTTAGAATTATAATTAGAACTTGTCAATACTTATTTTAGAACTTTTTGAAATTCATAGGGATTCCCCAAAATTCTATTTTGATATTGCGGCAATTCTATTATTGTGATAAATTAGAATCAAATTGTTCTAAAACTGAAAGGAGAGGCATATGAGCAGAGCTGTTCCATTAGATCACGCCTTTGATAAGGTGAAATTTGCCGAGCTTTTGAAAAGAGCGCAGGGAGATCGTCAACAGAATACATTTGCAGATGATATAGGGATGAGCAAAACATACCTAAATAGTTATCTTGGAGCAAAGAATGATAAACCGCTTACTCCATCAACCATAAAAAAGATAGCGGCTGCATCAGATAATCGTGTATCATATGCGGAGCTTCTTGAAGCATCCGGTTATAATCCCGATAAGTATTCTAAGGGATTCATAAAGAGCTATGAAGAAATAAAGAATAGCTACGATGCTCAGCATGACAAAATAGAAGCACGAATCAACTCAATTACCGGCACTATCACAACTGCCTTGGCAAATAAAGGTTATAAATGGAGCGGAAAGAATATTGAAGATAATCAATTTGACTTTGCTATCACTTTATATGATATGCCGATAAACGCGTGGTATTTTATCTACATAGGAAAAACGCCCCTGCTTCTCCGTGAACATAGTACACAGCTTCATAGCTACGGCTTACAACTCCTTAAAATGATGAAGCCTGGAGAAAAAATATCCTTTGTAACGGATAATGAAGATGATTATAAACAACTTCAAAAACAAGAACTCCCTGCATCTCAAATATACGCCTCAAGTATTCTTGTTGATACGGATAATCTGTCCGTCCGCAAAGAAAACTTTATAAAAACCGCTTGCGAATATTCAAAAAAATTACCGTCACTCCTGTAAACACCGTTTGTTTCTTTCATCCATAGCAAAAGGCAGCCCTCCACGGACTGCCTTTTGTGCTGTAGTCCATCATTATTCAGTTTTACTGTATGCTGTTATCCCGTAATATGAGCTTCAGACTTTTCATGTTATCACAAAGAACCTTTCGCTCATACTCCGTGCAATCCTTCATAACTACTGACATCGCACGGATAGATGAATCCTCCGTGTTATACTCACCAAACAGTAATTCATCAATCGTTATTCCCAAAACCTTGGAAATTCTTACCAATGCGGTAAGACTGGCTTTCTTTCGTCCGGTCTCTATCTCACAGATGTATTCTGTTGATAAATCTACCGCCTCTGCCAACTGAATCTGTGTGTACCCATTTGCCTTACGATTCTCACGAACTCTTTCGCCAACCGTATAAAAATCAATAGTCATACGCTACCTCCTATAAATTATTTTTGATTTTCATCGTCTATAGGCGATAATTTCGACTACAGCTTATTCAAATTATCGCCTTGCAACGATACAATCCTAATAAATATCGTCTATAGGCATAGCGGTGATACTATTGGATACTAATAAGTTTAAGGATATTGGCTCAAGAATACGTGAGGTACGAAAGTCAAAGCACTTAAGTCAAAACGCTTTGGCAGAAATAATAGACATCTCACCTTCTCATATGAGCGATATCGAGAATGGAAAAAAGAATATCAGTCTCGACATATTCATGCGTGTTACAGAGGCACTACAGGTATCCGCCGACTGGCTACTGCGGACAAATATACCTTCTGTTGCAAATCTTCAATCGGGTGAGATAGGGGAAATTCTGTCTGACTGTTCCGCATCAGAAACGCAAGCTCTAATCAAAATGCTCCGGACCATGAAAGCTACTCTCCGGGAATCAAAAGAATAAATCATAACAAAACACTCAAAACAAGGCCGTAGGTTAATGGATTTTAACCTACGGCTTCTTCATATACAGCTACAAATAAAATAGAATACTAACCAAGCATTAAATAGGTGCATAATGCCCGGAAATCTCACATTGGCGATAGGAAGATGGTTTATGAATGAAACGGAGCAGAAACTCTCCTCTATTGAGGAGAAGAAAGAAAAAATTAGACAACGATACAAAGGAATTGACGTTGATCAGCTCTCCATTATTCCCCCGAAACCCAAACTGGATATTTTTGACCGAGAACGGGTATTAAGGGTAGCTGTCTATGCCCGGGTCTCTACCGACGATCCTAATCAAACTTCTTCTTATGAATTACAAAAGAACCATTACACCGATATAGTAAACCGAAATCCTAACTGGGTTTTGGTTGATATATATGCGGATGAAGGAATATCCGGGACATCGTTACAACACCGGGATAACTTTATTCGTATGATAAACGACTGCAGTAATGGGCTGATAGATTTGATTGTAACAAAGAGTGTATCAAGATTTGCAAGAAATCTTTTGGATAGCGTTGGATATGTTCGGAAGCTAGGAGCCTTAAATCCTCCTGTAGGTGTTTTCTTCGAAACCGAAAATATTAATACCTTGAACAAAGATAGCGAGATGGCTCTTGCTTTTATCGCTACTATGGCACAGGAAGAAAGTCATAATAAAAGTGAAATCATGAACGCATCAATAGAAATGCGCTTTAATCGTGGTATATTCCTTACTCCGCCACTTTTAGGATATGACCAGGATGAGGACGGTAACCTTGTGATAAATGAGGAAGAAGCAAAAACTGTACGCCTTATCTTTTTCATGTATATTTACGGCTATTCCTGCCAGCAAATAGCAGATACTCTCACGAAACTTGGCAGAAAAACGAAAAAAGGAAATACTGTTTGGTACGGAAGTACAGTTTTAGCTCAGCTAACCAATGAACGGCACTGTGGATCCATTCTAGCGCGTAAAACATATACCCCTAATTATCTGGATCATAAATCAAAAAAGAACCGAAATGAAAGGACTCAGGTATTTCTTGAGGAACATCATGAGCCAATAATATCCCGTAAAGACTTTATATATGTCCAACATCTTATAGCAAATACCAAAAACGGGAATAACAACATTCTTCCGGAGCTTCATGTAATTCCTTCAGGCGTATTAGCCGGATATGTGTCTATCAATCCTCGATGGACTGGCTTCAAGCCAATAGATTATATTTCTGCCAGCGAGAGTATTGACGCACCAGAAAACAATCTCGCGGAATCCGAAAAATTGGTAACTGTAAGACAGGGAGAATTTGATTTACGCGGCTACGAGATTGTCAGATCACAATTTTTTGATGTAGGCAATCGACTTGCTATGACATTCTCCTCAAGTAAGCTGAAATTTTCAGTAGCGTGCTTACACAAGCTCGAATCTGAATATATCGAAATACTGATACATCCAATAAAAAAAATAATAGCCATTCGCTCATCAACTCCCGAAAATAGGCTCAATTTCAAGTGGATGAGAAAAAAAGATGGTATATGTGTTCCGCGCGATATAAGTCTTTCGCATATTTCTCCATGCATCTACGGGTTACTCGGTTGGAATGAAGCCAACCGTTATCGGATGTACGGCACATATCATCAGACAAGTACCGGAATATTATTGCTTTTTAATGTAGCAGACTCAGAAATCTTCATCCCCAAGAATACAGATAACAACGAATCTGACATTAGTGAGGTGTTTGATTTTCCGGACAACGTTGATACTTTGGGAACAAAGAATTCAACATTGGCATTTCCAGCCTCCTGGGCAGACGGATTCGGTATGGATTATTATTCGCATGCTAATCAATATGAGTCAACTGTTAAGCAAAACAAGGATCCGATTGTAATATCTATGGAATCCGTTGCCTATAATCCTACACCAGAGATAGAAGTACCAGACCCCGAAATAATAGCAAGTCAACTTCAAGACGCTATAAACGATATCACCGCAGAGGAGAAGAAGAATGAGTGAGACACGACAGACTGCCGAAATGGAAATCATAGAGGATGACAGCTTTAGCTTGGACGGTTTCCAAGTCGTTAGAGGGGAGTTCTTTGCACATACTTATGAACCATCAATCACTTTTGCTGACTGCAAAGTATATGTTAATACGGCTTGCATAAAAAAACTATCAGAGTTTGATTATATTCAAATTCTCGTAAATCCTGACAACAAGAAGCTTGCCGTACTTCCTTGCTCGGAGTCTGATAAGGATTCCTTCAGATGGTGTTCTGCAACGGCAAAAAGAACTCCAAAGCATATAACTTGTAAGATTTTTTTTGCTAAAGTTTTCGCCCTTATGGGATGGAACCCTAAAGATCGCTATAAACTGCTCGGAAAGCTGATTAAATCCCACAATCAGCTATTATTCGTTTTTGATCTTTCTGCTCCAGAAGTAAAGATACGAACGGTTAACGAAGACGGAACTATATCAAGCGCAAAGGAGCCAAGTTATCCGGCGGATTGGCAAAATCAGTTTGGAATACCTGTTACTGAACATCAGGGACAGCTCATGATTAACGTATTTAATGATACCGCTGTTTTTGCTTTGGAAAAAGATCCTGCCGGAACAAGCAAGAAAGAGGTAATAGAGTCAATACCACAAGAAAGCGAGGGACAACAATATGAGCAACTCACAATCCCCGGAACAGGAACACTCCCCAATCCTGACAATCGACCTGAAAAAATGCCGAATCCGAATATACAAGCAGACACTACATCTCCTTGATGACCCGGAATATATTCAATTTTTGGTTAAGCCCGATAAAAGGATCCTGGCAGTACGTCCCGGCACACCTAAAGATATATCTCCACAAAAAATATACTGGAAAACCCTCACTGACAAGAAGCAGTGCTGTGAATTCTACAGCAAGAGCTTAATCGCGCATCTGCGGCAACTAATAAACACACAGACCGGTGATTATACATATAAAGTAGTTGGAAGTATAAATGACATCAGGAATCGTGTATTTTTTGATCTCAGCCAGTCAGAAGTTATAAATGAGGAAGCGGAAGCTGTAACAATATGCAAATAGAACATCACGAATACAACTTGAATATAGATTCTGAATTTGAATTTTTACATATAATGGCATCAGAGGAATCCATGAATCGCCTTGAAAAAAGCATTATTGCAAATGGTATTGCACATCCATTAGTTACATGGAGAGGTTCGCTAGTAGACGGACACAAACGATACAAGATATGCTCTGATATGAATATCTCATTTCCAGTTTATGAGAAGTATTTTGAAAGCAGATACGATGTGATGGAATGGATCTGCGATCAGTGCTTACTACGTGCAGATTTAACGGAAGAGTATCGCAAATACTATATTGGCAAGAAGTTCTTAGTAAGACATAGTAAGCCCCATCATTACATAGATGACAAAACCGGAGTAAAAGTAACCCATAATAGATATGATACTGCTAAAAGAATCGGAGTAATCCTTAATGTGTCCTACGGCACCGTTCTCAAATATAGCCGGTATGCCGCAGCTATAGATAAAATTCGCTTACAGGAGCCACAAATCGTTCAAAGAATACTGTCCGGTGCGGTTAAAATATCACAAGAAAATATCGCCGAAATAGCACAGTTATCCGCTGATGATTTACGGATTCTAAAGCACTGTTTTACGGAAAAGAACCGGGATCATTTATCACAATCTGAGATATGGCATGAATTACAGTGGAACCGTGTACATCCAACTATGCCGACCAGCAGGAAGAAGAAATCACAATGTGACGCACAGATTAAACAGATGCCAGAATATGATCCCGATGCCGAACTATCCAGTTTATCATTCACAATCCCATCATGGGTACGCACCATAGAACGCACTGCTAACAACGCCAATTTTGTTGCTTCAAGCGAATCTGCTAAAGATAAGCTACGTTGTCAGTTAAGAGAACTGGCTAAGGCTGCTGACTATTTATATTATCAAATCCGGGAGGCTTCCAATGAATGAAATCGAAGAGAGTTTCAGCAAATATGTTCCCAATGTTAACTATGAGCTGATACCTATAAAGAACCTTGTTTCAAACCAAGACTACCAAAGAAATCTGTCGCAAAAGCATGTTCAAAAAGCGGCAGCTCATTTTGACCTTTACCAAATAAACCCTGTTAAGGTCAGCCGTCGTGATGGTATAAATTATGTATTTAATGGGCAACACACTATAGAAATAATAGCACTCGTATCTGGCTCACGGGAAACTCCGGTCTGGTGCATGGTTTATGATGACTTGATTTATACTAAGGAAGCTGATATTTTTGCTAATCAGATGAAATATACCAAACCCCTAATGCCGTTTGAAATCTTTATGGCTAATATCGAGGCTGGAAGCGATAAACAACTCATAATAAAGGAACTTGTAGAATCATATGATCTTGAAATCACATCGTCTGCATCTCCCGGCGGAATATGTGCCGTTGCGACACTTGAAAACATCTATGATAAGTCCGGATATCATGGTCTTGACCGTGTTCTTCGTTTATGTGTCGGTACTTGGGAGGGAGTTCCACAATCTTTCAGTGCCAATATGTTAAATGGGATTTCCCGAGTTATTACCGCATACGGCGATACCTTAAAAGATAATCTCTTTAAAGAGCGACTAGGACGTATATCAGTAAAGGAACTCGCTCGAACCGCACGTGATCGCCGTGCTGGTTCTCTTGGATTTGCAGAAGCCATTGTTATAACCTATAATAAGAAAAATCATTCGGCATTACCCATGGAAAAACTATATACACATAAAACCCGTAAAGAAAACCCTATGAAAAAAACAGAACAGGATACATCTGATGGCCAATATGGTGAAACCACTACAATAGATGCTCCTGCTTCTGGATAAATAATAATTCTAATCTTGTAGACATCATTAATTAAAAAACAGTTTCAAATAGTCATTTAGTGCTGGATCCATTGCGTAAACAATCGTACCATTAATCCCTCTAGTCATTAAAGTGAGATAGATATTTAGAACAAACTGTCGCATTTCAACGTCGCCACTAGATTTTGTAAAATTGTCTTTAAGATTCTCCTTTGAAATCTCTATTTGACCGGTTTCTTTGCAATAGTAAACCTCCCGGCCAAACACTACGCCGGCTATATCTAAATCAAACCCTTGTATTTTGTGGACGCTATAAATAGTATTTTCTTTTTGCCGCTTCTTTCCATCAGCCCAATGAAATATTTGGTTATCTATAATAATGTCGTCCGATATATTCCAACCCGGTCCAGCAATAATCTTACACAAACCTGATTCCTGATTGCGCTCATAGATTATTGATGACATTTCATCAATACTATTCACTGCCTTTAACTTATAATTTTCAATTATCTTATATTCATGTATATCAACTTTGGACCCAGTAATAACTCTTTTTACATAATTATAATATCCATTTCCGCCCTTACAGCGCATTTGAGAATATAAGTTATAATATTCCGCTAAGTGCGGCTTACAGATCGTATTAAATCTTTTTTGATCTATATCAGCTGTCCTTATAGCTTGTAGAGGATCATAGAATAATATCTGCAAATCGCTACTTTCTATAATCCAATCAAGCTCTGTCATATCCTTCTCGGTCCCAGTATATGATTCTCCCATTATCTGCTTGTTAATTTTGTCAAAACGGGCCGCAGTTTGAGCACCTGGCAGGTGCTTTCGTTGATAAAGCCTATGCGATTCATCAACAACTAGCAGATTATAATGTTTTTTGACCACATCAGAAGGCGACAGTATCATATCTCCTGATAATCCTTCTATTGAATCAAAAATATCTATCATAGTTTTATGCAATTCTCCCATTGGAACAACAAAGCCAATGGTAAATGCAGCTCCAAACTTTTTTCGTAATTTTTGTAAATATAATACTTCCTCCTCATTTTCGACAGTACTCCAAACTTTTCTATTATTACATAAATCCGTAAGTAATTTGACAATATACACTGCCAAAATAGTTTTACCTGTTCCGGCACCACCGAATACCTGAATTAAAGACTGCTTCGAAGCATTATAAATATCTGATAATTTTTTAACTATATAAAATGCGGCTTTTTGTTGTTCGTCATTAAGACTCTTATATGGTGAATACTTGAATAATTCCGAATTCTCTATGTCAGAAATCGATTTCTTTACTATCTCCAGTTTTAATAGTTTATCCCATATTCCCAAGAAATCATCTTCATATGCCTCTTTATAAAAATAATCGTGATCAACAACTCCCGCGTTGCCATTAATTAGTTTTTTCGAGCCGTCAGCTCCAATGTATTTTATTAGAAATGATTCCAAATCTAATATAACTGACTTATTATAGGTCTTATCACTTATTAAGCAAATATCGGTAAAATCTTCAAATTGTTGTTCCAAAAGATGCTGTTCGGTTCGTCTTGCCAAATCCAATGTTTCACCGACATAGGCTGACGATGAATTATAAATAATATAAACAGCTGGCCAGTTTGTGCCAAATATCCATCCTTTTATACTGTCTATAGACGTTCTGGAATATGTCATATTTTCAACGACTGGCATATATTTACATCTCCCTTAGTTATCTTCGGACTTAAATCCTTCAGCTCGTGCTCTGCTCTCCAAATCTAATAAATGCCTAGACTGAACCGAGTTGGGAATTTTGCTCGGTATCTGGCATGCCACTTTTAGAGCTGATACATCTGTAGGTGACACTATATGATGCTCTACAGCAAATTCAGCAAGTCTTTTCCAATGCTCAGCGGGTAATTTAACCACCTCCGTCTGTGCATTGATACCGTTTGTCACTTTTTGATTTTTATTGGCCTTACGATTTTCATACTTATTATCCTCACTTGATATTAGGCAAGTGTCTATTTCTTCTGGAAGTTCTATATTTAATACCTGAACAGAATCCCAGCACGAAGCTCTTTTACACCATTGCGTGACATTTATTATTGGACGATTTGGATCTGTGATTTTGTTAAAAACAGCTTCTGCAATAATACCCAAGGCTTCCTTAATCGGATCTAATAATTCTTGCTTGTTCCAAATCAATATTAAATCCAGGTCTCTTCCCGGGTATTGCTTCATAATTAGTCTATGAAACAAGGCTATCGAATATGTAATTACATTTGCCCTATATCCACCCTCATACCAAGACTGTTTAGGAATATATGAAGATAAATATTCAAACATTATTGTAAGTGCTACTATGGATTGATAGTATCTTTCATTAAACTGGGCATCATTTATTTGCCATTGTTCATCAATATAATTTGCAAATTGTATAAAATTTGTCTGTGCTCCTTTACTTACAGTGTCAGGGTGTCCTAGCCAGGTGTTATGAACCTTAGCCAAATCTGTCTTTTTTATAAGTTGTTTTTTGGGATTTTTTAGTAAAAATGCGCTTTTTTTAGCAGGCGTTAACCGCATCTGTTCCTGTAAATACTGTCCTCTAGCACGTTCATAGAACCATATTGTTTCATATTGCGCCCCATGTACCGCCGGAGCATATGTAACTTTTGAGATTTGTTCCATCTGCCTATGAAACGGATGTGATGCAAAGAAGTCAGCATCGCTCACCTTATTCTGACTATTTGAAGAACGCGAAATATCACGTATTAAGTTATCAGCATCATCAACGGAAACACGATTTTCATCTATTTCAGTCAGCTTCATTTGAACATATATTTTGCTTAAATCTGCATGATTATTTCGTTTAGCATTGTATAACGAAGCTGTTGTTTGTCCCCCGTTAATTATCTGAAAATCACGTGCGTTAATGATATACTTCATGCCCTGTATTTCTTTTAACTGAACGCTTTTTGCTGTTACTGATATACCATTATTAAATGCAAAAAACATCTGTGGCGAATTAATTATTGTCTCACGTATTTTTTTGTTTACGGCAACTTTGGTAGACAAGAATGATCTAACATTACCTTCTAATAGTTTTGCACCATATTTATCATAAATATCTGCTAATAACTCTCCGGGTATAACCCCTAAATAGCTCTTATACTTTTGGCTTTCCCCTACATTTGCTTCAATACATGGAATTCCATTTTCAATATAGTCCTGAAAATTGATTTCTATGTTTTCAATGCTAGGAGAAGTACATACTTCAAATAATCTCGCAAGATCCCAAATCTGAGCTTCGACAGGAACCCCCTCAAAATCATCAATATCTATTGACTTAATTCGTGCACTTGTTTTTGCATCAGTAAACAAAAACACTCGAAACTTTCTTATGCTTTTACGATTATTCTTTAATAAATCAATCAAATCAGAAGCACTGGTGCTTATATCCACATCATAAGAGAGGCTTGAGTTTAATGCCGCATCAACAAATACCATGACTCTATCAATCGCTTGATTTGCAGCCGACATAATCAGAGTTCTATCCTCATTCAGTCCGTCATAATCTGCAACAATCATATTCATTGTTCCGTCAAATTCATCAAGAGAGTACCCATCTATTCTATATTTTTTTCTTTTATACTCTCCCGGAAAATAGCAGGGAACAAAATCTGGCAATATCTCATTATCAATAAGATATGAAGAGACATTATCTACGAAGCAAGCGCAAGATCCCTCCCCAGTAGTAACTGAAGCAGCTTTTACACCTTCTAAAAAATCTTTTTTGAACTCTGATGCATCCATATATTCTATCCTCTTTTCCACCCATCAATACTTGATATACTTAGAATATAGTCGCAACGTATTATCTCTGATCGTATTTCTTTTCTTAGTAATCTTGGAAAAGAATTGTTTACATCATATCTGTCTTTTCCGAAATACTTATATGGATATTTATCATATATATCCATATCAATATATCCTATGCAGCTTAATTTATTAAAGTAAGTTTCTAATAATTCAATATTGTCATCAAAATATTTTGAAATATCAGATACAAGTCCTCGAAGCGTAAACGCTCCATCTGCCTCTGGTGCACACGGATCAACTCTATATATCATCAGTTCTCCATCTTCACCATTTCCAAGTTGTTCTATTGAATGAATCGCAATCTGATCCGACGAAAGACCTGTTGTCTTTATCTCGCGCCATATTTCATCATAAACAAAATCCTGATCAGCACCTTCAGGTCCAACCCATCCTTCCAAAGCGTTTTTTGCGCCTTTATCAGTTTCCAGTATAATTTGTAAATATAAAAGCTCCCCTATAAGTCCTCTTCTCTTCTCATCAGATAATACTGACATATTCTTATGTTCCATCAATCTCCGCCACTGTCGATACCTTGCACCAACCTTTTTTAATGCGTCTTTTTCAGTTAATGCATCTGACGAATAATCAATTAAATTGCTACACATACTGATAAATACATCTTCCTGTGACTTTTCAGTGAGTTGAAAAGAAATATAATAATCCCCGTCACCTCGTTTATGGCATACCGTTAATATGCTCTTAGATGAATCTATGTCCTCTAATGGAGCATGGGATATTATTACCAATGCTTTATTGGTAGGCGTTTCATAAGCCACATGCCATTGTAATACGTGTTTTATACCAAGTTGCAGCGACCCGGTTTCATATGATTTAATATTACTCCAGGATTTTCTTAATATTTCTTCTGAACCATTCATAATAATCACTCATCCATTTCTTCGCTTGGATCCATCCAGTTAGCAAGTTCAACTAAATTCACCTGATATACAGCAACCTCATTTCCTTTCTCATCAGCAGGAAATCCTACACCTAGTCCATATAAATACTTCGGATACTTTTCAGATTCCCTGTCATATTCAGCTTCTATTACATGAATCATTAATATTGGATTCCTACCTTTAACCAAATAGGCAGAATCAGGTAGTGAAGGCTTCCTTTGTTTTCCTTCGTAATTCTCATAAAATACTTGTTTTGCCCTAGTCTCATCATCCTGTGATAAACCTATTCTCGCACAACCTCCTGCACCAACTCTCAATTTACTTCCACTTACACTTAAAATTTTGTCCGATATTTTTATCTTACGCTTCTCCGTATGTGAAACCTCTAACAGCTCTTCTCCACACGGGATTCTTTTATCAAAAGGTGAACCCTCTCCATTTTTTATAAGTACAACATCCCATCCATTTTTCCATGAGTGTCTTGCAACATAATCAGATAACGCCTTACCGTTATAACTCATATGCCACGGATGAGTTGTGAAATTAGCAAGCAATTCCGAAACAGAATCACTTGATACTCCTTCCCAAAAATAATTACCATGAGTCCTATAATCACTTTCAGGAACTCTAGTTCCATCTATACTCAATCTGTTAATATATTTTTCTACTAATGCCGCATTATCTTTTAAGATATCTAGTGAAGCAACCAATCTGGGTGTCTCGAGTAAGTGACCCGAAACCGAAATAGGACACTTAATTATGGTTGCTGATCGCATTTTACTCTTTGCAGTAACAATTAATGATCCAGGATCCTGTCGAACTTTTAATCCGAAATCCCTAGGACTCAAATTTGCTGCTTTCATTTTATATATTTGGTCTCTCAGATCCTGCGTAGCTGTCTGAATCTGTCCATACCAATCTATCGCATCTTCTGATAACCATATCTTAACTAAATCATCATAGTTGGGACGGTATCCAAACCATCTTCCCATCTGTAACAAAGTATCGTACATGTTCGTATTACGATAGAAATATGTCACTACAAGCCCTTCTAATGTTAATCCTCGTGATAAGGTATTTCCTCCAACTGCAATTATACGGAGTCCATCATCTTTATGATTATCATAATCCAATGAAGCAGACCCAGTATTTCCATTAACAGCTCGAACATCTATGGGTGCAACAGCTCTGTATAAATATCGAGACAACAATTCATCCCATTTAATATCAACACAATTAGCTAAATCATACTTATCCCATACACTATGAAGTTCATGTATTGTAGTTATTTCCTCAGATTTACGTGCAGGCAAGCCGGCGTAATTTCTTAAATCAGACTTTACTTGATCTAACCAGGCATTTAGTATTTCTGCAATTTGGTTTTGAACAAGAATAAACCTACTAACATGAACCATCATTGATCTATGTTCTGTAATATCTCCTCGTATATCCCGAATTGCGTTTGTAAGAAGGAAATACATTGTGGCTTCATATAAATCAGACGGAAGATCTTTTACATCCAAATCTTTTTTATGTTTTTCTGGGAAATATTTAACAAACTCGGCTGAATTTATTCTCTCGATCATATGTTTCTTATCCCCACTATCAGAGAATATTCGTTCCGCTCCAATATAATTTGTAGGTGCATCTAAAGCATATATAAAGTCTGCCGGAAACAAGTCCGGTACATTTGTTATTGTATCTTCTATTTTGCCTTCTCTGTTTTTTATGACTAGATCTGTAGCATTAACAGGGTTAATAAATATATTCGCAAACGGTGTTGCCGTTACAGCTAAGTACGTAGTTTTTGAGAATGTGGATAGTAATAGTCTGATAGCATTATTAATAGCTGTCGGATCTGATTCCGGATTTTTCGTATTAATAGAAGCATTATCGGCCTCATCGTCTATTAAAAATAAACTTTTTGCTATCTGGCCATTTTCATTTAATGGATTATTATATTTTAACCAAGCAAACAAGTTGTTTAGAATTGTGACATTTTTCTTCACAACAAGTAAAATAGTCCCATTCACAGTATCTAATGCTAATCCATTACTCTTTAATACTGCTGCATTAAAGTCATTGGCTTCAGATGTAAAACATGCAATCGTTTTTTTATTTCCGTATCTACCTACGCCAACAGGCTCATATTTTATATGCGCTTTGGGATCCAAATACAAATTGCTCTTCCGACCGCAGAATTCGACATCCAAGCGCTTTTGTGTTTGTTGTCTAAGTAGTTCAGGTATTCCGGAGAGAATTATTACGAGGTCATAGCCTACATCGGCTGCTTTATTAGCAATAGCTGTATAATTTGATGTTTTTCCAGATTGAACATCACCTAAAACAAGTCCTCGAATATGAAATTCTGCCTCTAACGGATCTCCACACTGATCAAGGATTTCATCAGATACCTGACCTAACTTTGATGTCACTCTTGGATTCCAATGTTTTACTTCTTCTAAATATTTTTTGTATCTATTCCAATAATAGAAATCAATATCTGCCCTCCTTGCGGGAAGCCATGATTTATGTCCATTATTTACATCTCTTAAACATACTCCCGTGTCAAGAGTAACTACTGTAGTTTCTCGAAGGCGTTTTTTTAGATTCGTAAACTCTTCATCATTAACAGGTATTAATGAGTTATTTGCATTTCTCATCATATCAGCTGCTTCGTTAAATTCTGCCTCTGTAGGAGGAGAATCCTTATACTTCGACATTATGAATGCTGAAATTATGCTTTCGAGTTGTGCTTCGTTAGGATTAATCATTTGATGTAATCTCCTTTATCATTGCGGCTATCATCTCACCATGTTCTAAATATGGTGGTATGCCTTTAACCGACTCCAAGAACGATATTTTCTCTTCTCTGGAAAAGCTTGCCGGTATCATATCTTTTAGAGCCTTTTCAATTTCCTTATCTACTTGTTGCTTATCATTTTTTATATGTTCATCATTATTTAGGTCTATGTATAGCTGGTTGAGTGGCAAAGATCTTTCAACCTGTGTAAGCAATGCATATAGAGCGTCCTTTTCATTTCCTAGCTCATTTGCAATAGCTTCTACAAATGGATGATTTCTGTTTACCTCATAATAATACCCGCCATCTCGGTCCCTCATCCTATTCCATAGATGTACCTGCGAATCATCAGTCTCTTTCTTCCCCCGAGTAGTAAACTTTATCTTACTTTTTTCTCCAATATTATCTATTACATGTGATAGGTTTTCTCGTACCTCTTCGGGAGGGATCGCGGAAGATTTTTTAATATCTAATGTCCATAAGCTATCGAGTGTATTAGGAATATCTACCCGTATTCGCGCAAGTTTTGATAACTCACCTTTTCTCATCATTCGAAACCATGTTCCCCATACCAAAAGTCTTTTATTTCTATATACATAAAAGCCTTGAAGCTTTCTTAACCCATCTTTGCCACCTGCCGCTTTAATCTCCGTAGCAGACATTTTTGATATATGAGGAAGAATATAGGGTTGTACTTTTATAAGTGATCCCTGGATTCTATATACTTCCTCTTGCATGGTCTGGTCACTCTTTTTTATAAGAAAAGGGTCTGCTGGCTCAACTTTAAGCCCATTTATCGATATCTCCAATTTCTGCAATCCCGCCTCACCTGAAAGATACCTATGGTACACTAAAGCTAAATGTTCCCGTACCATGTCTATTCTTTTTCCCATGGACTTTGAAAAATCTATGGTTCCGGCTTCCATTCGATCAAGATTTTGCCATACAACAAGGGTCCCGGAATTAGCATTTTTTAATCCTTCAATATCTGGAATTAGCGAAATATCTTCTTCATTAGTCAAATTAATAAGAGACCATTTCCCAGTTTCACGAACAAAATCTATATCCCATCTACGTGCTTGAATACTATCATTTTTCTTTGTAGCCACAGTCAGCACACGGCACTGAGAAAGAGAGGCGGTTTTTAATCCTAACCCGAATCTACCCAAATCATTCTCACCCCTACTATCAAGCGGATTTTGACTACCGTACTGCATAGCTCGTGTCAATTCATCTGAATCCATCCCTTCTCCATTGTCCATTATAGAAATATATGCTCCATGCAATGGAAAAAAAGAAATATCCACATTACTCGCATTAGCTGCTATACTATTATCTATTATGTCCGCTACAGCTGCTTCTAACGAATAGCCAATAGCTCTCGTAGATTCAATTAGCGTAGGCGCTATAGGAGGTAAATCTATAACTTCCATCAATAATTCTCCCTTATATACTTATTCATCATCAACCATTATTAATTTCAACGTCCATACTTCATATTTATTTTTAGAATTTATGGGATCTGCTATCATCAACGAAGTTTTCTGAAACGCTATAGCATTACAACCGTATGAAGAAAGCATTTCTCTTGTAATCATTCCTTTTCTTTCTTTATCTTCTAAAGTATTTTGAACAGGCTCGACTAATCCCTCTGTCACTAATCTCTGTTTAATCCATCTACCCAGTATCAGTTCATCCCCAACTGCCGCAAACTGTTTATTATTTGCACTTGTTGTATGCGCCATAAACCCATACCCATCATCTGTAACCACAAAGAACGGAATTCCCTTAAATGGGTAGCCCTTCTTTTGACGCACTTCAGAACTCACATTTAACTGCGTCTCATACCAATCTCGAGGTTTTTTTGCGCTCCTTGGTGCAGCATAACAAACATTGATATTAGATTTTGTATAGTGTTTATGATCATCAATGAATTTTTCGCTATCAAGCGGAACCTTAAGCATTATCACAAAAGGATCCCCTATTTCACATTTTTGATACTCCATAACTGCTTCCATTGAAATAGGCATCAACTTATATAATTCACTATTCTGCTTGTTTTTGGGCATATAATTCCGCCTTTCTTACCTCAGAATGCTTACTCACCCCAACGCGGTTCAACACTATCGTATGGAACTCCAGCAAATGTCTTAAGAACCGCTTCAAAAATTATCCTTGCTCCTTCTACCGGAACTGCCATACCTATCTGTTTTCTCACAGATTCCTTATTTCCAACAAAGAAATAGTCGTCTGGAAATGTTTGCAACCTTGCTCGTTCTCGATTAGTTAATGCTCTTGGTTCTTCCCAGTGGTATACATGTGTTCCCCCACCCCCAGATCCAGTAATTGTATATGAGGGTTTGTCTGGATCAAGTCTTTTATATATTTGGCTTATTCTAGTGCCTCTCACGTTAAGTTGTAATTGTTTTGGGATATCAGCCGACCAAACATTTTCCCCAGGCCTAATATACTTCAGCCTTTCGATAACTATTTGTGACTGTTTAGTAGGTTCATTATTATATGCGTCCTTAGATATAGGAGGATTCTCTATAGCCTCCTTACATGTTTTAATGTTATATCCATTGTAACTTGGAATCTTAAAATCAAATGGTAAGTTATTACGAATTCCTATAATAATCATCCTGTGTCTTGCTTGCGGAATACCGTATTGTTCAAAAAAATACAAATTGGGATATAACTTATATCCTGCCTGTCGCATATCCTCTTGTATTATTTCAAATGCTTTGCCATCATTAGCACTTTTGATACCACTGACATTTTCAAACATGAACCACATAGGTTTATATTTCTTAAGCACTTTAATCCCATAAGAGTACAATGGGCCATATTCTCCATCGAAGCCTTTTTGCTTTCCAACTAAAGAAAAATCATTGCATGGTGCTCCAAATGCCAATGCATCTATTTCACCCAATTTATTAATCTTAAGTTTATGAACATCTTCACATATTACGCTTTCCGGGAAGTCTGGACATATATTATATGTGTAGGTTTTACATGTATTTTCGTCAAAATCGTTTGCCCATGCATGAACTATCCCCCATTTACTATTACCAATACTGGCTGATAACGCCCCCTTTGCTATTCCACCAGGACCGCAAAACAATTCTCCTAATCTAAATTGCATATTTTTATCCTCTTATCATAAAATTTTAAGGGCTATTTACACCATAACATACAAGCTGTCCAATAAGTTGAACAGAAAAAAGGCTGATTTTACTATTTTTTTGTAAAATCTCCCAAATTAATATTGTAGCATATCGGGTGTTTTTTTACAATAAGCCCTGTCCTATTTCTTTGAATGTTCCAAAGTGATACTTTAGTCACCATGATTTCTTTAACTGAGAACACATTGTCTGAAATGATTATCTTGAAAAAAGAGGCTCCTAAATGGACCCTCTTTAATCGTATGGGTTAATCAAAATATCTATAACGACGGCTCGCTTCTCTTTTTCTTCGTTTCCGGTTGTGAATACTGTACCTGTTGAACCTGTTGTTCCGCAACCAATCGGGCTTCATTTTGTTCATTTGCCTCTCTCTTTTTTCGAGGAAGCATTGCATGAAATGATTTTCTTGAACGTTCCATCTGTTCCTGTGTTTTTTTCGCCATGCTATGACTCCAACCGAATGCCCCGAGCATTCTTTTTACCACCTTCTTCAATAGTGGTATGAGTTTTCCCGGTGAAGGTACTTCAACATATATTTTCCCATCCTTCCCCTGCAGAGGATTATCGAGTGCTTTTGCAAAACTGGTCAATGGCTGCTCATCCTCGGCCGTGGCTCCCAGATTTTCTAACGATTTTTTGATTTCCATTACATTAGAACGTTCCTTTTGTTCCTCTGTTTTTGCCCATTCGTCAAACTGATTCATGACAGTTTTTAAGGCATTGTCTTCCCTTTGATGAAGCGTTTCTATATATTCCCGAGCGTCACTTTGTACGGTCTCAACTTCCTTGTCAATCTTTGCTATTTCTTCCTCTGCAATCTTCTTGGTCGCATTCGCCTGACTGGTTGCCATAATGGCATCCTCCAAAGCACTCTCTGCTTTTAATTCCGCAATGGTACGACTTCCTCCGATAGTAGTACCATTAAGAACGGGATATAGGTCTTTTTCAGAATGCTCATCCAGATATTCCTGGAGTACACGATGGAACATATTAAGCTCAGTCTTGTTTATACGCTCTTTAGCACAGACTTTCTGCCGTGGTTCCTTATCCGGGTGCTTTTCGTTCCACTTTTTATCTTCAACAACCGGTAGAAATATAAAATGCATATGATCCGTTGTCTCGTCCTTATGTACATAAGCGGATATTACATTTTCTTTTCCGTATCGCTCTTCAAGAAAATCATAACAAAGCCGGAAGTATTCCTTCGTCTGTTCTTCGTTATAAAATACATCTTTAAGCTTAGGAACCGTCTCCGTGGTAACCGTACCATCTTTGTGATGTACCTCTTTTTCCTCGTATTCTATATCCCCGTTCTCATTTATAATCGGTGCTTGTGTGGGTAGTGTGATACACCAACTCCCAAACACATTGACATCTGCCCGGTTCTGACATTTTAAATTCGGATCTGCTAAGCGCGAAGCAAGGATTTCCGTTTGTTCCCTCGTATCAGGACAAAGGTTGTAATTAAGGTGTGTTCGCGTAGAATCAATACGCTGATTACCGAAGGTCACATAGTTTCCGTGTTCGTCCTTTTTCCGTTCACAGTGCGAGAATAATCCACAATCCCCTCTTTTGAAATTTTCATAATTTGCCATAATCTTTTCCCTCTCCATAGCCAAAACTCTTTTGGTATAGGCAAGCTATACCAAAATGAGATTTTGGTGCTTGCTCAGGGCTGTGCCCCGAGACCCCCTAGCGGCCAGATATAAAGCATCTGACCGCTCAGCAGCCCCGCAAAACGATAATCTTCGTTATATGCCGGTACAACTTGTACCGCAGATAACTCAATTACCGTTTTCGCCCGTTCCGGTCGTCGGTTCCTTATGTTCCTCAACAGTATCCACCTTTTTCGTTCCATTTCGGTCCCTACGCGCGGGGCTGTCCTTGCTCGACAATGGCGTGGTTGCATAAGAACTTGCCACCATGCCAAAGTGCGTGTCGAGCCTCTCAAGGTCAACCGACTCACCATAGTGCTTATGCACTATATCAGCAATCTTTCGGTTGTCCTTTTCTACCGCTCTTTCGTACTTCTCCTTTGCTCTTTCAAAATCCTTTTTTAATTCTTCCGTGCTTTTTTCTGCTCTCGGCATTTGTTTATCCTCCTTTCGCCGTGTGCATTGTTAAAAGAAAAAGAGGAAAGTCCGCATGGTCTTTCCTCAAAACAAAATATAATATAAGCGTATGACCGGGACATCTGTACCGGTAATGCCATTCCGCTTATCCTGATATTTTGTTTTCAAGGAACAGTTTCCGCTTTGTAGTGTGCGGTTCACTTATAGCTGATAAATTACTTCACGGAGTACGATTTCCTCCGCTCGATTTTGGATGTTGTTCATCCGTCTGACCCATCCCATCTGATCATAACTTTTCAGTTTTTCTGTAACCCCTTCGGTATGAGCCATCTGATTCGTAAGCTTTTCCATCATATCCAAGGCTCTCTCCTGTACCTGATAGCAGTGTGTCAGTAACTCTCCATTTAAGAGAAGCCCGGTATAAACTCCAGATCTTTGCTCCTTTAAGTATGATTTGTGAAGCAATCCGTATTTACTCAGATGTACATCCGGTTCCTTATTAGCAACCAAATTCGGTATATAATAATCACCACACTTTATGTACTCAAGTTCCATCATACAGCCTCCAATCTCTTCGCACTTGCAAGGGTACATTTCCCTTTCTTGTTCTTTGCGATTGTAATTTCCCAAAGACTCCCATCTTCGGCACGCTCAAAATCCACCGATCCGTCCTGGGGACAATAGATTTCCTTTCCATCTACTTTGTGCCTGAAACAGAATCCCTGCCAACCTATTTCATCATCCAAGTCAGTAAAATAACATACCAGTCCGTATATTCGTCCGTTCTGATACCATGATCTGCAATCCAACCTACATCGGTACACACCGACTTCATCAAATGTTTCATAGGTGTCGAGATCATGTGCCGCCAACTCCTCTTGTGTTGTTAATACTCCATACTCATTCATTTCTATTCTCCTTTCATTTGGTGTCTATTTGCCTCATGCAGCCCGTTCTTTGCCCCAATAATACAATTCACCTCCTTCCCTCGGGAACACCGATACAGGTCAATCTGAGGCGTTTTACACGGCTTATGAATACCGTGCTGCTACCTCTTCAAAGTAACTACTCCGGCGATGCAGTTTATAATCATCATGATTGATGATATCCAGTACTGCATCAAGGACACTTCCACAGTCCGTCTGAAAATGATAATTGTCCTCTTCATGATACTTATGAAGCAGCTTGTAATATGTTTTACTCCGGTTCAAAGCGATAGGAATGATCGCCCAGAAATGACCGGTACATCGAGACTGGATTTCATACATAGAGCTACTTTCTCGTATCGTGACAAAGTACGGAAGTGTCATGATCTCTCTATCCTTAAGGGTAAACATATCCCCGTTCTCCCTCCTTCACCTTTTACCTCTGTCATACCTACGCGACCATACAAAGCCCATCTGCTGTTTCCTATGGCGTTCCAGTGCCTTCATACAGAACTCCATATAGAACTCAGGTTCATAGACTGATAACCACATGAGATAGTTCTCAAACTCCTCTCTGGTAAGCTCTAAGGGTTCTCCCTTATAGAAACGATCTAACTCAGATCCCCAATCATAACTCCACCAATCCCTACACCATATACCTCTACCATTCATATATTTACCCTTTCATAAAGCAATCATATATACAGATATATAAAGACAATAAATACTATATATACATATATCTATAAGTTAATATTTCAACGATGATCAGAATGATCTCTACGGTGCCCATGCCGCCGTCATCCTTTAGATAGGCTTTAATAAGACTCATATACTTTCCTCCTTCCAGCAGTATTCGTTTATCCTTTATCCGTCTTCATGTCATTTACATGGTCATGAAAGCCGGTACGATGATCACCACCATAACGATAAGGAGCATCAGCATCATAGGAAACAGAAGCTTTGTGCCTGCCTCCTCACCCTTACGTTTCACAGCAGCTCTGCTGTTTCTTACCGCATCATCTGCCTCTTCCTTCAGTGCGCCAAGAAAATTCTTTGCGCC
This sequence comes from Lachnospiraceae bacterium NK4A179, assembly GCA_000421045.1. Classification (GTDB taxonomy): domain Bacteria; phylum Bacillota; class Clostridia; order Lachnospirales; family Lachnospiraceae; genus NK4A136. The sequence continues at coordinate 38,142 of ATWC01000016.1, forward strand.
GAGTTTAATACTCTGTTCAAGAAGTGAAACAAGCTTTACATATTTCTGTACCCTGCATCTTTTTGAAAAGTGCCTGTAGGCAACAAGTTCACCTGTCCCGCTCTCCATCTCGTATGCCGCAAGTCTCATCTCCTCATATATAAAGTGTCTTTTTTCTCCTTTGTTCACTCGTTGCACATACTCATCTGTTATCTTTTTCCATGCCATACGGACAGTCATACCTGCCCCTATATATAGGGAGAGTTTGCTCACAACTTCCGGATAATCCATCAGCATCTGCTCATCTCTTTCCTTTACTTTCTTATCAAGATCCTTATCAGGAGCCATGAACATTGCTGCCGCTACAGCCGCTGCCGTGATCAGAAAGAGCATCGTATTATCCTTTTTCTTTTCGCTCCATCTGATCTCTATACCCTCTGTCTGCTCCGGAAGGATCAGTTCTTTATCCGTACTGCTTTTTTCAGACGCTTTCTCTAACGCCTCCGTAAGTATTCTGTGCAGTTCTTCATGACGGCTCAGTGCTTTTGGATATACCATGAGCGGAATAGTGTATGATTCTCTGTAATCCCCGCAGGATATATCTGCAGTTGCTTCCGTCAGTGTTCCGGCTTGCAGATCGTCTTTTAGCGTCCCGTCTCTTGATATCAGATCATTATCAAAATCCCATTCCACCTTGAATGGATATCCGTCAATATCACTTTGCGGGTCCAGATCATGATCGATCTTATCAGGTGTTTTATTTTTTCTAAGAAGTAAGGCTTCAAGATCCTTTTTAAATTCAGGCATCATCGCCTTCAGCTCTTCTTCGTTATATAGTCTTTCCAGTACTTCTACCCGTTCATTTTCAAATAATTCACCATCTACATTCACATCAAGCAATGCTGTGTAATCGCCTTTTTCAAACTCTCTCCTTTCCAATGAGTTTCCATTTTTCAAAAGGGTGCTGTTAACATTTTTAATGAACATGACAGAAGCAAGCATGATGCCTGCTGTTAGAAATATCAGACTTCCCGAGATCTTTTTGATCAAATGTATCTCACTTGATCTTCTTACATCTTTACCCGGATTAAGGAGATACATACGCTCTGAATTCTTCTGAAGCAGCATGTTTGAAAGCTTTTCATCTTCCGAAACCTTACGTGACAGAAACACGCCTGCTCTGTAAAAAGGGATAGTAACCATCGATGACTCTATCTCAGACGGTACATTTTCTTTTCTGCAAACAATTAGCAATACGGCTGTAAGCACAAGCAGTATCAAACAAATAAGCATTCCCATTCAATTCACCTCAATAACTAATTTCCAGTATCTTTTCGGCTATGAGAAATGCAGTTATATAAATCGCAAGCATTGCTGTCATGAGCACTTCTCCCGTCAGATTGTGATAAAGAGGTTCAAAGAAACCCGGGGATGTCGCATCAATATATAAGATTATCCCGACAGGTACCACATCCATGATCCTCTGTTCCATCTTTTTTGCAGCCACTATTGTTGCTATGTCTCTTTTCACATCTATCTTGTTGCTGATAGTCTGCGCTGTATCATCCAGTATTCCCGGAAGATTTCCTCCGCTTCTTTTAGCTATCCTGAACACTTCCGAAAAATCATTTATATCCTTCACATGTGATCTTTCAGCCAGATCAGTAAGCAGATCCTCAAGATTCCTGTTATTTCTCAGTCCTCTTTTTATATTTTCCGCCTCCTTAGGCATCAGCTCATTCTTTCCGTAAAGAAGTACCAGATCGTCATAACTGTGTTCAAAGGCATGCTCAACCGAATATCCTGCCTGCAATCCGGCAATAACCGAATGCATCATTTCTCTGAACTGAAGTGTCAGTTTCTGTTTTCTTTCAGTAATGCACTTTTTTCTTTTGTAATCGAAAAATGGAAATATAAGCGGAAGAAGAATGATTAATGCAACCGCCGATCTGTAGAACACATATGATATGACAGACATGATCACCAAGCCCTGGACAGCAAAAACTATAATTTCTTTTTTCTGAAGGCTGTATTCATCATAATCACAGCCTTTATCTTCACTGTCCGATACCTGCCGCCCTAAGCTTTTCCGTATGTATGAGCGGATTTTCTCTGACAAGTTCTCCCCTGATCTTTCCGTTTTCATCTTCTCCATCCTCCCTGAATCTGTACAAGGTCTGCAAAGCTACCCTTCCATCCTCAACCCCGGTTACTTCAGCTATCTCGATCACTTTTCTGCTTTTATCCCGAAGCCTTCCGAGGTGTACGATGATATCAATGCCGCTTGCAAGCTGCCCTCTGATCGCCGATAACGGTAGATCCATACCCATAAGTATCATGGTCTCAAGTCGCGCTATCATGTCGGCTGCTGAATTAGCATGTCCGGTACTGAGGCTGCCGTCATGTCCTGTATTCGCATCTTGACAACACCTATAACAAGGTGTTTCTAACATCTTTCACCTACAAAAAATCCATAGCTTCAAGGAGAAATCCAAACCAATCAGTCGAGGTAACGGTCAACTGTTACCTCCTAACTGATTAAGGAGGCTATATGGAAAACAAAACAGTATTTTTATCAACTGGGAATCCTATTGTTGATGAGATGTCAACAATTTCAATCTCTGGAAATGTTATACCTGAGATTTGGTACAAAACCCTCGTCAACGAAAAAAACAGAACAAACCCTCTCGCAATACTAATCCTTGCAGATATCGTGTATTGGTATCGACCTACAGAGAAACGGGATGAGGTTACTAATAAAGTTTATTACATAAAAAGATTTGCTGATGACGATTTTCTCCAACGCAGTTACGATCAATTGTCACAGAAATTTTGCATCAGCAAGAACCAGGCTCGTGATGCAATCCTTTTTCTTGAAGATAAGGGCGTTATAAAAAGACATTTTCGTACTGTTCAGACACTAAACGGGCCACTACCCAATGTAATGTATATAGAACTAATTCCGGCTGTGCTCAAAAAACTTACATTTCCAGACAACGATGAGGGGGGTATCCAAAAAAAAATAGACACCCCCCTAGATAATTATAGTGACCCCTCGGCAAAAAAGGAGACACCTCCCAACAAAAAAGTAGATACAAATACAGAGATTACACCAGAGAATACACCAGAGAATACGACAGGAACTACAACAACAATCGTTGTTGCTCTTCAATCAGTTTTCAAAGGTCTTAATCTGGCAGATAAGGATCTTATAGCAATTGCACAAGCATCACATAATGATGTTGCTAAATGTAAAAAAGCCAGGCAAATCCTGGATCAACAGTCAAAACCTATACGAAATATTACAGGATGGCTGATTAAGGCTATTACAGAAGACTATAACTCGCCAAGCAAGTCCCCTGCTCATCCTAAAAGCACTTTTAATAATTTCGAACAGCGCGATTACGATTTCGATGAACTCGCCAGGCTGTTGGTATGTAATTAACCGCATCACTGATTGTAAGGAGGAAAAACTATGGATGCACTGAACATGAACATTACAGCAACAGAGAGTGATACAGAGGGTGTTAATACCCACTCCTCTCCCAAGATGACCAAGGAAGAAGCACAGCAAAAAACCGATACCGAACTGCTTCAGATGATCCAGCAGGCCCAGGGACATACCGGAAAAGATTTTTCCGATTATATGAACTGTAACTTTTCCTACACCTACCTCACCGGACTTATCCGTGATAGAGGATACGAAAACGGATGGCACAAAACATCAGAAGGATCTTCCCCTGTTGTTAAGCCTACCATTATCCGTATGAAAAAGTCCGATGAGAGTACCACCCGCAAATCTTTCATCATTGATGAGGATGTTGCAGCGGAGTGGAAAGATTTTAACAAGAATGTACCTTTCCCTTCCGTCACCCTCGGATGTGCTTTACGGAGATTCATGGAAGATTATCGCTCCGGTCGTATCACATTTGAACTGGAAATATAATCTCCATCCTCGGGTGGTCTTGTCCTTATGTCGGGGCTGTTCCGTTTCTCATATTCTTCTCCACGAAGAATATTGAAACTCCATAGCCCCTTATTCGGACAAGGCGATTTACCAGAAATGAAATCGCTGCTTTCGCACCGATATCATTTCTTCCCGGTTCAGTCGATGTCTGACCACTACGATGCAGCAAACAGTCCCCCGGACTGTTATGCTCCATCTCCGTTTGCCAGTGTGTCGAGACGAATATCATTCCCTCATAATCGGGAACGATATTCACCTCTCCTCCCTGGCATCAGGCATCTTCTTCCCGGGCAAATCGCAAGACCACAAATCACCCGCCGCCGATCGCCTAAGCTTCTAAATCGGCTCTGGGTGATTAGGCAAGTTTCGCATTGTGGCAAGCCACAGTTTTCGCTACCGCTCAAACCGTGTCTTCCACAACGCACCGCTGCACCGAAAAAGCCTTTGGGCTTTTCCGCTTCCGCTAAACTTGCCAGTGGCTCCGCCCCTTGGAACCCCGGCAAAGGTCTATCCGACCTCTGCACACCGGAGCACAACTCCCCGACACGGACAGTCGAAAATCATCCACCGGATAATTTTCTCACGTCCTGTCAGTCCGTCTAAGGGTTCCACCCTTGCATCCCGCCAAAGGGATTGCATCCCCTTGGATTCCTGCTCTGCATAACACACCCTGTAATTTTCATTACACAGTATGTTCCGCAGTTAAAAGCACATAGAGTGTCGCACTCTATGTATCACAAAACAGAAAGGAGCATGTACATCATGCGTAAAGTTAAACGCCGAAGAAATAAAGCAGTCACCGTGCGAATGAATGAATCAGAGTACGCTGACTTCCAAGATAAAGTAAATGAATCGGGACTATCACAACAGGCATATATCATCAGCGCAGTCCGTGGTGCATCCATAACACCGTCCGATGAAATTGCCGTGCTGAAGGATATAAGCAACACCTTCGCCAATCTTGAACGGCAACTCAGAGGACTTGCAACCAATGTGAACCAGATGGCTCATATCGCAAATGGTCAGGGTGTAATCCCGACCGAAGAAGAACTGGAAAGACTATCTGCCCAGCTCGGTAACTATCGAAAGGAGAGTGAGGATGTATGGCAATCAATAAGGTCGTCAATAAATCAACAAAAAGTCACGGTGCAATGAGAAATGTTCTGGAATATGTCCTGCGTGATGAAAAGGTTAAAGAAGGTTATGTCTTCATCAACGGTCCGTATGCCGGGGAAACCATAAACTATGACGAAGTATATCAGACATGGATACAGGAAAAGCAACTATGGGGTAAGGACTCCGGCAGGATGTACACCCATAACATAATCAGCTTCCATAAGGATGAAAATGTCACGCCTGCACAAGTCCTTGAAATAGGTATCGCTTATGCGGAAAAAACTTTCCCTGGGCATCAATATGTCGTTTCGGTGCATCAGGATAGAGATCACCTTCACTGCCATATCGTTACCAATTCGGTATCGTATATTGACGGTCACAAGCTCCACCAGACCAAGCACGATCTTGAACGGCAGAAAGAATTTACCAATAAGCTCTGCCTTGACCGTGGACTGACCATAGCAGAAAAGGGACATCATTTTGACGGATCCCTTATAGAACAGGGAGAAATCACAGCATGGAGCAAAGATAAATACAACCTGCTTATCAATGACTCCAAAAAGAGTTTTGTTGCCGATTGCGCTATAGCTGTTATGGAAGTCGTTCCGCAGTCTGCCAGCCGTGAAGAGTTTATAACAGGTATGGAAGAACGTGGATGGTCTGTACAGTGGGAAGATAGTCGTAAGCATATCGTATTTAAGAACGAAAACGGCGATAAAGTCCGTGATAGCAATTTGGAAAAGACCTTTGCTGGTCTACAGGTGAACAAGGAGGCACTTACAAATGAATTTGAAAGACAGAATGAACTCAGGCTCGCAAGACTTAAAGCCGATGGAGAACGTGAAGCCGCAGAATACGCAAAATACTATGCAGAAGTCGAATCAGCCATCGCAGGAGCAGACGCTGTTATCCAAAGTACAGGAACTGACGGAAGCTCTGAAGAGCGAGAAGCTAAAGAACTCCGACTTACAGGAAGAGATAACCTCGGACAAGAAGCAGATGAGAGAGCAGACAGCATTGATACATCAGCTTTCCTCCGAGAAGTCAGATCTGCAATCAACGAGTCAGACGCTGCTATCGAAGAATCAGGCGATGCAATCACAGATAGCCGAACTCAGAGCAGAGCTGTCATCCGTACAGAAAATCAATCAGTCGCTGACAACCAACAATCAGTCTCTCGTGAAGCAGAACGACGACTTGCGGAACAACGCCGGATTGCTGAGCAGGAAAGAGCAAGAGCAGCTCGAAGAGAAGTATCGAACTCTCACGGCTGGGGCAGATAAGCTCAAAAAACAGGTTAATATTTCAAATGTTAATGCTGTCGAATCCGCTCAGGCTGCTCAAAAGGCCGCCGAGCGGAAAGCCGAAAAGGATATTGCCGATTATAAGGAATCCGCAGATAAAAAGGTATCTGAAGCCGTTAGCGCAAAGAATACCGCTATCAGACAGGCAAAAGAAAAGGTAAAGGCAGCCAAAAAGAACCAGCAGATAGCATGGGGATCCCTTCTTGTTACTCTCCTGTGCTGTCTTATCGCTTATCCCACCTTCTCATGGGATATATGGTACTTCATATCCGTTCCGGCTGGATGGGCGTGGGATAGGCTGAATAATTATGCCGGATGGGTAGAAAAGCCCTATTATACGAGGTCTGTAATGGGTGTTGAGCAACAGGTGGCGTTTTCTACCGAATGGGCATGGTTCCTTCGGATACTGACCTTTATCCTCATAATCGCCTGCATCGGTGCCGTAATATACGGAACATACCGCATCGCCCTATATTACAAGAAACGCTGGTGCAATCTCTCGCTGAAGGTACTGCTGATATCCATTGCTGTTATCATCGTATTCGGGGAAGGTATCAAAAAAGAAGTCAGCATAAACCTTGTGCTACTCTTTATCATTTTTCAAATAATCTATCTTGGAGTACTGGTGTACTTAGATGGATATTACGAAAGCAGATACCGCACTGATGACTGGGAACAAATCCAAAACTTCTGATTAGGCGTACATCGCAATAACTCTATCAAAGAATGTCTTACCCCTACGTTTTAACCGATAATCATCATGATTTATGATTTCAAGAATAACATCCAGTACGTTTAAAAATTCTGTCTGATAGTGAAAGCCTTCCGCATCTGAGTGTCGGTGGAAGAGAAGGAACGTGTATGAGAATTTTGTAACGTGCTGGACCTGTTCCCTTGGAACCAATACCTGTTTTTTAAGAATAAGCCAATGATCTCCGTTCTGGGACTCAAGCTCACATACATCCGAGGCACACATTTCCACTTTAAAATAATCGAGGGTTAGCATTGATAATTCTTCAGAATTGAACATAAGATACCTCCAGATGGCATTACGCCGGTGTGGCAGTCAGATAAGACCGCCGAAAAGATTAACGACATCATTAAGATATAACAACATCCACCAATCGTCAATATGATTCTCATGATGAAAAAACGCTATAAATATTAGAGAATATGCTTACAAAAAAGAATTTTGAACAGATGAACTGTGACCAGTACACGTTTGCAGCTATGAATATTCCGGACCATTTTGGGCCATCTGTCCAGAAATCAAGATAGTCCCCCCTCCGATTAGTTTCTAATTTTATAAGATTCCTCAGGATAGTAAAGTATCCCTTCACTTTTTTCTTCATCAGTTGTATGTTGGTCATAATTTGAAGGATATACTCTTATGCTACCATCCCAATTTTTGACAGCTATGCCTGATATGATATGTCCATTGTGTTCAGCATTGACGTAATCACCTGAATTTATTTCTGTAGGAGTACCATGGCCTCCAAATATAATCATAATAAGAAAAAAACAAGGAACCACTAAAGCCCATTTCAACTCCGATAAAAACTCATGTCTATTGTATATCAACTCAATTACTATTCCGAGTAAAAGAATTACTACTATTCCTATTGCCAGCACTCGACCAAATTTATATTTTGATGCCTGAGCTTTATTGTGAGCATTCAATACAGCAGTTTCATGCAGTTTACACTTATAATCTAGTTCTTTGTATCTGTTTACAATATCTGTTTTAAATGCATTTACATAATCTAAATCACCATTGACCATATGATCAGCCATTTCATCTGAAGTTTCAACAGCTAAGATACAAGGAAAAGATCTACTATCTCTCCGAAGTTTAAACACAAGATGACCTTTAATTGTTGACATATCCCATATTTCAGTAGTTTCCTTACTTCCACCTAAGCGATAACAGCAATGTAATGTAAGGACATCATTCTTTACGTCGTATAAACTGTAAAACTTATGCTTATCCGAAGGGCATTCTAAAGAATATCCTTCATAGAGGTCATCATCTAAAGGATGAAATACATAAGATTTACGGTTATATCGTTTTTTATGATAAAGTCTATCCATTGTTTACTTCCTTCCTAAAATATTGCCGCTTTGCTCATTCGCAAAGCGGCTCACACTCTCCCCTTTTTAACTATTCGTTACTTATGATTTCATCAAGCACAGGTTCCATCTGGCTAATAAGATTGACTACTAAAGCATTTCCCATCATAAACCGTCGTTTATTAACAGGCATGGGAACTATTTCACCGTTTACCAAACACTCTTTTGTCCAATCAGACGGAAAGCCCTGTATTCTTTCACACTCTATGGGTGTCAGCAGTCTTATCCGCCCCGTCTTCCTGTCCCTAACAATATGAGTCGTCCGACTAAATCCCCCTTCACTTGTAAGCATTGTTCTTGCAGGCTTATCATACTCATCTATCATTGCAACAGGCCCTTCACTGAATACATACTCATGACCATTCGATGCCTTACGCCAAATCTTTTTCGCACCTTTAATATATTGCCATGTTTGACGGCTCTCAGGCGGTAATTTCTCAGCGGTCTCATCTGAATGGTCCACGGAAGGATCTGTATAATACAATCGTTCATCCTTTATAAAGAACTCTTCACCCACATCCCCTGTCTCTATTATATCGCCTAGGGTAATCTGTTTTTTCCTTGATACAGGCGTGGTTTTAACGGTACTAATCACACCATTTACCATAATCCCACTATTCTCAAAAATGAACTGGAATTTATCGGACAGCTCGCCAATCTCACTAGGTAATTCCGTTCTCTTTATATCCTTTTCAGCTACAGCTTTTACCTTAAATCCTTTGGAAAAAAATCCTTCTGACGATATCATTGTTTCAACGCTGAAATCATTCACCTTTTTTGCGTACTTTGTCGCGCTTTTATAGGCAAAAATGAATGTCCTGCGCCTCCTTTGCTGATATCCATATTCAGCTGCATTTATAATTCTCCATTCCACATTGTAACCCAGGTCTCGGAAACAAGCTAAAATAATTCCAAAGTCACGACCACGCTGTTTTGCTGGCGACTTTACAAGGCGATCTACGTTTTCCAAAAGAACAAACGGTGCCTGTTTTGCCTCAAGAATATCTCTGATATCCCACCACAGAACACCCTTCTTTCCCTCAATTCCTTTTGATGATTTAAGTGTATGACCTACCGAATAGTCCTGACAGGGAAATCCTCCTACAAGAAGACTATGCTTAGGAATAGTATTTTTATCTACAGTATTTATATCGTTGTTAGTTGTATCATCACCATTTATATCAAGACAAGTTCCAAAACGATTGACATAGCAGTCGTGTGCCCACTGAATCTTTTTATCAGCCGGTTCCCATTGAGAAAACCAAACCGTCTCCCACTTTTCCTGCCGCTTTGCATCGGTTATCTTGTGAATATTATTTAATCCACATCGAAAGCCCCCTACACCAGCAAACAGCTCACATACCGTTCTGTCCATTATCTATATTACCCCTTTCATGGTTGTAGATTCTCTTTATTGTAATAGTTGACATGCAAAAGATCAACTTCTATATAAATGGAATGTCGGATAGTTTTTTGACTAACGCAGCACCGTTAATCCATAGATTCTGCCGATACATACGAATACCATTTACAACTTCTTTTTTATCAGTTGAATCCTGACCTGTTCCACGAACAAAGATTATACCCTCGCTACTTTTAGGAAAATTAGGTGCACCTTTTACTTCACCTGTATGGTTTATAATCGGTTTGCCATATTTATCCAAATCAGGAACGAATTTAAGCGTATTGCTAGATATTAGATGTCTGATTTTATCCCACACTGGTTTTACATTGTTATATATAAAATCATCATCAAAATTCAAACGCTTAAACCCTTGAAACTCATTCTTTGCATATTCAACTTTGACTTCTTTTCCTTTTGCAGAACTTGCTACCTGTGTTTCTTTCAGAACAAAAAACAGAAATGTGTTATCATGATAGTAGTGGTAGAAATCAGAATCCTCAAAAGGCTTTTCTTCCATAATTTCTTCAAAATCGATGCCGCACATCTTTGTATCTTCAGTTCTTCCATCTTTTGCAGATAATGAAATGCTAATCCCGGTAACACCGAATGCTTCAAACATTTCGACCTTACTAAGCTTCTTAGACTTACCACCAAACATCCTGACAATTATTTGTTCTGCCATTTGCTTTGATATTTTCTTACTGACTATACTAAGCGTTGAAGCTATTTCCCCTACATTTTTACGTCCATACATCCGACCTATTTCATGGAGCTTTTCATCAAGTTGGGCATATGAGACGTAGTCTTCATTCAGAGATTCCAGGCTATTCGCAAAGTGATTTTTAACGATAACTGTAAAGTATGCTCGCTTAATACGAAATCTCGGTGGATGAGGGTATTTGGGTGCAGTGTCCAACACGACAAGCTGTTTGTTTATATTTGTAGATAACAGTGGGTAACCTTCTTCAGGATTATCATAAGTATTTTGAACATTCCGCAGAAAATCCCTTACAATAATCCAATCACTTTCATATCTTGCTCGATCAAGAGGTGATGGAGCATAAAACTGATGAGACAGAATTTCAAACTCTGAATATCCCAAAGCCTGTACCGTTGTCATACTATTGTAATGATAATAAACAAAAAGAATATGCTGCATCTTATGCCACAATGTTGACTTTTCGAAATCATCCTCACTGACAATCCTATCAATAGATACCGCCGTAATAGTCACAGGTTCTTTTGCTATATACTCAGATGTATTATTCTTGTCTTTTCGTAATCCGGTTGTTTTTAATTCAATTTCCTCACCATCAACCATAAGATCTGGTTCCTGGCGAGAGTTTTGCTTCATTCCTAAGATAGACTGTTCTACAACATCCCCAGCAATGCCTGTAACTTTAGGATTATAAAAAGCCTTCGCAAACACTTTCATACGGTCAAGATGTCCCAGCTTCTTTCCTCTACAGGCATCAAAAATAGCGTCTAATTCATAGCGTGTAAATTCATTATCTTTATCGACTACCTGGAAGTTCAATCCATCAGACAATTTAAACACTCTCCCTTATACTTAATGGAGCATATTGACCTTGCAATACATCAGTCCTTCTAATTGCTTTAAAGTAAATCCCTTATCTCATCGTAGTATTCATCTGGATTCTTTTCTTGATACTCCCTAAATTTTCTAATGAGCTTCTTGTACTCATCAGGTTGTATATATGCCACAGGTGTATCATTTGACACAGGATCCTTGTAGATATTTGCAAGATTAACTAATGATGTCTTTCTTAGCATGTTGTAAGAAGTCTTCTTTATCAGTTGAAACTGCTGCATCATATCAGGATCATCAAAATACTTATCCACCTGACTTGTCAAAGTAAGATAATACATATATTGATTATCCTCCGAAACAGCTATAGCTATCATTGCCGGGTGCTTACCCCTTGGATCAGGTGTGTATGTATCTTTAAAGATTATTCCTCTCTTTTCGATAACATTACCTTTGTCGTAATTCATCAGTAAATCACCAATTCCCCTTCCTCATCAATGTAAACAGTCCATGTATTACCCTTTTGCTCATTACCGATTGTTGAAAGCTTATCTACATATTTTTTTATATCAAGAGTGCCTTTTTCACATACAAATTTATTACCGTTTATCATAACAGCCTCCTGTTCGGGATCCTCAGCGGTAGCTGCAATAACTTCCAACAGAGCATCTGTTGTCTGTTCTTCTTCTTTTGTCAATTTATTTATCGCATTTGCATAAGCCATCAAACGGTTAAAGCGCTGTTTATCCATTTTAGACATTTTACTTTCTGCAGCATCTTCAGTCATGTTATTAACCAAGGACTCTAACGCCATCCTCTGCGGCTCTCCAAGCGTTACTCCTTTAGCAGCAATAAGGCCGGTATAATAACTCAACAATCGATTACGATTATCTGTCTTTTCTTGTTCAATCATTATATCTACTCCGTCTACATTGACTGTATAATCCATATCTTTTACCCCCATCTTTAGGAATCGGTATTGCCTTCCATAGCTTCCCATTCCTCTTTCATCAGCTCTAGCATCCTTTTACGCTGTTCTTCCTCCGGAATATCTGAGTGATCTATCTTTGTGAGCGGGACACTACTCATATAATCAATAAAATAAGCTTTCTCTCGTTCGTAGCTTTCTTGAGTACGCTCATACCGGCGCAACTCCTGTGTAAGCTTATATGCCTTGCTAATGGCTGTGCAGAAGTCTTGATTCAGCGTAACCTCAGGATTATGCCAAACTTCATTGTGATAAACCTTCAAATCTATCCAGTTCCGGTCCTTATCATCCGTAGCATCCTTCTCTTCCAGATCAACCCGGTCATGAATCGTGGTCTTTATTGATATTTCATTGGTCTCATACATCTCCATAAGACAGGACAGCACATCCCCCATACTCTTCAGATGGAATGTTTCATCCCTACCGCACAGCCAATCCATAGACACACCGCATTTATCAGCAATGTTAATTATGGCATCCACTGTCGGTTTTATCTTTCCGCTTTCATAAGACGAAAGTGTTGGCTGCGGGATTCCAAGCTCTACTGCGAAATCCTTCTGAGATAAGTTCCCTTTCATGGAGCGAAGCATACGCAAGCGCTCACCAAAAATGTTTTCCTTATTATTCATAGCATATTCCTTTCACATGTAAGCTATATTTTATCACGTTTCATGAAAGAAATATATAAAATTTTATAAATATAGCACATCCTAATATTGACATATTAAAATAATACGCATATAATAAATATAGTTTTTTACTGATACATTTCACAATGAGCTATAAGAGGCACGACATGAGCAACACCATTAAAGAAAAATTATATGTAAGCGTTGAAACGGTGATGGAAGACTTCGATATCTCTAAACCCAAGGCTTACGCAATCATACACCAGCTCAATGAGGAGCTTAAGAAACAACACCCATCAGCGATAGTCGTAGCCGGGAAGGTCAACCGGTACTGGTATGACGAAGCCTGCCTGCGACAGTCTACGGATCGAAAGGAGGCCACCTATGAATAAGGATAATACGACCATCTCTCTGGAACTGCTTCTCTTGAACGATCTGCTCCGAACCGGGGTTGTTGACAAAGAGACTTATGACCAGGCGGCACAGAAGCTTGTAACAAGCCAAAAAGATAAGCAAGCGGCGTAAGCCCGGTGTTCCCCGATTTATCGGATGTCATCGTTAACATCAAGCACAGGGGTATTATGCCCTGAAAGGAGTTTTATGAAAAACAGAACTAAGCAACGTCTCAACCGCAGAATAAAGGAACAAATGCTGGATTTGAAAAATTCATGCGGCATCAACGATCCCACTCCCTATGAGGCAGTCAGGAAAATGATAGAGGAAGCGAGGAAATCCAATGAACGAAAAAACATCATTAGAAACTGATTTTTCAAGGAGCATACAGATATTTTTTGAACATAATGTCTGTTTCAACGGATACACCTATCTTCTTATCTTCGGGAAACACATCAATGGAGGATTTATCTGCATCCCGAACTGGAAGATAGGTTGTGAGGCAAGTACATTCACCCATTCATCAGGCTATAACGCTGACAAGATGGAAGCAGCAGGACTTGACCGCTATGCAGCCGAGGCACTGGCTGATTATATCGACAAATATATGTTATCAAAAGGTTTTGATTAAGTATGGCAGTTAAGAAAGCAGCAATATATCACTTCACGGCAGGTTCGGAAAAGCGCCCAATAGTGTATCAGAAACAACTTCATATACTGGAAGAATTTGCTCAGTCCCTTGGATACACGGTAGCAGAAATATTCTGCGATATGAGCCTTGTCTGGAGTGAACACACGGAATTTGACCGCTTTCTGTCATGCGCAGACCAGTTTGATGCCTTAATCACCAAGGACTTTTACCACATTTCAAAGAACACCATGCAGTGTATGAGGACAATGCAGGATCTGCTTCAAAAAGGCATTCCCGTACACTCTCTTGAAAACGGAACGTTCACCTTCGAGGAAATACCTTTTACGGATCCCCTGAGGGTTGCTACATATACGACACACTGGGGTGAACCTAACGACCTGAAGCAGGTTATATCGGTAAAAAACGATATTATGAAGCTTTTTATCGAGAAGAAGACCCCATGGATTCTTACCGACCAATACTATGACGAAACAGAGCGTCAAAGGGACGGAGAGCAGATACACCTTCAGGAAATGATCCTGAACAAAGATAAATATGATCTGCTACTTGTCCATAATCTGAATGATATTCACTGGAGAACCGCTAACTTCTGCAAAATACGTGAAACCCTTCAGCTGGATATCTACTCACTACAGGAAGGATTTTTGAAATACCGGAGGAACACACAATGAGCTATGCATCAGATATTAAAAACAGAATAGACGGAGACTCTACCGCAAAGCAGGTACGTGCAGTCATATATGCCCGTGTGTCTACTGATAATGACAGCCAAAAAGAATCATGCGCTAATCAGGTAGAAATGGCAAAGAACTATATCTCCGTACACAGCAACATCCATTTGGTAGACATATTCATTGATGACGGGATCTCCGGAAAATCAGATTATAACAGACCGGAATACAACCGAATGCTTTCTGCAGTGGAAGCCGGAAGGATTGACCTGATCATTGTAAAAGCAATGTCCAGACTTAACCGTGATGAATACAACTCTCTTGGTCTGATTAATCTTCTTAGGGAAAACGAAGCAACCGTTTTAACCCTTGAAGACAACTGCATCCACGACTTTGAGGATCGTAGAGAGCGAATCTTCAATTCCATAAAGTTCGCTATGGATGCTGATTATGTCAGCGATCAGAGTGAAAAGGGAAGGATGACTCACCAGCTCCGCTGCGAAAGGAAGGAGCTTTCCGCCAAAGATTGTTCCTTCGGTTATGACTGGCATCGTGACAGTAAGATCATAACCATCAACGAAGACCAAGCAGCAATCATCCTTAGGATATTTGAAGATTACGTGTATCGGAATGGTACCCCGGCATCAATACAGCGTGCTTTGGATTTGGAAGGTATCAGCCTTTGTAGCCGAAGCATCTCCAATATTATCCAGGATGAGCGTTATATCGGGAAATTCTATATCAACAAAAAGGGCAGCAAGCTTGGCGCAGGGAAAGCCAAATCCAAGAGATTTATGAATCCGAAAGAGAAGTGGGTGCTGGTTGAACGCCCAGATCTCCGAATCATAGATGATGACCTTTTCGAAATGGCACAAAGGATCCATCAGACAAGGATAACCGTTTACAGCAGCCCCGGCAAAGATGTTATTCAGGCCCGTTTTCAGGGAACACACAACTATGCCGGCAAAATTTTTTGCCCCATTTGTGGCAAGCCATACCGCTTTGACTATGCGGATAGGAAGAAAACAGTACCTATATACCGTATTGGAAACCACAGGGACTGCCCTAATCCGGTAAGTCGCATCAATGAACAGGATCTTGAAGAGATCACAAAAAAGGCGCTTAAAACAACCATCGATCAACAGGAAGATGTCTGCATCTCTCTCGAACGCATTCTTACAGAATGTGTCGAAGCTTCCCAAAACAGCGGAGATGAAATCAACAAGATGAAAAAGCAGCTTGCTTCCAAGGAAAAGCAGATTGACAGCCTTATCGATGCTCTGTCGGAAGGTGGATTAAATGAAGTTGCCAAGGAGCGTATCAAAACCAAAATCAACAAGATTACAGAAGAGACGGACAGACTGACCACTGCTATTAAGGATAAGGAAGCCAATAAGCTGGATGATTCATATGTTACTGAGAAACTGGTCAGCATTAAAGCAGCTATTGCAGACCTCCGAAACTTCACCAGCATAGATCGTGACAGGATCCTTAACTACATTGAGCGGATTGAACTTCCGCCAAACGGTGATATAGAAATCCTGCTGAAGACAGGAAAAGTAATAACCATAAAGACGCAGAATAACAACAATTTCTCCGATGAGGATAGTGTAGGCAAGAACGGAAACCAAGATGTCCCGTATTAAGTGCCTGCACCATATCGATTGCCTCTGCACCGCGCACCTCTCCAACTATGATCCGGTCAGGACGCATCCTCAAAGATGACCTGATCAGATCTCGTATTGTTATTTCAGCGCAACCTTCGACATTTGCATTTCTGGTTTCGAGTCTGACAAGATTCTCAACACCCACTATCTGAAGTTCTGCGCTGTCCTCTATCGTTATGATGCGTTCATCCTTCGGTATAAAATCTGACAGCGCATTCAGGAATGTAGTTTTTCCTGAACCCGTGCCGCCTGAGATAAAAATGTTGTAGCCTGCGATGACCAGCTTGTGCAGGAACTCTGCAGTTCCTTCATCTATCGCGCCGAAATTCATAAGATCTTTCATGAGATACGGTCTTTCAGGAAAGCGTCTGATAGTGACTATGGGACCGTTTAAAGCGATTGGATCAAGAACAATATTTACACGTGAGCCATTCTCAAGTCTTGCATCCACGATAGGAGATGATTCATTCACAGTTCTGTTGCACTTTGCAACTATCTGCTGTATCACATCATCAAGTTTTGTCTTTGACTCAAATTTTTTGTCCCAACGGGACAGTTTACCGGCTCGTTCAATAAAGATATTCTCGTAGCCGTTTATCATTATTTCCGTTACTTTTGGATCGTCTGTTAATGCCTGTAAGATATCGAGACGTCGGATCGAATAGAAGAGATCGCGGGCGATCGTTTGTTTTAGATTTAAAGATAAGCTGTATTTTTTACCGTTCGTTATTACCGTTCTGTCGATGATGTCCTTCACCTCATCATCCGTCATTTCCCGGTCCATGCTGATATGAGACAAAACCTCAGCACGCAGATCGTTAATGATCTGTTCTGTATCCGGCGAAGCCATAAAAACACCTCCCTGATATTAAGTTCTAAGTTATCAGTACTTTGAAATACATCGGTTTGAACTCCGATCGGAACCGATGTGCCGCAGAAGAATTCTGCGGTGTTGAATCGAATAATAACACCGCAGAAAATTAATTGCAAGATTTATTTTTATCCTTGATAGTCATCATTAACAAGCTGAGTATTTTTCATCACTTATCCTTATAACTGAAATTCAAATGTTCTTACAAAAATCTATTATTTCATTTTTTCTCGGCTCAACATTCTCCTTATACTCAATCGAAGTAAGTCCAAGATTCCCTGAACATTCAATATGTAAATGTCCATAAAAATGCTCAATACTCTGAATTATTCTGTCACACTCATGCATACCCGGGCCTGTTCTAAGTGCAACCGTATATCCCTTTTTACCTTCCCCGATAGATGCATGCGGTTCATGCGTATCGCACCATGGCGTGCATCTATCTATGAATGACTTATACTGCCCCGGGATATCTGCCCAGTATGACGGTGATACTGAAACAATAATATCTGCATCTGAAAACATCCCCATGATCTTGAAGATATCATCATCCATAACACACTTCGCTGTGACGTGGCAAGATCTGCAGCCTTTGCAGAACTTAAAATCATAATCATCTATGCATATACATTTTGTATCATATCGAGTGGAAATTTCCTTTTCGATAATACTTACGATTTCTGCTGTAGCTCCAGTTTTTACAGGACTGCAATTAACTATCAATGCTTTCATCAATTCCTCCTGTCAATCCTTTTCCTATTCATGCCTGTGTAAATTGCACTTCAATCCCGTTTTTTTCAACATCTTCAATATCAACCGTTCCACGTAATGAATTGCCATCATAATAATCAACCGTCGCATTCCATACATCGTCGGATTCATAGAATTTAAAAACAAACTTAATGTTTTCATTTTCAAATGATGACAATTTTACCCAGTGTATGATTGGATGCACTGAAAATTCTTCTCCGGTTATTGTAAATTCGTATGTGTATAGATAATGACCGGCACTTCCTCTATGTTCAAAAGAGATACCATTTTCAATTGTTTTACTTTTAACCGCTTCCGATTTGAACTCATCAGCTTCATAACCGGCAGTCAAAGCTTTATCAATAACAAAATCCTCATTTTCAACTAACACTTTGCCATGGACAAAATTCTTATGAGAAAAATACAATACGAATATTGTAAAAGATACCCCCAAGATCAACGATGCAATAAGCAAAACCTTAAAGAATTCTTTCATCCATGTAATCATCATTCATATCACCGTTTAATTCACCAAATAACGAGTATGTTCTTCCGTTAAGCTCAAATGTCGTCGCACCCGTATCTTCGTTGTAGCTCAGTTCATAAGACATTGAATCATCCGGAAGATCAGTTGCCGCAGTGCAAACAGGTTCATCATTACTTCTCAAATAAGGTACTCCGTCTCTTGAATAATATACGGGGTTATCATCCGATATTTCAAAGAACAGATTGACCCTGTACACACTAAGGTCCTCTTTATCCCCTGTCGCCAAATATGAAGGTCCTACAGTTCCTATATACTCGATGTTCTCACCGAGTACAAAAGTAACATTGATGTCCGTTATCTCAAGGCTTTCATCACTTACATCCGCGATCGGTTCGTCCTCATAGCGTTGATGGATCATACCATCATCCGGGTCATAGAATACATATTCAGACGGCTGACGGATATCAAATCCAGAAGCCTTATCACCCAGCCAGACAACATCCCTTCCTTCAAATGTGTCAGGTATCTCATAGACTATTTCCTTCGCTTCACCGTCCCACCATGAACAGATCACGACGGATTCCGAATCGTTATCTTTTTTGATGCAGTAGGAGATATCATCAACCGTTGTGGCATCGGCCAAGGTATAAGCATCTTTCAGGTCAAAACATCCCCCTGCAGGAAAGATCAAAGTAAAGATCAGGATACAAAGGACTGATATCTTCTTCATTCCGCAAAGATGGTCGCTTCTGGTTGTAGTAATCAACATATGCCCTTATAACCTCGATTAGCTTGTCAACATATCTGTCTATCTATGAAACTATACAACTCCGCTCTCAAGGATACTGAATCTCAATGAATCTATATCCAGCTCGGCTTCCGCGCCGTATGGCAGGATAAACACCGGAGAAGAATGCCCGAAGTTCAGTCCGGCCATTACCGGAAGATCAGCACAATGGTATTTATCAGTGACAACATGTCTTATTCTTTCAGCATACGGCTCAAATCCGCTTTGCATCCTCATTTTTCCGATGATCACTCCTTTAAGTATCTGAAGGTAACCCTTTCGTAAGTACTCAATCATCGGTACTCTTAAAATTCTATCATACTTATGAGATGATCGTCCCATTAAACATATGATTGGAGGTCATCTCATGAATGTTTCCAAAGTCACTCATCAGGTCAAACTTGATCGTTGGACCGCAATCCTCAAAGAGCAGAATTCCAGCGGTCTGTCCATTAAGGACTGGTGCTCTCAGAACGGTATCAAAAGAGATCAGTTCTTCTACTGGAAAAGAAAACTCAAAGAATCCGTTCTTGAATCCGCGCTCCCGGAGATCGTCCCCGTTTCACTTCCGACACTGTCTTCTGATTGTACAACTTGTAAAACTTGTACAACCTCTCAACTTACAAACACCGATTTCCTTG
>ATWC01000017.1 GCA_000421045.1 Lachnospiraceae bacterium NK4A179
ATGACCTCCAATCATATGTTTAATGGGACGATCATCTCATAAGTATGATAGAATTTTAAGAGTACCGATGATTGAGTACTTACATTCGGATAGTTGCCGACATTTGATAACAGGGCTTCCTGCGTGGTAAAATACATCGGCTTGGTCTGGGGCTCTTTTGGGGGACTAAAAATTTTTAGGAAATCTGAAAGGCTTGTAAAATAAGGGGAATTTTAAGGAGAATAGAAAAAATGAAACTAGGAATCGGCGTCAGTGCCGGATTTCACGTTTCTCTCCATAAACTCTCAAACCTTATTATTTCGGAATTCCCGCATATCACAGATTTCACACAAATTCCCATATCTTCACAAAAATTATAAAATATTGGCGTAGCGATGGCGTAAGTACTGGCGTAGTTCGGTAGCCTTGGTCATGATGATAAGTAAGTGATAATAATCGTTACTTCCAAAAATGAGCCTCAGTGCAAATGCGCTTATCCTTAAGCGCCTTGATTACCAATAAACAAACCCTCCAGGGAATGTCAAAAGATGAGAAGATCATTCTGTTCTTTGACAGACCAGGGAGGGTTTGTTATTTGGAGAAATGATTTACCAACTTTTTTACCAATGTAATAGGTTGGTAAAAATGTGAATGTGTCGGATGAGTTTTTGAAAAGTGACCGAAACACAACATCTGGTATTTTCAATATAATTGAACACAAACAAAAATGTTGACATAATTAAATTGAACAAGTACAATAAATTTGAAAGGTAGGTGTGAGTATGGGTAATAACACTTTTGCAGATAGGATTAAAAAACTTAGGACTGACAAGAATCTCACTCTTGATGGATTGGCAAAGGAATTGAATATTAACAAGAGCCGCATTGGCATGTGGGAGAACAACGGGACTGTGCCACGCGATGATGTACTGATTCAACTATCTAAGTATTTTAATGTATCCATTGACTATCTGCTTGGAAATGAAAAGATGGAGGATAAAGAGCCGGATAGTGAACGCTTGCAATATCTCCAACGCGGGCTGGGGAAATTAGATGAAGGTCGTCTTGAAAAAGCAGAAAAAATGCTCTCTGTAATGTTCGATGATATTTTTGAGAACGGAGAGGAGGACGATGATGGCATCTAAGAAGCCTAACTTTAAAAAAGCCAATATTTTGGCTAATGAAATATTGGTTGCCTCAAGTACATTAGTAACATTTCCGGTTAATACAAAGAGTATTGTTAAAGAGTGGTCTGATATAAAAATCTTATCATTTAAATGCGCTCACGATTATGGTGTTGATATCGAAGCTTTTGGAAGCGAGGCTGCTGTACTTCAAAGTAAGAACGGAAGATATATGATTTTTTATAATCAGGATGATTATGGACCTCGCATTAAGTTTTCTATTCTTCATGAATTTGGCCACTATTATTTGGGACATGAATTAAAGAAATATGAAAATGATGAAAAATACGGGTGCCTTGAAGTAGAAGCTAATTGTTTTGCGGCTCAGATACTAATGCCGGAGCAGGTTCTAAATGAACTGAAAGACAGAGGGGGAGTAATATCCGTTGAATTTTTAGTAAAGTCTTTTGGTGTTTCGAAGGAAGCGGCACAAAAGAGAATCGAAACAATGGGTAAAATCAATTATGACTGGAGGTCCGCTGATGAAAGTCTTTTTGATGAAACGATTCTCTTTAAATACAAGTCTTTCATAGATTCTATTTTACCAAAGGAAAGTAGGAATACATGGTATGAAGATGATTATGAGATGCAGCAGGAAAGAGATAGCTGGCAGTTGGATAAGAGATCTCGCTATACATATTGAGGAGTGGTATCGACAAGATTAGTATACAAAATAATAGAGAAAGAGGGTGATTACGATGTGCAACTTATCGGGTAAAAGAAAAGCACCATACAATAGCTGGAACTATCGTACGGTGCCGATCGAGTACTTCAACTCGAATCTGAACACTTTTACCCTATCACAAATTGCTGGGTATGGCAATAAAAAATGTAACTGCAGTTGAAGTTCTCTGGAAGGAACAACAACTGTTTGATCGCCTGACGGGTACTTCAACTCGAATCTGAACAATTCATATGAAGTACCTGTGAGGTCACCACCGGTGGAGTATGCTCATCACCGGTCGTATATCTCATAGGAGGTACTTTATTATGAGCAAAGTTAATTCGCAGCGTAAAAGCTGCAAAGATGTTTTTAATGCTTTTTGGTATCGTTGGCTACATATGCCGGTTTCTTTGAGTTTCCGCGTATCAGACCCACATATGATATCCCCAACAGACTTATAGCCTTTTCGAAGGCATTGTCCTGCAAGGATTATGATCAGTGGGTACATTTTTATGAGGATGATCATCAATTTGAAAGAATATGGAGACAGCCGAGAAAGTATCTTGATATTTTAAGACATTATAACGGTGTGATTCTTCCTGACTTTAGTCTATATAGGGATATGCCGCTTGTAATGCAGTTGTGGAATATATACCGAAGCAGAGCTATTGGACACTGGCTTCAGATTAATGGAATTAAGGTTATTCCTAACATAAGATACGGAGATAGACGAACATACCATGCTTGCTGTGATGGAATAGAGAAGCACTGTGTAATAGCAGTAGGCTCACATGGAAATTTGAAACATAAAATTGATAGGGATATCTTCTTGGCAGGTTTTGATGTCGTTATACAGCTGCTTCAACCATCTGCTGTAGTAGTATACGGCAGTGCGCCTGAGAAGTATTTTCAGAAATATATTGATGCTGGAATAAGAATCATTGTTTTTGAGAGTGATTATTCTACCTCACACAGGGAGGTGGAGTAATGGGAGCTGGGTTTCATGGTGGCTTTGGCGCTACAAAAGGGTATTTTGAAGGTAATCCTGCAGCAGGAGAAATCGTATTTGCTAGTGCAGATTATGATTACATTAATAATATTGCGAACCGTAAAGATGTTGATCCTGATGGTTTGTATGATGTGGTTGGGCATGGTACACCTTATAAAATTAAGTTTGGAGATGGTGATAATGATTACTACACACCAAGAGAGCTGGCCAGAATACTGAAGCATCGTAAAGACTATAAGAAAAATGGAATTAGGTTACTTTCTTGTAATACAGGATCGCTACCGGATGGATTTGCCCAACACCTTGCAAATAAATTAAATGTTACAGTATGGGCTCCGAACTATCTTGTTTGGGCATATCCATCTGGACGACATATTGTGGCGCCACGTTCGCAATACAATCAAAAATATCCTGATTCTAAAATAAGAGGCGGGTTCATTCCTTTTTATCCAGGAGGTAAGAAAAAATGAAGTGTAAAAAATGCAATTGTGAACTGATAGAATACAAAGTTGGAGATAAAACAGAGTACATTTGCCCTGTTTGCGATGAAGCTCCGGCTACACAAATTGATAATCTTATAGAATTTGACTCGAACAAGTATACAATAAAGATCCTTACGTCAAAGGAACATGATAAAGATGTATTAAAAAAAATCGCGCAGATATGTGGTTGTAATATGCTTGATGCAAAAAAGATTATTGAGGTAACCGGATTTGAGTTTAAACCAATGGATGCATTAGAAACCCGGGCATTAAAGAGAATAATTGAAAGGACAGGAATCAGTTATTCTATATCTCCAGAGTTTCGGTGGCAATAATGGCATTTGGAAAACTCCCCTAGATCATAGTAATAAGCTTGATTTAGGGGATTTTTTTTCTTGAAACTGTTCGCTTTTTTTGAGAAGAAAGTAGTATTAATACTATATGGCGACAGAAGTTGGGGAATTATAGAAAATCTGATATGTATTGAGATAATCTTGAATGGTAATAGGTAAATTAAATAGTATATAAGGCAGTGAAAATCCAATAAGTGAGACAGTTACAGGTACCGCAGAAGATATATTTCAGACTTGCTTAATTTGCTAAATCAGCAAATTTCAATAAGTATAATTGCTTCATTGAACATATATTTTACATCGTCAGTTTATTTATAATGGTGACTGTCAGGGATAAAATACAATCAAAAATCGAATTCATAGGGAGAAAATAAAAATGTGGATTTTCAGAATTGGAATATTACTTAGTGTGGGATTAGTGATAATTGCTCTATTTTTCGACAGGAAATCAGGCGGCGTAAGGGCCGACCGTCTGGACCAGACCTCTTCTTTCAGGAATATCACGGCAAGCGAGCAATGGGTCGCTGACAGTCTTATTAAGAGGAAGAAAGGGACCTTATACAAGTTCTTCTTTTTCGGCCTGCTTATAGATGCGTTCTTTGTTATAGAAGCTTTTCATGTTATTTCTAGCGGTAACATAAGTTTTGTAATCGTGGCAATCGGTGTTGTGCTGGTACATTCATGCCTTGTTTATGCAATGAAGAGAAAGGTTAACGAAGTAAAAAATGGTGAGTATACGGTGATGACAGGTACAGTGACAGAGAAATTCGGAACCTTCACGGGCAGATGTATAGTGTATTATTTTAGAGTAAAGGATGAGAGGGGCGTAGAGGAAGTATATCAGATTTCACACAGACCGAGCTACAGGAAAGCGGAAGTCGGATCACGCTGCATGGTATTTAAATATGACAGCTTGAAAAATAATCCAAATAAATATCCCAATCGCCCCGTCACTCTGGGCATGGATGTGGTACTGATGTGATAATGGAAAAGCAGAGGTATATTCTCTGGCTGCTGTAATCAAATCATCAAAGACAAACTAAATAGTATTGAAGTGTGATTATTTGAGCATTCGGATAGTTGCCGACATTTGATAACAGGGCTTCCTGCGTGGTATAATACCTCGGTTTGGTCTGGAGCTCTGTTTCCTTAGAAATGGAGAAGACAATGGGAAAAGATCTGAAAATTTAAGGAGAATAGAAAAATGAAATTAGGAATCGTCGGTCTTCCCAATGTGGGAAAATCAACACTGTTTAACTGTCTTACAAAAGCGGGAGCGCTTGCTGCAAACTACCCGTTTGCTACCATAGATCCGAACGTGGGAGTTGTTCCGGTTCCTGATGAAAGAGTTGATAAGCTCGGGGAACTTTATCATACCAAGAAGGTTACACCTGCGGTCATTGAGTTCGTTGATATCGCAGGACTTGTAAAGGGCGCGTCAAAGGGTGAGGGCCTTGGAAACCAGTTCCTTGCCAACATTCGTGAGACGGATGCGATAGTCCATGTTGTGAGATGTTTTGAGGATACGAATATCGTGCATGTAGACGGAAGCATCGATCCTGCGCGCGATATAGAGACTATTAATATGGAGCTTCTCTTATCTGATATAGAGATAATCGAGAGACGTGCTGCAAAGGTTGTGAAGAGTGCAAAGGGTGGAGACAAGGCATCAGCAAAAGAAGCTGCAATGATCACCCGCCTTCAGGCGCATATGAATGACGGCAAGAGTGCTAAGACATTTGAGTTGGAAGATGATGAAGAAGAGGCGATCTTCAGATCATACAATCTCCTCTCCGCAAAGCCCGTCATCTATGCGGCAAACGTTTCCGATGCCGACCTCGCAAATGACGGTGCTGATAACCCTTGTGTGCAGGCGGTCAGAAAGATTGCTGAGGCAGAGGGCAGTGAGGTGTTCGTTATCTGTGCCCAGATAGAGGAAGAGATAGCAGAGCTTGACGATGATGAGAAGAGGGATTTCCTTGAAAGCCTTGGTCTTAAAGAAGCCGGTCTCGACAGACTGATAAAGGCAAGCTACAAGCTGCTTGGTCTTATCAGCTTCCTTACAGCTGGTGAGGATGAGTGCCGTGCATGGACAATAAAGAAAGGCACAAAGGCACCTCAGGCAGCCGGCAAGATACATACTGATTTTGAAAGAGGTTTCATACGTGCCGAAGTGGTTAAGTATGAAGATCTAATCACCCTTGGTTCTCTGGCGGCAGCAAAGGAAAAGGGCGTAGCCGGGCTTGAAGGCAAGGATTATGTAGTCAATGATGGTGACGTGATACTCTTCAGGTTCAATGTATGAGTATGCCTGATTGGATGGATGGTACATCGATAGCATTTCCGAATCTCGGGATATATCTGGAGAATGTGCCTAAAAACATAAGTATATTTGGTTTTGTCATCGCTTATTACGGGATGATAATAGGAGTGGGAGTGGTCCTTGCTTTTATGCTCATCACGTACACGGCCAAAAAGGACGGGCAGAATCCTGATGACTTCTATGATATGGGATTATGGGCTCTGGTCATTGGAGTGATCGGAGCAAGGCTCTATTATGTGGCTTTTTCCTGGGATGCTTATAAGGACGATCTGTTAAGCATATTGAATATAAGGCAGGGTGGCCTCGCAATATACGGCGGAGTTATAGCCGGTATAGCTACGGCAATCATCTGGTGCAGGATAAAGAAAAAGAATATGTTTGCAATGATCGATACCGGTATCCTGGGGGTACTGGTAGGTCAGATCCTCGGCAGATGGGGGAACTTCACAAACAGGGAAGTTTTCGGTGGTTACAGTGACGGGCTTTTTGCAATGAGACTTCCGCTTGAGGCTGTGAGGCAGAGCGATATCCCGCCTGAACTGGCAGCGACCATAAAAGAGGGCACCAATTATATACAGGTGCATCCGACCTTTCTTTACGAGAGTTTTGCGAATCTTGTGCTTCTGGTCCTGATATTTACATTAAGAAAGTTCAAGAAGTTCAACGGTGAGATGGCACTCTGGTATCTAGGTGGCTACGGGATCATAAGGTTTGTGATAGAAGGTATACGTGTAGATCAGTTGAAAATACCCGGCACAACCATACCTGTTTCGCAGTGCCTGGGAGGTTTTCTCTTCGCGGCAGCGCTTATAATCGACATAGTTGTAAGGTTAAGACAGGTAAATACAAAAAAAATACAATCTGAAGAAAAAGCATAAAAACAAAATGTAGTGGGCACCGGATGTGCCACACAATATCTAGACTAATGTTACAAAAAATAAGGCGAAAGCCTTATTTTTTTGTGCTTTTTATAAAATTGCACCTTGTAAAAGTCATGAGTGGAGATTAAAATAACAAATGTGGTGATAAGTGGAGGCAAAACTCCATTTAGTGGTGAAAAAGGGTGAAGTAATTGTACAAGGGCGACTACAGTCATTCAATAGATGATAAGGGCAGGATCATCATTCCCCAGAAGTTCAGAGAGGCACTGGGGGATGGTTTTGTCATTACCAAAGGAATGGATGAATGCCTCTGGATACTTGATCTGGAAAGCTGGAACAAGCTTGAGTACAAACTTCGCAGCATGCCCGTTCTCGACAGGAAGACCAGAAAGATACAGATGCATTTTTCGGCTTCTGCGGTAGACGGCGAAACGGATAAGCAGGGAAGGCTCATACTTCCGCAGTCGCTCAGACGCTACGCCGGTCTCGGTAAAGAAGTGGTTTTCTGCGGAATGGTCAACCGCATAGAAATCTGGGATAAACAGAAGTACGAAGATGCAGAAGAGTCGCCTGAGGATCTTGAAGAACTTGCAGAGAGCATGGAAGGCGTTACCGATATATCGTTCTAATCTATGGAATTTAAACATGTGCCCGTGCTTTTTAATGAAGTCACGGAAGGAATGAATATAAAACCCGATGGCATATACGTTGACGGCACGACAGGCGGAGGCGGTCATTCGGGAGCGATAGCAGAGAGGCTTATAAGCGGCCATCTGTATTGCTTTGACAGGGATACGGAAGCACTTAAGGCAGCAGGCGAGCACCTGGCTCCCTATGCAGAGAAGATAAGCTTCATCCATGATAATTACGCAAACGCGGTCTCAGATCTTAAGGAAAAGGGAGTTGCCGGAGCAGACGGGATACTGCTTGATATAGGAGTTTCGTCCTACCAGCTTGATAATCCCGAAAGAGGCTTCTCATATAACGATGATGCACCGCTCGATATGAGAATGAACAGGGAAGATCCGTTAAGTGCTTATGAGGTGGTAAACGACTACAGTGAGGAAGAGCTCACAAGGATCTTCAGGGAATACGGGGAAGAGCGTTTCGCATCAAGGATAGCGGCAAACATAGTAAAGAAAAGAGCGAAAGCACCGCTGCAGAGCACATTTGATCTGAATGAAGTGATAAGAGCTTCGATACCGGCAAAGATGCAGTCTACCGGAGGTCATCCTTCAAAGAGAGTCTTCCAGGCGATCCGCATCGAATGCAATAAGGAACTGGATGCTCTTAGCGATTCGATAGACGGGATGATTGATTTTCTGAATCCGGGAGGACGCCTCCTGATCATAAGCTTCCAGTCGCTTGAAGACAGGATAGTAAAGAATGCATTCAGAACGGCCGAGAATCCCTGCACCTGTCCGAAAGGTCTTCCGTGCGTCTGCGGAAAGGTTTCAAAGGGCAGAGTCGTAACGAGGCATCCGTTAACGGCAAAAGAAGAAGAACTTGAAATGAACAAACGATCCAAGCCGGCGAAGCTCAGGATCTTTGAAAAAAAGAATTAAACTGAAGGGGAAAACAAGGGGAGATGGCACAGTACGTATACGGTAATACCGTCAGAAAAGAAGAGGAATATATCCACCCTATATGGGAGAAAAGGCGTAAGGAAAGAAGAAAGATCAAAGTCAATGCAATGACATGGATCCTCAGCATATCCATGATAGCTGTGTTTGCATCAGGCTTCATGTACTCCATCGACCTTATGGCTGATACTGCTGTTATGCGTGAAAGCTACTTTGCCCTCCAGAATGATTATAAGAATCTGAAAGACAAGAACGATAACACGGAAGAAGAGATAAACAACGATGTGGATATGGAGGAGATAAGAATGCTCGCACTTGAGGAGTTTGGAATGAAGCTTCCGGGTGAAGGACAGGTTATAAATTATTCTTCGGATACCGCAGATTATGTTGAGCAGTACGCAGATATATCCGGCTTGAGATAAAGAAGTTAGTAATGTCAGAAAGAAAGAAAATAAAAAGTAAAAACAAAAGCTCTTTATTACTGAGATTAAAGAAAACAGCAGGTCCGCAGACAGTCGACGCGGCAAAATTTGCAAAGAACGTCGATAAGAGGACGGGCGCACTTACGGCGCTTATAATGCTGTTTTTTATTGTTCTCATTGTGAGAGTTGCATCGATAATGATAGAAAAGGGCGATGCATATACCATGCAGGTCCTTTCGCAGCAGCAGTATACTTCAACCGAGATCCCTTACAAGAGGGGCTCTATACTTGACTGCAACGGTGCTGTGCTTGCCCAGTCCGAAAAGGTTTACAAACTTATCCTCGATTCAAAGCTTGTGCTCGAAGGCGAAAAAAAGAACGGCAACATGCAGAGCACGCTTGATCTCATATCCAAAGAGTTCGACTTATCCAAGTCTGATATTGAAAACTATATAAACAGTAATCCCACAGACCAGTATAAGGTAATAAAAAAAGAAGTTACCTACAGTGAGAAGACTGCTTATGAGGAGTTAATAAAGAAAACCAATGCGGAGCTGCGTAAGGCTGCATCTACAAATGCGGCAGGGCTTGAAAAGAACAAACTCATAAATGAATCCGCCGTTTCTTTTGAAAGTTATTACAGAAGAGTATATCCGGGCGGAGCCCTTGCAGGCGATGTGCTCGGATACGTAAGTGATGCAAAGGGGCGTTACGGTCTGGAAGGTTACTATGATGATGTGCTTACGGGAGATAACGGAAGAGAGTACGGTTATCTTACTGATGAGAATGCGTTAGAGAGAACGGTGATGCCCTCAAAGGACGGCTATTCACTTGTGACATCGATCGATTCATATATCCAGAAGATATGCGAGAATGAGATAATCCAGTACAACGAAGAACATGCAAATGAGTTCCGTGAAGGTGAGCCCGGTTCGGAGAATACCGGTGTCATCATACAGAACGTGCATACCGGCGAGATCATCGCCATGGCAAGCTATCCTTACTACAATCCTAATAACCCGAAGGATCTTTCGATGTATACCGAAGAAACGGTCAGCTCCATGAAGGCAAGGGCGATGGAAAGGTATTCGGTATCTGAGGATGCAGAGGTGTGTGATGCAGTATCTGCAGAGCTCTGGAAGAATTTCTGTATTCAGGAATCATATGAGCCCGGTTCTGTCTGCAAGACATTTACTCTTGCCACAGGCCTTGATACCGGAGTGGTAACGGATCATGATATTTACGACTGCGGCGGTTCGCTTACTTTCGGTGAAGGCAATAATGCAGTAACCATACGATGCCATAACCGTCTGGGTGACGGCCCGCTTACTACAAAACAGGCACTTGAGAAATCCTGTAACGTGGCACTCATGAAGATGGGCCAGAAGATAGGAAAGGATGACTTTCTAAAGTATAATAAAAACTTCGGATTCGGTCTTAAGACAAACATAGATCTTGAAGGTGAGATGGTCACCAGTTCACTTGTTTTCAATGAAAACACGATGGGGCTTACAGAGCTTATGACATCAACATTCGGTCAGGGCTACAATGTGACGATGATCGAAACTATTACAGCTTTTTCAAGCCTGGTAAACGGTGGCACTCTTTACAAACCTCATGTGGTTAAGAAACTTGTAAACTCGGACGGCTCCGTTGTGAAGACGATCAAGCCTGAAGCTGTGCGTCAGGTTGTGAGCAGGGAAGTATCCGATCAGATGATAGAGTACTGCATAGGTGTTGTTGATGAAGGTACCGGTACAAGGGCAAAGCCGGCAGGCTACCGCATAGGCGGCAAGACCGGAACAGCTGAGTATTCAGGTAAAGGAAAGGTCGATTACACCGTATCGTTTATGGGATTTGCACCGGCTGATGATCCTCAGATCGCAATATATGTTGTAATAGACAGACCAAATACCGCATCGCAGGAAAACGGTACCCGTTATGCATGCCTTCTGTGCAGGGATATACTAAATGAAGTGCTTCCTTATATGCATATTCCAAAGACCGAGATTATAAGCGATGAGGAGAGAGCTGAGCAGGATATCCCCGATACGGCTTCCCTTATCCCCAGTCTCTCGGACAATACGGTTTCGGAAGATGAAGCAGTATCCGGAAACGATACGCCTGCGGAAGATACGCAGAATGGCACTGAAAATGATAACGCTGCAAATGATGAGTCCCTCGAGGAGCCTTTGATCTCCGGCCCCGTAGCGGTAGCCGGTGAGGAAAACCGGGATAACGAAAATCAGGATAACGAAACGGAAACTGAAAACACTGAAATTACAGAAGATACAGGAAACACAGAAACAGAATAAGGGTGGAAGAGAAATGAACTACGCAGGAAAGAATACAGCGATCATCGGAGCGGGAAAGAGCGGCATAGCTGCAGCGGCTCTGCTTATATTTAAAGGCGCAAAGCCTGTCATTTATGATCAAAATGAAAACCTTGATGTGGATGCAGTGAGGGAGAAGGTGCTTGCTTCATTGAAGCCGTACGGGATAAATGAAGCGGATATACGTATCGAAAAGCATTTTCCTTCGGATGATGAGATAAAGCAGACTGATATTGCAATTTTCAGTCCCGGAGTACCTACGGATACTGTTTTTGCTGACAGTCTCAGGAATGCGGGTGTGTATATAAGCGGTGAGATAGAGCTTGCATATACCTGTGCCAAGGGAAAGCTTATCGCGATAACGGGAACTAACGGAAAGACGACTACAACTGCGCTTACAGGAAAGATATGTGCCGATCATTTTGGGAAATCTTATGTTGTAGGAAATATCGGTGATCCTTATACAGATGCTGCCGCATTTACTAAAAATGATGATGTGACAGTTGCAGAGATTTCCAGCTTCCAGCTGGAGACTGCTCATGACTTCCATCCTCAGATCTCGGCAATACTGAACATAACACCCGATCATTTAAACCGCCATCATACGATGGAGGCATATGCTGCATGCAAGGAGTCGATCACCAAGAATCAGAGCAGGGAAGATGCATGCATACTCAATTATGACGATGAGTATACAAGGGCATTTGCTTCGGAATGTCCATGCAGAGTTGTTTTCTTCTCATCAAAGGAAAAACTCAAGGACGGCTATTATCTTGACGGAGATATGATCTGCAGATCTGTTGCGGGAATGTCGGAGGAGCTCCTTAATGTGCGTGATATGAAGCTCAAAGGCAGACATAATGCAGAGAATGTGATGGCTGCGATAGCAATGACCGAGAATATCGGTGTGCCCATGGATGAGATAATAAATACTGTTAAGGAATTCCCTGCAGTGGAGCACAGGATAGAATACGTAAAGACTGTAAACGGGGTTGAGTATTACAACGATTCAAAGGGAACCAATCCCGATGCCGCGATCAAGGCTGTGGAGGCTATGGACAGAAAGACTGTCGTGATAGGCGGCGGGTATGACAAGCAGAATACTTACGATGAATGGATAGAGTCGTTTGGAGATAAGGTAAAGGCTCTGGTGCTCATAGGTGTCACGGCCGATGCCATAGAAAAGTGTGCAAGAGAGCATGGTTTTGAAAATGTGATCAGAGCCGAATCTATGGAAGATGCTGTCGCAAAGGCGGCAGCAGAAGCTTCTGACGGGGAGGCTGTGCTGCTCTCACCTGCATGTGCAAGCTGGGACATGTTCAAGAGTTATGAAGAACGCGGACGTATATTCAAGGATGCGGTCAGGAGTCTTGATTGAGTAAAACAGGAACAAAAAAGACTAAATATTCACTTGTGCTGCCGCTTTTTCTTATCATGACAGGCCTGCTTGTATGGGGACTTTTCATGATATTCTCTTCAAGCGCATATAGCGGAGGAACGGAATCGGCGGATGTGTATCATTTCCTGAAGACTCAGGTTATAGCTGAGGCTGCGGGTCTCTTTGTTATAGTTATTTTTCTTACACCGATAGGTGATATCATTTTTGCGGCTATGGGTTCAAGTAAGGGACGCGTGCTGCTGCTCATAGTCTCGGCGGTATCGGTCGTGCTTCTGATCAAGTTCGGTATAACAAGAAACGGTGCTACGAGATGGTATCAGCTGTTTGGTCTTAATATACAGCCTGCCGAGATATGCAAGATAGCGGTGATCATATATCTGGCCGGAATGACGGCTGATTATCCGGCTCTTGGAAGAGCGGACAAGCCCAAAGGCTATGCGATCCTTATGCTGCCTCCCGCAGTGCTTGCGATACTTGTATGGAAGATAACCGACAACCTTTCAAGTGCGATAATCATAGCCGGTATTGCCGTGCTTATGGTGTTTGTAACGATACGTGATATAAAGGTTCATATGGCTGCGGTTTTAGCGGGTGCTGCCGGCATGGTCGCTTATGTATCAAGAGTGGCACTCATGGACTATAACGCAGATATCGATTATCGTACTAAGCGTATCATTGTCTGGCTTAATCCCGAGGAGCACTTAAGGGACGGCGGATTCCAGCCTCTTCAGGCGCTTTATGCGATAGGTTCGGGCGGCATAGCAGGAAAAGGTATAGGCAGGAGCATACAGAAGCTCGGGACCATACCGGAAGTGCATAATGATATGATCTTTTCTGTTATATGCGAAGAGACGGGACTTATAGGCGCAGCTCTTCTTATAATAATATTCGCTGCAATGATAGCGGTAATGAGCAGGATAGCTGCCCAGTCAACCAATATATATAACAAGATGGTGGTGACCGGCGTTATGTTTCATATCGCCATACAGGTTGCACTCAATATAATGGTGGTAACGGCCATGATGCCCAATACGGGTGTGGGACTTCCGTTCATCAGTTACGGAGGTTCATCGGCACTCTTTCTGATGACGGAGATGGGCATGGTCTTCAGAGTTGCAAAGGACAATGCCCAGACTGATGTATGAGAATGAGGTTATAGAAAAAAAGAAGAAAATACTTCTTATACTGACTGCTGTACTGGTTCTCCTTACGGTGGTCTATCTGGTGCTGGATCTTTATACGGTAGAGAACGTGAGCGTAGAGGGCAATGTTCACTATACGGCTTCCGGTATCAGGGATATAGTCGAGCGCGGATGGTTTGCCGACAATACGCTGATGCTTTCTCTTAAATATAAGGACAAGAGTATCAGGGACATACCTTTTATAGAAACGATAGATGTGAATGTCGTGAGCCGGAACGCCATTAAGATAAATGTCCGTGAGAAAGAGATAGCCGGGTATGTAAGATATATGGACCGGTTTATGTACTTTGATAAGGATGGAGTAGTGGTCGAGGCTTCGGGAGTGGAGACAGAGGGCCTGCCCCTCGTTACAGGGCTCCAGTTTGACAGTTTCAAGATGTATGCGGCTCTTCCGGTCAACAATGAGCATGTCTTTCAGACAGTTCTCAATATGACGCAGGCGATCGATGCAGCCGGCCTCAAAGCCGAGGAAATCGCTTTTGATAAGGACTATGATATATCGTTTATAACAGGTGATGTGAGGGTCTCCATAGGAGATGACAAGAACATGAACGAGAAAGTGCAGATGGCGGCCAAGCTCCTTTCAAGCGAGGAAATGGCGGGGCGCAAGGGCACTCTTCATATAGAAAATTATCAGGAAGGCAAGGAACTGTATTACTTCAAAAATGACTGATCCGGTCAATATATTTCTTGAAAAGGCCATTTGGGTCATATTTGCGGTTGCAGAATGATTTGAAAACAGGTAACATTTACTGTGATTGGGAATTCAGATGCAGGAGGGTAATCAAAGTGATCGAACTGAACAGCACTGAAAGTGAAAAGGTAGCGGAGATCATAGTGATCGGCGTTGGTGGGGCCGGAAACAATGCAGTGGACCGTATGATAGAAGACGGTGTCAGAGATGTTAGTTTCGTGGGAGCCAATACAGATAAGCAGGTGCTTCAGCGCTGCAAAGCCAAAACTCTGATCCAGCTCGGTGAAAAAGTTACAAAGGGCCTCGGTGCAGGTGCAAAGCCTGAGATCGGCCAGGAAGCAGCTGAAGAGAGCGCTGATGAGATAGCTGAAGCTCTCCAGGGCGCTGATATGGTATTTGTTACCGCAGGTATGGGCGGTGGTACAGGAACGGGAGCAGCTCCGGTTGTTGCCCGCATAGCGAAGGAACAGGGCGCTCTTACGGTTGCCGTTGTTACAAAGCCTTTTGCTTTTGAACAGAAGAAACGTATGGAAAATGCTTTGCAGGGTATAGAGGCTCTCAAGGAAAATGTTGATACGCTCATCGTTATACCTAACGAGAAGCTTTTCGATATCATCGATAAGAATGCGAGCGTTTCGGATGCCTTCCATAAGGCAGATGAAGTGCTTCAGCAGTCAGTAGCAGGAATCACCGATCTTATCAATAATCATGCAGTAGTCAATCTTGACTTTGCCGATGTTACTACAGTAATGAAGGACAAGGGTATCGCTCATATGGGTATCGGTATCGGAACCGGTGATGACAAGGCGCTCAATGCTGCTAAGCAGGCAGTTGCCAGCCCGCTTCTTGAGACCACTATCGACCATGCAACGGATGTCATCCTTGCAATGAGCGGTAACGTATCAATGTTTGATGCGCGTACAGCTGCAGAATATGTTGAGAGTATTACCGGTGACAGTGTGAACCTTATCTGGGGTATCAATGAGGATACAGATCTTCAGGATACATGCACAGTCACACTTATTGCGACAGGTGTTGATGAGCCTGTTTCTTCAAGAGCAAATGTTATAAGAGATCCCAAGGCATACAGATCCGGAAGCGGATACAGACCGGGTGCGGCAAGAACAGCTGCCCAGCCCGTTGCTCGTCCCGAAGGTCTTGGAGTTGAGCCTGATGAGGGAGCAGTAAAGCCCGCATTCAAGCAGGCAGTTCCTACAAGAAGGGAAGCCGGTTTTGACAGAAGCGTTGTAAGCGGTGCATTTGCTAAGCCCGGTGAGACTGCTTCAAACCAGCAGGTCGGCACGACCAATATTCCCAGGGTGACAAATGTTCAGAGACCTGTTCCTCAGAGGAAGAAGCCTCAGACATACACCATCCCGAGCTTTATCAAGGGAGCCGGCAGAGGCAGGAAAGACGACGAAGAGTAAATAAAGGATTACAAGGGAAATACAAAAGGGGATCCCGTAAGGGATTCCCTTTGTGCTTAAAGGAAGATAAAAATGACAACCAAAGAAGAAATTGAAAGAAGACGTACATTCGCGATAATATCCCACCCGGATGCCGGTAAAACAACTCTTACCGAGAAGTTCCTCCTGTACGGAGGTGCCATCAATCTGGCCGGCTCGGTCAAGGGAAAGGCTACGGCAAGACATGCGGTATCAGACTGGATGGAGATAGAAAAGGAAAGAGGTATTTCCGTAACCAGCTCGGTGCTTCAGTTTGAATATGACGGATTCTGCATCAACATACTTGATACCCCGGGACATCAGGATTTCTCGGAGGATACATATCGTACACTTATGGCGGCTGATTCGGCAGTCATGGTCATCGATGCTTCAAAGGGTGTTGAGCCTCAGACCAGAAAGCTTTTCAAGGTCTGCGGTATGAGAGGCATACCTATATTCACATTCATAAACAAGCTGGATCGTGATGCAAGGGATACTCTGGATCTGCTTGATGAGATTGAGAAAGAGCTGGGTATAGAGACTGTTCCCATGAACTGGCCCATCGGCTCAGGTAAAAATTTCAAGGGAATATATGAGCGTGAAGAGCGCGATATCGTAACCTATACTGATACCGAGAAGGGTACAAAGGAAGGTGAGGAGCACAGGATAGATTATGCTGATACGGCGGCTGTAAAGGCTGCGATCGGTGAGGATTTTTATGCAAAGATGGAGGAAGATATCGAGCTGATCGATATGGCCGGTGCTTCCTTTGATCTGGATATGGTCCGTGCAGGAAAGCTTACTCCGGTATTCTTTGGATCGGCTCTGACCAATTTCGGTGTTGAGATATTTTTAAAACACTTCCTTAAGATGACGACCACACCGCTTCCCAGAAAGAGCGGCGACAGTATGATCGATCCGCTTTCGGATGATTTTTCTGCTTTTGTCTTCAAGATACAGGCCAATATGAACAAGGCTCACCGCGACAGGATAGCATTTATGCGTATCTGCTCGGGAAAGTTTGAGGCCGATAAGGAAGTGAAGCATGTGCAGGGCAAGCGCACCATGCGTCTCCTGCAGCCGCAGCAGCTTATGGCCGATGAAAGAAAGATACTTGATACG
The DNA here is from genome assembly GCA_000421045.1 of Lachnospiraceae bacterium NK4A179. Classification (GTDB taxonomy): domain Bacteria; phylum Bacillota; class Clostridia; order Lachnospirales; family Lachnospiraceae; genus NK4A136. Next base: position 17,076 of record ATWC01000017.1, read on the forward strand.
GCTTATGGCGGCGATATCATAGGTGTCTTTGATCCGGGACTTTTCTCCATAGGAGACACGGTATGTACTCCGGGTAAGGATATCTGCTTTGAAGGCATACCGACATTTGCGCCTGAGCATTTTGCAAGGGTAAGACAGGTCGATACCATGAAGCGTAAACAGTTTGTAAAGGGTGTCGATCAGATCGCCAAGGAAGGTGCCATACAGATATTCAGGGAACTTGGCAGCGGTATGGAAGAGATAATCGTGGGAGTTGTAGGTGTGCTTCAGTTTGAGGTGCTCAAATACAGGCTCCAGAACGAATACAATGTCGAGATAAGGCTTGAGCCGCTTCCCTACGAATTTATAAGATGGATAGAAAATAAAAATGAAGTTGATGTGGCACATCTGACAGGCACATCCGATATGAAGAAGATCGAAGACCTTAAGGGCAATCCTCTTCTTATATGGGTAAATGAATGGAGCATAGGCATGACGCTTGAGCGTAATCCCGGGCTTAAGCTTTCCGAATTCGGAAAGGATTGGTAAGTTTGAAGAAGACTTTATTTGCAGTACTTCTGCTCATCTCTTCGCTGTTTCTTTTTTCCTGTGGTAAGGATGTAAAAGGCAAGGCGCAGGTGGAGTCTTACGGAGAGGATAATCCTGAGACAAACAAAAGCGGCTTTGACTTTGACGAAAAGGAACTGCGTGATGAAAGACTGGCATTGGGCATCAGCCCGGATACGATAAAGATCGTATGTGAACAGAGTGCCGGAAAATACTATTATGATCATATAAGCAAGCCGCAGCAGGAGCTGTATGCCGAAGTTTATCTCCTGCTAAAGAATCACGGAGAAGATGTGCTTGTTGATGCGCCTGATGAAGCTTCCATAGGATCGGTATTTCTCTGTGTTCTTAACGATCATCCGGAGATTTACTATACGGAAGGCTACGGCTATCGCAAATATACTGTCGGCGGAAAGGTATTCTTCACCATGTCCGGTAAGTATATTTATTCAAAGGATGAGTGCGCATTCTATGATCAGAAGCTTGAAGAGGCAACGCGCGCTTACCTGTCGGGATTTACGAAATATGACAATGAATATACACGTGTAAAGAGCGTTTATACAAAGGTCATCAAGCAGACGAAATATGACAGGGAAGCAAGAGATAATCAGAACCTGCTTTCGGTATTGCTTTACGGCAAATCAGTCTGTCAGGGATATGCAAAGGCAGTGCAGTATCTCCTGAATAATCTCGGTGTGGAATGCACCGTGGTCACGGGAAAGTCAAAAGGCGGAGAAGGACACGCTTGGAATCTGGTAAAGATCGATGGCGACTATTATTATCTTGATGCGACCTGGGGCGATGAGGAATACCGTGAGTTAAGCGGCGAAAAGAAGGTCCCCGGCAGAGTGGTAAGCTATGATTTCCTCAATGTGACTTCGGATGATATCGCAGGCACGCACACCGCTGACAATGTGGTGAGCATGCCGGTCTGCACGTCCAGAGAAGCGAATTATTATGTAAAAGAAGGCCTGTACTTTGATTCCTACAATGAAAGAGAGTTGGCAGTTGCACTTAAGATGGCCGTGATGGGGAATCAGGGATATCTGGCTTTGAAATGTTCGGATAAAGATGTTTATCAGCTTTACCTTGATACGCTAGTGACCAATAAGAGGATATTTGAGCTGCTGCCCAAGGGTTCTTCGATCGCGAGTATCGATTATATAGTCAACAATGAGCAGCACATCATATGCTTCCTTTTCTGAAGCGGTGCCAAGATTGAAATACAGGCAGAGTTTTGATAAAATAAGCAGGTAAGTTTTGCCAGCTCTTATATAGCGGAGGGTGTGGAATGGATACAAATGAGATAAAGTTAAGTTCCGGAAAAGACGGAAAGGGAATGGTTGCCATTGCAGATGATGTGGTTGCTATGATCGCATCACTTGCAGCTTCTGAAGTTGAAGGCGTTTCGTCTCCGGTAGGAAATATCACAAATGAACTTATGAGCAAGGTAGGAATGAAGAAGCTTACCAGAGGTGCAAAGGTTAATGTACTTGAAAATGTGGTAACGGTAGATCTTTCTCTTGTTCTTGATGCGGGAAGACGCATACCCGAAACCTGCAGGATCGTGCAGGAAAAGGTAAAGAATGCAATAGAGACAATGACCGGACTTTCAGTGGCAGATGTGAACATTCGCATTAGCGCAATTGATATGTCGGGGATGAAGTAAGGAACATCGGATATGAGCAGACATGCGATAAGGAAGCAGGTTTTTCTTCTGCTTTTTCGTACAGAATTTCACAATGCGGAGGAGATGCCCGAACAGGAGCGTCTCTTCTTTTTGCAGGATGATATAGAAGACACATACAAGGGCACGGACATATGGGCTGAAGAAGAGGAAGAGCCCGATACAGATGAGAAGCGCCTTGATGACGAAAGCGAGAAGGAAGTATCCGAACGCTTTCATGCAATACAGGAAGCACTGCCGGAGATAGATAAGGAACTCAATGAGAAGATGTCCGGATGGTCAACGGAGCGTCTTGGCAAAGTTGAGCTTACGATCCTCCGTATCGCACTTTACGAGATGAGGAAAGATGATACCATTTCTGATGCGGTAGCCATTAACGAAGCCGTTGAACTTGCCAAGAAGTACGGTCAGGAGAAATCCGGCGAATTCGTAAACGGTGTGCTTGCAAAGCTGGTATAGCCCTCACTCAGGGGTGCTTATATTATGCAGAAAAACATATATACAGTAGCACAGATCAATTCCTATATCAGGAATATGTTCTCCGAGGATTATCTGCTGAAGAATGTTTCAGTCCGCGGAGAAGTCAGCAATCTCAAATATCATTCATCAGGTCACATTTATTTCAGTTTAAAGGATGACAAAGCTCTTCTTAACTGCGTGTGTTTCCGTTCGTCTGCGGCGGGGCTTAAGTTCAGGCTTGAAAACGGGATGAGCATCACCGCAAAGGGCAGCGTCGAGGTTTATGAGAAGGACGGCAAGTTCCAGCTTTATGTGTCATCGGCAGAAAAGCTCGGAGCCGGTGAGCTTGCGGAGAAATTTGAGAAGCTTAAAAGCGAGCTGGAGGAAAGAGGTCTCTTTGCACCTGAGTACAAAAGGCCCATACCCGCTTATGTAAAAACGCTTGGAGTGGTGACTGCTGCAACGGGAGCTGCCATAAGGGATATAATCAATGTTTCAAAAAGACGGAACCCCTTTATTCAGATAATCCTTTATCCTGCGATAGTCCAGGGTGAAGCGGCAGCTGACAGTATAGTGAAGGGTATAAGAGCGCTGGATGCTGCGGGCGTGGATGTTATAATAATAGGACGCGGAGGCGGATCTATCGAGGATCTGTGGGCTTTTAATGAAGAGAAGGTCGCGCAGGCCGTGTTTGACTGCTGCACACCTGTGATCTCGGCAGTGGGCCACGAGACTGATGTGACGATAAGCGATTTTGTAGCAGACCTAAGAGCCCCCACACCTTCTGCCGGTGCTGAAAGGGCTGTGGCGGATGTTAATGAGATCCTTGATAAGATAGATAAATATTCCGGACGTCTTAACTTTGCGGAGAGTGCGGCGATAGGCGCTGCCAGATCCGGGTTAAGATCTTTCGAAACAGAGCTTGGCCACAGGATGGAAAAAAAGCTTTCCGACAGGAAGCATGTACTGGCTAATTTTTCCATAAGGATGGATGCCTGCTCACCGGATACACTGATAAAGAAAAAGCGCGAGAGCATTGAGTTTTCGAGAGAGAAGCTGGACAGACTGATAGAACTTAAGACTGAGAGGGAACGGCTTCGTCTTGAGCAGTTTAGACCGGCATTATCCGGAGTTATGCGGGAAAAACTCACGGCAGCTTCGCATAAGTATGATATATGCCTTGAAAGGATAAAGGCCCTTTCACCTGCAGAGCGTATAGGCAAAGGCTACGGTTATGTACGAGATACTGAAGGAAAGGCCGTTAAGAGCGTAAAGAGTGTAAAAAAAGGCGATAAGCTCAGCATATATGTAAGTGACGGTCAGATAGATACAGAGGTGCTTTCGGCAAAGGAGAACAGTATATGAAAAAGACTGAAGAAAAAGAAGCAAAAAAGGTTTCGCTGGAGGAGAATTTTGCTGCCATCGAAGAGATACTTACCAAGATGGAGGATGCGGAACTTCCGCTTGAAGAAAGCTTCAGACTGTATGAAGACGGAGTTAAGCGCTTAAAGGAATGCAGCGGCGAGATAGATATGATCGAGAAAAAGGTCAAGCTCCTTTCGGATGACGGAAGCCTTGAAGATATGGATTAAATAAAGGCTGCAGAACGGAGATGGAAAGATGATTTTTACTGAAGAAATGAAAAAAAGGACAGAAGAGGCCGATGTGTGTGTAAGGTCATACCTGCCCGAAATAAAAGGTCATGCAAAGATGCTGGCAGAGTCAATGGATTACAGCGTGGGAGCAGGCGGCAAGAGACTAAGACCTGTGATGATGAAGGCTGCTTTTGATATGTGCGGCGGACAGGGCGATATAGTAAAGCCCTTCATGGCGGCAATCGAATTCATACACAATTATTCCCTTGTGCATGATGATCTTCCCGAGATGGATAATGACATGCTGCGCAGAGGTGTGCCTTCAACACACGCAAAATACGGATCGGGAATGGCTGTGCTTGCCGGCGACGGACTGCTCAATTATGCGTTTGAGACTGCACTTAAGAGCACGGAAGTGTCGTATGATAAAGATTATGGACACATACTCGATGCGCTGAAGGTGCTTGCCGGGAAGTCCGGTATATACGGAATGGCCGGTGGACAGGCGCTTGATGTGGAAGCGGACAAAAAGGATCTGGAACTGTCCGAAGAAGAGATACTTTTTGTTTATGAAAATAAGACTGCAGCTCTTTTGCAGGCATCGCTTGTATGCGGAGCAATACTTGCGGGTGCATCCGATAAAGACTGTGATACGCTCATGAGAGCGGGATATTGCCTCGGCGTGGCTTTTCAGCTGCAGGATGATATACTTGACGTGACCGGTTCGGAGACAGAGATAGGCAAGCCTGTAGGCAGTGATGAACGAAACGGGAAAAAGACCTATCTTTCTTATCTGGGTTTTGATGCTGCGGAAAAGAAACAGGAAGAGCTTTCGGCAGAAGCCGCAGCACTGGTAAGGAGTATATATGAGACCGAAGACGGTGAAAGGCGTGAGGCGGGAGAATTTCTTGAGGGACTGATAGAGAGTCTCGTTAAGAGAAGAAAGTGATCGATATGGCTTTACTTGATGAAATAAAAAAAGAAAATGATATTAAGAAGATAGATCCGTCGGATTATGAAAAGCTTGCTGCCGAGATAAGGGATTTCCTTATCGAGCATATAAGCAATACCGGAGGACATCTGGCTTCGAACCTTGGTGTTGTGGAACTTACAATGGCGCTGCATCTTTCTCTTGATCTGCCTAAGGATAAGATCATATGGGATGTAGGGCACCAGTCATATACACATAAGCTTCTTACCGGAAGACGTGAAGGTTTCGATAAGCTTCGTAAATACGGTGGAATGAGCGGATTTCCGAAGAGGAGTGAGAGTGAATGCGACTGTTTTGACACGGGACATTCATCGACTTCGATCTCGGCAGGTCTTGGCTTTGTTGAGGCCAGGGAGATCTCGGGTGAAGACTATACAGTAGTGTCTGTCATCGGTGACGGATCGATGACCGGCGGTATGGCCTTTGAAGGACTCAATAATTCTTCCAACAGGGAACTGAAGAAGAATTTCATAATCATACTTAATGATAACAACATGTCCATCGCAGAGAATGTGGGCGGAATGTCCAAATATTTAAACGGCATCCGTACGAATGAAAACTATCTGGAACTCAAGGATAAGGTTTATTACAGACTTATGGATTCCGGAAAGTTCGGGACAGCCAGGGCTTTAAGGAAAGCCAAAAGCTCACTGAAGAATCTCCTTGTGGGCAATATGCTTTTTGAAGATATGGGCATCACTTATCTGGGACCGGTTGACGGGCATGATGTAAATGCCGTGATGAAAGCTCTTGAAGAGGCTAAGCGCGTAAACAGTGCGGTGATAGTTCATGTGCTTACCAAGAAGGGCAAAGGTTATTCGCCTGCAGAGAAGCATCCTTCAAGGTTCCATGGTACAGATCCTTTTGATATAGCGACCGGTATGCCCAAGAAGGTAAAGAGCAAGCCGGGCTATACCGATGTGTTCTCTACGGTTATGTGTAAGCTTGCGCAGGATAGGAAGGATGTGGTGGCAGTGACTGCTGCGATGCCTGACGGTACGGGACTTAAGCGTTTCCGTAACCGCTTTCCGGACAGGTTCTTTGATGTGGGAATAGCAGAGGCTCATGCGGTGACTTTTTCCGCGGGTCTGGCAGCAGGCGGGATGCATCCGATATTTGCGGTATATTCCTCCTTCCTTCAGAGAGCATACGATCAGCTGATACATGATGTGTGTCTCCAGAACCTTCCGGTGACATTTGCGATAGACAGGGCAGGACTGGTGGGAAGTGACGGAGAAACCCACCAGGGTATATTTGATCTGTCTTTCCTTGCGTCCATGCCGAATATGCATGTGATCGCACCTAAGAATAAGTGGGAACTTGCAGACATGATCAGATACGCTGCTGACTTTGGCGGCCCCATGGCAGTGCGTTATCCCAGAGGGGAAGCCTATGACGGACTCAGGGAATACAGGGCTCCGATAGAGTTTGGCAAGAGTGAACTGATATATGATGACGGTGAAGTGTGTCTCATAGCTGTGGGCTCCATGGTAAAGACTGCAGAGGAAGTGAGAGACAGACTCATAAAAGAGGGGCATAAGGCAACCCTCATTAATGCACGTTTTGTAAAGCCTATCGATGAAGGCATGATCGATATAGCGCAGAACGGCCACAAGATCATAGTCACAATGGAAGAGAATGTGATCAACGGTGGTTTCGGTGAACGTTTCAGGCTTCTCTATGATGAGAAGGTGCCTGAGGACAAGCGGATAAAGATGATCAATATCGCGCTTCCGGATGCATATGTAGAGCACGGTGATCCGGAGATACTCAAGAAAGAATGCGGTATAGACATGGCATCCATATTCGGAAGGATAATAGAAGAACTGTGAAGGAAAGACTGGATATACTTCTCGTAAACAGAGGACTGGCTCCCTCACGTGAGCAGGCAAAGCGTACCATTATGGAAGGCAATGTTTTTGTAAACGGAGAGAGGGAGGACAAGGCAGGCAGCACTTTCAAGGAAGATGCTGTTATTGAGGTGCGCGGGAAGGAACTTAAATATGTGAGCCGCGGCGGCCTGAAGCTTGAGAAGGCAATGGAAGTATTCCCGGTAAAACTTGACGGGAAGATCTGTATGGATATAGGTGCGTCTACCGGAGGCTTTACGGACTGCATGCTGCAGAACGGCGCAGTGAAGGTCTATGCAGTGGATGTGGGATACGGCCAGCTTGCATGGAAGCTCCGTTCAGATGAGAGAGTCGTCTGCATGGAGAAGACAAATTTCAGATATGTCACAAAGGAACAGATCCCGGAGGATATAGATTTTGCATCCGTGGATGTTTCGTTCATCTCACTTTCCAAGATACTTCCCGCAGCCTATCCTCTTCTTAAGGAGGATGGAGAAATGGTATGCCTTATCAAGCCTCAGTTTGAGGCAGGCAGGGAAAATGTGGGCAAGAAGGGTGTGGTAAGAGATCCTGAGATACATATATCTGTTATTGAAAGTGTTTTCGGATATGCTGCTGAAAACGGTTTTTATGTAAGGGGGCTCGACTACTCACCGGTACGTGGTCCCGAGGGAAATATCGAATACCTGATGCATATAGGCAAGACGGAGGTTGCTCAGGCAAAGCTTCCTGAGATAAAGGATGTGGTCGCCGGGGCTCATGCAACACTTTAGAGGGCAGCTATGAATAAGATATGCATAATCTCAAACAGTTTAAAGGATAAGGATCTGCAGATCGGCAAAGATATAAGTGCTAGGTTTCTTGCTCTTGCCGCCAGCGAGGGGATAGAAGGAGCTGAGGCACCGTTACTTGATATCTGCGATGTGTATCTTGATGTGCCTTCGGGAATGCAGGGTTTTATCGTTATAGGCGGAGACGGCTCGGTTCTCTCTGCTGCAAAGAAGACGATGAAGGATGATCTTCCGATGATAGGCTTTAATCTGGGTGCGGTGGGATATCTCGCCGAGGTGGAACTTGCCGAATCGGAGAAGGCTCTGTATAAGCTTCTCAAGGATCAGTATACGATAGAGGAAAGGATGATGCTTAAGGGTGTTGTCCATAAGGATGGTGAGGATGAGCCGGCTGATGTGGCACTTAACGATGTGGTGCTCTCCAGGCGCGGGGACATGCAGGTTACGGGTTATCGTGTGTGCATTAACGGATCGTTCTTAAGCGATTTCAGATCGGATGGTATCATCATCAGCACGCCGACCGGATCAACGGCATACAACCTTTCCGCAGGCGGTGCCATAGTCGATCCCACTGCAAGACTTATACAGGTGACTCCGGTCGCTTCACATATGCTCAATACAAGGAGCGTCATACTTTCCGCTGAGACGGAGGTTTCCGTGATGATACTCCCGCCCAAAGGGGTGAGACCCGTGGATGTGGGCGCATATTTTGACGGCAATATGAGCAGGACTATGCACCCCGGAGACTATGTGACTGTTACGGCAGATAAAAAGATCACGCGTGTTATCCGTATCTCGGATGACGGTTTCCTTCAGGTACTTCACAAAAAAATGGTATGACCGCATGGCGATCCTTCTTAGAGAGCTGAGGGTATGATTTTCGTGCCTTCAGCTGTCTGAGAAGGCGGACAAGGAGAAAAGAATATGTTAGTTAGTGTGAATGTAAAGAACTTTGCACTGATAAAGGAAGCCGAGGTGCTGTTCGGGCCCGGGCTTAATATACTCACGGGCGAGACCGGCGCGGGCAAATCCCTGATCATAGGATCGATAGGACTTGCACTGGGCGCAAAGGCATCTGCCGATATGATACGCGAGGGAGCTGACTATGCCCTGGCGGAGCTTACTTTTGTCCTTAAGGACAAAAAGCAGATCGAAGCAGTGAAGGCGATGGAGCTTCCGATAGAGGATGACGGGACTCTGATACTTGCAAGAAGGATACAGCAAAACCGGTCTTCTTTAAAAGTATGCGGCGAGACTGTTACGGTTAAACAGATGAAGGAGCTTGCTTCGCTCCTTATCGATATACATGGGCAGCATGAACACCAGTCGCTGTTAAAGGCTTCAAGACAGAGAGAGCTTCTGGATGCATGGTGCGGTACGCAGATGGAAAAGGTGCTTGGTGAAATCTCGTCCGCTTATCATAAATACAGGGGGATACAGGATAAGCTGGATTCCCTTTTGCTTGATGATCCCAAAAGACAGCGTGAGCTTTCCCTGGCGGAATATGAAGTGCAGGAGATAGAGGCTGCAAATATCACTCCCGGTGAAGAGGATGAGCTGCTTGCAAGACACAGGAAGATGAAGAATGCAAGCAGCACCTTTGAGGCACTTAGCAGGGTTCAGGAGATATTATCTTCTGACGGGACCGGAGCTCTCGATGCCATAGGCAGGGCTGTGCATGAGATGAATACGGCTATGGGCTATGACGGTGATCTTAAAGATCTTTCGGAAGAACTTACAGGGGCTGAGGATGTGCTGCGCTCGGTATCACGCGGGATAGATGATTATATGGAAGATGCCGAATTTGATGAGGAGACATTTAGGGAGACAGAGGAAAGGCTTGATGTGCTGGGCCGCCTCATGACTAAATACGGCGACTCAACCGAAAAGATACTTGAATATTACGAGAAGAGAAAGGCAGAAGCAGAGGAGCTTGCCGATCTTGATGAAACCAGGGCACGCCTTGAAAAAGAAAAGGCAGCAGCAATGGAGATGCTGGATGATCTGTGTGCCAAAGCTCATGAGATGCGTATAAAGCAGGCTCAGGGTTTACAGAAGGATATTACGGAAACTCTTCTTGACCTTAATTTCCTGAAGGTAAAGTTCTCAATATCCGTTAACAGGACGGAAGGCTACAGCGTTCATGGATATGATGATGTGGAGTTCCTCATATCACTAAATCCCGGTGAGAAGGAGAGGGCGCTCTCGGAGGTTGCCAGCGGCGGTGAGCTTTCGCGTATCATGCTGGCTCTCAAATCCGTATTTGCAAGGAAAGATGCCATAGAGACTCTTATATTCGATGAGATAGATACAGGTATCTCCGGAAAGACTGCGTGGAAGGTGTCCGAGAAAATGGAGGCTCTTGCCACTGACCATCAGGTCATCTGCATCACGCATCTTCCGCAGATCGCGGCCATGGCCGATACTCACTTCTGTATAGGCAAGCGTGAGACCGATGGAAGGACCGAAACCTACCTTAGCGAACTGAAGGATGAAGAACGTACGGAGGAGATCGCAAGGATGCTCGGAGGCGATGTGATAACCGATGCGGTAAGGAGCAATGCGACCGAACTGATAAGCCAGGCGGCAAATGTAAAACGTGACATAAGGCATTGAATACTATATAATATATAGATGGAGTAAGAAGCCCCGGAGGGGCAGAAATACGGAGGGTTACGTTCATGAAGAACATTCTTTTTGTAGCGTCAGAGGGAGTTCCGTTCATCAAAACGGGAGGTCTGGCGGATGTAGTAGGCTCTCTTCCGAAATGTGTAGACAAGAAGTATTTTGATGTACGGGTGATGATGCCCAAATACACCTGCATGAAGCAGGAAATGAAGGACCTGATGAAGTATAAGACACACTTCTACATGGACTTTCACTGGAACAATGAGTATGTAGGAATACTCGAAGCTGAGTATGAGGGTGTTAAGTACTATTTTATAGATAATGAGATGATGTTTGGGGGCATGAGGCCCTACAGTGACAATGTTTATGACGAGATCGTGAAGTTTGCGTTCTTCTCCAAAGCTGCACTGTCGTCCATTCCCCTGCTTGATTTTGAACCTGACCTTATACACTGCCATGACTGGCAGACAGGACTTGTACCGGTTTATCTGAAAGAGCGTTTTTCGGATAATCCGATGTTCTCAAGGATAAAATCCGTAATGACTATCCACAACCTGAAGTTCCAGGGTAAGTGGGATGTGAAGGATGTGAGGGATATTACTGGCATACCGGCAAGCTTTTTCACGCCGGATAAACTCGAGGCCTACAGGGATGCAAATCTTCTGAAGGGCGGTCTGGTATATGCAGATGCCATCACTACCGTGAGCGATACTTACGCAGAGGAGATAAAGACTCCTTTCTACGGCGAGGGACTTGACGGTCTGCTCAGGGCAAGGACAGGGAGCCTTCGCGGCATTGTAAACGGCATCGACTATGAGGAGTATGATCCTTCAAAGGATAAGTACATTTATGCCAGGTATAATGCGAAGAATTTCCGTAAGGAAAAGATAAAGAACAAGCGTGAGCTTCAGAAGCAGCTTAATCTTGACCAGGATGACAAGACCATGATGATAGGCATAGTCTCAAGGCTTACCGATCAGAAGGGTTTCGACCTGATAGCATATATCATGGATGAGCTGTGTCAGGATGCGGTGCAGATAGTGGTACTGGGCACCGGCGAAGAACGTTATGAGAATATGTTCAAGCACTTTGACTGGAAGTACGGCGGAAAGGTTTCTGCGAATATTTATTATTCAGAGGAGCTTTCACACAGGATATATGCAGGCTGTGATGCATTCCTTATGCCAAGCCTCTTTGAGCCGTGCGGGCTTTCACAGCTGATGGCTCTCCGCTACGGTACCGTTCCCATTGTTCGTGAGACGGGAGGACTTAAGGATACGGTTCAGCCATACAATGAGTTTGACAGTACGGGAACAGGCTTCTCCTTCATGAACTACAATGCTCATGAGATGCTTGCGACGATCAGATATGCAGAGCGTATCTATTATGACAAGAAACGCGAGTGGAACAAGATGATAGACAGGGAAATGGCCTCGGATTTTTCGTGGCATGTTTCCGCAAGAAAATACCAGGATATGTACGACTGGCTTATAGGTGAGAAAGGTTAACGGAAAATGATTTCAAGATTGATCGAAAAGATTCAGAAAACGGCTCCGATCGTGGTGGGGCTTGATCCACAGCTCAAGTTTATCCCTGAGCAGCTTCTTAAAGCTTCATACAAGGAGATAGGCGAGAATCCTGAGGGTGTGGCAGATGCCATTTTCAAGTTCAACAAGGGCATAGTTGATGCGGTATATGATATCATCCCTGCAGTTAAGCCCCAGATAGCAATGTATGAGGTATTTGGTATCCCCGGCCTGATCGCATTTGATAAGACAGTAAAGTATTGCCGTGAAAAGGGATTAGTGGTCATCGGTGATATAAAGAGAGGCGATATCGGTTCCACATCCGCAGCTTATGCGCAGGGCCACATCGGTTCAGTCGAAATAGGCGGAAAGAAGTTCAGAGGATTTGAGGAAGATTTCGCTACAGTCAATCCGTATCTCGGATCGGACGGCGTTAAGCCTTTTATCGATATATGCAATGCAGAGGACAGAGGAATCTTCGTACTTGTGAAGACTTCCAATCCTTCAAGCGGTGAACTTCAGGACAAGATGGTTGACGGTGCTCCCATATACGAGATGATGGGCAGGATGGTCGATGAATGGGGGAAAGAGTCGATGGACGGTGCATACAGCAATGTCGGTGCTGTGGTAGGAGCGACTTATCCGGAGCAGGGCAAGGTCCTCAGAAAGATCATGCCGCATACCTTCATCCTTGTACCCGGCTATGGTGCACAGGGCGGTAAGGGTGCCGATCTGGTCCACTTCTTCAACGAAGACGGACTCGGTGCGATAGTCAATTCGTCAAGAGGTATCATCGCAGCATACACACAGGATAAGTACAGTAAGTTCGGGGCTGAGAATTTTGCAGATGCATCCCGTGCTGCAGTGCTTGATATGAAGGAAGATATACTGGGTGCAATAGGGAGATAATCAAAATGGAAAGTTATAAGCAGGAATTCATTGATTTTATGGTTGATTCAGAGGTTCTCAAGTTTGGAGATTTCACTCTGAAGAGCGGAAGAAAGTCACCGTTTTTTATGAACGCCGGTGCTTATGTCACAGGAACACAGTTAAAGAAGCTCGGAGAGTATTATGCAAAGTCCATACATGATCATTTCGGACTTGATTTTGATATCCTCTTCGGACCGGCATATAAGGGCATTCCGCTCGCAGTCACAACAGCCGTTGCGATAAGCGAGCTGTACGGAAAGGATGTCCGCTACTGTTCAAACAGAAAGGAAGTCAAGGATCACGGCGATACCGGTATCCTTTTAGGATCCAAGCTTTGTGACGGCGACAGGGTAGTCATGATAGAGGATGTGACCACATCCGGAAAGTCTATCGAGGAGACCTATCCCATAATCAAGGCTCAGGCAGATGTTGAGATAAAGGGACTTATCGTATCACTCAACCGTATGGAAAAGGGCAAGACAGAAAAATCTGCTCTTAAGGAGATCGAGGAGACATATGGTTTCCCGACCGAAGCCATCGTAACAATGGATGATGTTAAGGAATATCTCTATGGCAGAGAGATAAACGGCAAGGTTGTCATAGATGATGAGATAAAGAACCGTATTGATGAGTATTACAAAATGTACGGCGCGGTAAAATGAAAGAAGAATCATCAAAGCATTCATTCCTGCGCGCATGGTTTCCCCTGCGCTACAAATTCTCGGATAAGACGCACCCCCTCCAGGGGATAATGTCATTTATCCTGGGAATGATATCCGCGGGGGCATTGTTTTTTTCTGTCTTCCTTTCTTTTAAGGCAGGCGGAGTGACAGCAGGAAAATATGCTCTGGCAGTCCTTCTCGGTACCATTATGGCCATTTGCGGGCTGGTACTCGGAATAGTTGCAAGAATGAAGGTTAACTGTTACCATCTGTTCCCGGATGCAGGGATTGCGGTGAATGCCATAACTCTTCTTGCTACCTGGGTAATGATAACGGAAGGTTATATTGCGGGATGACAGATACAGCCGGCAGATTTTTTTTTGAGAATGATAATGAGGCGGAACGTCTGGAACTGGCCGCCACGGGACTTGAAAATATCATATCCTGTGAGGAAGAGGACCTGTCATATGATTATTTCAGGACCGGCGCCGGACTGCTCCTAAAGCTGGCAGAATGCTTAAAGAACGCAGACAGGGATTGCCATGTCATTGAGGGATACCTTTCATCGGTATCCTATGAAAAAACCGTTTTTTCAAAAGAGCTTGCGCTTCAGGCCTTCGGACCGGAAGTGGCAGGACTTATGGCAGCAGCTGCGGCAGAGATCGCCCCGGCAGAGCAGGCCGTAAGGAATTCTGATACAGACGGGCTGCTCATACGTATGGAACTCTGGCTTCTCCTGTACGGAGATGTATCAGGGGACCCGGAAGAGAGTACGGGGGCTATAAAGCAGGATCTGTATTTTTACACAAGCGACTATTTTGAGACGGAGTGCTGTAAAAGAGCGGAATATTTGTCAGGTTTCTGTGAAAATATGAGATACCCTGACGGAAGTTTATTTGATATAGTACGTGGTGGAGATTTTTACGGGATAGAACGATTCAGGGAGGAGCATGAGACGGATATCATGCTCATAGCTGACGGACATCTGGGCACAAGGTATCTTGAGTGTCTTGAAGAAGCGCTGAAGATTCATGCACCGGGTGATGGCGCCCTTAACATGTATTCTTCATGGACAGGGGTCAGAGTCAGGAAAGAAAACGAGTTTATTGATAAATTGTTTAATGAGGCCATGGTTCGGATCGAAAACTATGGAAACAAAAGGAGGTAGCAGGTCATGCCGCAGGTAAGTATTGTGATGGGAAGTGATTCGGATATGCCGGTCATGAAGAAGGCCGCAGAGGTCCTTAAGGAGCTCGGCATAGAATTCGAAATGCGCATTATCTCAGCACACAGGGAACCCGATGAATTTTTCGAATATGCAAAGGGTGCAGAAGGAAGAGGGATCAAAGTTGTGATCGCAGGTGCAGGAATGGCTGCACATCTGCCCGGTATGTGTGCAGCGATATTTCCGCTGCCTGTTATAGGAATACCTATGCATACCACATCACTTGGCGGAAGAGATTCCCTTTATTCCATAGTACAGATGCCTTCAGGCATTCCTGTTGCAACAGTAGCTATAAACGGCGGAAAGAATGCCGGACTTCTGGCTGCAAAGATACTTGCCGTATCGGATGGAGAGCTTCTTGCAAAGCTCAAGTCCTACAGCGAGAATATGAAGAATGAAGTTATGAAAAAGGATGCAAAGCTTGCAGAAACAGGCTTTGAAAAATACGAGTGATAAGTAAACAAATAATTCTGGAAAGGAAAACGTATCATGGATTATAAGAATGCCGGAGTTGATATAGAGGCTGGCTACAAGTCAGTTGAACTTATGAAGCAGTATGTTGCACGCACAATGCGTCCTGAAGTTATGGGCGGTCTCGGCGGATTTTCCGGAGCATTTTCGCTCGGGGCAATCAAGCGCATGGAAGAGCCGGTCCTTCTTTCGGGTACCGATGGTGTGGGAACCAAGTTAAAGCTTGCTTTTCTGTTGGACAAGCATGATACAGTCGGAATAGACTGTGTTGCAATGTGTGTGAACGATGTTGCATGTGCAGGCGGTGAACCTCTTTTCTTTCTGGATTACATCGCATGCGGAAAGAACTATCCTGAGAAGATCGCGACTATAGTAAAGGGCGTTGCAACAGGATGTGAGCAGGCAGGCTGTGCACTTATCGGAGGCGAGACAGCTGAAATGCCCGGTTTCTATCCCGAGGATGAATACGATCTGGCCGGTTTCGCCGTAGGCGCAGCCGACAAGAAGGATCTGGTCACAGGCGCAGATATAAAGGCCGGGGACGCACTTGTAGGTATCGCATCAAGCGGTGTTCATTCAAACGGTTTCTCACTTGTGAGAAAGGTCTTCAATATGACAGAGGATAACCTGATCCGCTACAATGCGGAGCTCGGAAAGCCTCTCGGAGAAGTGCTGATCGAGCCCACAAAGATTTATGTTAAGGCTCTTAAGGCAGTAAAAGATGCAGGCATCAGGGTTAAGGGCTGCAGCCACATAACAGGCGGCGGTTTCTATGAGAACATCCCCAGGATGCTTCACGAAGGCATATGTGCAAAGGTTAAGAAGGACAGCTACGAAATACCTGCCATCTTCAATCTCTTAAAAGAGACAGGCAAGATAGAAGAGCATGTTATGTACAACACCTTCAACATGGGTATAGGAATGGTACTTGCTGTTGATCCTGAATATGCGGATGAGACGGTAAAGGCTCTTCAGTCAGCAGGTGAGAATGCTTATATCATAGGCGAGACAGCAGCATCCGATAAAAAGGAGACCGTATTATGTTAAGGATCGCGGTATGCGTATCCGGAGGCGGAACCAATCTTCAGGCTATCATAGATGCCATAGGATCGGGGAAGATCAGCAATACAGAGATCGTACGCGTCATCTCCAATAAAAAGGATGCATATGCGCTCACACGTGCTGCCGAGAACGGTATAGGAGCAGTGTGTGTTTCACGCAAGGATTTCCCGGATAAAGAGAGTTTCAATGATGCACTGATACAGGCTGTGGACGAAGCACAGCCTGATCTTGTTGTGCTTGCAGGTTTCCTGGTAGTGCTTCCGGAAAAGATGATACAGAAGTACAGACGCAGGATAATAAATATCCATCCTTCGCTTATCCCTTCCTTCTGCGGAAACGGATTCTACGGGCTGAAGGTTCATGAGGCAGCGCTCGCAAGAGGTGTAAAGATAACGGGTGCTACCGTTCATTTTGTGGACGAGGGCACTGATACAGGCCCCATCATCAAGCAGAAAGCTGTTGAGGTCCGTGAGGGCGATACACCGGAGATACTTCAGAAGCGTGTTATGGAACAGGCTGAATGGCAGATCCTTCCGGAGACCATAGATGAGATAGCAAACGGTGAACTACTTATAGGTATGGAAAGGAAGCATTGATATCATGAAAGTACTTGTTATTGGCGGCGGCGGAAGAGAGCATGCGATAGTTCAGAGTCTCGCAAAGAGCGACAGGATAGAAAAAATGTACTGTGCGCCGGGCAATGCCGGAATAGCTGAATATGCAGAGTGTGTGTCCATAGGCGTTATGGAGTTTGAAAAGCTTATCTCCTTTGCAAAGGAAAAGAGCATAGATTACGCGGTGGTTGCTCCCGATGATCCTCTTGCTGCAGGCCTTGTGGATGAATTTGAAAAGGCAGGCATCAGGGCATTCGGTCCCAGGGCAAATGCTGCGATAATCGAAGGCAGCAAGGCTTTTTCAAAGGATCTGATGAAAAAATACAATATACCCACTGCGGCATATGAGAACTTTGATGATCCGGAAGCTGCTCTTGAATACTTAAAGACAGCTAAGATGCCCATAGTGTTAAAGGCTGACGGACTTGCTCTTGGCAAGGGCGTGCTCATATGCAACACAAGGGAAGAAGCAATAGATGGCGTTAAAGAGATAATGCAGGATAAGAAGTTCGGAAATGCCGGCAACCGTATGGTCATCGAGGAGTTCATGACAGGAAGGGAAGTTTCCGTACTGAGTTTCGTTGACGGCAAGACCATCCGTATAATGACCAGTGCCCAGGATCATAAGAGGGCAGGCGACGGAGATACAGGACTGAATACCGGAGGAATGGGCACATTTTCACCCAGCCCCTTCTTTACAAAAGAAATAGAAGACCGCTGCATGAAGGAAATCTTTGTGCCTACGGTCGAGGCGCTCAGATCTGAGGGCAGAGAATTCAAGGGTGTGATCTTCTTCGGTCTCATGCTTACTGAAGACGGCCCCAAGGTTCTTGAATATAACGCTCGTTTCGGTGATCCCGAGACCCAGGTAGTGCTTCCCAGGATGAAGAATGACCTGCTTGAAGTGATGGAGGCCTGCACTGACGGAACACTTGATAAGATCGAACTTGAGTTTGAGGATAATGCTGCGGTATGCGTAGTGCTTGCGAGTGACGGATATCCCGTTAAATATGAAAAAGGCTTTGAGATAAAAGGTCTTGATGCTTTCAAGGGTAAGGATGATTACTTCTGTTTCCATGCAGGCTCAAAGTTTGCTGACGGAAAGATCGTTACAAACGGAGGAAGAGTCTTAGGCGTAACAGCAAAGGGAAGTGATCTGAAGGAAGCACGTAAAAAGGCATATGAAGCTACCGAATGGGTAAGCTTTGATAATAAGTATATGAGACATGACATAGGAAAGGCTATAGATGAGGCCTGAAAGTTGACATAAATAAGTTATGTCGTTTTTGCCAAAAATGTGGTATAGTAGTCTGTGTTGTGTATTTGAATTTTTATACGGAGGTTTTCAACAGATGAAAATGAAATCGTTATTTTCGGGCATGCGTGCCGTTAAGATGACAGTTGCGGCTGTACTCTCGGCAGCAGTGATCTACGGAATGCCCGTTAGTACTCTTGCAGCACCTGAAGCTGGTGATACTGCAACTGTTACAGCAGAAGGAAATATCAATATAAGAGGAGAGAGCAATACTGACAGTGCTGTTGTGGGAACTGCGCACACAGGCGATGTTTTCACTATCAATGAGATTACCGAAGCCGGCGGAAAAACATGGTTCAAGGTTACAAATACCGATGGTTCCATTACAGGCTTTATCCGCAGCGATTTCGTTGAGGTTTCCGAATCAGCTGACACAGAAGAAGCTCCCGCAGATGAAAACGGCGAAGCTGCAGCACCAGAAGAGGGCGGCGAAGGCACAGGAGAAGCAGAAGCTCCTGCAGCTCCTCAGTCAGGCGCAATGACAGGAATGATAGTTCCGCTTGAGCCGGCAGGTGAGCCTGAAGTTCTTCCTGCAGGATTTAAGGAGATCCAGCTAAATGGTGTTAAGGCATGGGGCAAGGACTCATTCTATATAGTATATGCAAAGTCACCTTCAGGTGAGCAGGGCTGGTTTATCATTGACGGTAAGGATGAGAACAATCTGTCATGGATCAGATTTAATCCTGAACTGTTCGCATCAGCAGATTCAAACAGCAAGAGCTCAGGCGGATCATTCAAGACAGTTTCGATAATCCTCGGCGTTCTCTGCGTGCTTCTCCTTGTTGCCGCAGTATTCCTTGGCATCAAGCTTTACGGAGGCGAAGGCTACTCCAGAGATGACGACGATGATGACGATGACGACGAAGATGATTACGATGACGATGATGATGACGACGATGATGATTATGACGACAGACCCGCACCCCGCAGGAGCGTACGTCCTTCATCAAGACCCGAAAGACGTCCCGAGCCTCAGGCACAGAGACAGTCTGCACGTCGTGAGAGCAGACCTGTAAGACCTTCTTCAGACGGACAGGTACGTGTATCTCTCGACAGGGAAAGAGGCCATCAGACATCAGCACGTGTAAGAAGAGCTGATCCTTCAAGAAGATCGCTCGCTACAGCTCAGAATCCTTCAAATGTCCGTCCTGATACAGGAGAAGTTGTAAGACGTGAGTACGAGGATGAAGGCGATACAAAGGTTGTAGTACGTACAGAAAGACCTGCTCCCGTTGAGAGAGCTGACGAAGACAGAAGACCGGAAGGCGGCAGAGTTCAGGTAAGACGCAGTTCTTCATCAGGAAGCCCTGCAAGAAGATCTTCAGGTCAGACAGTTCAGAGACGTTCTTCTGCAAGAGTAGTCAGAAACAGAAGAGATGAAGATGAGGATGATGAGTGATCATCTGGATTTTATAAGGTACAATCGGCGAGGCTGATTGACAGAAAGCTCCTTTTGTTATAATATTTTTATAACAAAAGGAGCTTTGCTTATGAAGACAAAAAAGATTGATATCGTTATTGATTTTGAAAGTGAAGAAGCTTACTACATGCAGATCCGCGATCAGGTCATTAGACATATTGCTTACGGAAGAATGCTTCCGGGTCAGCAGCTTCCTTCGGTCAGGCAGCTTGCCGAGCAGGCCGGTATAAATATGCACACGGTAAGGAAGGCCTACAACCTGCTTAAGGAAGAGGGCTATCTTCGTGTGGACAACAGAAGAGGCGCAGCAGTTGATATATCCTACAGAGAGAATGCCGATATGGATGATCTGAAGAAAGATATAGAGATGATATGCGCAAAGGCAAAGTGCAAAGGCATCAATGCGGAAGTGCTGCATACGATGCTTGATAAGAGTTATATGGAACAGTCAGAGGTTAAAGGAGAATGAGAGCCTTTACAGAGAGCGTCGGTGAGGCGTTGATGTTTGCCGCCGCCTTCGCTTCAATGTCGGATTCGGCATATATTGGTACAGAACATATACTTCTCGGGCTTATCAGAGAGGGGCGGGGAACTGCCGCTGCGATACTTGAGGAGCATAAGATAAGCGTTGACCGTGTTATGGAACTGATGCGGGATGCTTTTTTCGCAGGCAACGATGATACCCTGTTCAGGAACGCGGGACATATCGAAAAGGAATATTCCGTAAAAGCTTCTTCCGTTCTGGAAGAGGCTGATCGCATTGCAGGAAAGACAGGATCAAAGAGCATAGGAACGGAGCATATTCTTATTGCCATGTTTGCAGTAAAGGACTGCACGGCAGTAAGGCTTCTTTATGCATGCGGAATGGATCCTGCGACATTTATTAAAGAGGCGGGAAGAGCTGTTGACGACAGGCTTTCCGCATATCTTCAGAATCTCGCCGGAAGCCTGCGCAAGCAGGGCAAGCAGGGAACACCGATGCTTTCTCAGTACGGTCGGGATATGACAGCGCTTGCTGCCGAGAAGAAGCTTGATCCGGTTGCAGGAAGGGAAGATGAGATCGGCAGGGTTATCAAGATACTCTGCAGACGTTTAAAGAATAACCCCTGTCTTGTGGGTGAGCCCGGGGTTGGTAAGACTGCCATAGCAGAGGGGATCGCCGAGCGGATAGCTGCCGGTGATGTGCCTGATGAACTGAAGGATAAGAAGGTGATCTCTCTCGATCTGTCGGGAATGGTTGCCGGAAGCCGTTACAGAGGAGAGTTTGAAGAACGTCTTAAAAGGCTTATGGCTGAAGTCACCGCTGACGGAAGCGTTATCCTTTTTATGGATGAGATACATACAATAGTCGGTGCCGGAAGTGCCGAAGGTTCTATAGATGCTTCAAATATCCTGAAGCCTGCGCTCGCCAGAGGTGAACTCAGGATGATAGGCGCGACCACGGTTTCGGAATACAGAAAGTATTTTGCCAAAGATGCAGCGCTTGAAAGAAGATTCCAGCCTGTAAATGTAGATGAGCCCACGGTTGAAGAAACCGTTGAGATCTTAAGGACACTCAGGCACAGATATGAGGATTTCCACGGACTTAAGATACGCGATGAAGCTCTTACGGCAGCGGCAGAGCTTTCCGAAAGATATATTTCTGACAGGTATCTTCCCGATAAAGCAATAGATGTTATCGATGAAGCCTGTGCAAGAAAAAAGACTGACGGTTGTGCCATATCTCCGAAATTTGCGGAGCTTAAGAAAAAGATATCCGATCTTGATCAACAGATTGAAGATGCGATCAGCAAAGAGGAATTTGCTGAGGCAGGTGAGTTAAAGCGTAGCCAGATAGCGCTTAAGTCAAAGGAAGAAAAACTCAGAGTAAGGGAAGAAGGAAAGCGTAAGGATATAACTGTTGATGAGAATGACATCGCAGCAGCAGTAAGCGCGTGGACAGGTATTCCTTTAAGCAGGCTCAGTGAAAAGGAAAGCGAAAGACTTCTTAAACTTGAGGATGAACTTAAGAAGCGTGTGATCGGTCAGGATGAAGCGGTAAGCGCTGTGGCCAGAGCGGTAAGGCGCGGACGTACAGGCCTTGCTGATCCAAGACGCCCGGTTGGTTCGTTCCTTTTCCTCGGACCTACCGGTGTGGGCAAGACAGAGCTTTCAAAAGCACTTGCGGCACTTGTATTCGGATCTGAAGATTCACTTATCAGAGTTGATATGTCAGAATATATGGAAGCACATTCCGTTTCAAAGATGATAGGTTCGCCTCCGGGATATGTCGGCTTTGATAATGGCGGACAGCTTTCGGAACGTGTAAGACAGCATCCTTATTCGGTAGTGCTTTTTGATGAAGTCGAGAAGGCTCATCCCGATGTGTTCAATGTGCTCCTTCAGGTTCTTGATGACGGACATATCACTGATTCACAGGGAAGGAAGGTGTCGTTTAAAAATACGATCATCATCATGACTTCCAATGCCGGAGCAAAGGAGATAATCTCTCCCAAGCATCTGGGCTTTACGGCTCACAGTGATGCGGCATCCGAGCATGAGAGAATGAAGACCGGCGTCATGGATGAAGTTAAGCGCCTGTTCAGACCGGAATTCATAAACAGGATAGATGAGACTATAGTATTCCACATGCTGGACAAAAACTGCATGAGAAAGATAACGGGACTTATCACGGCCGATCTTT
Source organism: Lachnospiraceae bacterium NK4A179 (assembly GCA_000421045.1). Lineage (GTDB taxonomy): Bacteria > Bacillota > Clostridia > Lachnospirales > Lachnospiraceae > NK4A136. Next base: position 39,531 of record ATWC01000017.1, read on the forward strand.
CAAAGCGTGCAGAGAATGCTTTTGACATCAGGCTTAAAGTAAGGGCTGCCACAGCAAATTATCTGGCGGATAACTTTTCCGATACGGTGATGGGGGCAAGGCCTCTAAAGCGTGCAGTGCAGCGTGAGATAGAAGATCCGCTTTCGGAGGAGATACTTTCCGGCAGGATAAAACAGGGCGATGAAGTCAATGTGGTTTTCAAGGATAACAAAGCCGTATTTGAGATAAAAGGTAAAGAAACAGCAAACAGCAGAAAGACAGGAGGAAAGAAAAATGGCAGTGGTAAAAGAACTGATCCGCACCGAAAGTAACGGAAGTATAAGCTTTGGTGATTTTACACTGAATGAAAAGGCTAAGAAGGAAGACTTCAAGCACGATGGTGATATCATGAAGGTTAAGACCTACAATGAGATCACAAGACTTGAGAAGAACGGAATGGTGCTTTACGAGTCAGTTCCCGGAACAGCAGTTACAGGACTTAAGGAGACTGAAGACAGTCTTGAGTTTACTGTTGAAGGTCCCCAGGATGCACAGATAACTCTCGGACTTGCCGAAGAGACAGGATATGATGTAAAGGTCGGTGGCAAGGATATAGGAAAGATGAAGACCGCACTTGGCGGAAAGCTTGCGCTCAGCGTTGAACTTGCAGGTGCAGGTGAGGTTGCTGTTTCTGTAAAAAAGGCTTGAGTAACTTATGGCTTCAAAGATAAAAACGGTGTTCTTCTGCACTGAATGCGGATATGAGTCCGCAAAATGGAGCGGACAGTGTCCGTCATGCAGGGAATGGAATACCATGAAGGAACACAGTGTATCCGACCGGGCAGTAAAGACCGGCCGGATACAGAAAGCTTTGGCTGAGGCTTCAAAGCCTCTTCTTTTAAAGGAAATCCCGTTAGGTGATGAAGACAGGTTAGCTTCCGGCATCGCAGAATTCGACCGCGTGCTGGGAGGCGGGACTGTTCCCGGATCGCTCATACTTGTGGGCGGTGACCCGGGCATAGGAAAGTCGACACTTCTTCTGCAGGTCTGCAGAATGTTTTCAGAGAAAGGTATAAATGTTCTTTATGTTTCGGGAGAGGAATCACCGAAGCAGATAAAAATGCGCGCAGAAAGACTGGGTGAATTTTCATCTTCCTTAAAGCTCCTGTGCGAGACCGATCTGCAGTCTGTATCCGAAGTGGTTAAGGAAGAGAAACCGGCAGTATGCGTGGTAGATTCCATACAGACCATGTTTAATGATGAGATACAGGGAACCCCGGGCTCCGTATCACAGGTCAGGGAGTCTACAGCGGTGCTTCTTAAGCTTGCCAAGACTTTGAACTGCGCGATATTTATAGTCGGACATGTGACAAAGGAAGGTACGGTCGCTGGTCCCAGAATGCTGGAGCATATGGTGGACACCGTGCTTTATTTTGAAGGAGACAGGCATGCTTCCTACAGAGTGCTGCGCGGAGTAAAGAACCGTTTCGGTTCCACAAATGAGATAGGTGTTTTTGAGATGGAAGGAAGCGGACTGAAGGAAGTGCCGAATCCGTCCGAATATCTGCTTGAGGGCAGGCCGCAGAATGCGAGCGGTACGGTCACAAGCTGCACCATAGAGGGGACAAGACCAATACTTCTGGAAATACAGGCTCTTGTCTGCAGGACGGCCTTTGGTATCCCGAGGCGTCAGTCATCAGGTGCGGATCTTAACAGGATTAACCTGCTGATGGCTGTGCTCGAAAAGAGACTTGGTCTTCATCTCGGAGAATGCGATGCCTATGTAAATATTGCAGGTGGTATGCGTATCGTCGAGCCTGCGGTGGATCTGGCCATAGCAATGGCTGTGGTATCAAGTTTCTTAAATGCTCCGGCAGGTGACAAGCTCATAGCTATCGGAGAGATAGGCCTTTCGGGTGAAGTAAGAAGTGTGAGCCGCATAGAGCAGAGAGTTAGCGAAGCGGCAAATATGGGATATGAGATATGCGTGATACCTGCCGTGTGCATGTCACGTTTTAAGAATAAGAAATCTTTTAATGGTTTAAAACTGGTTCCGGTGGAATCCGTAAAGGATGCGATGGAGCTTATAAAGAGAAATTAAAGGAGTTTTATGAGGATACTTGTGACCAATGATGACGGGATAGATTCACCTGGGATAATAAAACTTGCAAAGGCGGCAGCGGCTCTCGGAGATGTGACTGTCATGGCACCGCTTAAGCAGTGTAGTGCAATGTCGCATCATATCACCCTCGACCGCAATATGCATATAAGTGAATATGATTTTCCTGTGCCGAAAGTGAAGGCCTATGCTCTTGACGGTACACCTGCTGACTGTGTGCGTTCCTGTCTGGTCGGGCTCCTTAAGGATGAGATGCCTGATCTGGTCCTTTCCGGGATCAATGCAGGTTCTAATTGCGGCTTTGACGTGCTCTATTCCGCAACAGTAGGTGCAGCCATGGAGGCTATTCTTTACGGAGTACCCGCAATATGCTTTTCGCAGGGCTTCAATGAATGCAGTCTCGATCCCGAAACACGTAAGATACACGCACATGGTTTTGATGAAGTGATAACCGAGGTGTGCGATGAGATGCTTGGAACACTGCTTTCCGAATACATAAATAAGGATGCCGGAAAGGGAAAGATATGGAGCATCAATTTCCCAAACTGTCATATGAAGGATTATAAGGGCGTGCTTACCGGACGCTTCCCTGCCGCAACTCCGTTTTGGAATGACTGGTATGTAATGGAAGGTGAAGGAGATGAAAAGCAGGTTGTATTAAAGAGCGGGCCGCTTGAATCTGCCGAAGAAGGCAGTGATATAAGAGCGCTTATGGAAGGATACATTTCCATAGGCACACTTCAGAATACGGTCCTTATGGGAAAGGAAACGTTTGTTTAATAATGAAGGTGCTTGTTGTAAGTGATTCACACCGGGATACTCAGAGTGTGATCGATGTGATAGAAAAGGAAAAGCCTGAGATGCTCATACATCTGGGGGATCTGGAGACAGACACTTCCGAGTTGGAAGCAGCAATGCAGGTGCCGGTTCACCCGTGTATATTTATCCGCGGAAATTGTGACGGATATGAGAGGAATCTTAAGCCTGTGGCGGTATTCGATCTGTGCGGCCACAGGTTTTTCTGTACCCATGGTCACAGCCAGGGAGTATATATGAGCTATGACAATCTTATCTACTCGGCCGAGGAAAATGACTGCGACATAGCACTTTTCGGTCATATCCATCAGCCGGTCGATGAAACTTTCGGAGATGTGCGCATACTCAATCCGGGTTCCATATCAAGGCCGCGCGGCGGAAGCAGGAAAAGCTATATAGTAATGGAAATGTCTGAGGACGGAGAATATAGTGTCTCCTTTGGTACATATGCTTGAAATGAAAGACGTCTTGTGGTAAAAATAGATAAGTTTACGTAGAAATTTTTGGAGGATGTTATGGCTCAGCTCTGGGGCGGACGATTTACAAAGGAGACAGACAGGAATGTTTACCTGTTCAATGCTTCTATAGATTTTGATAAAAGGCTGTATGCTGAGGATATTGAAGGCAGCATGGCTCATGCTTCCATGCTTGCAGCACAGGGGATCATCTCGGAGAAGGAAAAGGATGATATCCTTGAAGGACTTAAGAAGATCAAAGCCGGTATCGAGGACGGAAGTCTTGAGATAACCGATGAATTTGAAGATATACACAGTTTTGTGGAATCAAAGCTGACCGGAATGATCGGTGATGCGGGAAAGAAGCTTCATACCGGAAGAAGCCGCAACGATCAGGTCGCTCTGGATATGAAGCTCTATATAAGAAGGCAGTGTGCAGAGGTCAGTGAAGATGTGAAGGCGCTTCAGAAAGCAATACTTCATATCATGGAAGAAAATATCTGCACCTATATGCCGGGCTTCACACATCTGCAGAAAGCTCAGCCTGTTACACTGGCTCATCACATGGGCGCTTATTTTGAAATGTTCATGCGTGACAGGGACAGACTTGCTTCGATAAAGACCAGAATGAATACCTGTCCTTTGGGATCAGGGGCGCTTGCAGGCACCACATACCCGCTCGACAGAGAATTTACCGCAAAGGCGCTTGGTTTTGACAGGCCAACCGGAAATTCGATGGACTCGGTTTCGGACAGGGATTATCTTATAGAATTCCTTGATGCGCTTTCACTTATAATGATGCATCTCTCAAGGTTTTCGGAGGAGATAATCATCTGGAATTCCAACGAGTACAGATTCGTCACTATTGACGACGGCTTCTCTACAGGATCTTCGATAATGCCCCAGAAGAAGAATCCTGACATAGCTGAGCTAGTAAGGGGAAAGACCGGTCGTGTATATGGGGCACTGATGAGTATGCTCACAACCATGAAAGGAATCCCGCTTGCATATGACAAGGATATGCAGGAGGATAAGGAAGTTTCCTTTGATGCGATAGATACCGTCAGGGAATCTCTCCAGATGTTTGAGGGAATGGTTTCTACCATGAAGTTTAATAATGACGTGATGGAGGCTTCCGCAAAGAACGGGTTCACCAATGCCACAGATGCGGCTGATTATCTGGTGAGAAAGGGAATGCCTTTCCGCGATGCCCATTCAGTCATCGGCAGACTTGTGCTTTACTGTATTGAAAAAGACAAGGCCATAGATGATCTTGATATAAATGAGTTCAAGGACATATGCCCGATGTTTGATGATGATATATATGAAGCGGTATCGCTTAAGACCTGCGTTGAGAGAAGACTTACGGACGGTGCTCCGGGTGAGCAGGCAATGTTGACAGCTGTAAAGAGATATAAGGAATATCTTGACAGATAGAAGGAGGAAATTAACTATGGAAAAATTAAAATGTGCAGTGCTTGGCGCAACAGGCATGGTAGGACAGAGATTCATCACAATACTTGCAGAGCATCCCTGGTTTGAGGTAACCGTGCTTGCAGCAAGTCCCAGAAGTGAGGGCAAGACTTATGAAGAGGCTGTAGGCAGCAGATGGAAGCTTGATATTCCCATGCCTGAGTCAGTAAAGAAGATGATCGTAATGAACGTCAACGATGTGGAGAAGGTAGCTTCACAGGTTGATATGTGCTTTTCGGCAGTAGATATGACAAAGGATGAGATAAGGGCTATCGAGGAAGCTTATGCAAAGACAGAGACACCTGTTGTTTCAAACAACAGCGCTCATCGTTGGACTCCCGATGTTCCCATGATCGTACCTGAGATCAATCCCGAGCATACAGATGTGATCGAGTTCCAGAGGAAGAGACTCGGCACAAAGAAGGGCTTCATCGCTGTTAAACCCAACTGCTCGATCCAGGCATATGCTCCCGTGCTTACAGCATGGAAGGAGTTCGAGCCTTATGAGGTTGTAGTTTCAACATATCAGGCTATTTCAGGTGCAGGCAAGAACTTTAAAGAGTGGCCCGAGATGGTAGGAAACATCATACCTTACATCGGTGGCGAGGAAGAGAAGTCCGAGAAGGAGCCTCTCCGTTTATGGGGTAATATCGAGAACGGCGTGATCGTTCCCGCCAAGGAACCCATTATCACAAGCCAGTGCATCCGTGTACCGGTTCTTAACGGACATACAGCTTCAGTATTTGTAAAGCTTCGCAAGAAGGCTTCAAAGGAAGAACTCATCGACAGGATGGTTAAGTTCTCAGGCGAGCCTCAGAAGTTAGGTCTTCCCAGCGCACCCAAGCAGTTCATCCAGTATCTTGAAGAAGATAATCGTCCTCAGGTTGCCCTCGATGTTGATTATGAAGGCGGCATGGGAATCAGCGTAGGACGTTTAAGAGAAGATACAGTCTATGACTGGAAGTTTGTAGGACTTGCACACAATACTTTAAGAGGAGCTGCAGGCGGAGCCGTTCTCTGCGCAGAGCTTCTTAAGGCAAAGGGATTTATTGAAGCCAAGTCATGAGCTTTATAGGCAGAAAGAAGGAGCTTTCCTTCCTGAAGAGCAGATATAACAGCGAAGGAAGCTCTATTACAGTTTTATACGGACATAAAGGTGTCGGGAAGACAGCCCTGTGCAGAAAATTCTCACAGGGTCTGCCTTCCTGCTTTCTTTTTGCGAGAGAATGTGCGGATCTGTGGCAGAGGATGTTCTTTGCAGCAGATGCGGGACTTAAGTCTTCAAGCGGCAAAGACTGCAGCTATGCCGAGATATTTGATGCTGCACTCAAGGCAAGAGGACGGCAGGGTGAGAAGTTTGTCCTGGTCATTGATGAATTTCAGGATGCACTCAGAGTTTCCGACAGCTTCATGACAGAACTCATAGATTTTGTAAATAAAGCTGAATCTCAGGTGATGTGTCTGCTGATCTCATCATCTGTCAGTTTCGTTGAAAATGATCTGGTTCCTTCGATAGGAAGAAGCGCGGTATCGATCGATACTTTCTATAAGCTTCCCGAACTGGGCTTCCTTGACTGCGTGAAATATTTCAGCAGGTATTCTACAGGGGACTGCATCAAAGTCTACAGTATACTGGGAGGTTATCCCGCATACTGGAAATGTTTTTCCGATGAAATTAGTCCGGAAGAAAACATAAAGAAAAATATACTCGATCCTTCCTCCTTCATGTACAGTGAGGGCAGGAGTATCGTTGCGTTTGAACTTAGAGAACTTGGTGTTTACAGTACGGTGCTTCACTGCCTGGCCGGTGGGCTCGATAAATTAAATGACATACATCAGAGCACAGGTTACTCAAGAGCAAAGATAAGTGTTTATCTTAAAAATCTCATGGAGATGGAACTGGTTGAAAAGGTATTCTCTTTTGAAGGTGCGAACAATGCCAATGCCAAGAAGGGAATATACAGGATAACCGTTCCGTATCTTCGCTTTTTCATGCTCTTCCTTTATGAGAACAAGGGCATGCTTGAGATGGTGAGCGCAGATGAGTTTTATGATGCTGCAGTCAGAAAAGAGATAGAGTCCTTTTATCTCACGGGGATCAAAAAAGTCTGTGCTGAATATCTCAGTATACTTAATGAAAGCGGCGCTCTTGTGATCAATGCCGTAAGAAGCGGTGAGTGGCAGGGCAAGAGCGGAAACATAGATATTATCCTTCAGGATGAAAACGGGAAGAATATCCTGGGCTTCTGTCCTGTTTCAATGAAGGACGCAGGAGTGCAGGAATACACTTCATGTCTTAAGACTATCAGGGCTTCAGGTCTTTCGGCCGATGAAATATACATTTTCAGTGCTGCAGGTTTTTCGGATGAACTGAAGGCCATGAGTGTTTCCGAAGGTAATATCAAATTAGTGAGCCTCGAGGATCTTTGATGGGAGACAAGGTACTTTTTATAGCAGAGAAACCTTCTGTTGCTCAGGAATTTGCAAAGGCTCTCAAATATGATATGAAGAAGTTCAACGGATATCTCGAATGCGAACAGGCAGTCGTGACCTGGTGCGTCGGTCATCTCGTGACCATGAGCTATCCTGAAAGCTATGATGTGAAACTTAAACGCTGGAGTTTTGATACCATTCCTTTCATACCGGATGAATATAAGTATGAGGTGATACCGGCATCCGCAGCACAGTTTAAGGTGGTGAGCTCACTTCTTAACAGACCCGATGTGAAGACCATATATGTCTGCACCGACTCGGGACGTGAGGGTGAATATATCTACAGACTGGTCGCACAGGAAGCGAATGTAAAAGGGAAGGATGAGAGACGAGTCTGGATCGATTCGCAGACTGAGGAAGAGATACTCCGCGGGATACGTGAAGCAAAAGATATTTCAGCTTATGACGCGTTAAGCGATGCCGCATATCTGCGGGCTAAGGAAGACTATCTGATGGGCATCAATTTCTCGCGTGCCCTTACCCTGAAATACGGACAGCATATAAAGAACTATCTTAAGGCTGACAAAGCTGTTATTTCCGTGGGACGTGTCATGACCTGTGTACTCGGCATGGTAGTTCTTAAAGAACGCGAGATAAGAGCATTTAAGAAGACTCCGTTCTACAGGGTGTGCGGAAACTTTGATATCTGCGGAAAGAATATAGAGGCAGAATGGAGGGCCTTCGAGGGCTCTGCATATTTGGATTCTCCGTTGCTTTATAAGGAGAATGGGTTTAAGGAAAGAAAGGATGCGGAAGCTCTTATCGAAAAGATAAAGGCCGATCCGGAAACAGCAGGAGGAACAAAGGGAGTCATACTCGAGAACAATAAGAAGACCGAGAAGAAGAATCCTCCGCTTTTGTTTAATCTGGCAGAGCTTCAGAATATCTGCTCGAAGTTTTTTAAGATATCACCGGATGATACCTTAAAGATCGCGCAGGAGCTTTATGAGAAGAAGCTGACCACATATCCGAGAACCGATGCGAGAGTGCTTTCAACCGCTGTCGCAAAGGTCATAGATTCAAATATAAAAGGCTTATTGAATTATCCCGTGTGCAGCGCTGAGGCAAAAGAAGTGCTTGAAGCCGGTGCATGGAAGAATATCGCAAAGACAAGATATGTAAATGATAAGCAGATAACGGATCACTATGCGATCATACCCACAGGTCAGGGATACAGAAATCTGGAATCTCTGTCGCCGGTTTCTGCCAAAGTATATGAACTGGTGGTAAGGCGTTTTCTTTCGGTGTTCTGCCCGCCTGCTGTCTTTAAGAAATATCAGCTGCGCATAGCGACAGGAAGCGAGAGTTTCTTTACGACTTTCAAGGTTACTGAGGATGAGGGCTTTGAAAGAGTGATGCGATGCAGTTTCTTAAAGAAAAAAGATGCAGCACAGAACCGTGAAAATGATGAAAATGATGATAAGAAAGAAGATGAAGAGATAAGTGTATCCGATCCTGAGTTCTTAAAACAGATCGCAGGTCTTAAAAAGAACAGTGAGGTTGCGCTTTCTTCTCTGGATATAAAAGAGGGGGAAACCTCCCCGCCTAAGCGTTACAATTCCGGTTCGCTGATACTTGCAATGGAGAATGCGGGCCAGCTCATTGAGGATGAAGAGATGCGTGCCCAGATAAAGGGTTCAGGCATAGGTACATCAGCCACAAGGGCAGGCATACTTGAGAAGCTTTTCCGCATAGGGTATCTTAAGCTGAACAAAAAGACCCAGATCATCACTCCGGAGCTGCGCGGTGAAATGGTATTTGATGTGGTCAGGTATTCCATAGGATCAATGCTAAATCCAAAACTCACGGCCAGCTGGGAGATGGGACTTACGGGTGTGGCTGAAGGAAAAGTAAGCTGCGAAGAATATACAAAGAAGATGAATGATTTTGTGGTGAAACATACTGAAAAGGTGAAGACCCTCAATAATACGGGGGAGCTTCACAGATGCTTTGATTATGCCGCCGCATATTACAAAAAAGGAAAGTAAGGAGACTAACTATGAATAATGCAAAGATAGAAAATCTGTATGATCTTGATAAGACTATAGCAGCGGATCTTTTTAAGGGACATGAGTATCCCTGGGAACTGCTCCCGCTCATCGGTGATTTTATAAAGGAACTTGGTGCAAAACTTGATCCTGAAGTTTATGAAAAGCGCGGTGAGGATATATGGGTAGCAAAGAGCGCAAAGGTTTTCGACAGCGCTTATCTTTCAGGTCCGCTCATCATTGATGAGAATGCTGAGATCAGGCATTGCGCCTTTATCAGAGGAAAGGCAATAGTTGGAAAGAACTGCGTGGTAGGCAATTCAACCGAGCTTAAGAATGTCATCCTTTTTGATAATGTGCAGGTTCCTCATTACAACTATGTGGGAGATTCAATACTCGGCTTCAAGTCTCATATGGGTGCAGGATCCATCACATCAAACGTAAAGAGCGATAAGACTCTTGTGATCGTTAAGGATGGAGAAGAAAAGATAGAGACCGGTTTAAAGAAGTTCGGAGCAATGCTTGGAGATCATGTTGAAGTGGGCTGCAATTCCGTACTTAACCCAGGAACCGTGATCGGAAGAGAGAGCAGTGTATATCCTACATCATGTGTGCGCGGTGTGATACCTGCCGGACACATATTCAAGGACAAAGATAATATAGTAAAGAGGCAGTAATGAATCCCGCTTATCTGTTTTTAAGAAGACTTCCTCCCGATAAGGAGATGAAGTTTAGAAGAATACTCAGGGAAACAAGAAAAGATTCCCGCTTCAATGAGATGCGTAATTTCATCCAGCATGGTGATACCACCGTGATGGAGCACTGTATCCATGTGGCTCAGACAGCTTATTTCATAGCGGTCAAGTTCGGGATAAAAGTTGATGAGGATGCGCTGATAAGAGGTGCTCTGCTTCATGATTATTTTCTTTATGACTGGCATGAGAAGAAACCGGAGCATATGATCCACGGATTTACACATCCGGGAAAGGCTCATGCACAGGCTAAGAGAGATTTTGATCTGAAGCATGTGGAGTCGGATATGATAAAGCATCACATGTTTCCTTTGACGCCCATGCCGCCAAAGACCAGGGAAGGAGCGCTGCTTTGTCTGGCGGATAAACTGTGTGCGACTTCCGAGACTATAAGGGGCAGAATGCCCTACAGGGTATAAAGGCTTTATTTGTCTCGACTTTTATGTTATCATCTCTTCAGCAGTTTTGAATTATGTAAACTGAGGGGCTATTTATGAGTGGTATTACTTTACATCCTTTTATGCTTTGCGGCATGGATTTTCCTACATTATCCTGCCTGCTTCTTATCTACGGAGTGATAGGCTGGGCCTATGAGTCTTCCGTGTTCTCACTTGCCGAACAGGGAAAGTTTATGAACAGGGGCTGCTTTGTAGGGCCGTATTGTCCTATCTACGCTGTGATCAGCATATCGAGCATCTATCTCCTGCAGGGAATAGAATCGCCTTTTCGTATAATGCTTCTTTCATCCATACTGGTATGTGCGATAGAGTATGTTACCAGCTGGGGACTGGAGAAGCTTTTTCATGCCCGTTACTGGGATTACAGTTATTACCCGTTAAATATCAACGGACGTATCAGTGTCGTTTCAGGTGCATTCTTCGGACTTGCTGTCCTTTTCCTGAATAAGATACTTCATCCTGCGCTTATGGATATTCTGGCAGGGATACCTTACAAAGTTAAATTTGTGGCGGCTGTTACGGCATGGTCGGTATTTCTTATCGATATCGTGTTTACCACGGTAGGAATGTTAAACCTTAACAGAAAGTGCAAGGAACTGTATGATGCTGTTGACAGTTATATGGAATCACAGTTTGATACTCTTAATAACAAGAAGGAAGTTTTAAAGAAGTTCCGTATCGTAAGACAGGGCCAGAAGATAGTGATCAAAGCCAAGGGCGTGAACAAGATGTTCCTTGAATTTGAAACCAGATATCTCAAGTCGGTTCCAGATTTCCATTCGACAACATACGGCGATGTCATCGAGAAGATGAAGAAGGTCCTATCATACAATGGTAAGGCCCGTCTTGCCGAATTCGATAAAGAAGATTTTGATGATATGGATGATGATCTGAAAAAAGGCGAAGATGAAAGTGAAAATGCCGTCTGATCTATTCTGAAGGAGCTTCCGGCATGCTGGCCTGCTGACCTTCAAAGATGTTGCACATCTGCTCGACGCACTCGAATGCATATCTGTATTTCGCCATTGCCTTATCGGCCAGTGCCTCGTCGAAATCAGAGCTTTCATATACAACATGAAAACTGAGGACTGCATCGCTCATTGACTGTGAAGCTGCAGTCATATATCCGGAAGCATCGGAATATTTTTCCGGAACTTCAAGAGCTGCCATCTCGGCAAATCGCTGATCCATGTCATCAAGATAGCCAAGCATGGTTTCGGTTGAAGATTCATCTTCGGGAGAAATGCCGTTTATGGAAGCAGAGAGAGTATCCATGTCGGCTGAAAAAGCTTCCACTTTCTCTCGATAATGTTCAGTGGCGCTGTCGGTCCCGCCGGTACAACCTGTAAGTACAAGTGCCGCGGATACTGATAAAAGCGGAAATATAAACTTGCAATTTTCTTTTATGGTGCTTAAAGTAAGAGTATTCATAAACAGGAATTTATCATATGAGCCGCATAAGTTCAAGAGGATGCGGTATTTTGCCGCAATAACTGCGGTGAAGGAGGTAATTTATGAATGGAGCACAGGCACTGGTAAAATGCCTTGAAGCTGAAAAGGTAAAATATGTATTCGGTTATTCGGGTGTAGCGATATGCCCTTTTTATGATGCTGTTTATCACAGCAATTTAAAGACAGTCCTTATAAGGACAGAACAGAATGCGGCACACGCTGCCAGCGGAATGGCAAGACTTACGGGAAAGGCTGCAGTATGCGCAGTTACAAGCGGCCCGGGGGCAACCAATCTTATCACGGGCATTGCAACGGCCTTTGCGGATTCCATTCCCATGATCTGTATCACCGGTCAGGTCAATTCCGAGCTGATAGGTTCGGATGTTTTTCAGGAGGCCGATATCACAGGCGCTGTGGAGAGTTTTGTAAAGTACTCATATCTTGTGAAGGATCCCGATGATGTACCGAGGATAGTTAAGGAGGCATTCTATATCGCCAATTCCGGTCGCCCCGGTCCTGTACTTATTGATTTCCCGAGCGATGTGCAGAATGCAGAGCTTAAGAAGGCATTTGATTATCCCGATGATGTGAAGCTCCGCACTTACAAGCCTACGGTAAAAGGCAATACGCTTCAGATAAAGAAAGTGATAAAGGAACTTGAGAAGGCGCGCAAGCCTCTCATATGTGCCGGCGGAGGAGTTCATCTCTGCAATGCGGTTCCTGAACTTATGGAATTTGTCAATGAATATAAGGTGCCTGTTGTCTCAACAATGATGGGAATAGGAGTGCTTCCCACAGAGCATCCTCTGTATTTCGGAATGGTAGGAAACAACGGATCACCTGCAGCAAACAGGGCGATGCGTGAGGCCGATATGATCATAATGCTCGGTGCCAGAGTGGCTGACAGGGCAGTCAATCAGCCTGAGGTACTCACCGAAAATACTGTACTTGTTCATATTGATGTGGATCCAGCTGAGATAGGAAAGAATGCGGGAGCGACAATACCGATAGTCGGTGATGCGAAACATATCTTAAAGGATATGAATGAGTATGAAGTAGATACCGATACCGATGAATGGATAAAGGAACTTGAAGGCTACAGAAGAGATCTGAAGGTTCTCCGTCCGGAGCATCCCGGATATGTTGATCCTGCGCTCTTTGTACGTAAGCTCTCCGAAAAGCTTGAAGATACTGCCGTTTATGTTGCGGACGTTGGACAGAATCAGATCTGGTCATGCCGCAATCATATCGTAAGAAAAGGCAGATTTTTAACTTCCGGCGGCATGGGAACGATGGGATACTCGATCCCTGCTGCTATGGGTGCAAAGCTTGCATCTCCCGACAGACAGGTAGTAGCTGTATGCGGAGACGGTTCCTTCCAGATGTCCATGATGGAACTTGCGACTATCATGCAGTACAACGTTGATGTGAAGATAATCGTTATGAGGAATAATTATCTTGGCATGGTCAGACAGTATGAGCATTTTTCGCTTAAAGACAGATACATGATGGTTGATATAGGAACTTTACCGAAGCTTGATGACATCGCATCCGCCTATGGCATGGGATATGTGCTCATAAAGGATATGACTGATGTTTCCAAAAAGATAGATCAGGTCCTTAAATCAAAAGGAGCATGTCTCTGCGAGTGTCTTGTCGATCCTATGGATCTTGTCTGAGTTTGGAGGTTAGGTACTTATGAAGAGAATCTTTTCAGTACTTGTGGAGAACAGATCCGGTGTACTCTGGAGAGTGGCAGGTCTGTTTTCAAGAAGAGGATTTAATATCAGTTCGCTCGCAGTAGGTGAGACTGACGATCCTGAGAGATCGCTCATGACCATATTAAGCAAGGGCAACGACCGTACGCTTGAGCAGATAGAGAAACAGCTCAATAAGAAGATCGATGTCATAAAGGTCAAGACCTTTGATGAGTCAAAAGCCGTCTGCAGGGAGCTTATGCTCATAAAAGTCAAATATAACAAGGGCAATCGCCGTGAGATAATGGAGACCTGTGAAGTGATGGGAGCCGAAATAGTCGATATGTCAGAGACTCTCATGATGATACAGATATGCGACACCCCCGAGAAGATACAGCTTATGATAAGCATGCTTGCACAGGTAAGCGTTGTGGAAGTGGCTCGTACAGGGACACTGGCACTTCAAAAGTGTCTTGAGGATTGAAATAATGTATCTATAGTGATACACTATGGCACATCATTCATTTTGACAGAGGTAAACAATGTCTGAACAGGTAAATAAAAAAGTATTCCAGCTTCTTGTCGACAACACATCAGGTGTACTCAGCCGTATTTCAGGGCTTTTTTCACGCAGAGGATACAATATTGAGAGTATAACTGCAGGTGTTACCGCTGATCCGAGATTCACAAGGATAACGATAGTTACAAGCGGCGATGATGAGATACTCGAACAGATAGAGAAACAGGTTGCAAAGCTTGTTGATGTAAGAAATATCAAAGTGCTTGAGCCTTCTGATTCGGTTTACAGGGAGCTCTGTCTTATCAAGGTTGAAGTTACCGACAGATCAAGAGAGGGACTTATCGCAGTTGCAAACGTATTCCGTGCCAACATAATCGATGTGAGTCAGACCTCGCTGATCGTCGAGCTTACCGGCAGCAGGAACAAGATAAAGGCGTTTCTTGATCTATTGGAGGGATATAAGATCCTTGAGATCGCCCGTACGGGCATAACCGGTCTCACCAGAGGAGACAAAGACGTTGTCTGGTTTGATGACTGATCCTAAGTTAAGTTACGGAAGTATTTACCGAACTTATATATTATCAATTCTTTTAAAAACTAAGGAGGAAGAAAAGAAATGGCTAACAAGATCTACTATCAGGAAGACTGTAATCTCGATGCACTGAAAGGCAAGAAAATCGCCATTATCGGTTACGGTAGCCAGGGTCACGCACATGCACTTAATTTAAAGGAGTCAGGACTTGACGTTATCGTAGGTCTTCGCAAGGATTCTAAGTCATGGAAGAAAGCTGAAGAGCAGGGCCTTACTGTATTTGAAACAGCTGAAGCTGCTAAGCAGGCTGATGTTATCATGATCCTCACACCGGATGAGAAGCAGGCTGATATGTACAAGGAGTCTATCGCTCCCAACTTAAAGGCCGGCGACATGCTCATGTTCGCTCATGGTTTCAATATCAACTATGGCCTTATCAAGCCTCCTGCAGATGTAGATGTAACAATGATCGCACCTAAGGCACCCGGACATACAGTACGTTCCGAGTATCAGGCAGGCAAGGGAACTCCCTGCCTCGTAGCTGTTCAGCAGGATGCAAGCGGCAAGGCTCTTGAGAAGGCTCTTGCATACGGCGCAGGCATCGGCGGATCACGCGCAGGTATCCTTGAGACAACATTCAGAGTAGAGACCGAGACAGACCTTTTCGGTGAGCAGGCAGTTCTCTGCGGCGGCGTAAGCGCACTTATGCAGGCCGGTTTCGAGACTCTTGTTGAAGCAGGTTACGATCCCAGAAATGCATACTTCGAGTGCATCCATGAGATGAAGCTGATCGTAGACCTTATCTATCAGTCAGGTTTCGCAGGAATGAGATATTCAGTATCCAACACTGCTGAGTACGGTGACTATGTAACAGGTCCCAAGATCATCACAGAGGATACAAAGAAGGCTATGAAGAAGGTTCTTTCCGATATCCAGGACGGAACATTTGCTTCAGAGTTCATTCAGGATATGAAGAACGGTCAGATCCACTTCCAGGCTATGAAGAAGAAGGCTGCAGATCATCCTTCAGAGGCTGTCGGAACAGAGATCAGAAAGCTTTACAGCTGGAACAACGAGAACGATAAGCTGATCAACAACTGATTCGTCCGGCTCCGATCATAAAAGAGTAAAAAATTAAACCGGTTCCTCAAGCTTGCTTGAAGGAACCGGTTTTTTATATCGCAGAGCCGCCGTAAGGAAAAATGTCAGCTAAAGCTGACCGGCGGCTCGCGGGCGAGTAGGGTGCGATTACATCTTCCCTACTCGATTTTCG
Source organism: Lachnospiraceae bacterium NK4A179 (assembly GCA_000421045.1). Classification (GTDB taxonomy): domain Bacteria; phylum Bacillota; class Clostridia; order Lachnospirales; family Lachnospiraceae; genus NK4A136. Next base: position 55,538 of record ATWC01000017.1, read on the forward strand.
CCGGAGCTTCGCAGAGAGTGTTTCCGGCTGTTTATATCTTCATAAATTCCGGCTTTCTCTCGTGAAATACGCAGTAGTACTCGAAGCCGCAGTCTTTAAGCAGTGCAGCAGCATCTTCAAAGTGCTGTGCGATGTGCTCAGGTTTGTGTGCATCGGAACCTACGGTGAGTATCTCTCCGCCAAGTTCCCTGTACCTTGAAAGGATCTCCTTGCAGGGATGCGGGCCGCCCATTCCGTAGCGGTAGCCT